>NZ_CP059896.1:382500-996000 GCF_014126615.1 Ciceribacter thiooxidans
CTCGGCAAATTGCACGCGTAACTTCGGAAGAAGCGTGACCCCATGATGGGCAACCATTGTGGGGTGGCACAGACCAGGGGGTAGCGACTGTTTATCAAAAACACAGGGCTCTGCGAAGTCGCAAGACGACGTATAGGGTCTGACGCCTGCCCGGTGCTGGAAGGTTAAGAGGAGGGGTGCAAGCTCTGAATCGAAGCCCCAGTAAACGGCGGCCGTAACTATAACGGTCCTAAGGTAGCGAAATTCCTTGTCGGGTAAGTTCCGACCTGCACGAATGGCGTAACGACTTCCCCGCTGTCTCCAACATAGACTCAGTGAAATTGAATTCCCCGTGAAGATGCGGGGTTCCTGCGGTCAGACGGAAAGACCCCGTGCACCTTTACTATAGCTTTACACTGGCATTCGTGTCGGCATGTGTAGGATAGGTGGTAGGCTTTGAAGCAGGGACGCCAGTTTCTGTGGAGCCATCCTTGAAATACCACCCTTATCGTCATGGATGTCTAACCGCGGCCCGTCATCCGGGTCCGGGACAGTGTATGGTGGGTAGTTTGACTGGGGCGGTCGCCTCCGAAAGAGTAACGGAGGCGCGCGATGGTGGGCTCAGACCGGTCGGAAATCGGTCGTCGAGTGCAATGGCATAAGCCCGCCTGACTGCGAGACTGACAAGTCGAGCAGAGACGAAAGTCGGTCATAGTGATCCGGTGGTCCCGCGTGGAAGGGCCATCGCTCAACGGATAAAAGGTACGCCGGGGATAACAGGCTGATGACCCCCAAGAGTCCATATCGACGGGGTTGTTTGGCACCTCGATGTCGGCTCATCGCATCCTGGGGCTGGAGCAGGTCCCAAGGGTTTGGCTGTTCGCCAATTAAAGCGGTACGTGAGCTGGGTTCAGAACGTCGTGAGACAGTTCGGTCCCTATCTGCCGTGGGTGTAGGAATATTGACAGGATCTGTCCCTAGTACGAGAGGACCGGGATGGACATATCTCTGGTGGACCTGTTGTCGTGCCAACGGCATAGCAGGGTAGCTATATATGGAAGGGATAACCGCTGAAGGCATCTAAGCGGGAAACCCACCTGAAAACGAGTATTCCCTATCAGAGCCGTGGAAGACGACCACGTTGATAGGACGGGTGTGGAAGCGCAGCAATGTGTGAAGCTTACCGTTACTAATAGCTCGATTGGCTTGATCGTTCTCATTGACCATGCTCATCAAAGATGAGCCAGTAGGAGTTGGGCAGTAGGCAGTAGTCTTCGCCGCTCCAGGACGTGTTCAAAGAAAGACTGTTGCCTAAGGCCTCAGTCACCAGCTTCTCAAATATGATTGCCCTTAGCTGACCTGGTGGTTATGGCGGGGTGGCTGCACCCGTTCCCATTCCGAACACGGCCGTGAAACGCCCCAGCGCCAATGGTACTTCGTCTCAAGACGCGGGAGAGTAGGTCGCTGCCAGGTCTGCTAAAGGCAATCAAAATCTTCTCATCACAAAAAGGGCCTCGTGCCCAAAACGAGGCCGCGAAAGCGGCCTTTTTGCTTCATACAATAACACCCGGGCCAGAGCAGCCCCGCCCTCCCCAAGGCAAAAAAGCCCAAAAGGAAGGCCAAAAAAACCGGGATCGCCCGGCAGCTCAGGTCTAACGCGGGGTGGAGCAGCCCCGCCCTCCCGCAGAGCGCAACGCGCGCGAGGAAGGGCAAAACAAAAATCCGGGCAAATCCCCGGACAGCTCAACATAACGCGGGGTGGAGCAGCCCGGTAGCTCGTCAGGCTCATAACCTGAAGGCCGCAGGTTCAAATCCTGCCCCCGCAACCAACCTTCCACCCGATCCCAAAGAGCCCCCACCGCGGGGCTTTTTGCGTTTCTGCAAGCCGTCATCGCAGAACTACCAAGCAACTGACCTGCCACCACCTCCCTCCCGGCAAAACGCCGGGCGCTCCTGGCTGCCGCCACAAACCAACAGCTCCGCCGCTATCGGAAGGAATTGCCTTGCGAGGCAGCTTCTTCATCCAGCCGCAACCGCAACGTCCCCAACCGGTTGCGGGGATCAGGTGACAGATCCGGCCGCCGTTCGCTGACGCCCCCATAGAGACGGCAAGCTCCCAGTACACATAGAAAAACAACCGCCGGTGCGTCAGCGCACCGGCGGCCTCCAGTTCTTGCAGCGCTGCGACGCCTGATCAGCTTCGCGGCTTCAGGTTTTCCGGATCGTAGAGCGGCTTATAGCCGACGCCGGCGACTTCGACCGGGTAAGTTTCGGCGAAATATTCGACGGTGAGCTTCCGGCCGACCTGACAATATTCCCAAGGCAGGTACGCGAGTGCGATGTTCTTGCCGATCGTCGGGCCGAAGGCGATCGAGGTGGTGTAGGAGCGGCGGCCCAGGCTGTCGACCAGCGTCTCGCCGGTCTCCGGGTCCATGACCGGGAGCGAGCCGACCGGATAGCGCTGCACGCCGTCTTTGTCGGTATTCTCCGTCATGACCAGCGTGCAGAGCATGGCCGGCTGGTGGTCCCGCGCCTTGTATTCGAGGTGCTTCGCCTTGCCGCGGAAATCGGCTTCCTTGACCTTCGGGCGGGCGAGGTCGGCTTCGATGAGGTTATACTGCGTGAGCAGGTCTGCGTTCTGCAGGCGCAGGCTCTTTTCCATGCGGCGCGAGTTTGCATAGGTTTCGACGCCGAAGGCCATGACGCCGGTGGCGCGGAGCGCATCCCAGACGGCAAGGCCGTCTTCGTATTTCATGTGCAGTTCCCAGCCCTGCTCACCCACATAGGAGATGCGGAAGGCGGTGACGGACTTGCCGGCGATTTCGATCGGCTTGATCGCGGCGAAGGCGAAGTTTTCCGGGTCGAGGCCGGCCGGATCGGCGACGGCCTTTTTCAGCGTCGCACGCGCATTCGGGCCCCAGATGCCGATGGTGATGTACTTTTCCGAGACGTCGGTGATGGTGACGTCGAGGCCGCGATCTTGCGCCACTCGCTTCATGTAGTGGAAGTCACGCGGCCCGGCATCGGCACCGTTCACGAGACGGCAGCGGTCGGCCATGCGGAAGACGGTGAAGTCGGCCCGCACCATCCCCTCGTCATCGAGGAAGTGGGTGTAGATGCCCTTGCCGATATTGGCGTCGCCGCCAATTTTTGCGGCGCAGAGCCATTCGAGCAGCTCGACATGGTCCGGCCCCTCGATGTCCACCATGTGGAAGTGCGAAAGGTTGACGATGCCGCAATCCTCGCTCATCGCCAGATGCTCGGCGTTGGAGACGCGCCAGAAGTGGCGGCTGTCCCATTCGTTCTCGCGGTCCGGAATCTTGTCGCCGTATTTTTCCAGGAGATGCTCGTTGGCGGCGTAGCCGTGGGCACGCTCCCAGCCGCCGAGCTCCATGAAGTATCCGCCGAGCTCGACTTCGCGCTCGTAGAAGGGCGAGCGCTTGACACCGCGGGCGCTGGCATAGGGTTCGCGAGGGTGAACGGCAGGGAAGTAGATCTTCTGGGCGGCCTCAAAGCAGCGGCCGGCGATGAAGTCCTCGGTCAACTGGTGCGGATAGAAGCGGGCGTAGTCTATCGAATTGTGATCGATCTCGGTGCGGCCGTCGGTCATCCAGTCGGCGATCAGCTTGCCGTAGCCGGGGCCGTCCTTGACCCAAATGGCGACGCAGTACCAGAGGCCGCGCACTTTCTGGCTCTCGCCGCAGGAGGGGCCGCCGGCGGCAGACACCTGCAGCAGGCCATTGAAGGAATGGCCTTCGTTGTAGCCGAGTTCGCCGAGGATCGGGGTGAGCTCGATCGCGCGCTCCAGCGGCTCGAGGATCTGCTCCATCTCCAGGTCGCGCTGTGACGGGGAGAGGCGGGCTTCATGCTTTTCGAGAAGGTCGCGCGGATGGCACATGCGCGGATTGGTGGTCTCGTAATAGCCCCATTCGATTTGGCCGCCCTCGGTGGTTTTCGGGTCGCCGGTGTCGCGCATATAGGCGGAATTGCCCTGGTCACGCAGCAGCGGATAGCCGATCTCCTTGCCGGTGCCTTCGAATTCGTTGAACGGACCGAAGAAGGTGAGCGGGTGGTCGACCGGCATGACCGGCAGGTCTTCGCCGACCATTTCTGCGATCAGGCGCCCCCAGAGGCCGGCGCAGACGATGACGTGATCGGCCATGATCGTGCCGCGATGAGTGACGACGCCCTTGATGCGGCCGTTCTCGACGATCAGCGATTTGGCCGGTGTGTTTGCAAAGGCCTGCAGCTTGCCGGCCTTCTCGCCGGCATCGACCAGCTTGCCGGCGACAGTCTGCGAGCGCGGGATGACGAGGCCGGCGTCGGGGTCGAACATGCCGCCCTGGACCATCTCCTCCTCGATTAGCGGGAAGAGCTTCTTGATTTCTTCCGGAGAGACGTAGTGGGCGCGGGTACCGAAAGCCTTGGCGGAGGAAAGCTTGCGCTTGATCTCTTCCATCCAGGCGTCGTCGCCGGTGCGGGCGACCTCGAGGCCGCCGATGCGAGCGTAGTGGCCCATCTTCTCATAGAAGTCGATCGAATACTGCGTCGTCCAGACCGAGAGATAGTCGTGGCTGGTCGTATAGCAGAAGTCGGAGGCATGCGCCGTCGAGCCTATGTCGGTCGGAATGCCCGACTTGTCGATGCCGACGATGTCGTCCCAGCCGCGTTCGATGAGATGATGCGCGATGGAGGCGCCGACGATGCCTCCCAGCCCGATGATGACGACCTTAGCCCTAGTCGGAAACTCTGCCATTGCCTGCGATCCTGATTGACGTTGACGCGGGATATTAGGGCGTAAGTCGGCCCGTGTGCAGCCTGTCTGCGACATTCTTCAAAGACTGCACGACCAGCACCGGAAGGCGTGGTGTCTAGGCGGCGATCTGCCGGCTGATGCCCTCGGCGAGACGGCGGATGTCGCCGGCGGGCAGATGGCCGATCAACATCGCGGCGTGGCGGCCATTCGACCAGAAGGCGATGTCGAGCGCGTAGCGACGTTCGCTTGCGATCGACGCTTCGGCCGTTCCAGAGGCGAAGATGCAGAGCGCGAGCGGGCGCCCTTCGGGGTCGACATAGAGGATCTGCGCGAGCGGACGGTCGTCATAGGCGAGGATCTGTGCGCGTTTGAATTCGCTGCCCGGAAGGGCGATCGCCTCCGGCGTCAGCGACAGGCCGAGGCGCTCGTTGACGATCGCGAGCTGGGCGGCCGCGGCCTCGCGGCCGGGATGGGCAGCGCCGAGCGTCTCGGCCGTATAGAGCGCCATGTACTGCGCGACGGCGTCGCGCCACTCCGCACTTTCGCCGACGGCGGAAGGCTCTGCAAACCGCATCCAGGCGCGATCGACGACGATGCCGGCGGCGACCGAGGCGGCGATGGCGGTGATAAAGCCGCGCCGGGCGAAGTTTCTCGGTTCGGCGGCATCCTGCGCGGGAATGGCGGCGAGCATGCCTTCGAGGTCACGGCGGGGCGCTTCGTCAAGAAGGGTGGCAAAGCTCTCGCGCAGTGGCAGGAGATCGGCGCGTTCGAGGAAGGCGAGCCGCTCGGCGGCCTGCGGGTTGTCTCGCACCGCTTGCGTGATCCGGGCATGCTCAGCGGCGTCGAGTTCTCCGTCGATGAAGGCGGTCAGCTCCTCGTCGGAGGGGATCGGTGTCTTGTCGTTCATGTCACACTCCCCCGTCGGTGCCGGCGGCGAGTTTCGCGCGCGCTGCGGCGAGCCGGCTCATCACGGTGCCGATCGGAATATCGAGGATCTCAGCGACCTCGCGGTAGGTAAGGCCCTCGACATAGGCGAGGAAGACGGCGGCGCGCTGCGCCTCCGGCAGGGCGTTCACCAGCCGCAGCACCTTGCCGGCATCGGCGCGGAGCTCGGCTTCGCGGGCGCCGTCGAAGGCGAGGTGCTCCTCGGCCGGTACGAGACCCTGTCCGAACCGAACCTTGCGGGCGCGGGCCTCGTTGAGCCAGACCGAATGCAGGATCGAAAAGAACCAGCGGTCGGGACTGCCGTCCGTCACGAACTGGCCGCAGCGCTCCAGCGCCCTCACACAGGTCTGCTGCACGAGATCGTCGGCCACGTCGCGCTGGCGCGATAGCACGAAGGCGTAACGCCACAGTCGCGGCAGACTGGCGAGAAGCCCGCTTCGTATGACTGCTTGGCTGGCGATCTCCGCCTCCCGTACACCATGGAGAGGACCCGTCTCGCTACGGGGCGTCTCCGGAGAGTGGCGACTATAGCCCGCCGTGACGTCCCATGCGATGACCATTTTCCTGTTCTTCCAGCGCTTTGTTCGCGAGGACCAGGCAGACAGCGTGCCGCCCGGTCCGAGATGGTCGAGGTGGATCAGATGTCAGAGGCGCCGTGGATCGCCTCGTCGAGATCGCGATATTCCTCGCAGCCCTCACCGCAGATCGTGCGGATGGTGGCGAGCTGTTCCTGGGCGAGGTCGAGCCGTCCCTTGATGACATAGGCCTCGCCGAGATATTCGCGCACCTTGGCGTATTGCGGGTCTGCGGCCACCGAGCGGAGATAATAGGAGATGCCCTCGTCGGTGCGGCCGAGCTTGCGGGTCGCGTAGCCGCGATAGTTGAGCACCTTGGGATCGTTCTGGTCGGCCACGGTGTCGAGCATGGCGAGCGCTTCTTCGTAGCGGCCGGCCTTGGCAAGCGAATAGGCGTAGTCGGTGCGGTTCTCGTCGGTGACGTTGGCGCCGCTCTGCTTCACGCATTTGCCGCTCGCCTCATCGTAGACCTGGCCGGCTTTGCAGGTCGGGGTGCTGGAACTGTCGTCACCCGCGGCAAGGGCGGGGCCGACGGAGCGAGGGAGGAAAGGCCGAGTACGACGGTGGCGGCGAGAAAGGTTTTCGTGTTCATCAAGATATCCCCATGCAGGACGTTGCAAGGGGAGAACACGCGATGCTGTCGTTCTATTCGGTGTTGTGGGAAATAAATCGATGCCCCCGACGGGCGGGCGGAATGACGCCGGAACGACGCACGATCGGCAGCATGCGTCCCGTCGCGGTAAAGATTGTATTTAGCATTCTCCGATAAATGATCCGTTAGGAATTTTTGTCTGGGCTGCAGGCGTCGCGATCGCGTGCCGTCCATGTCTGTTCGGAGTTGCGTGTTCCATGCGTGTGTCGGCTGCGTCACTTGTCGTCGTCTCTCTTCTGCTTGCGAGCTGCCGTTCGACCTCGGGGCCGGAGGAAGTGCTCGCGATCAAGCCCTCGAACGAGGTGACGAGCGCGATCTCGGCGCCCGCCGCGCCGATCCCTGCGGCGGAGGTCGCCGCGGACGCGGGTGCACCCCAGAAAGAAGTGCAGGAACAGCACGCACTCGCCTGGGCGGGGCAGGTGCCTCAGTCGCAGGCGCTCACCTCGGCGACGATGACCGTCGCGATGCCGGTGCCGGCCGAAAAGCCGGTGGCGATGCTGGTGCCGGACAATCCGGCGACCACGATGGAGCCGCAGAGCCGAACACGAATCTACAGTCATCGTTTCCGCGACGCCAAGCCGATCAATTTCGGCAAGTCCTCGCCGAAGAAATACGCCGTACACGGAGTGGACGTCTCCCGCTGGCAGGGCGATATCGACTGGGCGAAGCTCCGAACGCAGGGGGCGAACTTCGCCTACATCAAGGCGACGGACGGCGGCGACCACCTTGATCCGATGTTCAGGACGAACTGGCGTCGGGCGAAGGACGCCGGTCTCAAGCGCGGCGCCTACCACTTCTTCTACTGGTGCCGTACCGCCGGCGAGCAGGCCGAATGGTTCATCCGCAACGTGCCGCGCGACCCGGACGCGCTGCCGCCGGTAATCGATGTCGAATACAACGCGGAATCGAGTTGCAAGCGGCGGCTTTCTACCACCAAGATCCACGAGAAGATGCAGGTCTTCATGGACATGCTCGAGCGCCACTACGGCAAGCGCCCGATCATCTACACGGCGCCGGATTTCTATGGCGACCACCTCGACGGCGCTTTCCGCGAATACCCCTTCTGGCTCCGTTCGGTCGCCGCACACCCCTCGAAGATCTATCGGGGTCGCAAGTGGCTGTTCTGGCAGTATTCTGGCTCGGGGCTTTCGCACGGCGTCCAGGGCCGCATCGACCTCAACGTCTTCCGCGGCAGCGAGGAAGACTGGCATAATTGGACGGCAGCGCGGGCGAGCTGACCTCTCCCGCCCATCGGATATCAGCCGGCGATCAAGAGCAGGACATAGGCGAGAACCGTGGCGATGAGGCCGCGGAACGCATAGGACACGAAGCGGTATTTCTGGCCGGCGATCTGTGCAAGAATGTCCGCATTCTTCAGATACTCGTTGAAAAGATAGCGGAGATCACCGTATGCCGCCGCGCCCTCGAGCAGCGGACGATGCTTGGACCATGTACCCCAGAACAGCGAGGTGGATGTCGTGATATGACGCGGCAGGATCACCATGACTGCGGAAAGCATCGAGAACGTCGAGGTCAGTCCAAGAATAGCTGACAGCGTATTCTCCCAAATCGTCCGATCGTAGTAGCGTTCGAGCGTGAATACATTTCTGACTTCGCTCGATGTCACGAGAAAAGCCAGCATGAAAGTAAAAATATAGGCAGCCTTCTGGTCGGACGTCTTCACCTGATCATAGAAAACGTCGTTAATTTTTTTTATGTGGCTGAAATATTCTTGATTCACGTCCGCGCTCGCAGGCGGAGTTTCGATCAATTCGGTCGGTACCGTGTCAAAATCGGCCATCTTCTCCTGCCCCTCAGTTGAAAGTGTATTTTTGCTACTACACTCCCTTAAAAAGGCAAGGGTATTTGTGTTGGGGATACTTGACACCTCCCCGGGAGTTGAACACTGCTGTCGCCATGGCGGGAGAATCCTTCAAGATAAAGTCGACAATCGCGGCGCTGCTTGTCGGGGTGAGCTGGAATTGCTCGCCCGCTGCGGCGGAGCCGGTCGCGCGTGCTGCAGATGCCGCAGCCTCGGTGATCGCACGCAAGTTCGGCGAAGAAGTGCGCTTCATCGACATCTCGGACTGGCGCTTCGTCGACCTGAAGCAGGACCTTCTTCCGGGCGACGTGCTGCGCACAAACGCAACCGGACAGCTCGCCATTCTCTTTGCGGACCGCACGCAAATCCGCCTCGGGCGTAATTCGTCGCTCAGGGTGCGGCAGGTTTCCGCCGGCAGCGATGCCGAACTGGAGCTCGAGGCTGGCACAATGTGGGCACGCGCCGAGCGTGGCGGAACCGGCGTGAAGATCATGACGCCTGCGGCCACCGCGGCGATACGCGGCACCGACTGGACAATGACGGTCGAGGGAGCGAAGACGTCGCTCACCGTTCTCGAAGGCCTGGTCGAGCTCAGCAACGATTTCGGCAGCGTGCAGGTCGCCCAGGGCGAGGCGGCGGCGGCCACGATCGGCCAGGCGCCACGCAAAGTGGTGATCGTCGAGTCCGACGATCGTGAGCAGATGCTCTTCTATCTGGCACCGCGCAACGCCTTCAACTTCATGCCGGCCTCGCCGCTGAAGGTCGCGGACATGCGCCGCGAGATCGACCGGATTTCCGCCATGCCTATCGAAGCGCGGAGCTCCGAAGACCTTTTGGTACTGGCGGAAACGCAGCTTTCGCTGGAAGGTCGCGAGGCGGTGAAGGCAACGCTTGCGCTTTTGCGTACGCGGTCACTTTCACCGGCACAACGGGCGCGGGTCGACTTGATCGAGGCGACGCTCGCGGCGGCGGAGAAGCGCTATGACGAGGCTGCGGTACTGTTCGGCCGGGCAGCCGGAAAGCTCGATGCCCGCCGCCGGGATATCGCCATCTACGGGCGCTATTACGCCCGATCGCTTGCCGATCCGAACCGGGTCGAACCGCTGCCGACTGCGGTGAGCGGGCCCTACGGGGCCCTGCTGCAGGCCTATGCGCAGGGTTTCCTCAAGGATATCAAGGCGGCGATCGCGACGATAAAGGCGGCTGAACGGCGTTTTCCGGATGATCCTTCCCTGCCGGCCTACCGGGCACAGCTCGCGATGCTCCTGAACGACCGCGAACAGGCGGAGGAAGCGTTCAGCCGTTCGCTGTCGCTCGACCCCGCCGATCCCACGGCGCTCGAAGGACGTGCGAACTATCGCGCGGGGATCAAGGGCGATCTCGACGGCGCCCTTCAGGATCTGCAGGCGGCCGTCAGGGTCGCTCCCGGTTCGACAACGACATGGAATGCGATCGGTAACGTCCAGTCGGCGCGCGGTGACACGCAGTCTGCGGAGGAGGCCTTCAAGAAGGCGATCACTCTCGATACCCAGGACCCCGTCGCCTATGCGAACCTTGCGATCCTCTATCTCGACCAGTCGCGGGTGGAAGAGGCGAAGGCTGCGATCGACCAAGCGCTCGAGGCGGACCCGAGTTTCGAAGTCGCGCTGGTGGCGCGCGGGCGTTACCATATGCAGACGGGCGAGGTCGACCGCGCCATCGACGACCTGCTCGCCGCTTCGGTGTCCAATCCCTCCTATTCGCAAGGGCAGCTGCTCCTTGCCGCCGCACACTACCAGAAGGGCGACAGGGTGCCGGCCCAGCAGGCGGTCGACAACGCCGACAGGCTGGACGACAACGACCCGGTGATCTCTTCCTACCGGGCGGCCGTGGCGATCGACGACTACGATTCCGAAGGGGCGATCCGCAACGCCCAGGAGTTCATGCGGCGTTCGCGGGAAAGGGGCGGAGATTTCGGATCGCTCAGCGCCAACCGCGACGCCGGTTCGACCCTCAACAATGCCTTCCGTCTCCAAGGGCTCAATGCCTGGGGTGAATACTACGGCGATGTCGTGTTCGATCCCTTCGCCGGCAGCAGCTACATCGACCAGACGGTGCGCGGCAGCGCGACGCCCTTTGCCAACAGCTATGTCTATGGCGGCAATGTCGTCACCAATAGCGCAAACAGCCTCAGCTATTCGTCGTTCCTGCAGGGTCTTCTGCTTGATCCGCACATGCTGGCCGGCAGTTCGCTGACCGCCAACATCGTGCGCTCACCCTTCGTCGAGACGACTCTCGGCGGCGGCGTGACGACGGCCGGCGGCGATCCCGGCTACACGGCCGAGGGAGAGGTCCAAGGCTATTCCAACCTGCCTTTCCCGACCAGCTATTACCTGAATGCCGAGTGGGAAAAGGGCTACGACGAGCGAACGGATTCGTTCGGCACTGATCTCAGTTCGGAGGATCGCCTGCTGCGGGGCAATGGCTACCTGACGGCCAGCCCGACGCCGGACGACCGTGTCGTCGTCTATTTCAACCGCTCCGACACATTCTCCAACCTTGCGCTGACAGGAGGGCTGGACATCGAGAGCGAGACAGTGACGACGAATGCCGGCGTCGGCATCAGCCACACCATCGCCTACCGGAACGTCGTCAACGCGGCGCTGCTTTACAACGATATTAACGCAGACGGACTGGATGAACGCACCGTCTTCCTCCCCCCCTTCGGCCTTACCACAACAACGGAGAGTTCTCAGCGCACCTATGTCGCCGCTCTGAACCACAGCGTCGGCGAGGACGACCTGACCTGGCGCTACGGCATCGAGGGCGGCTGGATCGAATCTTACAACCAGCTCAAATTCGGCTCCGTCCCGACGATTGCCGACCCGAACGACCGGGCCGGTTACGGTCGCGTCTATGTTGACCTGCTGCATGAGATCACGCCGAGCCTGAAAGGCGAGTATGCGCTGTTCGGCACACTCGTCGACGGGGAGGCAGAAGACGTGACCCGGCTCGAACCGCGTGCCGGCATCGCCTGGTCGCCGGCCGAGGGCCATTGGCTGCGGGCCGGCTTCCTGCGCCAGAGCCTCTACGTCACCACGCCGACGCTTTCTCCGGTCGGTGTCGTCGGCCTGCAGCCGAACGAGATTTCGACGGGCCTCGGCGGCTATGTCGATACTGTCGCTCTGCGCTGGGATGCCGAATGGACGCCGGATTTCTTCACGGCGGCGGAGTTCCAGCATCAGGACGTCAAGGATGTGCAGATTACGATTCCGTTCTCGGCCTTTCCGTTCTCCGCATCCGAAGGTCGCATCGACCGCGGCAGCCTGACGGCCAACCTGCTGCTCGGCCACGGCTTCGGCCTTTCGGCCACTGCCGCCTATGCGTCGTCGGAGAACGAGGATCCGACATCCGCGACCTATGGCGAACCGCTGCCTTTCGTTCCGGATTGGGCGGGGCAGGTGGCGCTGACCTGGGTCAACGAGGCGAATGTGAAGGCGACGATCGCCGCGAACTATATCGGCGCGCGCGATGACGAAAATGGCGTCGAGCTCGACGACTACTGGACGCTCGACGCAAACCTGATCTGGGAACCCTTCGGCAAGCACATGGAGATCGAACTGGCCGGGTATAACCTGCTTGGCGAGGATTTCGAGGTGGCGAGCGGTGCCCCCGGATGGGGACCGACGTTCAAGGGATCAATGAAAGTCCGCTTCTGATGATCCGCGGGCTGTTCACGAGGGCTTCGGACCGCTGGAAGCCGCGCCGGCGTCGGCGCTCCGTGTTGCTGGCGCTCGTGGTTCTCGTGGCCGTCATCGGGATCACCCGGCTCGCCGCCTGGTCGCTGGTCGACGATCGCGGCTTCGATCTCTTCTCGACGCTGTGGCACGCTCCGTTGCCGGACGACGGACCGGTGATCGTGGCGATCGATGAGCCATCCTTCGCCGAGATCAATGCCCAGTGGCCGTGGCCGCGCAGCCTGCATGCGAAGCTCATCCGGGCTCTGCGCGACGCCGGTGCGAAGGCCGTTGGCCTCGACATCATTTTCGCCGAACCGACGACGGAGGAGGAAGACAGGGCCTTTGCCGATGCGCTGGGACCCGATGTCGTGCTGGCGGGTGACGAGACGCTGATCTCGACGGCCGTGGCCGATCAGTTCGTGCGCACGCTGCCGCTCGACCGCTTCCTCAGGACCGGTGCGCGGCCGGGCATCGCTTCGATCAGCCTCAGCGGCGACGGTGTCGTGCGCAGCCTGCCCGACATCTCCGACAGCTTTGCCGGCGAGGTCGCCCGGGCCGCGGGCCTGACGGTCGAGCCGCCGGCGCACGGCACGCTCATGCAGACCTTCGGTGGTCCGCGAACCTATCCGACGGTTTCCTATTACCAGGCTCTCGATCCGGAACACTTCCTGCCCCCGGACACCTTCCGCAATCGCGTGGTGATCGTCGGCCTCAGCCTACAGAACGCTCCGACTGTGGCGGGCGGTGGCGCGGACGCGTTTTCAACCCCCTACACGATGTATACCGGAAGCCTGGTGGCCGGGGCGGAAATCCATGCGGCGATCTTCGACAACCTGCGCAAGGGTTTCGGCATCGCCGCGGCGTCGCCGGAAGCCGGTCTTCTGTTTCTTTTCTGCGCGGTGGCCTCTGCCGTCGTTCTCACCTGGCGCGGGACCGGCTGGCCGACGGCCATCGGCGGTCTCGCCGTCGTCATAGCCATGGTGGCGGGCAGCTATCTCGTTTTGCATTACGGGCGGGTTTTCATCTCGCCGATCGCGCCGTCACTCGCCTTCATCCTGATCGCCGCAGGCCAGTCGACCTTCGACTATGCCGCCGAGCGACGCAGCCGCCGGGAGATCACGCGGGCCTTCGGACAATATCTCTCGCCGGACCTCGTCGAACGTCTGGCGCAGGACCCCTCGCACCTGAAACTCGGCGGCGAGAAGCGCGTCCTTTCGATCCTCTTCTGCGATGTTCGCGGCTTCACCACGATCGCCGAAGGCATGAAGGACGATCCAGAGCAGCTGACCCAGCTCATCAACCGGTTGCTCACGCCGCTCTCGGAGGTCGTGCTCGCCCATGGCGGCACCATCGACAAGTATATCGGTGACTGCATCATGGCGTTCTGGAATGCGCCGCTCGACGATGCCCTCCACGCGCAGCACGCCGTCTCGGCGGCACTCGGCATGCTGGAGGCAATCGACCGCCTGAACGACGAACTGCATGCGGAGGCGGAGGCGAGGGACGAACCGTTCACGCCCTTGCGGATCGGTATCGGCGTCAACACCGGCGAGTGCGTCGTCGGCAACATGGGGTCCACCCGGCGCTTCGACTATTCGGCGCTCGGCGATGCCGTGAACCTCGCCTCGCGGCTGGAGGGCGCCTCGAAACTGTTCGGCGTTCCGTTGCTGATCGGGGAGAATACGGCGACGCTCGTTGCCAACGAGTTCCCGCTTTTCGAACTCGACCGTGTCACGGTGAAGGGGAGGACCGTCGGAACGGCGGTCTCCACCGTCTTCGGCGGCGTTGCGGACGACGCTGCGGGCCTGCACCGCACCTTCGTCGCCGCCTTCTATGCAGGCGACATCGACACCTGCCGCGGGCTCGCCGACAGGCTTTCGGGCGAAATTCCAGTGCTCGCCGACTATTACCGCCAGCGCGCTGCGGCCGGGGGCTGACTACGGATACTGCGCGCCCGTCGTCGTGAGATAGACGGCGTAGAGCGATTTCGTGGCCGTTATGAACAGCCGGTTGCGGCGGGAGCCACCGAAGGTGAGGTTGGCGACCGTCTGCGGCACCAGGATTTTTCCGAGCAGGGTGCCGTCGGGGGCGAAGCAGTGGACGCCGTCGCCGGCGCTGGTCCAGAGATTGCCGGCGAGATCGAGCCGGAAGCCGTCTGGCAGACCGCAGTCGAGCGTGCAGAAAACGCGACCGTTTTCGAGCCGCATGCCGTCGACCACGTCGAAGACGCGGATGTGACGCGGTGCCGTTTCGTCATGGCTCGCCGCGGAATCCGCGACGTAGAGCAGCTTCTCATCAGGGGAAAAGGCAAGGCCGTTCGGCTGGCCGAAATCGTCGGCGACCATCGTAAGCATGCCGCTCTCCGGATCGAGGCGGTAGACGTTGCGGCTCGGCTGCTCGGGCTCCGCGCGGTAGCCCTCGTAATCGGAGAGGATGCCGTAGGTTGGATCGGTGAACCAGACGCTGCCGTCGGACCTGACGACGACGTCGTTGGGGGAATTGAGTCGCCTGCCCTCGAAACGGTCGGCGAGCACGGTGATGCTGCCGTCGACCTCGGTGCGGATCACCCGCCGGCCGGCGTGTTCGCACGAGACGAGGCGGCCCTGCCGGTCGCGGGTGTTGCCGTTTACGAAGTTCGACGGCTCCCGGTAGATCGACACGCCTTCGCCCGGGATATAGCGGAGCATCCGCTGGTTCGGGATGTCACTGAACAGCAGGCAGTTCATGTCGGCGAACCAGACGGGGCCTTCGGCCCAGCGGCAGCCGGTGTAGAGTTCCTCGAGTTCCGCACTCTGTACGATGAGATTGCGGAAGCGCGGGTCGTGGATTTCATAGACGCGATCGACCATCTTCACCATCGTCTTGCAGGTATGCCTCGTTTTTGAAAAGTCATGGGTGTTCATCGCGCCCGTCCGGCCGGCCGGCTGGCCGCCAGGATCACGGCAATGATGATGAGGCCGGTCAGGATCAGGCGGATGCCGGCCCCGAAGCCATAGGTATTGAGCATCGAAACGACCAGGAACATGAAGAGCGAGGCACCCCAGATGCCCGGGACGTTCGAATTGCCACCGGCCACCGCCGAGCCGCCAATGACGACGACGGCGATCGACATCAGGAGATATTCGGCACCCATGTTGAGTGCTGCGCCGCCGGAAAAACTTGCTAGCAGGTAGCCGCAGACGGACGCCAGCACGGCGCAGAGCACATAGGTGGCGAAGCGGGTGCCGTCGACCGGAATGCCGGCCATGCGGGCGGCAAAGGGGCTCTGGCCGATCGCCGAAATCCAGCGGCCGTAGATCGCTTTTTCGAGCGCCCACCAGACGGCAATCGACAGAACGAGGGCGACGAGCGCGACGTTCGGGATGCCGAAGGTGGTCGCGGTTGCGAAGGATGCCAGCGTCTCGGGCGGCTTGATGCGCAGGCCGCGATTGTACCAGATTGCCGCCGACTGCACGATGAAGCTCATCGAAAGCGTGGCGATGATCGGAGGAATGCGCAGCAGCTTGATGAGCCCGTAGTTCAGAATGCCGATCACAATCCCGATCGCCACCGCAATCAGGAGGCCCGGCAGGATCATCGCTTCCTGGCCGTCCATCAGCTTCAGCGCGACGGTGCCGGAGAGCGTGATCGTTGCGGGAACGGAGAGATCGACATTGCCGGGGCCGAGGGTGATGACCAGCATCTGGCCGAGGCCGACAATGACGGAGAAAGCAGCAAAGGTCAGCGTCGCCTGGGAAAGGCCGACGAAGCTTGCGCCGCCGGTGAACAGCAGGGTTACGATCCAGGTGGCCATCGCCGCGGCGAAGGACCAGATCCAGGGTTTCGACAGGAGCATCGAGGCGCGGTTCATTGTGCCTTGCCCTTCTGTTGGCTGCGGTTGAAGAGAAGACGCAGGGCCAGCACGACGATCAGGATCGCGCCCTGGGCGCCGATCTGCCAGTCGGGCGATATGCGCAGGAACGACAGGAAAGAGCCGGCGAGGGTGAGTGTCAGGGCCCCGACGACCGCGCCGACGGCGGAGACGCGTCCGCCGACGAACTCGCCGCCGCCGAGAATGACGCCGGCGATCGAAAGCAGCGTGTAGCGCAGCGCGATGTTCGCATCGGCCGAGGTGGTGAGCCCGACCAGCGCCATCCCGGAAAGGACGGCGAAGACGCCGGCCAGCGCATAGGCGGCGGCCTTCATTCCGAGCACCGACCAGCCGGCACGCGCCACCGAACGGCTGTTGCCGCCGATGCCGCGGATCAGCACGCCGAACGTGGTGCGCGCCACGATGAAATGGGCGAGTGCCGCGATCACGACGCTGGCGACGATCGCCATCGGAACGAGCGGCGGCTTCGCGGTCATTACGGTCCGCAGCCATACCGGTGCCTGACCACCGGGGGCGGGCAGTATGAGAACGGCAAGGCCGCTCCAGACGAAGCTCATGCCGAGCGTGACGACGATCGAGGGAAGATCCCGCAGCGTGATGACGAAGCCGAGGAGCGCGTAGACCGCGACGGCACCGGCGAGCATTGCGACGGCGATGAGGGGCGCGTCAGGCATGTATGCGGCGGTGACGCAGGCGGCGAAGCTGACGAACGTGCCCATCGAAAGGTCGAGATCGTTGACCGCGATGATGATCATCTGGGCGATCGTCGCGAGCGCTATCGGTACTGCCAGGTTGAACAGCAGATTGAGGCCGGTATAGCTCATCGCTCGTGGCTGCAGGTAGAAGACCGCGGCAAGCAGCACGACGAGGGAAACCGCCGGGATCAACAGGCGGAGGGTGTTTGCGGAGGGGCCCTTCATGCGGCTTCTCCGGAGAAGGAGGCGGCCAGCACGTGGTCCTCGGATATCTCGTCGCCCATGAGTTCGGCGACGATGGCGCCGTCACGGAAAACGTAGACGCGGTCGCAAAGGCAGATTTCGTCCATCTCTGTGGAATACCAAATGAATGTCCGGCCAGCGGCGGCTTCGCTGCGCAGGATGCTGTAGACTTCCTGTTTCGTGCCGATGTCGACGCCGCGCATCGGATCGTCCATCAAGACGGTTTCTGCGTCGCCCGAGAGAGCGCGGGCGAAAAGCACCTTCTGCTGGTTGCCGCCGGAGAGCGACAGGATCGGGTTGGCGAGATCCGGCGTCTTGATGGCGATGCGTTCCTTCCAGTCGGCCCCGACGGCGTCTTCGCGCCCGGTGTCGACGGTGCCCAGGCTTGCCAATGCCCTCAGATGGCCGATGGTGAGATTGCGAAGGATACTCCAGAGCGGGAACGTACCATTCAGCGAACGGTCGCCGGCGACGAAGGCGACGGAGGCCTTCCGTGTCGGGAGCCAATTGCTGCAGTTGCGGCCAAAGAGATCGAGCAGGGTCTCCGTCTGGCCGTGGCCGGCGAGGCCGGCAAGGCCGATGATCTCGCCCCTGCGTGCGCGGAAGTCGATGGTGCTGCCGCGACGTGCCGGCAGGTCGAGAACGACCGGCGCGGAGCTGGCGTTGCTGCGGCCTTCGGCCTTGCTGCGTTCCTTGACCACGCTTCCCATGGTTTCGACGAGGCTGCGCACCGAGAAACCGTCGGCCGGGCGTGACGCTACGACCTTGCCATCCTTCATCACCACGATGCGGTCGGCGGTCGAGAGGATTTCACCGAGAATATGCGAAATGAAGAGGACGGATCCGCCCTCGGAGACGAAGCGGCGGACATAGGCGAGCAATTGCTCCGCCAGGCCGGCATCGAGTGACGAAGTCGGCTCGTCGAGGATTACCAGCTTCGGCCTTTCGGTGACCGTCAGGAAATTGATGGCGATCTCCACCATCTGGCGTTCGGCGATCGAGAGATCTCCCACTTGGGAGGAGGCCTCGATGCGGTTGCCGGGAAAGATCTCGTCGAGCTTCTTGCGAACCAGCCCGCTGGCCTTCGTGCGCCAGCCGAAGCCCTGAAGGCCGGCGTGCATCAGGCGCGTGTTTTCCGCGACCGTCAGGTTCGGGCAGAGCGACAGCTCCTGGAAGACGCAGCGCACGCCGGCGGCGCGAGCCGCGGAAATCCCGCTGGCCGCCTCTCCGGCGTAGGAGATCGAGCCCTGGTGCGGCGTCAGGACACCGTTGATGACGTTGACGATGGTCGACTTGCCGGCACCGTTATGGCCGACCAGACCGATGGCTTCTCCGGCTCCGACCTCGAGATCGACGCCGTTCAGCGCCTTCACCGCGCCGAACTCGATCCTGACGCCTTGAACTGAAACAACCGTATTGGTTCCGGGCATGTCTACGCGCACCGTCCTTGAAACAGATAGAAGAAGGCCCGGCGCTCCGTCGACGTCGAGGGGCAGACGTCGGGAGCGCACGGGCTCAGGTCGTGAAGCCGGCCTTACTTGGCGGCTGCGATCACGGCCTGTGCATCCTCGAGCGTGTACTCGACGTTTGC
This sequence comes from Ciceribacter thiooxidans, assembly GCF_014126615.1. Classification (NCBI taxonomy): domain Bacteria; kingdom Pseudomonadati; phylum Pseudomonadota; class Alphaproteobacteria; order Hyphomicrobiales; family Rhizobiaceae; genus Ciceribacter; species Ciceribacter thiooxidans. The sequence goes on from NZ_CP059896.1 coordinate 401,349, forward strand.
AACGCCGCCCTTCTGGGTCGTTTCGAGGTTCTTCTCAAGCGTGTCCTGGTCGATGCGCAGGAACGGCACGACGAGGTCCTTCTTCACTTCCTTGCCGTCGAGGATCTGCTGTGCGACCCAGAAGGCGAGTGTCGAAACGCCAGGAGCGATAGAGACGGACATGGTTTCGTAGCCGTTTGCGTCCTTCTGCTTCTTCCACCACTGCAACTCGTCCTCGCGGTTGCCCATGACGATCACGGGCGTCGGACGCTTGGCGGCTTCGAAGGCCTGGGCTGCACCGTAGCCGTCACCACCCTGGGTTACGACAGCGGCGATTTCCGGCAGGCTCGGCAGAACGCCGGCGACGGCACGCTGTGCGACGTCCTGGGCCCAGTCGCCGTGGACGGAGCCGACGATCTTGAACTGCGGATACTGTTCTACGCCCGCATGGATGCCGGCCGAGATTTCGTCGTCGACGAAGACGCCGGCGAGGCCACGGATTTCGAGCAGGTTACCGCCATCGGGGAGCTTCTTGGACAGATATTCGACCTGGCTGCGGCCCATCTCCTTGAAGTCGACGGCGATGCGCCATGCGCAGGGCTCGGTGACGATGCCGTCGAACGATACGACGGTGATACCGGCATCGCAGGCTTCCTTGACGGCGCCGTTGAGGGCGGTCGGCGACGCAGCGTTCAGAACGATCGCGTCGTAACCCTGCAGGATCATGTTCTGGATCTGGGCGGCCTGTTCGGTCGCCTGGTTTTCAGCCGTCGTGAACGGATCGGCTGCGGCCACGACGCCGGCCTTCACCGCTTCCTTGGTGACCTTATCCCAGCTCGTCAGCATCGCCTGGCGCCAGGAGTTGCCCGCATAGTTGTTCGACAAGGCGATTTTTTTCGACGACGTATCCGCCTGCGCGGTCATCGGCACGGCTGCACAAAGGACGGCGACGGACGCCATCAGCATCGACCTGAAATTCATCTTTTTCTCTCCCTAAACGCCCTTTGGCGGCTATCCCCGAGACCGCTCCTCTACGGCTATCTCGTGGGCTTATCTCACGCCGAGGACCGGCCTCGACAAAATGAGGATGCAGGAAATGCTGAAAGCTGTATAGACGGTTAGAAGCAAAGCCGTTGCGGAAACCCGCAGATCGTTTGCGGGAAACCGCAAGACATCGCCGCCGGCAATTGCGCTATGCTAAATGCCTTGCGGCAGGCCGGTTCCGATCGGATGCCGGCGGGAGGAAATAATGCCGGACGAGCTATCAGCGGAACTTTTCGCGCAGTACATGCGCATTGCCCGGCTTCTGGCCGGTCAGCTCGACTTCCAGTCGGCGATAGATGCAGTCGCCAAGGAAATCAAGTCGATTGTTCCGCACGACCACATGGACGTCTGCATCATCACGCCCGGCAGCACGTTCCACACGGCCTATGAGAGCGGGCTCGCAACCGACTGGAGCAAGCGGCCTCCGGCCAGCATCCAGCAGAGCCCGCTCAGAAGCCTGCTCGTCGGCGAAGTCGATCGGCTCATCACTGCAGACGCCAGCATCGACCCCATCTTTCATTTCGAGGGAGCGTTTTCGACCCCGATCCTCGAAAACAAGCTCCGGAGCCGCCTGCACGCCGCGCTGAAGGTGCACGGCGAGACCATCGGTGCGCTCTCGTTCTCGAGCCTCACGCCCGGGTTTTACACGCCGCGCCATCTCGACCGGGCCTGCTCCATCGCCGACCTCATCGCCCCTTATTTCTATGCCCTACGCGCGGTCGAGGAGGCGAAACGTTCGGCGATCGTGGAAGCGGAGACGCGGGTTCGCGAGGAGGCGCTACGACAGGGAGCACGCCGGCTGACGGAAGCGCTTGACGCCGAGCGGCAGCGTATCGGCATGGAACTGCACGACCAGACGCTCGCCGACATGACGCGGCTGTCGCGCCGCCTCGAAAAACTGAGCCTGATGTCGAATCTGCCTGGAGAGATGCTGGAGCCGCTGACGCGCAGCCTGCAGGAATCCATGCACGACCTGCGCCAAATCATCGAGCAGGCGCGCCCCTCGGTGCTGCAGCTCTTCGGTCTCGTCGAGGCGATCGAGACCCAGATCGAGCGATCGGTCCGCGATAGCGGCATGACGTTCGACTGGCACCTGGTCGATGACACTGACGGGGCCTGCAACCGCCTGCCACAGACGGTGTCGCTCGCGATCTTCCGCATTGCGCAGGAAGCGATCAACAACGCGATCCGTCACTCCGACGGTGACCGGCTGGACGTACATCTCACGAAGGATGCACACCATCTCGTCCTCGAAATCCGCGACAACGGCGTCGGCATGAAGCAAAAGTCGGGCGCCCGCGGCAGCGGCATCGAGAACATGCGCACGCGCGCGCGCCTGATTGCTGCGCAATTCTCCTGCGGGAGCGACGCCAACGGCTCTTATGTGCGGGTGAGGTTAGCCGCGCCCGGAGAAGGGGAGAGGACATGAAGGTACTGATCGTCGAGGATGATCCCCTGCACCGCAGCTATCTGAACGAGACGGTTCGCGCGGCGTTGCCCGAATGCGACCTCATCATGGAGGCCGAGGACGGCGTTGCGGCCGAGAAGCTTGCACGTGAGCACCGGTTCGACCGGATCGTCATGGACCTGCAGATGAGCCCGCGAAACGGTATCGAGGCGGCACGGACGATCTGGCACGAGCGGCCGGACACCAGCATCCTCTTCTGGTCGAACTACGCCGACGAGGCGAACGTGCGGGGGATCGCCCGTATCGTGCCCGACGGGGCGGCTTATGGCTACATCCTGAAATCGGCTTCCGACGAGCGGCTGCGCCTTGCGCTGCGGGCGATCTTCGTCGAGAGCCAGTGCATGATCGACCGCGAAATCCGTGGTCTGCAGCAGCGTAGTCTCGGCACCGCGCGCGGCTTCACGGATTCCGAGTACGAAGTCCTCGTCGATATCGCGCTCGGCCTTACCGACAGGGCGATCGCCGCAAGGCGGCATCTTTCGCTCAGAAGCGTGCAGAACCGTTTGCAGAGCCTCTATGAGAAGCTCGGCGTCTACCAGCCATCCGTCGAAACGCATGGCGAGGCCTGGTTCAACCTCCGGGCCAGGGCGGTCACGGTCGCCTTCCTGCGCAAACTTCTCAACCATGCGGCGCTGGAACGGGCGGAGGCCGAACTCTCGGGCTGGCTGAAGCGGGCCGGCAAGGCACATCCCGAGCATTGAAGGTAATTCACGTATTTGCGGCTGTCGCAAATACGATGTGCCGAAGCGGGAAGAAGTCCCTTTGTCTTAAGTCGCTGTTAGTGAACTTTCGCCTAGTCTCCACCAGTTATCCGTGCAGCATTGCCGGTGCCGCATGTGACGATATTTGCCGGACGGGGACTCCGGAGGAGGTTTGCAAGTGTTCATTGATCGAGTTCTGTCACGTTTCAATATCCAGACGAAGGTGCTGATCTTCATCCTGCCCTTTGTCATCAGCATCTCTGCCGTCGGTTTCACGGGGCTTTGGGCCTCGGGCCTGCTGCAGGGCCGAATCGAGATATCGAACAGCGTGCTCCAGTCCTTGAGCGGCTTCCGCGACGTCTCGGCCACCATGAACGAATTCCTGGCGCACACCACCGAGCAGGGCCGTGACGACGTCAAGGGCCGGCTCAAGGAACAGCAGGACGTGCTCAAGACGACGCTTGCCCAGCTCGGCGAGGGTGCTGATGGGCGCGCAGAACTTGAAAGCGCATCGGGTCTCGTCGACAAGGTCGTGACCCGCATCGACGACCTCTGGTCCTTGCACGAAACGGAAGCGGGTCTCGTCAAGACGATCCAGAAGGGTGTCAGCACCGTCGTCAATTCGCAGGTCGATATCACTGAATCGCTGAAGAAGGTCCAGCGCGCCGTCCAGGACGACGACACCGCCGCCAAGAACATGCTGCGCGACGCCGAACACATCCGTGGCATGGGAAGCTTCCTCGTCGATACCGGTCGTGCCTTCGGCAAGGCGGCAACCCCCGACGAAAAGTTCAAGGTGGTCGCCGATGCCCTGCCGGAGATGAAGAAGCGGTTGCGTGTCCTCGCCATGTCCCTGCCTGATGCCAACAAGTCCGCCGCAAAGACCATTGAGAAGCTCATCGGCGATCTCGAAGCGGCGGTGGCAGCAAACGACAAGTCGGAAGCCGCGGTGACTGACATGGCGGGCAAGGTCCGCAATTTCACCCAGCTCAACGCCTATCTCGGACTTGCCGCGCAGCAGAAGATGAAGGACGCGACCATCAAGTTCGGTGAACTCGACGCGCCGCTCGAAAAGGCGACGGCCGTGCTCAACGACGGCCGGCAGCTGATGACGTCCGGCTACTCGATCCAGATCATGATGGCCCGCTTCCTGCTCGCGCCGACGGAAGAGAACCGCAAGCGCCTGGAGCAGGAATTCGCCTCCATGCGCAAGGACATGGGCAAGCTCAAGGAGACTGCGTCGGATCTGCCCTTCTACGCCGCACTCGAGAAGGATCTCGTGCCGGCGGTCGATACCATGGAGAAGGCGAGTGCCGATCTCGTGAAGGTCAGCGAGGAACGCAAAGCCCGCTTCGATGAAGCCGCGGGCGATCTCGGTGTCATCTGGGGACAGCTGACGTCGTTTGCTGAAGTGCAGAAGCAGAGCGCGGGCAATGACCGCCGCGAGGCCAATTCGATCTCGATCAGCGCGACCGTCCTCGGCATTATCATCTCGGTCTTCGCCGGTATCGGCCTCGTCCTAACCTTCAAGGGGCCGATCGGTCAGATCACCGCAGCGATGCGCCGGCTCGCCGACGGCGTGCTCGACACTAAGATCACCGGCGAAAGCCGCGTCGACGAGATCGGCGAGATGGCGCGTGCGCTCGGCGTCTTCAAGCAGAACGCGCTCTCGAAGATGGAGATCGAACACCGCAGCGAGGCCGAACGCGCCGAGGCGGAGGAAGAGCGCCGTCGCAACGACCTCGAAAAGCAGGAGACCGACCGCCAGATCGAGTTCGCCGTCACGGCGCTCGCTGCGGGCCTCGGCCGCCTTGCACAGGGCGACATCTCCGAGACCATCGACACGCCCTTCAACGGCCGCCTGGAGCAGCTTCGCAACGACTTCAACCAGTCGCTGCAGCGCCTGCAGGAAACGATGACGCAGGTGCGCTCGAACACTTACATGATCCAGCGCAACGCCGCGGAGATGAGTTCCGCCGCCGACAACCTCGCCAAGCGCACGGAACAGCAGGCGGCTTCGCTCGAGGAGACAGCCGCGGCCGTCGAGGAGATCACCGTCACTGTCAAATCTTCCGCCGAACAGGCCGAGGAAGCCAACGTGATCGTCGCCGATACCAAGAGCCGCGCCGACACCTCCTCGGTCGTCGTCGGAAACGCGATCGCCGCGATGGGCCGGATCGAGGACGCGTCGGGCCAGATCGTGCAGATTATCGACGTCATCGACGAGATCGCCTTCCAGACCAACCTGCTTGCGCTCAATGCCGGCATCGAGGCGGCGAGAGCCGGGGAGGCGGGCAAGGGCTTCGCAGTGGTTGCGCAGGAAGTGCGTGAACTCGCCCAGCGCTCGGCGGGTGCGGCCCAGCAGATCAAGGACTTGATCCACAAGTCGAGCACCGAGGTTTCCTCCGGCGCCAAGCTGGTGCAGCAGACGGGCGCGGTGCTCGCCGAAATCTCGACGAACATCATCACCGTGTCCGAGCGCGTCGCGATGATCGCGATGGCAAGCCGCGACCAGTCGAACGCACTCGGGGAGGTCAATTCTTCCGTCAACGCCATGGACCAGATGACCCAGCGCAACGCCGCAATGGTCGAGGAAACCAATGCCGCGACCCGCCAGCTCGCCGACGAGGCGGACGTGCTCATGCATCTCGTCAGCCAGTTCCGGCTGCCGGAAGGAAACGCCCGCTCCGAACGGAGTGCCTATGCGGCATAACCGGTTGCGCCCACCGTCTTTCGATCTTCGAGCCGCCGGCATACCCGGCGGCTTTTCGCATTTTCGCGGACCGGCCTGCCGGGCGGACTGTCCGCGCGATCCATGATAGACTTCGGCCGGAGGCGCGACGACGAACCGCGGAGGGCAGGCCATGGCCGGCGACAAGCGGAAGCACGAGCGGTGGTCCCGGGAGGTCACGGAGCACAGCAACGCTCTCGATCTGGAGGAGGACGTGTTCGTCAAGGACGATCCGAAGGCGGTGGCGAAATCGCTGAAGGCTTCCGCCGAGACGTCCTCGCGGCGCAAGAGCAGCCCCTTCCGGTCGGCGATGTCGATGCTGACGTTTTATCTGAACCGGGCGGGGAAAAACCTGCCCGCGGAGAGGAAAGCGGTGCTGGAGGCGGCCAAGAACGAGCTGCGGGAGCTTTACGGTCGTCCGCGACGTTAGGTCCGTATCGTTCAGCGATAGAACGGAGGTCGCACGAATGACGGAACACAGCCAAACAAGGAATCGGTTGTCCGGCGCCGATCCTCGCCGGCAATCACTCGTGTCCGCGATCCGCGCGGCGGCCGAGTCGCTGCCGGAGCCCGGCGAGACGGGGTTTGCGGCAGACTTCGACCGGTTCGCCGGCAAGCGGGTGGTGCTGCTCGGCGAGGCGACCCACGGCACTTCCGAATTCTATCGCGCGCGAGGTGCGATCACCCGCCATCTGGTGGAGAAGCATGGCTTTACCATCGTTGCGGTGGAGGCCGACTGGCCGGATGCGGCCATGGTCGACCGGCAGACTCGCGGCCTTCCGCCGCGTCCGGACCAGCCGACGCCTTTCGAGCGCTTCCCGGTCTGGATGTGGCGCAATGCCGAGATGGCGGAATTCTTCGCCTGGATGCGGCGCCACAACAGCGGGCGCCCGCGCACGGAATGCTGCCGTTTCTACGGTCTCGACATGTACAACCTGACCGCCTCGATCGCCTCGGTGCTCACCTATCTGGAAAGCGTCGACCCGGCGGCGGCGGCAACCGCCCGCGAGCATTACGGCTGCCTCACGCCGTGGCAGCACGATCCCTCGACTTACGGACGGGCGGTGCTGACGGATGCCTATCGCAAATGCGAGGAGAGCGTGGTCGAGCAGTGCCGCAGCCTGCTGGAAAAACAGCTCGAATACGAGCCGCACGACCGTGAGGGCTTTCTCGACGCCGCCCAGAACGCCCGCCTCGTGGCGGCGGCCGAACGCTATTACCGCATCATGTTCTATGGTGGCGCAGAAGCCTGGAACCTCCGCGACACGCAGATGTTCGACACGCTCGAACGGCTGCTCGACGCCCATGGTCCGGATGCCAAGGCAGTGGTGTGGGCGCACAATTCCCACGTCGGCGACGCGCGACATACCGAACTCGGCGGCGCCCATGGCGAACTCAGCCTCGGTGAACTCTGCCGGCGGCGGTTCGGCGAGGCGGCGGCGCTGATCGGCTTCGGCACGCATTCCGGAACGGTCGCGGCGGCGAGCGACTGGGACGGCGACATGGAGATCAAGACCGTGCGTCCGGCGCTGGAGGAGAGTTACGAACGGCTCTTCCATGACGCCGGCCTGTCGCCCGCCCTTGTCGATTTTGACGAGCGCCGGGAGCTGCGGGATCTGCTCGGGACGCCGATGCTCGAAAGGCTGATCGGGGTGATCTACCGGCCGGAAACCGAGCGCCGCAGCCACTACGTCGAAGCCTCCCTATCGAGCCAGTTCGACGCCTATGTCTGGTTCGACGAGACGCGGGCCGTGCATCCGCTGACGGTTCATTCGGAGCACGAAGGCGTGCCGGAGACCTATCCGTTCGGACTGTAGTTCGGCCCTGGCGTCAGTCTCTCCCGCGCCAGCGCTCGGTCGCGGCAATCCACGCCCGCGTCCGGGCCTCGGGGTCCGGGTTGCGGGTGATGTCCGTGACGACGGCGGCGCTGTCGGCCCCGTGGGCGAAAACACCTTCGAGCCGCTCGACCGTGAGGCCGCCGATTGCCACCAGCGGTAGCGGCCCGATCTCTTGCCGCCAGGCCGAAAGACGGTCGAGGCCTTGCGGCGCCCACTTCATCTGCTTCAGGATCGTCGGATAGACGGGCCCGAGCGCCACATAGTCCGGTTGCACCGCAAGCGCCGTGTCGAGTTCTGCCTCGTCATGGGTGCTGATGCCGAGCTTTATGCCGGCAGCGCGGATCGCCTTCACGTCGGCGTCGGCGAGGTCTTCCTGTCCGAGGTGCACGAAATCGCATCCTTCATCGATGGCGATCCGCCAGTAGTCGTTGACGATCAGCTGGCAACCCGCCCCCGCGCAGAGGGTGCGGGCACGGCGGATTTCTTCGCGGAGCGCTGCCTCCGGCATGTCCTTGATGCGCAGCTGCACGAGCTTGACCCCGAGCGGCACGAGGCGTTCGATCCACGCGGCGCTGTCGACGATCAGGTAGAACGGATCGAGCTTCATGCGAAAACTCCCTTGCCGATGACAGGTGTAGAAGGAACGGCCATGTCGCGCGGTGGAAGAAGCCCGGCGCGATGGGCCTTGCGGCCGGCGATAATCGCTTCCGCGAAGGCCTCGGCCATCGTCGGGGGGTCGCCGGCGCCGGCGACCGCGGTGTTGAGGAGGACGGCGTCGAAACCGAGTTCCATCACCGCTGCGGCATGGGACGGACGGCCGATTCCGGCATCGACGATGAGCGGGATATCGGGAAATTCCGCCCGCATCGCACGGAGCCCGGAGACGTTCTGCGGACCGGCGACGGTGCCGATCGGTGCGCACCACGGCATCAGGACCTTGCAGCCGGCGGCAAGCAGCCGTTCACCTGCCACCAGATCGTCGGTTGTATACGGGAAGATCTCGAAGCCGTCCGCGGAGAGGATACGGGCCGCCTCGACCAGCTGGAAGAGGTCTGGCTGCAGGGTATCGTGGTGGCCGATCAGTTCGAGCTTGATCCAGTTGGTGCCGAAGAGATCACGCGCCATCTTCGCCGTCAGAACGGCTTCCGAGACGCTGTGGCAGCCGGCGGTGTTGGGTAGCACCCGGACGCCGAGATCGCGAATGAGTTCGAAGAAGGCGCCGCCCGTCCTGCCGCCGGCCGTTTCGCGCCTGAGCGAAACCGTGACGATCTCAGTGCCGGAGCGGCGCGCGGCTTCCGCGAGGGTCGCCGGAGAAGGATAGCGCGCGGTGCCGAGGAGGAGGCGGGAGGTGACTTGCGTTCCGTAGAGTTCCAGCATGTCAGCCTCCCTGCATCGGCGAGAGGACCTCGATCCGGTCGCCGTCGGAAAGCGGGCAGGCGGGGCGATCCTCGCGGTGGACGAGCTCGCCGTTGACGGCGGTCGCCAGCCATTCGCCCTCGTATTCGAGGACGGTGAGGAGGTCGGCAAGCGTCGCGGCGGCGCTTTCGATGGTTTCGCCGTTCACGATATAGGTCATTGCAGTGCTCCCTGTGCGTAGAGCGGATCATGTCCGCCGGCGCAGATCCTGTCCGCCAGCTGCTGCGCCATCGCGGGAGCGAGCAGGAAACCGTGGCGGTGCATGCCGGCGATCGAAAAACCGTCCTCCTGATCGAGGACCCGCGGCAGATTGTCGGCGAAGGCCGGGCGGACGCCGACACCGGTCTCGACGAGGCGCGCCTCGCCGAAGGCGGGATGCACGGCATAGGCAGCGTTGAGGAACTCCATCACCGAACGTGCCGTGATCGGGCCGTCGTCATCCGTCTCGATCATCGTCGCCCCGACCATGAAGCGATGATCCTCGCGCGGTACGATGTAGAGCGGGTGACGCGGATGGAGCAGGCGGACCGGCCGCGAGAGAGTGATTTCCGCGGTTTCGAGGAAGAGCATCTCGCCGCGTACGCCACGCAATCCCGGCGTCGAGCCGATCGCCGCCGCGCCGGTGCATTCGACGACCGCAGAGTAGGCCGTTTCCGTCGGCGCTTCGGTGCTGCCGAGGTGGAAGCGCACGCCCTTTTCGACCAGCGCCTCGTAGAGCCCGGTCATCGCCTTGCGCGGGTCGAGATGGGCTTCTTCGGGGAAGAAGAGCGCGCGATCAAAGCGCCCGGCGAGATCCGGTTCGAGTTCGCCGATCGCATTGCTGCCGACCCATTCGTATCCCCGCGTGCGGGAGGCGAAGCGGTCGAGTTCGACACTGTCGCGGCCGGCGGCGATGACCAGCGTCCCCTTGCGGGACACTTCGCCGGGGACGGCCTCGGTCCACCAGTCGGCGGAGGAAAGGCCGAGGGTCAGCACCGCTTCCTCGGCCGCCTCGCGTTCGCAGTAGGGGGCGAGCATGCCGCCGGCATAGGTGGAGGCGCCCGTACCCACTGTCTCGGCGGCATCCATCACCTCGACGGAGATGCCGCGGCGGGAAAGTTCGAAGGCTGCGGTGAGGCCGGCGACGCCGGCCCCCTTGATCAGAACCGTCATCTCACTCTCCCGGCTGGCTTTCTGCCGTATTCGCGACCGGCATATAGAGATCGCCGCCCTGACGGTATTTCGCCGCCATGGCTTCCAGCCCCTCCTTCTGCGCCTCTGCCCTCAGATCATGGGAGATGCGCATGGAGCAGAATTTCGGACCGCACATGGAGCAGAAATGGGCGACCTTGTGCGCCTCCTTCGGCAGCGTCTCGTCGTGCATCGAGCGCGCGGTATCTGGATCGAGGGAGAGGTTGAACTGGTCCTCCCAGCGGAACTCGAAGCGGGCGCGGGACAGCGCATCGTCGCGGACCTGCGCGGCGGGATGGCCCTTGGCGAGGTCGGCGGCGTGGGCGGCGATCTTGTAGGTGATGACGCCCACCTTCACGTCGTTGCGGTCGGGCAGACCCAGATGCTCCTTCGGCGTCACGTAGCAGAGCATGGCAGTGCCGAACCAGCCGATCATCGCCGCACCGATGCCGGAGGTGATGTGGTCGTAGCCAGGCGCGATGTCGGTGGTCAGCGGCCCGAGCGTGTAGAACGGCGCCTCGCCGCAGGTTTTCAGCTGCTTGTCCATGTTCTCCTTGATCTTGTGCATGGGAACATGGCCGGGGCCTTCGATCATTACCTGGCAATCCTTTGCCCAGGCGATCTGCGTCAGCTCGCCCAGCGTCTCCAGTTCGGCAAACTGTGCGGCGTCGTTGGCATCCGCAATCGAGCCGGGCCGAAGGCCGTCGCCGAGCGAGAAGGAGACGTCATAGGCGCGGCAGATGTCGCAGATTTCCTCGAAGTGCTCGTAGAGGAAGCTCTCCTTATGGTGATGCAGGCACCACTTCGCCATGATCGATCCGCCGCGTGAGACGATGCCGGTGACGCGGTTGACGGTGAGCGGGATGTAGTGGAGCCGGACGCCGGCATGGATGGTGAAATAATCGACGCCCTGTTCCGCCTGCTCGATCAGCGTGTCGCGGTAGAGCTCCCAGGTCAGGTCTTCGGCGATGCCGCCGACCTTTTCAAGCGCCTGGTAGAGCGGCACGGTGCCGATCGGCACCGGCGAATTGCGGACGATCCATTCGCGGATGTTGTGGATGTTGCGTCCGGTCGAGAGGTCCATGACGGTGTCGGCGCCCCAGCGGATCGCCCAGACCATCTTCTCGACCTCTTCCTCCATTGAAGAGGTGACGGCGGAATTGCCGATGTTGGCATTGATCTTCACCAGGAAGTTTCGGCCGATGATCATCGGCTCGCTTTCCGGGTGGTTGATGTTGGCGGGAATGATCGCCCGGCCGGCGGCGATCTCCTGGCGGACGAATTCCGGCGTCACGTGATTGGGGATGTGCGCGCCGAAGCTCTCGCCGTCGCGGATGAGCGCCTCCTTCGCCGCCTTGCGGCCGAGATTTTCGCGGATGGCGACGAACTCCATCTCCGGCGTGACGATGCCGGCGCGCGCGTAGGCGAGCTGCGTCACCGCCTTGCCGTTGCTCGCACGCGAGGGCGTGTTACGGACCGGAAATTCCGGCACCAGCCGTTCGCCGGAGGCAAAGCCGTTGTCTTCCGGCAGCACGTGCCGGCCGACATAGGTCTCGACATCACCGCGGGCGGCGATCCAGCGTTCGCGCAGCCGCGGCAGGCCGGCCTTGATGTCGATCGCCGCGGAGGGGTCGGTGTAGGGACCGGAGGAGTCGTACAGGACAACCGGCGGCTCGCCTGAAGTCGGATGCAGGGCGACCTCACGCATCGGCACGCGAACGTCGCCGTGACGGTCTCCGTCGATGTGGATCTTGCGAGATGCGGGCAGGGGACCGGTCGTCACCTGCAGTGTCGGTCTGGTTGCGGCAATGTTCATGGTTGAGGCTCCAAGTTGCTATTTGGAGACCCAGTTCCACGCCGGAATGATGAGAAATACGCCCCTTGCGGTCCTCTTACGGATTCCGCAATCGTCTCAGCGCTCGCACCGTCCCTACGCCAGTATGAACTGGATCAGGTTCAACGGGTCACTGCGCTGCTTGCCCTTGTCGGGGATCGCCCAGCAGTATCTCAGCCCCTTGGCGGGACCCCCCTGGTGAATGGGCGAATGCTAAGGCAGTATACCGCGCATTGTCAATCCGCAAGCAGGGAGGCCGATCGGATGTCATATGGGGAGCCTTCGATTTCAACGGGATAGCCGAATCCGCGAATGCTGCTACAATCCGGTACCGGATCGGCCGCGACGACGCGGAAATCGACCGACCTCGCTTGAAGCGGAGGGAAGAGTGCTGACGCAGACGGAATTCGATCAAGGCTTCGATGCGCTGCAGGAGCTCGCCCTCGACATCCGGTGGTCGTGGAATCATGCGACGGACGCCATCTGGCAGGCGCTCGACGGTGAAATGTGGGCGCTGTCGCGCAATCCGTGGACGATCCTGCGGAGCGTCTCTCGCGACAGAATTCGGGCGCTTCTCTCCGATCGTGAGTTCTCTGAAAACCTGGCCGCACAGCTTGCCGAATCGCGCCGGTTGCGGCTGGCACCCGGATGGTTTCAGGAAGCCCATCCGGGCGACGAATTGCGGACGGTCGCCTATTTCAGCGCCGAGTTCATGCTCGACGAGGCGCTGCCGATCTATTCCGGCGGGCTCGGGAATGTCGCGGGCGACCAGCTGAAGGCGGCGAGCGACCTCGGCGTGCCGGTGGTCGGGGTTGGGCTTCTCTATGCGCGGGGTTATTTCCGCCAGTCGATCACGCCGGACGGACGGCAGGAGGCGCTCTATCCCGTCAACGAACCGGAGCAGCTGCCGCTGCGACTGCTGCGCGAGCCGAGCGGCGAGTGGCTGCGGCTGGAGCTGGAATTGCCCGGCTACAGGCTCTGGGCCAGAACCTGGGAAGTGCAGGTCGGGCGCACGCGGCTTTTCCTTCTCGACCTCAACGATCCGGCCAATCCGCCCGCCTATCGCTGCGTCACCGGCGAGCTCTACGGAGAAGGCCCCGAGACGCGTCTGAAACAGGAGATGCTGCTCGGCATCGGCGGGTGGCGGCTCCTGAGGGCAATCGGGCTCGATCCCGAGATATGTCACATGAACGATGGGCACGCCGCCTTCGCTGCTCTCGAACGGGCGCGCTTCTTCATGCAGGACCATGGGGTTCCGTTCGCGGAGGCGCTGCTTGCCACACGCGCCGGCAACCTCTTCACGACACATACGGCGGTTGCCGAAGGGGTTGACCGATTTCCTTCTGAGATGATCGCTCGCTTCTTCCGCCGCTACGCCGAAAAGGAACTCGGGCTCTCTCTCGACGACTTTCTGGCGCTCGGGCGAAGCAATCCGAGGGATACCACCGAGCCGTTCAACATGGCCTATCTCGCGGTCCGGGCGAGCGGCGCCGTCAATGCCGTCAGCGCCCTCCATGAAGAGGTGAGCAAGGCGCTTTTGCAGCCGCTCTTTCCCCGCTGGCCGGCAGGTGAGGTTCCGGTCGGCCACGTGACCAACGGCATTCATGTGCCGACATGGGATTCGGCGGCGGCCGACGCATTCTGGACGGAGGTGACCGGCAAGGACAGGTGGCGCGGCGATCTCGCCGGGCACGAGGCAGCGATACGCGATGTACCTGCGGCGCGGATTTGGCAGCTGCGGGCCACAGGCCGGGGACAACTCGTCGAAAGGGTGCGAGACTGTTGCTGCCGTCAACTAGCAGAGGATGGTACCCCCTCGAGCGAGATCGAGGAGTCGCGCGCAATCTTCGATCCCGACGCCCTGACGCTCGGCTTCGCCCGACGGTTCGCGACCTACAAGCGTCCCGACCTGCTGCTCTATGACGAGGACCGCTTGCGGCGCCTCCTCACCGATACGCGCCGGCCGGTACAGCTCGTCGTTGCCGGAAAGGCGCATCCGCGGGATACAGCCGGACAGGCGCTCGTCAAACGATGGACCGATTTCGCCAGACGCGCGGAGGTTCGCTCGAGGGTCGTCTTCCTGCGCGACTACGACATGCAGCTGGCTCAGGTGCTGGTGCAGGGCGTGGACGTCTGGATCAACACGCCCCGCCGTCCTTGGGAGGCGAGCGGAACGAGCGGGATGAAGATCCTCGTCAACGGTGGCCTTAATCTCTCCGAAATCGACGGCTGGTGGGCGGAAGCCTTCACTTCGGAGGTCGGCTGGGCGATCGGTGATGGTGTCGAGCATCACGATTTTGCCGATCTCGACCGGCGGGAGGCGGAGGAGCTCTACGAGCACCTCGAGCGTGACATTGTTCCGGAATTCTACGAACGCGACGCATCCGGCATCCCGCTGCGCTGGGTTGATCGTATCCGCGAAAGTATGGCGCGGCTGACTCCGCAGTTTTCCGCCAACCGGACGGTACGGCAGTACGCGGAAGATTTTTATCTGCCCGGCGCACGGGCCTTTGCCGCGCGCTCGGCGGACCGCGGCGACCTCGCGCATGCGCTCTGCCGGTGGAAGACCGAGTTCCGCCGGTGCTGGCCGCATGTGCATTTCGGCGAAGTCCGTTCGACGTCTTCGGAGAGCGAGCATGTCTTTTCCGCCGAGGTCTACCTCGATGATCTTGCCGCCGAGAGTGTTCGCGTCGAACTCTATGCCGATGCTGCAGGAACGCAGTCCGCCTTCAAGGCGGTGATGGATCGTGCGCCGCCGACCGCGACCTCGGGCGGCTGGAACCTCTATTCGGCGCATGCTCCGGCCGAGCGACCGGTGTCGGACTTCACGGCGCGGATCGTGCCCTTCCATCCGGACCTCTCCGTGCCTCTAGAGGCCGGCGAGATCCTTTGGCAGCACTGAGGCGCGTCCGTCCAGGTTCCCATGTGGACTGCCGCCCCGCAAAGCGCTAATTTTAGAATGTCCTCAAGCAGGGATCTTGGTCGACTTGACCTTGATCAACACATCGATGCGCAAACGGCGCTTCCATTCTAGTCAACGCGGTCGAGAAAGGAATGCCGACATGGTGTCACAATCACAGCTCACCGGTAACGACATTCGCCGCATTTGCGGCCACCTCCCCGATTGGAAAATCACCGAAATACTCGTCTGCGGCGGCGATATCGCAGCGCTCGAACAGGCCATGGCATGGTCGATGGGCGATGACGAGACGACGCCCGAACGACATCTGTCGCCCGAGAGCGCGGCAGCAAGAATCCTGGATGTGCTTCTTGCCGAAGAAGAACAGGATGAATGGGAGGCTGGACGCGGCCCGGAATGACGGGTTCGTCCATCGGGGCCGGTCATCTGCCGGGGTGACCTCAGCCTGTCGCGGCTCTGCCGCCATCGTACCCGGCGACAGCGTCTGGAGAACAGTTATGGAAGTCACACCCCGCGTCACGTTCCGAGGCATGGACCATTCGGAAGCGGTCGAAGCTGCCGTGCATGAAAGGATCGAGCGCCTCGGGCGCTTTCACGATCACATCACATACTGCAGCGTCGTGATCGAGGCTCCGCACAGGCACAGCCAGAAGGGCAAGATTTATCACGTCCGGGTCAACATCAAGGTTCCGGGCCGCGAGATCGTCGTCGGTCGCGAGTCGGAGGAGAACCACGCCCACGAAGACGTTCTCGTCGCGATCCGCGACAGCTTTGACGCGGCGCAGCGCCAGCTCGAGGACGTCGCCCGCAAGATGACCTCCTATCGGGTGAAGGAGCATCCGGTCGCGATGCGGGGAACTGTCGCCCGCGTCATCCCGGACGAGGGCTTCGGTTTCATCCTCGGCGCAGATGGCCGGGAATACTTCTTCCGGCGCGAGAGCTTGACCTCGGAGAGCTGGGGCACACTGGGTGAAGGCACCAAGGTGCGGTTTGCCGAGCATGACGGCGAGAAGGGGCCATATGCCTCGGCCGTGACCCCGGACTGAACAGGACCGAAATCGGGCGGGCGCTGTCAGCGCCCGCTCTTTCGTTGTTCAGGTGATGTCAGTCCGCTCAGAGGCGGCCGAGCTCGAAATCGGCGCAGGACATGTCGAACTGCGACAGCGCCTCTTCGAGGTAGTCGGCGAGAAGCGGCAGGCCGAGCAAGTATTCGGCGGTCTTGTTGTTGTGCGCCCGTGCAGCTTCAGCACGGATATCCGCCCATTCGGCAATGGTGCCGTCGCCGCGTCCGAGCCAGGCAAGCGCCACCAGATCGACTTGCTCGTCGACGTTCATGTCGCCGATCAGCGCGGTGATCTCCTCGACGACCGGATCGTCGGGATTATCCTCGAGCACCGAGTACATGTGATCGTCCGACGCGTTGGAGGCCGGATCCGGGATCGTCTGCTCGTCCTTGGCGTCGAATTCCCGCGCCTTTACGACGATGAAGCAGACTTCTTCCGGAGAGATGGAAAGTTCAGGCAAATCGGCGGCTTCTACTGGCTCACGTGCCATAGGCTGTCTCCCGCAATACTGGTTGGTTCACGACGGCGCCATCTACGACGCCCATCATACGCTCCGGATAGTTCTCCTGCCACAGGTATCGGTTGCGTGTCTCATGGAACGCAGATCACGGCAGGCCGTTCCACGCCGAGCACGGTCGTCGCCCTTGTCGGCGTTTTGCCGCAGCCTCCCGAGTGTCCGCTGGCGCGTTTTCGCTTGCGCCGTTTCAGCTGCAGGCGCAACTTGTCATTGTGCGGCATGGCCCGCACATTCTCCTTTCTGGAGGTGCGATAATGGCGAAACCCGAAGAAGCTCAATCTGCAGGCTGGTTCGATGGGTTGCTCAGGACGCTGGCGCGTCTCGGCATCCTGCGTTACGGCGGCAAGGCGGCAGTCTACCATTCCGGCAGCGAGCGGCCCACGGAGTTCCTGATGCCGGATGTGCTGAACGCCGAGCGCGACATGCCGCCGATGAAGGAACTTGGTGCCGCGTCGAAGCAGGACAAGACCGAGAAAGGCTAGCGCCGATCGGCAGCTGCTTTCACCGACAACCGGCCGGCGCGGTTCGTGAGTATTTGACCCGGCAAGCGCATTGCCTACATAGTGGAGGCAACACGCCGAGAGAGAGCTATGCGCATCATTCTCCTGGGCGCCGGCTGGATCATGGTCGCGGTCGGCATCGTCGGGATTTTCCTACCGGTGCTGCCCACCACGCCCTTCATGATCCTGGCTGCGGCGCTTTTTGCCCGTTCCTCACCGCGCTTCGAGCAATGGCTGCTCGATCATCCCCGCTATGGCAAGCCGCTTCTCGACTGGCGGCGGCAGGGTGCGATTTCTCGGCCGGCGAAGATCGCATCGGTCAGTCTGATGACCGTCAGCTACGGCATCGTGCTCTTCGTCGGGCCGCCCATGGTCTGGCTGAAGCTTATGATCGGCGTCATTCTGCTTGCCTGCGCAGCTTTTGTCCTCAGCCGCCCGCAACCAAGCGCTTGAGTATCGGCGCTCCTGTTGGCGCTGTTCAGTGCTGTGCCGCCTTCGCCTCGTCATAGGCACGGACGAGCGCGGTTGCCCGCGTCTTCACGACATCGGCCGCATCGCCCGGCTTGTAGAGGTTCGAGCCGAGGCCGAAGCAGCGGACGCCGACCCGCATATAGGCGGCGAAATCGCCCTCGGTCACGCCGCCGACGGCACCGAGCGGTATTTCCGGCGGCAGGACGGCCCTGATCGCGCCGATGCCCTGCGGACCGAGAACGTTCGCGGGAAAGAACTTGATCGCCGCGGCACCCGCCTTGATCGCGGCGAGCGCTTCGGTCGCCGTGAAGGCGCCGGGCATGGTCACCATGCCGCGCTCGACGCCGCGACGGATGACGGCGGGATCGGTGTTCGGGGTGACGACGAGATTGCCGCCGACATCGGCCAGACGGTCGACATCCTCCGGTGCCAGCATGGTCCCGGCGCCGATCATGCAGGAGGCGGGCGCGAGCTTCCGTGCCTTCTTGATGGAGGCGAACGGATCGGGAGAATTGAGCGGGATCTCGATTGCCTCGAAGCCGGCTTCGACGAGCGCTATGATCACGCCGTCGACCTCCGCCGTGGTGATCCCGCGCAGGATGGCGACGAGATTGCGGTCGAGCTTCGGCCAGGAGACGGTCGGGCGGGTCATCGGGAAACCTCGGAGCTTTGGAAGAGTGAAGATGCCGCGGCGAACAGGCCCTTGCGGACCAGATCCTCGCCGTCGAGCAGGCGCGACTGCGTGCCGGCGATCTCGAGCGCCCGGCCATATAGCGCGGTCAGCCGCGCCGAGCCGACGAGATGCACGATCATGCCCTGCGGCAGGAAGGTGCGGGTCGCCGCAATCTCGGCACCGATCAGCATGCCGGAGAGCCGTGCTGCGGGCTTCGGCGCGTCGCCGCCGAGGAGACCTGCGGCGCGGATGGAGAAGAGGTGAGCCGTCAGGGCGAAGCCTTCGGCAAGCGCCTCCGTCACGCCGTCGGAGAAGCCGCGGTCGTCGGCGGTGAAGGCGAGATCGTCGCCGATCGAATGCCTGAGGATCGAGTGACGGCTGAGGAGATCGAAAAGCTCTCCGGTCATCACCGTGCGGAAGGTGGCGATCCTACCGCCCTTCAGCTCGACCCATTTCGAATGGGTGCCGGGGAGGCAGAAGATGCCGTCGGCAAGACCGCTCCCGACGGCGCCGGCAAGCTGGGTTTCCTCGCCGCGCATCACGTCGAAGGGGCCGGTGGTGCGCTGGCAGACGCCGGGCAGGATGAAGACCGGCCGGGTGACGCCCTCCGGCGTCACGGCTTGCCTGTAGAGCGCATCGAGCGGAGCCGGGGTTTCGACGTAAGGGGCCTCGCGCCAACCGGTGCGGGCACCGGCCATGCCGGTGATCGCGACCGGCAGGTCGGCGGACGCGCCGAGGGCGGCGAGATGGCTTTCGAGCACAGCGGCAAAGCGCCCGTCGGCGCAGGCGAGAAGCCCCTCGTCCGACTGCCGCCGTCCGAGCACGTTGCCGGCCCGGTCGACGACCCAGAGGCGGAAATTGCTCGTTCCCCAGTCGGCAAGCGCGCAGAACGCGCCGGCCGTCGTCGTCTCAGCTTCGGTGTCCGTCACGATGCGCGCTCCTGGCCTTTAGCGGAGGTCCTCCGGCAGGATCGCGTGCGGCAGGTTCTGGTAAGAAACCGGCCGCAGGAAACGCCGGATCGACAGCGTGCCGACGGAGGTGGCGCCGAAATTGGTGGAGGCCGGGTAGGGGCCGCCGTGAACCATGGCGTCGCAGACTTCGACGCCGGTCGGGAACCCGTTTGCGAGGACGCGGCCGGCCTTGCGCTCGAGGATCGGCATCAACCGGCGGGCGAGCGTGGTATCGGGCTCGTCCAGATGCAGGGTGCAGGTGAGCTGTCCGGCGAGGCTGCCGGCGATCTTCACCATCTCTTCTTCGCTGGTCACAGTCACGACGAGGCCGAGCGGTCCGAAGACCTCTTCGCCGAGCGCATGGTTTTCGAGCCAGGCCTTGCCGGTCGTGGCAAAGAGGTAAGGTGTGGCGTTACGGAGATCGCAGGTAGACGTCAGAACTGCCTGGACGCCGGTCGAGCCCTCGATGCGCTTGGCACCGGAACGGTAGGCCTCGGCAATGCCGTCGGTCAGCATGGTCTGTGCGCCGACGCCTGCGAGCTCCCGCTTGGCGGTCGCGACAAAGGCTTCGCTTTCCGGACCTTCGATCAGGACGGCGATGCCGGGATTGGTGCAGAACTGGCCGGCGCCCATGGTGAGCGAGCCGACCCAGCCCTTGGCGATCGCTTCGCCGCGGGCCGAAAGTGCGTTCGGCAGCAGGAACATCGGGTTGACCGAACCGAGTTCGCCGAAGAACGGGATCGGATCGGGACGGCGGGCGCAGAGATCGAAGAGTGCGCGGCCGCCGGCGAGCGAACCGGTGAAGCCGACGGCGCGGATCAGCGGGTGCTGGACGAGAGCTTCGCCGACATCGCGCTTGCCGCCCTGGACGAGCGAGAAGACGCCGGGATGCAGGCCGAGCCGCTTGATGGCGGCATGAATCGCGTGGGCGACGATCTCACCCGTGCCCGGGTGTGCGCCGTGGCCCTTGACGACGACGGGGCAACCGGCCGCGAGTGCGGCAGCCGTATCGCCGCCGGCCGTCGAGAAGGCGAGCGGGAAGTTCGAGGCACCGAAGACGGCGACGGGGCCGATCGGACGTTGCATCAGGAAGATTTCCGGACGCGGCAGCGGCTGGCGATCGGGAAGGGCTTCGTCGTGGCGGCGGTCGAGATAGTCGCCCTTGCGGATATGGGAGGCGAAGAGCCGGAGCTGGCCGACGGTGCGGCCGCGTTCGCCGACGAGGCGCGCCTGCGGCAGGCCGGTTTCCTGGGTGCCGATCTCGGTGATCTCGTCGCCGAGCTTGTCGATTTCCTCGGCGATGGCTTCAAGGAAGACGGCGCGCTCTTCGCGCGAGGAGTAGCCGTAGGTCAGAAAGGCTTCCTCGGCGGCGCGTGCTGCACGGTCGACGAGCTCGGGCGTGCCGACTGCGAAGTCGCGTGCCGGCCCGTGTGCGGGGGAGGAGGCGAAGGTCCCGTTGCCCGCTACCCACTCGCCGGCAATCAAGTGCTTTCCAGTGAATTCGAATGTCATCGCATCATCCTTTTGTCTTCGCTTTGCGTCATGGCGAAGGGAATCCGGCCCGTCATGCCGAATTCCGGGCTCCGCCCGCGTCATATTCGTCTTAGGCGACCGCCTCAGTCGTGGAACGCGTCCACGTCCTGACGGCTGCCGCGCAGGAAGGCATCGGCCACAAGCCGCAACGGCTGGAAATCGGCATCGCTCTGCCGCCCGCGGATGAGCGCCGCGAAACGATCATAGATGCCGGGATATTCACGGTCCGGGCCGGACGATGCCAGTGCCCCGTCTATATAGAGCTCGGCTCCGCCCTTTGAAAGGCGAAGTTCGCCGCCGTCCGTCTCGACCGTGATGTCCCAGGTCTGCGGGCCTTCCTGGCGCCAGTCGAATTCGGCGCTGATCGGGGCACCGGCCGCGCTCGCCATGGAGAGCGAAGCGGCGATCGGCTGCTGCCGGTTCGAGGGGAAGGACAGGGCGGCGTGATGTACGACGATCGCACCGGGAACAATGGCAGTCAGGATCGAGAGCGCGTTGATGCCCGGATCGAAGACGCCGAAGCCGCCGGCCTCCCAGATCCATGCCTGGCCGGGATGCCAGCGACGCACGTCTTCCTTCCAGACGATGGAGACGGATCTGATCGTCTTGCCGGCGAGCCACTGGCGAGCCGGCTCGACGCCGAGCGCGAAGCGCGAATGCCAGGTGGCAAAGAGCGTGACGCCGGCGGCGGACGCCATCGCGGCCAGCGCCTCGGCCTCGCCGAGCGTGGTCGCGGGCGGCTTTTCGAGAAGCACGTCGCGGCCAGCCTCGATCGCCTTGCGTGCCATGTCGAAGCGGACTTCCGGCGGCGTGCAGAGCGAGACCGCCGTCACATCCGGACGGGCCTTCAGGAAGGCGTCGAAATCCTCGAAGTTCTCGACGCCGTCGATCTTGCCGTGCCGGCTGACGGCGGCGGCGAGTTCGAAATCCTCGCCGCCGGCAATCGACGGCATGTGCTGATCCCGGGCGATCTTGCCGATGCCGACAAGCGCCAGTGAAATACGCTTGGACATGTCCTTCTCCTCAGTGCGAGTCGCGGCCGACGGGCGCGCCGCGGCAACCCTTCAGGAAGTCGAAATCGGCACCGGTGTCCGCGCCTTCCACATGGTCGTGGAAGAGGCGGGCATAACCGCTTGCCGGCGGTTCGACCGAGGGACGCCAGTCGGCGAGACGGCGCTGCATTTCCTCGTCCGAGATGTCGAGGTGCACGCGGCGAGCGTCGACGTCGATCTCGATGAAATCGCCGTTCTTGACGATGGCGAGCGGACCGCCGCGTGCCGCTTCCGGCGAGGTGTGCAGGAGGACGGTGCCGTAGGCGGTGCCGGACATGCGGGCGTCGGAAATACGCACCATGTCGGTGATGCCCTTGCGCAGCACCTTCGGCGGCAGGCCCATG
Organism: Ciceribacter thiooxidans; assembly: GCF_014126615.1. Lineage (NCBI taxonomy): Bacteria > Pseudomonadati > Pseudomonadota > Alphaproteobacteria > Hyphomicrobiales > Rhizobiaceae > Ciceribacter > Ciceribacter thiooxidans. The sequence continues at coordinate 423,554 of NZ_CP059896.1, forward strand.
TTGCCGACCTCGGCCATGCCCGGATAACCGCGCGGGCCGCAGTTCTTCATGACCATGACGCAGCTTTCGTCGATGTCGAGGCTCTCGTCGTTGATCTTCGCCTTGTAGTCGTCGATGTCCTCGAAGACCACGGCGCGACCGCGATGCTTCATCAGGTGTGGCGAGGCTGCCGACGGCTTCAGCACGCAGCCCTTCGGTGCGAGGTTGCCGCGCAGAACGACAATGCCGCCCTGCTGGGTCAACGCCCGTTCGACCGGACGGATGACGTCGTCGTTCCAGTTCCTGACGTCCTTCACCTCGTCCCAGATCGGGCCGCCGGAGACGGTGAGCGCGTCCTTGTGCAGCTTGCCCGCTTCGCCGAGCATCTTGATGACCACCGGCAGGCCGCCGGCGTAGAAGAACTCTTCCATCAGGTATTCGCCGGACGGCATCAGGTTGACGACGGTCGGAATGTCGCGGCCGAGGCGGTCCCAGTCGTCGAGCGAAAGGTCGATGCCGACGCGGCCGGCCATCGCGAGCAGGTGGACGACGGCATTGGTCGAGCCGCCGATCGCGCCGTTGACGCGGATGGCGTTCTCGAAGGCCTTCTTCGTCATGATGTCGGAAGGCTTCAGGTCGTCCTTCACCATCTGCACGATGCGGCGGCCGGAGAGCTGCGCCATGACCTTGCGGCGGCTGTCGACGGCCGGGATCGCGGCGTTGCCCGAAAGTGCCATGCCGAGGGCCTCGACCATGGAGGCCATGGTGGAGGCCGTGCCCATGGTGTTGCAGGTGCCGGAGCTGCGCGACATCGAGGCCTCGGCCTCCAGGAATTCCTCCTGGGTCATCTCGCCGGCCTTCACGGCTTCGGAGAATTTCCAGAGATGCGTGCCGGAGCCGACGCGCTCGCCGCGGAAGTAGCCGTTCAGCATCGGACCGCCGGTCACGACGATCGATGGCAGGTCGGTGGAGGCGGCGGCCATGACCAGCGACGGCGTGGTCTTGTCGCAGCCGACGAGCAGCACCGCGCCGTCGATCGGCTGGCCGCGCATCGCTTCCTCGACCGCGAGTGCTGCGAGGTTGCGGAACATCATCGCGGTCGGACGGAAGGTGTTCTCCGACGCCGAGAAGACCGGGATTTCGACCGGGAAACCGCCGGCTTCCCAGACGCCTGCCTTCACCTTCTCTGCGAGTTCGCGCAGATGGCCGTTGCAGGGGGTCAGGTCCGACCAGGTGTTGAGGATGCCGATGACCGGGCGTCCGTCGAAGAGGTCATGCGGATGTCCCTGGTTCTTCAGCCAGCCGCGGTGATAGATCGTGTCGCGGCTGGTGCCGCCGAACCAGTGTTGGGATCGAAGTTTGCGGGGCCAGGCCGCCGGTTTGAAAGCACTCATGACGTTTTCTCTGTCTCTTTCTGGGAGAGCCTGCCGCCCGACCGGCGGAAAACCCTCAGAGCATGTTGACGGTGACGGGTTGCTCCGCTGCACGAACGAGCCGGTTGCGCAGCGGCAGACCGAATTGCGGCGCTTCGATTTCGAAGATGTCGCCTTCCTTCGTCGTGAAACCGTCCGCGCAGGAGAGCGTGGCGGTTCCGAACATATGCACGTGGAGGTCCCCCGGCTGGCGGAACAGCGCATACTTGAAATGATGATATTCGAGGTTCGCGATCGTGTGGGACATGTTCGCCTCCCCGGAGAGGAAGGGCTTTTCCCAGACGGTCTTGCCGTCGCGCAGGATGCGTGAGGTACCCTCGACATGGTCGGGCAGGGCGCCGACCATGAGCTCCGGGCCAAAGGCTGCCGGCCGGAGCTTGGAATGAGCAAGATAGAGATAGTTGATCTTTTCGGTGACGTGATCGGAAAATTCGTTGGCGACCGAGAAGCCGATGCGGAAGGGCGTCCCGTCCTCGCCGATGATGTAGTAGCCGGCAAGCTCCGGTTCTTCTCCGCCATCGAGTGCGAAGGAGGGGGAAACGAGGTCGTCGCCGGGCGCCACGGCTTCAACGCCGGTGCCCTTGTAGAACCATTCCGGCTGGACGCCGGTTTCACCCGGCTTCGGTTTGCCACCTTCGATGCCCATGCGGAACATCTTCATGGAGTCGCTCATACCCGCGGTATCGGTGTGCATGCTGTCGCGCGCCGAGGCGGAGCCGGTGTGGGTGAGGCCCGTACCGGTGAGATACATGTGCGCCGGGTCCGGATGACGGACCGGGCAATCGAGCTTGCCGCCGGCGGCAAGTGCCGCGAGATCGACTGCATCGCCCGCTCCCTGGCGCTCGATGATCGCGGCAAGCGAAGCCTTGGCTGCGACTGCGGCCTTGGCGATTTCGTAGGTCGAGGCGAAGCCGGGAACGAGGCGCGCGGCGTCACCCTGGCGGCAAATCACGCCGCCAGTCTTCAATTGCGAGAGAAACATAAGCCTATCCTCAGACTGCTTTGTTCTTGTTGTAGACGTCGAAGTAGACAGCCGCGAGGAGCACGAGGCCCTTGATCAGCTGCTGGTAGTCGATGCCGATCCCCATGATCGACATGCCGTTGTTCATCACGCCCATGATGAAGGCGCCGATGACTGCACCGGTAATCTTGCCCACACCGCCGGATGCCGAGGCACCGCCGATGAAACAGGCCGCGATGACGTCGAGCTCGAAGCCGACGCCGGCCTTCGGGGTGGCCGAGTTCAGGCGGGCCGCGATGATCATGCCGGCAAGGGCGGCGAGAACGCCCATGTTCATGAAGGCATAGAAGGTCAGCCGCTCGGTATTGATGCCCGAAAGCTTCGCCGCCTTCTCGTTGCCGCCGAGCGCATAGATGCGACGGCCGATCGTCGAGCGGTTGGTGACGAAGGAGTAGAGCGCGATCAGCACGCCCATGACGACCAGCACGTTCGGCAGGCCGCGATAGGTCGCAAGCTGGAAGCCGAGGAAGAGCGCGACCGCACTGATGATCGCCATCTGCACGATGAAGAAGACGAAAGGCTCGTTCTCGGTGCCGTGCTGCTCGTTGAGACGGCGGTTCTTCAGGCCGGAATAGATCGCGAGAGCCACGAGCGCGAAGACGACGAGGAGCGCCACGTAGTTCTTGATCAGGCTTGTGCCCGGATCGGTGACCGACAGGAAATCCGGAATGAAGCCGGTCGAAAGAAGCGTGAATTCCTTCGGGAACGGGCCAATCGGTCGGCCTCCGAGGGCTACATAGGTCAGGCCTCGGAAGACCAGCATGCCGGCGAGCGTCACGATGAAGGACGGGATCTTCTGGTAGGCGACCCAGTAGCCCTGGGCCGCGCCCATCAGGCCGCCGAGCACCAGACACAGCGGCACGACGAGGGAGAAATGCCATCCCCACTTCACCAGCATGATCGCCGATATGCCGCCGATGAAGGCGACGATAGAGCCGACCGAAAGGTCGATGTGACCCGCCACGATGATCAGCAGCATCCCGAGCGCCATGATGACGATGAAGGAGTTCTGCAGCACCAGGTTGGTAATGTTGACCGGCTTGAACAGAACGCCACCGGTCAGGAACTGGAACAGCAGCATGATGATGACGAGCGCCAGCAGAAGACCGTATTCACGGATGTTGTGACGCAGGTAGTCGCCCACGGAGACCTTGGGGGTTTCGGTTCTTGTTTCGGTGGTCATTTAGTTTTTCTCCCCAGAGCGCATGATGGCACGCATGATCGACTCTTGGCTTGCTTCTCCCTTCGGAAGCTCGGCGACGATGCGGCCCTCGTTCATGACGTAGACGCGGTCGCAGGTGCCGAGCAACTCGGGCATTTCCGACGAGATCATCAGGATGCCTTTGCCCTCGGCGGCAAGCTGGTTGATGATGGTGTAGATTTCGAATTTCGCCCCGACGTCGATGCCGCGCGTCGGCTCGTCGAGGATGAGGACCTCAGGGTTGGTGAACAGCCATTTCGACAGCACGACCTTCTGCTGGTTGCCGCCCGAAAGGTTGACGGCTTCCTGGTAGATCGAGTGCGAGCGGATGCGCAGCTTGTTGCGGTAGCTCGAGGCGACCTGAGCTTCCTTGCGCTCGTCGATGACGCCGCTCTTGGAGACATCGCCGAGATTGGCGAGCGTCGTGTTCTTGACGATGTTGTTCTGCAGCACGAGGCCGAGCTGTTTGCGGTCTTCCGTGACGTAAGCGAGGCCGGCGTCGATCGCCCGCGGGATCGTGCTCACGTCGACCGGCTTGCCGCGCATCAAGACATTGCCGGTGATCTTGTGGCCCCAGGAGCGGCCGAAGATGCTCATGGCGGTCTCGGTACGACCGGCGCCCATCAGGCCGGCGATGCCCACGACTTCGCCCGCACGGACGGTCAGATTGACGTCATGCAGGAACTGCCGGTCGCGGTGGTTCTGGTGGAACACGTTCCAGTTCTTCACCTCGAGCAGCACGTCGCCGATCTTCGGCTCGCGTGGCGGGTAGCGGTCTTCCATGTCGCGGCCGACCATGCCCTTGATGATGCGGTCCTCGCTGATCTCCTGCGTGTGACAGTCGAGGGTTTCGACGGTGGTGCCGTCGCGCAGGATGGTGATCTGGTCGGCGACCTTGCGGATCTCGTTCAGCTTGTGAGAAATGATGATGGAGGTCATGCCCTGCTTGCGGAATTCCATCAGCAGGGTGAGCAGGGCATCGGAGTCGTTTTCGTTGAGCGAAGCCGTCGGCTCGTCGAGGATGAGCAGGCGAACCTTCTTGGAAAGCGCCTTGGCGATCTCGACGAGCTGCTGCTTGCCGACGCCGATGTCGGTAATGCGCGTGCTCGGAGAATCCTTGAGGCCGACCTTCGCGAGAAGCTCCTTGGTCCTTGCAAAGGTCTGCGGCCAGTTGATCACGCCATTGACGGCGATTTCGTTGCCGAGAAAGATGTTTTCAGCGATCGACAGCAGCGGCACGAGCGCCAGCTCCTGGTGGATGATGATGATGCCCAGTTCCTCGCTGTCGGAAATGGTGCTGAAGTGACGGACCTCGCCGTCGTAATGGATTTCGCCGTCATAGGTACCGGCGGGATAGACGCCGCTCAGGACCTTCATCAAGGTTGACTTGCCGGCGCCGTTTTCTCCGACCAGGGCGTGGATCTCGCCTTCGCGAACCTTGAGGTTGACGTTGTCCAGGGCTTTGACCCCGGGAAACGTCTTGGTGATGCTACGCATCTCGAGAATGATGTTGTCCATGTGCAGAATTCCAGCGCAGGCGGGCGACCAAGGTACAGCCGGCGGCGCAAGCTCCCTCAACGCGTATGATATAAAAACGGGCCCGCGAAAGGTCGCGGACCCGTCATGATCGCAAGGATCAGTTGTCGATCTGCTCGGCCGTGTAGTAGCCGGCGCCGACGAGGACGTCCTTGGCATTGGCCTTGTCGAGTGCGACCGGCTTCAGCAGGTAGGACGGAACGACCTTGACACCGTTGTTGTAGGTCTTCTCGTCGTTGATCTCCGGGGTCTTGCCGCTCATGATGGCATCAACCATCGAAACGGCGACCTTGGCGAGTTCGCGCGTGTCCTTGAAGACGGTCGAATACTGCTCGTCGGCGAGCATCGACTTGATCGAAGGCAGTTCTGCATCCTGACCGGTGACGATCGGCATCTTGAGGTCGCCGGAGCCGTAGCCGACGCCCTTGAGAGCCGACAGGATACCGATGGACAGGCCGTCATAGGGCGACAGAGCGCCGTTCAGCTTGTCTTCGGTGTAGGTCGAGGAGAGCAGGTTTTCCATGCGAGCCTGGGCGACAGTGCCGTCCCAACGCAGGGTGCCGACCTGGTCCATGCCCATCTGACCGGACTTGACGACGATGTCGCCGCTGTCGATCAGAGGCTGCAGAACCGACATCGCGCCATCATAGAAGAAGAAGGCGTTGTTGTCGTCCGGCGAGCCGCCGAAGAGTTCGACGTTCCACGGCTTGGTGTCCGGGAAGCGTTCCTTGAGGCCGTCGACGAGGCTGGTCGCCTGGAGAACGCCGACCTGGAAGTTGTCGAAGGTGGCGTAGTAGTCGACGTTGCCCGAATCGCGGATCAGACGGTCATAGGCAATGACCTTCACGCCGGAATCGGCAGCCTTCTGCAGAATGTCGGAGAGCGTCGTGCCGTCGATCGCAGCAATGACCAGAACCTTGGCACCCTTGGTTACCATGTTCTCAATCTGGGCGAGCTGGTTCGGGATATCGTCGTCGGCAAACTGCAGGTCCGGGCTGTAACCGGCTTCCTTGAACAGCTTCTCCATGGTTTCGCCGTCCGAGATCCAGCGGGTCGAGGTCTTGGTCGGCATCGAGATGCCAACCATGCCCTTGTCTTCGGCAAAGACGTTGGACGTAAAGGATGCGATGCTGATTGCGACAGACGCAATCAGAGCGCCGAGTTTCTTCATGGTAACCTCCCTGGTCATACCGTACGGCGCCAAGCCCCTCCTGGCGCCGCTGAAACAAGAACGGGTGGCTGGTTTCCCAGCCCCCAGCTCCCGAGGCGAGTTTTATCGCCCGCCATATATCGATCAAATGATTATTTTGACTTTCTGCATATCATAGTTGATATACAGTTCATGTCCGAAATTCACTTTCAGCGCCTGCAACCGAAGCATTTCAGCCTGATCCGCGCAGTCGCGGAGCTCGGACAGCTCAGTCTCGCCGCTCAGGCCCTGTCGATCACACAGCCCGCTGCCTCGCGAATGCTCGGGGATATCGAGAGGCTGGTCGACGCCCCGATCTTCGTCCGCACGCCGAAAGGGATGGAGGCGACGGCGGTGGGGCTGGCGCTTGCAAGGCGGGCGCGGGCGTTGTTGGAGGAGATGGACGAGGCGATCCGCGAGGTGGACGCGATCAAGCGCGGTCTCACCGGTACCGTTCGCGCAGGCGCCGTTACCGGTGGTGCGGTCGGCTTCATCGTCCCGGCCATCCAGGCGCTCAAGGCCGAGGCGGCTTCGGCTGACATCCACGTCGACGTTGCCTCGAGCGACGCCCTGATCGGCGACCTTCTGTCGGGCCAGCTCGATTTCGCGCTGGGACGCATTCCGGCGGGGGTCGATGCCCGGCAGTTCGATATTCTCGACGCACGAGTAGAGGAGGTGAACCTCCTCGTCCACGAGAGCCATCCGCTCGCTTATGCAGATGACTTGTCACTCTCGGACATCGTGCATTTCGCCTGGGTCATGCAGGCGCCCGGCGCCCCGGTGCGTCAGGCCGTCGAGAACGTTTTCATCGAATCCGGCGTGCCGATTCCTTCGAACATCGTCAACACGACGTCGCTGCTGGTGATGATCGCCATGCTCGCGTCCTCGAATGCCATCGCGCCGATGTCGCGGGAAGTGTCCGACCTGCTCTGCGGCGGCACCGGCACCGGCCTTTGCAAGCTCGACATCCGCGTACCGATCGTGGTGGCGCCCTATCACCTCCTCACGGTCAAGCGGAAGCAGATGACGCCGGTGGCGGCGCGGCTCCGCGATCTGGTGATGCAGGAGCTCTGTGCAACTCCCCGGTGGGCGGGCAGTCGATAGCAGCGGCGTCAGGTCGGGGTGAAGCGACCGAGCCTGTCCACGAGCGTCGCGATGGTGCCAGCGTCAGCATTGGCGAAGGCGAAGCGCAGGTATGCCTCCTGACGCTCGCCGAAATAGGCGCCGGGAATGCAGACCACGCCGGCTTTCCTGGCGAGCATTTCCGCCACCTCGGCGGATGTGAGGTTATCGAACGGATGTCGGATGAAGGCGAAATAGGCGCCAAGCGAGTCCATTTTCCATGCGGGAAGACGCGCCATCACGGTGCGGAGCGCCTCTGCCCGGGCGAGGATTTCGGCGCGGTTGGCGTTTCGCCATTCCCTGAGCGCCGGAATGGCTCTCGCGACCGCGGCTTGCGGCGCACGCGGCGCGCATATCTGCAAATTGTCCATGACCTTGGCGATCTCGCTGACCGTCCGCGCTCCGGCGGTGACGGCGCCGAGCCGGTGGCCGGGAATGCAGAAGGATTTCGAGAAGGAATAGAGCAGGATGAGGTTCTCCTCCCATCCCGCCACTGATAGCAGGTCGTGCGGCCGTTCATCCGCCGGCAGGAAGTCGCGATAAGTCTCGTCGAGGATAAGCCAGACGCCGGCTTCACGGCAGAGTTCGAAGATGTCCTTCAAGAGCGGACCCGGATAGACGGCACCCGTCGGGTTGTTGGGCGTGACGAGAGCGATCGCCTTCACGCCCTTGTTCAAGATCGCGCGTACCTCGTCGATCTGGGGCACGAAGCCGTCGGCGGCGGCGAGCGGCAGCAATTCACAACCGATGCCGAGCATCGCCAGTGTCGTCTCCTGATTGAAATAGAAGGGATCGGTCAGCGCCACCCGATCGCCGGCGCCGGCGACCGTCATGACGGCGGCCATGAAGGCCTGGTTGCAGCCGGAGGTGATATGGATGTTCCCGGCGACGACGGATGCGCCGTAGATTTCTGTCATCTCCGCGGCATAGGCATTGCGCAGCACATCCTCGCCCTCGATCGGCCCGTAGCCGGCGGTGGTCTTGGAGGCAGCGGCCTCGCCGAGCCATGCGAGCATGTCCGGATGTGGCGGGTAGCCGGGGACGGCCTGCGAGAGGTCGATCAGTGGTCCCGATGCACCGTCATAGGCGCGGCCCCAGGCGAAGACCGACGGAACCGGTGGTGGCGACAGCCGGGATACGAGCGGATTGAAGGAGGCGGAGGGCATGGTTCGTCGTCTTTCCAGTTTGCTTATCGCTTCTCGCTCTTGCGACGGGGCTTGGCGGCAAGTGTGGCCCGCGGGTGAGGCCGCGTCGAAAACGTGCCGGGCGGATCGGGTTGCGCGGGTGCGGTACGCGGCGCGCGGCTGCGGATGAGGTGGCGGGCCGAGGTGCTCGGGCGGGAGAGCCGCTCGTTTTCGATGGTCGAGAACATCCAGTCGATGAAGACCTTGGCGATCGGGGCCGAACGCACCTCGTTGCGGCAGGTGACGTAAAAGGCGTCGGAGGCCGGAACCGAGAGGTCGAAGGGGATGACGAGTTCGCCCGAGGCGATGAGGCTGCTTGCGGTGATGTTGTCGCCGAGCGCGATGCCCTGGCCGTGACGGGCCGCTTCGGTGGAGAGCCTCGCGTCGCTCATGAAGTGCTCCCTGAGCCGCGGCATGTCGAGCTGATCGGCCGCGGCAAGCCAGGTGTTCCATTCGCGTCCGTCGTCGCCGTGCAGCAGGACGTGGTCACGCAGATCGCGCACGGAGCGCAGAGGCCGGCTGTTGAGAAGCGTCGGACTTGCGACGGGGAAGAGGTCGAGGCTGCTCCACAGCCGCGCCCAGCAGTCGCGCCAGCCGCCCGGACCATAGAGAATGGCGACGTCGATGTCCGGCGATTGCACGAGTGCTGCGTCATTGCTGGAGGTGAGCGTCAGGCTGATCTCCGGATATTGCTCGCTGAAGGAGGCCATGCGCGGGATCAGCCAGAGCGAGAGCAAGGCGGGGACGCAGGAGACGCGGAGGTTGCCGCTGGTCGAGGGACGGTTGACCAGAGCCGTCGCCGCGGCGATGCCTTCGAAGGCGGACGAGACCGCAGGCAAGAGCAGGGCTCCCTGCGGCGTCAGCTTGAGCCTCTTGCCGCCGCGCTCGAAAAGGCTCGCCTTCAGGCTTTCCTCGAGCGTCCTGATCTGATGGCTCACCGCGCCGTGGGTCACCTTCAGCTCGCGTGCCGCGGCGGAAATCGAGCCGAGTCTCGCGGCAGCCTCGAAGGCGCGGAGCGGATTGAGCGGGGGCAGGCGCACGGTCATGGCTTTGGCACTTGTGAGTTTTTCTCACATGGATTGCTATTACATCGTCAATTGCATTTCCATCCCTTTTGCGGGGATAATGCTCATCATAGAGGCAGGACCAAGGACTGCTGTTTTGAAAGCCATATCGCTGCCGGGCCCGCCGGCCTGCTTTCGAAACGCAGGGAAAGGAACGAAAAGATGGTGTGGGATCCGACGAAACTCGAGGCGCTGCGGGCAAAATACGGCGGCGACGGAGCCGGCGAGATCTTCGACCCGAAGTTCGCCAGGGTCGGCGCCAAGATCTTCTCGAACGGCACCCGCGCGGCTCCCTATGCCGGCGTTCCGACCTTCCTCAGCGCCCCGCACCGCCAGGTCGATCCGCAGTCGCCTGATTTCGGCGATCTGCAGGTGGCGATCGTCGGCGTGCCGATGGACCTCGGCGTCACCAACCGTCCGGGATCGCGGTTCGGACCTCGGGCCCTGCGCAGCATCGACCGCATCGGCCCCTACAACCACGTGCTCGATTGCGCGCCGGTCTTCGACCTCAAGGTGGCGGATATCGGCGACGTGCCATTTTCCAGCCGCTACCGGCTGGAGCTCAGCCATGAGGACATCGAGCACTATCTCTCGAAGATCGTCGACGCCGGCGTGCTGCCTCTTTCGGTCGGTGGCGACCATTCGATCACCCAGTCGATCCTGAAGCCCATCGCCCGCAAGCACGGACCGGTCGGCCTCGTGCACATCGACGCCCATTGCGATACCGGCGGTCCGTTCGACCAGTCAAAGTTCCATCACGGCGGTCCCTTCCGCAATGCGGTCCTCGATGGCACGCTCGATCCGACCCGCACCATCCAGATCGGCATTCGCGGCCCGGCGGAATATCTCTGGGAGTTCTCCTACGAGTCCGGGATGACCGTCATCCACGCCGAAGAGATCACCGGCCTCGGCATGCCCGCGATCATCGAAAAGGCCAGGAAGATCATCGGCGACGGCCCGACCTATCTCTCCTTCGATATCGACAGCCTCGATCCCTCGATCGCACCGGGAACGGGTACGCCGGAGGTCGGCGGGCTCAGCTCGCGAGAGGTGCTGGAGCTCATCCGCGGGCTGAAGGGGATGAACCTCGTCGGTGGCGACGTCGTTGAGGTGGCGCCGCAATACGACGCCACCCACAATACCGCCCATGCCGGTGCGCAGGTTCTCTTCGAAATCCTGAGCCTGATGGTCTTCAGCCCGGCCGTCAGGGCGAGCTGAACCGGGAGCAAGAGACGGCCGGGCCTTGCGTGGACAAGAATCCCGGCTTCAACTGAGAGACGACAACCAGAACGACATAAGGGAACAAAGCCATGACGAAATTTCTGCAGACATCGATAAGCCGCCGCGGCGTGCTGGCCGGGTCGGTTGCCGGCGCTGGCATGCTGGCCATGCCCTCCATTCTCCGGGCCCAGGACAAGTCGCTGAAGGTCGGCGTCTACGGCGGCTACTTCAAGGACTCGTTCGACAAGAACATCTTCCCGGAATTCACCAAGGCGACCGGGATCGCGATCGAATCCGTCGCCGAGCCGACCGGCGAGGCCTGGCTCGTGCAGCTCGAGCAGGCGGCCAAGGCAGGCCAGGCGCCGGCCGACGTCTCGATGATGTCGCAGGTCGCGATGCTGAAGGGTCAGGCGACGAACCTCTGGTCGCCGCTCGACCTCGGCAAGATCAAGAACGCCTCGAATCTGGTCGACCATTTCGTCAACAAGTATCCGGACGGCAGGGTTGCCGGCCTCGGTGCCGTCGCCTGGTACATCACGCTCGTCACCAATACCGATGTCTACAAGGAGGCACCGACCTCCTGGGCGGCCCTCTGGGATCCGGCGAACGAGGACAAGCTCGGCCTGCTCGCGCTCGTTTCCAACTCCTTCCTTCTGGAGGTGACGGCGAAGACCTATTTCGGGGGTACCAATGCCCTCGACACCGAGGAGGGCATCCTGAAGGTGTTCGACAAGCTCGCCGAGGTGAAACCGAACGTCCGACTGTGGTATCGCGACGAGGCGCAGTTCGAGCAGGCGCTGAAATCCGGCGAGATCCCGATGGGGCAGTATTATCACGACGTGACGGGGCTTGCCGCTTCGGAAGGCCATCCGGTGCGCTCCACCTTCCCGAAGGAAGGTGGTATTCTCGACTCTGGCTGCTGGGCGCTGTCGCGGGCTTCCGAAAAGTCGGAGGAAGCTCATGTCTTCATCGACTACATGTGCCAGCCCTCGATCCAGGCGACGCTGTCGCGCAAGGTCGGCACCGCGCCGACGGTCAAGCGCGACCTGCTCGACCTGACGGCCGAGGAGTTCGCTGCTGTCTCCTCGGACATTGATCCGGTCATTCCTCGCTATGATCTCTACCAGACGAAGTCCGACTGGCTGAACCAGAAGTGGACCGAGCTGATCGTCGGCTGATCTGACGGTTGCTCTTATTCCCTCTCCCTGCAAGCGGGGAGAGGGGAGGCTGTCGCCTCGACCCGGACTCTTCTGCTTGAGCGTCCCATGAGATTGCGACACAATTCGCCGGCGCGATGATACCCGGCGCGGAAGGGCCATGTGCCCAGACCTTATTTGACTTCGGAGACATGATGTCCGGACTATCCCTCAACGGCGTCACCAAGCAATTCGGCCCCTTCACCGCCGTGGACGACGTGGCGCTGACCGTTCCGCACGGAACCTTCGTCTGCATGCTCGGCCCGTCCGGCTGCGGCAAGACGACCCTGCTCCGGATGATCGCCGGGCTCGACACGCCGACGAACGGAGCGATCGTGCTCGACGGTGAGGACATCACCCGTGTTCCCACGCACAAGCGCAATCTCGGCATGGTGTTCCAGTCGCTGGCGCTCTTTCCGCATCTGACCGTCGGCGAGAACATCGCCTACCCGCTGAGGATCCGTGGCATCGCGCGCGAGGCGCAGGTCCGGCGCGTCGAGGAGCTCCTGTCTCTAATCCACCTGCCGGGCTATGCCGACAGGCCGGTGAACAAGCTTTCCGGTGGCCAGCGCCAGCGCGTGGCGATCGCCCGCGCACTCGCCATCTCACCAAAACTCTTCCTGCTCGACGAGCCGCTTTCGGCGCTCGATGCCAAGCTGCGCGAGGCGATGCAGGTGGAATTGCGCAAGCTGCAGCAGCAGCTCGGCATCACCACCATCGTCGTCACGCACGACCAGCGCGAGGCGATGACCATGGCCGATACCGTGGTGGTGATGAACGGCGGCAAGATCCGCCAGGCGGCGAGCCCGATCGAGATCTACCGCAAACCCGCCGACCGTTTCGTCGCCGATTTCATCGGCTCGACCAATCTTCTGCCGCTCACGGTCGAGAGCGGGCGCACGCTGGTCCTCGGCGAGACGGTTGAAGGCATTGCCGCGCCGGGCCAGTCCGCCTGCAGTCTTTCCGTCCGTCCGGAGGACATCCATTTGTCGGCGCCGGGTGCCGGCCGGCTTTCCGGCCGCGTCACCTTCATTCGCGATCTCGGAGGCATGATCGAGACCTTCGTGGACGTCCGCGGCACCGAACTCATCGCCGTCTCGACGCCGCGCGAGCGCCCGGTCGTCAGCGTCGGCCAGGAGGTCGGCGTCATCATCGACCCGCAGACGGCCGTGGTGCTTGCCGCATGAGACGCGAACCACCCCAGAAGGCGCTCGACTACGCGCCGCTCGCCTTTCCGGCAGGAATGCTGATCCTGTTCTTTGTCATCCCCTTCGGGATGATGATCGCCGTCAGCTTCTTCCAGCGCCAGCAGGGCGGCTTTTACGAGCCGGCCTTCGTCTTCGACAACTATGCGCGGTTCCTCTCCGCCTTCTTCGGCGGCGTGCTCGGCTTCTCGCTGCTTCTCGCGATCACGGTTGCCGTGGTCTGCGTCGTACTCGGGCTTCCCTTCACCTACCTGCTCTCGCGCATGTCGCGGAAGGTGCAGGTGGTCTGGCTGGTGGCGCTCTTGTCGATCCTGTCGCTCTCCGAGGTCATCATCGGTTTTGCCTGGTCGACGTTGCTCTCACGAACCGCGGGGATCTCGAACCTCCTCGTCATGCTCGGGATCATGGCAAAGCCGGTGGCGCTGATGCCGAATTTCGGGGCGGTGCTGACGGGCATGGTCTACCAGGCGCTGCCCTATACCGTGCTCGTCCTCTATCCCGCGGTGGTGCGTCTCGACCCGACGCTGACGGAAGCGGCGCGCACGCTCGGCGCCTCGCCGGTGAGAGCCTTCCTGACCGTCGTCGTGCCGGCGCTTCGCAACACCATCATCGCGACGCTGATCATGGTCTTCATTTTCGCGCTCGGTTGCTATCTGTTGCCGCAGATCCTCGGTCGCCCGCAGCACTGGACGCTTTCGGTGCTGATCACCGATCAGGCGATCTACCAGTCGAACATGCCGTTCGCCGCCGCCATGGCCGTCTTCCTGGTGCTGGTGACGCTTGGCATGGTGGCGCTGACGCTTCTCGTCGGACGCAAGGGAGAGGCTGCATGAGCCGCAATCTGACACGTCTCTATTTCGTCCTGATCGGGATATTCCTCGCGATGCCGATCGTGGTGGTCGCCGGAGTGTCGGTCAACGAGAAGCAGAGCCTGACCTTCCCGCCGCAAGGATTTTCGCTTTCCTGGTACGGCGCGATCTTCACCGATCCGGGCTGGCGGGCGGCCTTGTTGTCGTCGCTGCTGCTGGCGCTCGCCTCTGCGGCGCTCGCAGTCGCCATCGCCCTGCCGCTCTCCTGGTTCCTTTGGCGGCGTATCGCGCCTTGGGCAAACATTTTCCGGGTTCTTGGGATAGCCCCGTTCACGCTGCCGCCGGTGATCACCGCGCTCGGTCTCCTGACCTTCTGGGCGGCGACGGGCTTCTATGGCCAGCCGTGGACGGCGGTCATCGGCCACGCGATCTTCTTCGTGACCCTGCCGCTGGTGACGCTTTCCCTCGGATTTTCGGCGATCGACCGGTCGCTTGTCGAGGCGGCGGCGACCATGGGCGCCGACGACCAGACGGTGTTCCGGACCGTCGTGCTGCCGCTCATCCGGCCATATCTGGTCTCGGGCTACGCCTTTGCTTTCGTGCTGTCGCTCAACGAGTACATCGTCGCCTACATGACGGTCGGCTTCACGATGGAGACCTTGCCGATCAAGATTTTCAACGCGCTGCGCTACGGCTATACGCCGGTGATGGCCTCCGTCACCGTGCTTTTCGTCGCGGCGGCGGCGTTGATCTTCGGGCTGGTGGCACGCTTCGGCGACCTGCCGAAGCTGCTCGGTGCCATGGCCGCCGACGAACGCTGACCGTCGACGGCCTTGTGTTGCACGGCCGGCGTCAGGCCTGGAGGCCGCCGCGCAGCATCTCGATGATGGCGGAAAAGTCGCGCGCGCCCTGTCCCTGCTTTTCGAAGAGGCCGTAGATCTGCGCGGCCTCCGCACCGAGCGGGGTCGCCGCGCCGGTCGAGAGTGCTGCGTCCTGGGCGAGCTTCAGGTCCTTCAGCATCAGCGCCGCGGCAAAGCCCGGCCGGTATTCGTTGTTGGCAGGCGAGGTCGGGACGGGTCCGGGGACGGGGCAATAGGTGTTCAGCGACCAGCACTGGCCCGATGACGTCGAGGCGACGTCGAACAGCGCTTGGTGCGAGAGGCCGAGCGCCTCGCCGAGCACGAAGGCCTCGCAGACGCCGATCATGGAAATGCCGAGGATCATGTTGTTGCAGATCTTCGCCGCCTGGCCGGCGCCGTTGCCGCCGCAATGGACGATCTTGCGCCCCATGGCTTCGAGATAGGGCTTCGCGCGCTCGAACACGTCCCCCGATCCGCCGGCCATGAAGGTCAGCGTGCCGGCGGCAGCGCCACCCGTACCACCGGAGACGGGGGCGTCGAGCGAGGCGCAGCCCTTGCCGGCGGCAAGCTCATGGGCCTGGCGTGCGCTGTCGACGTCGATGGTCGAGCAGTCGATCAGGAGCGTGGAGGCGGGGACCGCCTTGACGAGTTCGCGCCAGACGGCGAGCACATGCTCGCCCTTCGGCAGCATGGTGACGACGACGTCCGCACCTTCCACGGCTTCCGCCAGCGAGGAAGCGGCAGTTACCCCATTTTCCTCCGCCGCCTTCAGAATCTCCGCGGAGAGGTCGAAGCCGCGAACTTGGTGCCCGGCCTTGACGAGGTTGGCGGCCATCGGGCCGCCCATATTGCCCAGTCCGATGAATGCGATGGGTGTTGCCACGGGGAGTCTCCTTCTATCGGTTGTCGGCAAGGATCATTTCGGCGGCCTTCTCGGCGATCATGATCGTCGGCGAGTTGGTGTTGCCGGAGGTAATAGTCGGCATGATCGAGGCATCGGCGATCCTGAGGCGCTTGAGCGCACGCATCCGGAGCCGCGGGTCGACGACGCTTTCGGTGTCGGCGCCCATGCGGCAGGTGCCGACCGGATGGAAGATCGTCGTGCCGATGTCGCCGGCCGCACGGATCAGGTCCTCGTCCGTCTCGAAGGCGGGGCCGGGCTTGTATTCCTCCGGCCGGTAGCGTGCGAACGAGGGCTGACCGGCGATCCTGCGGGTCAGACGGATCGAGCGGATCGCCGTCTCCCGGTCGCCTGCGGTCGACAGGTAGTGTGGGCTAATCACCGGCTGGGCGGCGAAGTCCGGGCTCTGCAGGTGGATCGAGCCGCGGCTCTCCGGCCGCAGGTTGCAGACGCTCGCTGTGATCGCCGGGAAGGGATGGACCGGATCGCCGAACTTGTCGAGCGACACGGGCTGGACATGGTATTCGAGGTCGGCGGTGTCCTTGTCCGGGCTGGACTTCGTGAAGATGCCGAGCTGGCTCGGTGCCATCGCCATCGGGCCGGAGCGTCGCAAGAGGTATTCCAGCCCGATCGCCGCCTTTCCGACGAGGCTCGACGCCTTCTCGTTCAGCGTCGGCAGGCCGGTCACCTTGTAGACGAGCCGGAGCTGCAGATGGTCCTGCAGGTTCTCGCCGACGCCCTTCACCTCCGTCACCACTTCGACGCCGGCCTTTTGCAGGACATCGCCGCGTCCGACGCCGGAGAGTTCGAGGATGTGCGGGCTGCCGATCGCGCCGGCGGCGAGCACCGTCTCGCGACGGGCGCGGAAGATCTTCGTCGTGCCCTCGTGCCAGACTTCGACGCCGGCGACCGCGCCGTCCTCGATAATGAGCCGCTTCGCCTGCGCCCTCGTCAGCACGGTGAGGTTGCCGCGCTTGACCGCCGGCCGCAGGAAGGCCTTGGCTGTGTTCCAGCGGATGCCCGCGCGCTGGTTGACGTCGAAGTAGCCGGAGCCTTCGTTGTCGCCGCGGTTGAAATCGTCGGTCATCGGAATGCCGGCTTCGAGTGCGGCCTTCTGGAAGGCTTCGAGGATCGCCCAGCGGACGCGGGCCTTCTCGACCCGCCACTCGCCGCCCGTGCCGTGCGCGCCGTCGGCGCCCTTGTAGAAGTCCTCGGACTTGCGGAAGATCGGCAGCACGTCGTCCCAGCCCCAGCCGGTGCAGCCCATCTGCCGCCAGAGGTCGTAGTCCCGCGCCTGTCCGCGCATATAGATCATGCCGTTGATCGACGAGCAGCCGCCGAGCACCTTGCCGCGCGGATAGAGGAGGGCGCGGCCGTTCAGACCCTCTTCCTTCGCCGTGGTGAAGCACCAGTCCGTCCGCGGATTGTTGATGCAGTAGAGATAGCCGACCGGGATGTGAATCCAGTGGTAGTTGTCGTTGCCGCCCGCTTCGAGGAGCAACACCCGCGTCGAACGGTCCGCGGCAAGCCGGTTGGCCAGAACGCAGCCGGCACTTCCTGCGCCGACGATGATGTAGTCAAAGGATTCCATTCGCCACTCCGCAAGTGTCCGCTCCCGGCCCTCCTCGGGGCCGGAACGTCTCCGTCGTCGTTGTCAATGCGTCGCCGGCCAGGGCCGACCCCGTTAGTTGCGGCTAGTGCCGATGTTCGAAGCCGAGCGTGCGTCCGAGGCGGGAGGCATAGAACTCGCCGACGATCCCGCGCCGGAACAGCAGCACGCACACCATGAAAACGAGGCCGGTGATGATGGTGACGGGAAATTCCGAGGTTGCGAGATAATTCCCGAGCGTCACCACGAGGCCTGCGCCGATTACCGGGCCGACGAGCGTTCCGATGCCGCCGAGCAACGTCATCAGGATTACTTCGCCGGACATCTGCCAGGTGACGTCGGTGAGCGTCGCGAATTGGAAGACCAGGGCCTTCAGCCCGCCGGCCAGTCCGGCGAGTGCCGCCGACATCACGAATGCGCCCAGCTTGTAGCGCGCCACGGAATAGCCGAGCGAGGTTGCCCGCACCTCGTTCTCGCGGATCGACTTCAGGATCATGCCGAAGGGCGAATTGATGAAGCGCCAGATCACCAGCATGCCGATGAGGAAGACTGCAAGCACGAAGAAGTACATGTTGAGCGGTGTGCCGAGATCGATGAAGCCGAGGAGCTTGCCGCGCGGTACGGACTGGATGCCGTCCTCGCCGTGGGTGAATTCCGCCTGCAGGCAGAAGAAGTAAAACATCTGCGCGAGTGCCAGGGTGATCATGGCGAAGTAGATGCCCTGCCGGCGGATCGCGAAGAAGCCCATGATGAGGCCGAGTACGGCCGCGCCCGCAACCCCGACGAGGAGCCCGAGTTCCGGCGGAAAGTCCCATTCCTTGACCGCGTGGGCGGTGAAGTAGGCAGCTCCTCCGAAGAAGGCCGCATGGCCGAAGGAGAGGAGACCGGTATAGCCGAGCAGCAGGTTGAAGGAGCCTGCAAACAGCGCGAAGCACAGCAGCTTCATCACGAAGATCGGGTAGAGGAAGAACGGGGCGGCGGCGAGAAGTCCGATGCCGCACGCAAGCAGGATCATCTGCACGAGGGCTGGACGTCTGCCGTCGATGTCGGAAGTGGTCGTTACCTGAGCCATGTCATGCATCCCGGCCGAAGAGGCCTGCCGGCCTGATGAGAAGAACGATCGCCATGATGACGAAGATCACGATGTTGGACGCCTCCGGATAGAAGACCTTGGTCAGACCTTCGGCGATCCCGAGCATGTAGCCGGTAACGATCGCCCCCATGATCGAGCCCATGCCGCCGACGACCACCACCGCGAAGACCACGATGATGATGTTTGAACCCATCAGCGGCGACACCTGGTAGACCGGAGCGGCGAGCACGCCGGCGAAGGCAGCGAGCGCCACGCCGAGGCCGTAGGTGAGGGTCAAGAGCACCGGCACGTTGACGCCGAAGACCTGCACCAGCGTCGAGTTTTCGGTCGCGGCGCGCAGATAGGCGCCAAGCTTGGTCTTCTCGATCAGAAGCCAGGTGGCGATGCAGATCACGAGCGACACCACGACCACCCAGCCGCGATAGATCGGCAGGAACATGAAGCCGAGATTGGTGCCGCCGGCGAGCGCCGCAGGCGTCGCATAGGGTTGTCCCGATGCCCCGTAGAGATAGCGGAAGGTTCCCTCGATCGTCAGCGCCAGGCCGAAGGTGAAGAGGAGACCATAAAGCGGGTCGAGGTCGTAGAGGCGACGGAGGAAGAGCCGTTCGATGACCGCGCCGAAAAGACCGACGATCAGCGGTGCGAGAATCAGTGCCGGCCAGTAACCGATGCCCCGAAGGTCAGCAGCAGATAGGCGGCGAAGGCGCCGAGCATGTATTGCGCACCGTGGGCGAAATTGATCATCCGCAGGAGGCCGAAGATGATCGCAAGCCCGAGGCTCAGCAGGGCATAGAAGGAGCCGTTGATGAGGCCGATCAGGAGTTGTCCGAGGAGAGCCTGGAGCGGGATGCCGAAGATTGTCGCCATGGTTCAGACCCCCAGGACCTTGTGGAGCATGTCCATGCGCTCTGGCAGCTCCTCCACCTTGAACTCGGAAACCATCTGGCCGTGCTCCATAAGGTAGAAGCGGTCGGCCACGCGGCTTGCGAAACGGAAGTTCTGCTCGACGAGCAACACGGTCATGCCGCGTTCCTTGAGCGTCTTCAGCACTTCCCCGATGCGCTGGACGATGACGGGAGCAAGCCCTTCCGTCGGCTCGTCGAGAATCAGTAACTTGACGCCGGTCCGCAGGATGCGGGCGATCGCCAGCATCTGCTGCTCGCCGCCGGAAAGCCGGGTGCCGGGGCTGTTGCGCCGCTCGTGAAGGTTCGGGAAGAGCTCGAAAATTTCGTCGAGCGACATGCCGCCTTCGGCGACCTGCGGTGGCAAAAGCAGATTCTCCATGACCGAAAGGCTAGAGAAAATGCCGCGTTCCTCCGGTACGAAGCCGATGCCGCAGCGGGCGGTGCGGTGCAGCGGTACCTTCATCATGTCGGTGCCGTTGAAAATGATCTGACCCTTGCGGGCGCGCACGATCCCGACCAGCGTGCGCAGTGTCGTCGTCTTGCCGACGCCGTTGCGGCCGAGAATGGTCACCGTCTCGCCTTCGCGAACGGTCATGTCGACGCCGTGCAGGATGTGGCTTTCGCCGTACCAGGCGTTTAGGCCGCGGACCTCGAGAAGTGCCGTCATCTCACGCCTCCTCCGTGCCCATATAGGCGACGCGCACGCGCGGATCGCTGCTGACGGTGTCGTAGTCGCCCTCGGCGAGGATCTCGCCACGTTGCAGGACGGTGACGTGGTGGCAGATGTCGGCGACGACAGAGAGATTGTGCTCCACCATCAGCACGGCGCGGGTCTTTGCGACCTCGCGAATGAGGCTGGCGATCACTCGCACATCCTCCTGGCCCATGCCGGCGAGCGGCTCATCAAGAAGCAGGACCTTGGGATCAAGGGCGAGCGTCGTTGCGATCTCCAGCGCGCGCTTGCGGCCATAGGAGAGATCGGCGGCGATCGCGTTGCGCTCGCGAGTGAGGCCGACGCTCTCGAGCAGATCTTCAGCGCGCGATGTCAGCGTGTCGAGCGCCGAAAGAGGACGCCAGAACTGGTGGGCGAGCCCGTTCGGACGCTGGAGCGCCACACGCACGTTGTCGAGCACGCTCAGATGCGGGAATACCGCGGAAATCTGGAAGGAACGGACGAGTCCCATCCGCGCGACCTTGTCGGCCGGCGTGCTGGTGATTTCCTCGCCGAGCAGCGTGATCGTGCCCGCCGTCGGCTGCAGGAATTTGGTGAGCAGGTTGAAGACCGTGGTCTTGCCCGCACCGTTTGGTCCGATCAGGGCATGCACCTGTGCGTGATGGACGTCGAGGTCGACGTCCCGGACGGCGGTAAAGCCGCCGAAATCACGGCGGAGGCCGCGCGCGGACAACACCACGCGCGGCTCCGTAGGCGTTCGTTCGGAAGGAAGGCTCATCATTTGCAGCCAGGCTTACTTCACGAGCTCGCAACCGCTCTTGGCCGGATCGATATAGGCTTCCTTGCCGGGAATGGTTGCGAGAACGTTGAAGTAGTCCCAGGGCTCCTTGCTGTCGCCGGGCTTCTTCACTTCGAGCAGGTACATGTCGTGGAACATGCGGCCGTTGGGGCCGACCGTGCCGCCGCGACCGAATACGTCGTCGACCGGCATTTCGTGCAGAGCCTTGGCGACGGCTTCCGTCTCGTCCGTCCCGGCTTTTTCGACCGCCTTCAGGTACTGCAGGACGGCGGAATAGGTGCCGGCATGGACCATGTTCGGCATCTTGCCGGTACGCTCGAAGAAGCGCTTGCCGAACTTCTGGCTGTCCTCGTCGCGGTTCCAGTAGAAGCCTTCCGTGAGTGTCAGGCCCTGTGCCGCCTCGAGGCCGAGGCCGTGGACTTCCGCGAGCGTGAAGAGGAGAGCGGCGAGACGCTGGCCACCCTGGGTGATGCCGAACTCGGCCGCCTGCTTGATCGCGTTCTGCGTGTCGGCTCCGGCATTGGCGAGGCCGACCACCTTGGCGCCGGAGGATTGTGCCTGCAGCAGGAAGGACGAGAAGTCGGTGCTCGCGAGCGGATGGCGTACCGCGCCTACGACCGTACCGCCGTTCGCCTTCACGAAATCGCTGGTCTGCTGTTCGAGAGAGTAGCCGAAGGCATAGTCGGCGGTCAGGAAGAACCAGCTGTCGCCGCCCTGCTTCACGAGCGCGCCGCCGGTGCCGACTGCGAGCGCATGCGTGTCATAGGCCCAGTGGAAACCGTAGGGGCTGCACTGCTTGCCGGTGAGTTCGGTGGTGGCCGCGCCGGTGACGATGTCGATCTTCTTCTTTTCCTTGGCGATTGCCTGAACGGCGAGCGCGACGGAAGAGGTCGTCAGTTCCATGATCGCGTCGACCTGCTCGGTGTCGTACCACTGGCGGGCGATGTTGGAGGCGATGTCCGGCTTGTTCTGGTGGTCGGCGTCGACGATCTCGACCGGCACGCCGAGCACCTTGCCGCCGTAATCCTCGATTGCCATCTTCGCGGCCTCGACGGACGACTTGCCGCCGAAGTCGGCATAGACGCCGGACTGGTCGTTCAGGATGCCGATCTTGACTTTGCCGTCCGATGCGTCGGCGAGAGCAGCGGTGCTGCTCGCCAGCACGATCGCCAGCGAGGCGATGAGATTCTTGCGCATATGGTCTCCTCCCAGAGTCTTCCAGACTGCGAATCTGTTCAATTTTGACCAGCCGCGCTCCTCAACGTGGCCGATCGTGAGGGCATGATCCGGGAAAAGAACGATTGACGCAAGTTTTAGCGCCGACTAATTGCAAACAGGTTCTGTTCGTTTTTGAACAGAAGGCGGGGCAGGCATGCATTTCACCTGGGACGATCTACAGTATTTCCTCGCAGTTGCCCGCACGGGACAGTTGTCCACCGCGGCAAGGCAGCTGCGGACCAGCCACGCGACCGTCTCGCGGCGGATCGACCGGCTGGAATTCGCGTTGAAGGTCAAACTCTTCGAGCGCAATCCGCGCGGCTACGTGCTGACCGGTATGGGGCAGCGTTTCGTCGAGACGGCCGAGAAGATGGAACAGGAGACCGAGCGGCTGCAGGCCGACCTTGCGGGAGGCGGCAGCGCGCAGCGCGGCGTCGTGCGGCTCAGCGCGCCGGAGGGCTTCTCCAATTTCTTCTTCACCAGCACGCTTCAGACTTTCGTAGCAGCCTTGCCGAGCATCTCGCTGGAACTGGTGACGATCCAGCAGATCATGGCGCTCTCGCGCAAGGAGGCCGACCTCGCGGTCGTCCTCGACCCACCGAAAGCGGGGCCGTATTTTTCCGAGAAGCTTTGCGACTACCGGCTGAAGATCTACGGCACGCGGGGATATCTCGAGAGCCGCGGCGTTCCGCAAAGCCGCGACGACCTCCTGGACCACGCCTTCATCGGCTATATCGAAGACATGATCTTCGCGCCGGGCCTCGACTATCTCGGCGACATCCATCCGCGCATAAAGCCGCGCTTCCAGAGTTCGAGCATCTTTGCGCAGCTGACGGCGACACGGAACGGACTCGGGCTCTGCGTGCTGCCGATCTTCATCGCCAAGAACTATCCGGAGCTGGAGGTCGTTCTCGAGGACGAGGTCGAGCTGCTGCGCCACTACTGGATCACCTGCCACCGCGACCTGCGGCAGGTGGGGCGCGTCCGGAGCGTCATCGAGTTTCTGCGCAACATTGTGCGGGAAAACATGGATGCGTTCCTTGGGACGCGGGTGGAAAAACCCGACGGTGCCGGTTCTGTGAGCGCGGCGGAAGTGCTCGCCTAGGCGTTCCGCAACCGCCCTTCCGCGAGGTCGAGCACCGACTTCGCCGCGTCCATGACATTGGTGCCGGGGCCGAAGACGGCGGAGACGCCGTGGTCCATGAGGTAGTCGTAGTCCTGGCGCGGGATGACCCCGCCGACGACGACGATGACGTCTTCGGCGCCCTTCGCCTTCAGCGCCTCTATGAGCTGCGGGGCGAGCGTCTTGTGACCGGCGGCGAGCGAGGACATGCCGACGACCTGCACCTTCTCGGCGACGGCGAGATCGGCGGCCTCTTCCGGCGTCTGGAAGAGCGGGCCGGCGACGACGTCGAAACCGATATCGCCGAAGGCCGACGCGATCACCTTGGCGCCGCGGTCGTGGCCGTCCTGGCCGAGCTTGGCGACGAGGATGCGGGGTGCCGCGCCCTTGACCTCCCGGTAGTGCTTCAGGCGGTCGGAAAGCGTTGCCAGCTCCGGATCACCCTCGTAGGCCTTGCCGTAGATGTTGCGGACGACCTTCGGCACGGCGGTATGGTCGCCGAAGACCTTGCGCATGGCGTCGGAGATTTCCCCGACGCTCGCCCGTGCGCGGGCGGCCTCGACGGCAGCTTGAAGCAGATTGCCTTCGCCGCTTTCGGCAACGGCCGCCAGCCGGGCAAGGGCTGTCTCGACGGTTTTCGGGTCGCGCTGGCGCCGGATCTGTTCTAGCCGCCTGATCTGGGCGGTGCGCACGGCGGAATTGTCGATCTCCAGGATGTCGATCGGCTGCTCATCGTTCAAACGGAACTTGTTGACGCCGACGATCACCTCTTCGCCCTTGTCGACCGCTGCCTGGCGGCGGGTGGCGGCTTCCTCGATCAGCTTTTTCGGCAGGCCGGCGTCGACGGCCCTGGTCATGCCGCCCATCGCCTCGACTTCCTCGATCAGTGCCCAGGCCTTGTCGGCGAGTTCCTTGGTCAGGCTCTCGACATAGTAGGAGCCGGCGAGCGGATCGACCACCTTGGTGACGCCCGTCTCGTGCTGGAGGATCAGCTGGGTGTTGCGGGCGATGCGGGCGGAAAAGTCGGTCGGCAGTGCGATCGCCTCGTCGAGCGCGTTGGTGTGCAGCGACTGGGTGCCGCCGAGCGCAGCCGAGAGCGCCTCGTAGGCGGTGCGGATGACGTTGTTGTAAGGGTCCTGTTCCTGCAGCGATACGCCCGAGGTCTGACAGTGGGTGCGCAGCATCAGCGAGGAGGCCTTCTGGGGCTGGAACTCCTCCATGATGCGGGTCCACAAGAGGCGCGCGGCGCGCAGCTTCGCCGCCTCCATGAAGAAGTTCATGCCGATCGCGAAGAAGAAGGAGAGGCGACCGGCGAAATCATCGACGTTCAGGCCCTTCTTCAGGGCGGCGCGGACATATTCGCGCCCATCCGCGAGCGTGAAGGCGAGTTCCTGCACCAGCGTCGCCCCGGCTTCCTGCATGTGGTAGCCGGAGATCGAGATGGAGTTGAACTTCGGCATCTCCTTCGCCGTGTATTCGATGATGTCGGCGATGATCCGCATCGAGGGTTCCGGCGGATAGATGTAGGTGTTGCGGACCATGAACTCTTTCAGGATGTCGTTCTGGATGGTCCCGGAAAGCTGCGCCCGCGGCACGCTCTGTTCTTCGCCTGCGACGATGAAGTTCGCGAGGATCGGTATCACCGCGCCGTTCATGGTCATCGAGACGGAGATCTTTTCGAGCGGGATGCCGTCGAAGAGGATCTTCATGTCCTCGACCGAGTCGATCGCGACACCGGCCTTGCCGACATCGCCGACGACGCGCGGATGGTCGCTGTCATAGCCGCGATGGGTCGCGAGGTCGAAGGCGACGGAAACGCCCTGCTGGCCGGCGGCGAGATTGCGGCGGTAGAAGGCGTTCGATTCCTCCGCGGTGGAAAAGCCCGCATACTGGCGGATCGTCCAGGGCCGTCCGGCATACATGGTCGCGCGCGGACCGCGAACGAAGGGCGCAAACCCCGGCAGGCTGTCGAGATGGTCCATGCCTTCGAGGTCTTCGGCCGTATAGAGCGGCTTGACCTCGATGCCTTCCGGCGTGTGCCAGGTGAGGCTGTCGGCCGGGCGCTTCAGCTCCTTTTCGGCCAGCGCATCCCAGTCCTTGATGGTCTTCTTGGTCATCCGGTCATCTCCCTGCTTCGTGCGGACTGCATGTCGACGCGTCTCGCCTGTTTCGTGGCG
Source organism: Ciceribacter thiooxidans (assembly GCF_014126615.1). Taxonomy (NCBI): domain Bacteria; kingdom Pseudomonadati; phylum Pseudomonadota; class Alphaproteobacteria; order Hyphomicrobiales; family Rhizobiaceae; genus Ciceribacter; species Ciceribacter thiooxidans. Next base: position 449,072 of record NZ_CP059896.1, read on the forward strand.
TCAGCCCCTCTGTCGGCACAGCCGGCAGAGGGGTAACCCGACCGCTAACATTGCCTGCGTCCTCATCCCTCGAATTCCATGATCAGTTCGTCCACGGCGAGGCTCTGGCCGGCCTTGGCGGCGATGCGCTTGACCACGCCCCGCCTTTCCGCCTTCAGCACGTTCTCCATTTTCATCGCCTCGACCGTTGCGAGCGCCTGTCCGGCCTCGACTTGATCGCCTTCCTTGACCGCGACCGAGGTGATCACGCCGGGCATCGGGCAGAGCAGCATCTTCGAGGTATCCGGCGGCAGCTTTTCCGGCATCAGTTTCGCAAGCTCGGCGACGCGCGGTGAGCGCACGCGGGCGATCACGTCCATGCCGCGCCAGCGCAGCCGGATGCCGGCACCGGCAAGGCCGATCTTGACGCCGATGGTCATGCCGTCGACATGGAAGCGGGCATGGGCCTGTCCCGGAACCCATCCGCCGGTGATCGACGATACGGCGCCGTCCGCAAAGCGGGCGAAGGTGCCGTCCGCGGAGGTTTCCACCGTCAGCGGATATTCGTGCCCGGCGAGCGTCACCACCCAGTCGCGGCCGACGATGCGGCGGTGGTTGCCGATCGTGCCGGAAATCTGCACTGCGCGATCCTGCAGGATCTGGTTGCTAAAGGCGGCGATGACCGCGAGCTTGCGGGCCGAATCCGCGTCCGGCGCCACGCCGGCAAAGCCTTCCGGGAATTCCTCGGCGATGAAGGCGGTGGTGAGCCGTCCCTCGCGGAAGCGCTGGTGTTCCATCACGGCGGAGAGGAAGGGCAGGTTGTGGCCGATGCCTTCGACCTCGAAATCGTCGAGCGCCGCGCTCATCGCGTCGACCGCCTCGAGGCGGCTCGGTGCCCAGGTGCAGAGCTTCGCGATCATCGGGTCGTAATACATCGAGATCTCGCCGCCCTCGTAGACGCCGGTATCGTTGCGGATGATCGTGCCGTCGTCCTGGCGGCCTTGGACCGGCGGACGGTAACGGGTCAGCCTCCCGATCGACGGCAGGAAGTTGCGGTAGGGGTCCTCTGCGTAGAGGCGGCTTTCGATCGCCCAGCCGTCGAGCTTCACGTCCTCCTGGCCGAAGGAAAGCTTCTCGCCGGCGGCGACGCGGATCATCTGCTCGACGAGATCGAGGCCGGTCACCAGCTCGGTCACCGGGTGCTCGACCTGCAGGCGGGTGTTCATCTCGAGGAAGTAGAACTTGTTCTGCTTGCCGTCGACGATGAACTCCACCGTACCTGCGGAGTGGTAGCCGACCGCCTTGGCGAGCGCGACGGCCTGCTCGCCCATCGCCTTGCGGGTCGCGGCGTCGAGGAACGGTGAGGGGGCCTCCTCGATGACCTTCTGGTTGCGCCGCTGGATCGAGCATTCGCGCTCGCCGAGATAGAGCACGTTGCCGTGCTTGTCGCCGAGCACCTGGATTTCGATGTGGCGGGGTTCGGTGACGAACTTCTCGATGAAGATGCGGTCGTCGCCAAAGGAGTTCTTGGCTTCATTGCGCGACGACTGGAAGCCCTCGCGGGCTTCCTCGGCGTTCCACGCAATGCGCATGCCCTTGCCGCCGCCGCCGGCGGACGCCTTGATCATCACCGGGTAACCGATCTGGTCGGAAATCTTCACCGCTTCGTCGGCATCCTCGATCAGGCCCATGTGGCCGGGCACGGTCGAGACGCCGGCTTCGGCGGCGAGCTTCTTCGAGGTAATCTTGTCGCCCATGGCCTGGATCGCGCCGACCGGCGGGCCGACGAAGGTGACGCCCTCATTGGCGAGTGCATCGGCGAAGACGGCGTTTTCCGAGAGAAAACCGTAGCCCGGATGGACGGCATCGGCCCCCGACTTGCGGATCGCCTCGAGGATGTTTTCGATGACGATGTAGGACTGGTTCGACGGTGCCGGACCGATATGGATCGCCTCGTCGGCCATCTTCACATGCAGCGCGTCGCGGTCGGCGTCGGAATAGACGGCGACGGTGGCGATGCCCATCTTCTTTGCCGTCTTGATGACACGGCAGGCGATTTCACCACGGTTAGCGATCAGCAGTTTCTTGATTGTCACCGTCACACCTCGAATACGTCTTCAAAAGATTCCGGAAAGTTCTGCCGACCGACCCTTTCGTCGATCATCAGCATGGCTTCGTAGGAAAGCGGGTCGAAATTCCTGTCCGCCGCGACGACTTCGCGGCCGAAAAGAAGGCTGAGCCGGGCGGCATCCAGGTTGCCGCGTTCGAACGGCTCCGGCCCGAAATAATGCCAGAGGGCATGCAAGAAGGCCGCGTCGATGCGGTGCTCCTTGGTGCCGGGCCTCGCCTTGCGCGGCAGCGCCTTCAGCGGGGTCACGCCCCTGGGGTTGGCGCGCCGGATGGTGAACTGCACACCGGTTCCCGGCATGCCGGACGGAAACCCCTTGTGCTTGGTCATGTCGGGAAGGTCGGCCATCGGTGTTCTCCCTTCACAACGGGATCGTGTCGTGTTTTCTCCAGCGGGTCTCCACCTGCTTGTTGCGAAGCGAGGCGAAGGCGCGGGCGATGCGGCGACGGGAGGAATGCGGCATGATCACCTCGTCGATGAAGCCGCGTTCGGCCGCCTTGAACGGGTTGGCGAAGTTGACCTCGTATTCCTTGGTGCGGGCCGCGATCTTCTCGGCGTCGCCGAGTTCGGAGCGGTAGAGGATTTCGGTCGCACCCTTGGCGCCCATGACGGCGATCTCGGCGGTCGGCCAGGCATAGTTGATGTCGGCGCCGATGTGCTTGGAGGCCATGACGTCGTAGGCACCGCCATAGGCCTTGCGGGTGATGAGCGTCACCATCGGCACGGTCGCCTGGCTGTAGGCGAAAAGGAGCTTGGCGCCGTGCTTGATGACGCCGCCGTATTCCTGGGAGGTGCCGGGCAGGAAGCCGGGAACGTCGACCAGCGTCAGGATCGGGATCGAGAAGGCATCGCAGAATCGGACGAAGCGGGCGGCCTTGCGCGACGAGTCGATGTCGAGGCAGCCGGCGAGCACCATCGGCTGGTTGGCGACCACGCCGACCGTCTGGCCTTCCATGCGGATGAAGCCGGTGATGATATTCTTGGCGAAGGCTTCCTGGATCTCGAAGAAGTCGCCCTCGTCGGCGAGCGCGTAGATCAGCTCCTTCATGTCGTAGGGCTTGTTCGACGAATCCGGGATCAGCGTGTCGAGGCGCATCTCGACGCGGGCGGGGTCGTCGTGGAACGGCCGGACGGGCGGCTTTTCGCGGTTGTTCAGGGGCAGGAAGTCGAAGAGCAGGCGAACCTGTTCGAGCGCCTCGATGTCGTTCTCGTAGGCGCCGTCGGCGACCGAGGACTTCGTCGTGTGGGTGCGCGCGCCGCCGAGTTCCTCGGCGGTGACGATCTCGTTGGTGACAGTCTTCACGACGTCCGGGCCGGTGACGAACATGTAGGAGGAGTCGCGGACCATGAAGATGAAATCGGTCATCGCCGGCGAATAGACCGCGCCGCCGGCACAGGGGCCCATGATGACGGAAATCTGCGGGATGATGCCGGAGGCATCGACATTGCGCTTGAAGACGTCGGCATAGCCGGCGAGCGAGGCGACGCCTTCCTGGATGCGGGCGCCGCCCGAGTCATTGAGTCCGATCACGGGTGCGCCGTTCTTCACGGCCATGTCCATGATCTTGCAGATCTTCTGGGCGTGGGTCTCGGACAGCGAGCCGCCGAGCACAGTGAAGTCCTGGGAAAAAACGTAGACTTGGCGGCCGTTGATCGTACCCCAGCCGGTGACGACGCCGTCGCCGGCGATCCTCTGCTCCGGCATGCCGAAGTCGGTGCAGCGGTGGGTGACGTACATGTCGTATTCTTCGAAGGAGCCTTCATCGAGAAGGACCTCGATGCGTTCGCGCGCCGTCAGCTTGCCCTTGGCGTGCTGGGCGTCGATGCGCCGCTGACCGCCGCCCACATGGGCTTCGGCGCGCCGGGCTTCGAGCTGGTCCAATATCAATCGCATGCTTCCTCCCGATGGTCTTCAAGGCCTGCAATCCAAGTAGTGCCCTTAAACATAGCGTCCGGCAAAGAAAATGGTTGAACAGGCGCAGTTGCGGATCTATAAATTTGCAAATAGCAAAATGCGAAATTGCAAAATGGCAATCGGAAAACTCTTCATCGGCCGCAAGGTTCGCGAACTGCGCCAGGCGAGCCATGCCACGCAGGCCCAGTTTGCCGACAAGATCGGCATTTCGACAAGCTACCTCAACCAGATCGAGAACAACCAGCGGCCGATTTCAGCCGCCGTCCTGTTGGCGCTTGCGGAAAAGTTCGGCATCGATATCGCTGAGCTTTCGTCGGGGCAGAACGACCGCCTGCTCTCGGCACTGACCGAGGCGCTGTCTGATCCGCTCTTCGAACAGTATTCGCCGAGCCTGCAGGAACTGAAACTGGTGACGCAGAACGCGCCCGGCATCGCGCATGCGCTGATTGACTGCCATCAGGCCTACCGGCGCAACAGCGAGCAGCTGGCGAGTTATGACGACCGTTTCGGCGGCGCGGCGCCCAACGAGACGACCTCCTATGACGAGGTGCGCGACTTCTTTCACTTCGTCGACAACTATATCCACGAGCTCGACGTCGAGGCGGAGAACCTCGCCGCGGAGCTCAAGCTCGGGGAGGGGGACAACCACGCGGCGTTGTCGGCCAGTCTCGAACGACGCTACGGCGTGCGTGTCGTGCGCGGCGAAGCCGGTGACGAGGCCATGCGGCGCTTCGACCCGGCAAGCCGCATCCTGACGATCAGTCGCTATGCGGCGGCACCGACACGCGATTTCCAGCTCGCAGTGCAAATCGCCCAGATGCATGCCGCGCCGAAGATCGAGCAGGTGCTGAAACAGGCGGGATTCCGTACCGAGGAAGCGATGGAGATCTGTCGTCTCGGACTCGAGAACTACTTTGCCGGTGCGCTGGTGCTTCCCTACCGCACGTTCCACCAGGCGGCACGGGACCTGCGCCACGATGTCGAGCTTCTTGCAGCCCGTTTCGGCGCCTCGCTCGAGCAGGTTTGTCATCGGCTGTCGACGTTGCAGCGGCCGGGGCTTAAGGGCGTGCCGATCTTCTTCGCCCGCATCGACCGGGCCGGCAACATCACCAAGCGGCACAGCGCTGCCCGCCTGCAGTTCGCCCGTTTCGGTGCCGCCTGTCCGCTCTGGAACGCGCATCAGGCCTTCGAGATGCCGGGCCGGATCATCCGGCAGCTCGCCGAGACACCGGACGGCGTGCGCTATCTTTGTGTCGCCACGCAGGTGAACAAGGGATCGGTCGGCTTCCGTGCTTCACAGCCGAGCTACGCACTGGCGCTTGGCTGCGAAATCTCCTACGCCGATGCCTTCGTTTATGCCGACGGCCTCGACCTCAACAACCGTGCCGCCTACGATCCGATCGGCATCTCCTGCCGCATCTGCGAGCGGACGAAATGTACGAGCCGGGCGGTGCCGCCCCTGAAGCGCAAACTCGTCGTCGACCATCGCCTCCGAAACGCGGTCCCTTACGAAATCGAGTGAACGGCTGGTCTGCGCCCAAGAGGCGCGGCGGTCAGCCGAACAGCGGTTCTGGGTGCGGCCGGAAGAAGGCGTCGACGATCGCCGGGCCGACGGCGTCCAGCGTGGCCGGCGACCATTTCGGGTTGCGGTCCTTGTCGATGATGGCCGCGCGGATGCCTTCGTAGAAATCGGGCGTGCGCAGGATCTGGTCGGTGGCTGCGAACTCGCGCTCGAGGCATGTTTCGAGATCGGGCGACGACCGGCCCTTGCGCAGAAGCGCCAGCGTCACCTTGAGGCTGGTCGGCGAGCGGATAAGCATCGTGGCACGCGCTTTCGTCGCGAACTCGCTGGCGTCCGCGGCGAGTGTCGCGAGGATTTCCTCGATGCTGTCGAAGGCGAAGCAGCGATCAATCAGGTTGCGGTGTTCGGCGAAGGCGAGCGCCGTCGCCGGCCTCGCCGCGTCGGCGATGACGGCTGCGACGTCGTTGTGCCCGGCGGCTGCGGGAAGGGAAGAGAGCGCCTCGGCGATTTCGGAAACCTGCGAGGTATCGACCAGCCAGTCCGCGAAGCCCGCTGCGATCGCATCGGTGGCGCCGACCGGCTCGCCGGTGAGCCCCATATAGGTACCGAGCTCGCCGGGAGCCTGCGACAGCAGCCAGGTCGCACCGACATCGGGGAAGAAGCCGATGCCCGTCTCCGGCATGGCGAGGCGTGCCGTTTCGGTGGTGATCCGGTGGCTCGCATGGCCGGAAAGCCCGACGCCGCCGCCCATCGTGATGCCTTCGATCAGAACTACGTAGGGCTTCGGATAGGAGCCGATCCGTGCATTGAGGCGGTACTCCTCGCGCCAGAAGGTCGCCGGCTCGGGGCTGCCTGCCTTGCCGCCTTCGTAGAGCATCTTGATGTCGCCGCCGGCACAGAAGCCGCGCTCGCCTTCGCCCGTCACCATCACGGCGGCAATCGTCGGGTCGTGCTCGAAATCGTCGAGGGCGGCGTCGATGGCGCGGACCATGCCGAGCGAAAGGCTGTTGATGATCCGCGGCCGGTTGAGGCTGATCAGCCCGAGCGTGCCCGACCGACCGGTCAACACCTCTTCACCGGCTGTGGCGACATCAAAGAACTTCATCAATGCTCCTCCTCGTCCTGCCTCGTCCGCGCCGTTCTCCACCCGCGGCGCTACGCTCATAACACATGGCCGGAGGCATGACCTCCCTGCCTTTGGTCGGGTTTCGTTCAGCCGACCACGTTGCGTGGCGTTCCTCGCCGGAACAGCTCGATGTTCTCGATGAGTTGGTCGGCGAGTTCCTGGATGGCCTGCCGGCTCGCCCAGGCGACGTGCGGCGTCAGGATGACATTGGGTCGGCCGGCGATCCGCATCATCGGGCTGTCGGCGGCCGGCGGCTCGCCGTCGGTCACGTCGAAACCGGCGCCGGCGATCTCTCCGGCGTCGAGCGCAGCCACCAGCGCCTGCTCGTCGACGAGGCCGCCGCGGCTGGTGTTGATAAGGATCGGCTTGCGCTCCATCAGCGCGAATTCTCGGCCGGCGATGATCCCGCGGGTTTCTGCATTCAGCGGGCAATGGAGCGTGATGACGTCGCTTCGGCGCATCACCTCGTCGAAGGCGGTGCGCCCGGCCGGCGGCACGTCCGCGCCCTTGCGGTCGGCGACCAGCACCGTCATGCCGAAAGCCTCGGCGATGCGGGCGACCGAGCGGCCGAGCGCACCATAGCCGACGATCCCGAGCGTCGAGCCGGCGAGATCGGAGATTGGATGGTCGAAGAAGCAGAATTGCCGGGCTTCCTGCCAGCGGCCGTCGATCACCGACTGGCGATAGGGAAGGATGCTGCGTCTCAGCGCCAGCATCAGGGCGAAGGTATGCTCGGGCACCGTATTCGTCGCGTAATTACGGATGTTGCAGACGGTGACGCCGGACTTGCTGCAGGCGGCGAGATCGACGCAATCCGTGCCCGTCGCCGCTACCGCGATCAGCTTCAGCCTCGGTGCGCCGGCGACCGCATCGGCATGGATCGGCGCCTTGTTGGTGATGACGATGTCGGCGTCGGCGATCCTGCCCGCGACCTCATCCGGAGTACTGCGACCGTAGAGCACCAGGTCGTGCGGGAAATCCGGGGCGCGAAGCGTGGTCTCCGGCGAGAGCGTGTCGCGGTCGAGAAAGACGATTCTGGTCATGGGCGGACATTCCTCACGGATCGCGGTCGTGATGCGGTCGTAGCCGATGCTCCGGAGGCAGACAATAGCGGCCCCGACGGTAACGCGGGTGGGGCCGTCCCGAAACGAAAAAGGCCCGGCACGATGTGCCGAGCCCTCCATCGACGTGAGGAAGAAGATCAGTGGCGGCCGAGCCAGGTGTCGATCTCGCGATCAGCCTCCTCTTCGGTCTTGCCATAGGCTTCCTGAATCTTGCCGGCAAGCTGCCTGCGGTTCCCGTTGATGACGTCGAGGTCATCGCCGGTGAGCTTGCCCCACTGTGCCTGGGCCTTGCCCTTGAACTGCTCCCAGTTACCTTCGACTTGATTCCAGTTCATGTCAGCATCCTCTCGTTGGTTGGACAAAGAGGCGTCTGGCCTCGGCAGTGACAACGTCCTTGGGGCGAGGGAAGTTCCGTTTTGCGGAGCGATCTTTCCCCGGTTGGAGAGTGCGTCCGCGGCCATAGGTCGAGTTTGTCGCGTCCGGACGAAGCTGCTTTGCAATTGCCTCCGTCAATGCCGAGGCGTACAACAATCGACGCGGGAACCCGCCCGCATCTCATGCGTTTGTCGACAGGACGATCGTTGAAGGAGAAATGACATGGCTGCAGTCTCGATGACTGGCAAAGCAGGCGAAAAGACGCAGGAAGAAACCGTCGGCAGCACCGATCCGAACGTTCAGGACGTTCAGGCGGAGCTCGACAACTTGCGTCGCGACATTGCCGCGCTGACCCAGGCGATCACCTCCCTCGGAAGTGCGAAGCTGCAGGAAGCAGGTGCGCGTGCCAGCGAGATGGGTGCCGAGATGGCAGGTGCCTCGGCCGCGGCCTATCAGTCCGCCCGCGACGGTCTTCGTACGGCCGAGCAGGATCTCGAGACTCGTATCCGCAACAATCCCTTGCAGGCGGTCGGGATCGCCGCCGGCATCGGGTTCCTTGCTGCGCTGCTGACACGGCGCTGACCCATGAACCTCATTGCAGAAGTCCTGGCCAGCCTCGCGCTGCGGCGCGCGCGCCCGGTAGTGGAAGGCGTCAAGCGCAATGCAGTGGCGGCGATCCTGCTGACCGTACTGTTCGGAACCGCTTATGTCGCGCTCGTCGTGGCGCTCGCCTTGTACGTTGCGGAGACGGCGGGGCCGGTCATGGCTGCGATGACCGTGGCGGTCACTGCAATTGCCCTCGCGCTTACGGTGATCGCGGTGGTGATGGTCCTTAACCATCAGGCCCGCAAGCAGGCGCTGATGCGTCAACAGATGGCTGCGGCGATGGGTGATCCGCTTACCACTGGCCTGATGGCCGAGGTTCCCCTGATGATGCGCGAAAGTCCGATCGCCACAACCGCGATGATCGGCTGCCTTGTCTACGCGCTCGCGAAAGTTGGCGGAGTCGGGCGCAAGGCCTGACAAGACGCAATGAAAGGCGTGTCGAAGGTACGCTATTTCTTGGCGCTGCTGCGCTCAGCCTGGTCCAGCCGTTCCAGCAAATCCAAGAACTGCGGCGGTGTACCTTCTTCGACGATACTGTCGTAGTATCCACGCAACTTTGACGCGATCAGGGTCTTTGAAAGTTCCCCGGCTGTATCGGACCGCGTCGGCCTCGCTTTGCGATCCTTCATCTTCTCAGGTGCCATAAACCCCGTTCATCCCGTCACAATATTAGGAATTCCCCAAGAACTGTACTAGCATAAAAAAAGTTCCGGAGTGCCGGAACTTTTTTGGTTCGCTGGCCGTTGTTGCCGAAGTTTGCATTTACGAGTTCTACTGATGAAACTGACAAGGGCTAATCACGCCCGGTCCTGCAGATGGGCCGCAGCCGGACTACTGAGTTCTTTGCGATCCGCGATCGGCGTGTGTTTCGTGCCCGCCGGCCAGTGGTCACGTGGAGCTGCGCTCGTCGGAATCTGTGCGCCTGGCTCCTGCTCGTCTTTGAACAGAGGGCCCGCACTGCGATCGCCTCCCTCATTTTTCGGCCACTTCAGCCGCCATTTCGACCCCGTCCGTCAGTCCGCGAACCGGCGCTGAATGCGCCCGATTGGAGAAGCTGAATGTCCCTGACTGCCCGTGTAGCTGCACATCTTCCTTATCTTCGGCGTTATGCGCGTGCCGTGACCGGCTCGCAAACCTCCGGCGATGCCTATGTCGCGGCTGTGCTCGAAGCCCTGATCGCCGACATTTCCATCTTTCCGGAAAGCGGCGATGATCGTGTGTCCCTCTACAGGCTCTTTGTCGCGCTGTTCGACACGACCTCAATCGAGATTCCACCGATTTCCTCCCCCTTCGCCTGGGAGCGGCGTGCGGCCGCCAATCTCGCGGCCGTTCCCACCCGCGCGCGCCATGCCTTTCTGCTGACGACCGTCGAAGGCTTTTCGCGCGAGCAGGCGGCGGAAGTCCTCGGGGTGGACGATACCGAATTGGACAAGCTGGTGGGCAAGGCCTCCGAGGAGATCTCGCGGCAGGTCGCAACCGAGATCATGATCATCGAGGACGAGCCGCTGATCGCGCTGGACATCGAGCAGATGGTCGAGGACCTCGGCCACCGTGTGACCGGTACCGCGCGCACCCATGCCGAGGCGGTCGAGCTCTTCCGGCGAACAAACCCGAAAATGGTACTCGCGGACATACAACTGGCCGACGGCAGTTCGGGTATCGACGCCGTCAACGACATTCTGAAGGCCGATACGATTCCGGTGATCTTCATTACGGCCTTTCCCGAGCGGCTCTTGACGGGTGAGCGTCCGGAACCCGCCTTCCTGGTCACGAAACCCTTCAATCCGGACATGGTGAAGGCACTGATCAGTCAGGCACTTTTCTTCAATGAGCAGGTGGCGGAAAAGGCGTAGTCCGGGCAACCGCTTGCCTGCACGAGGCCACCGAGCGACCTGAAAGGGCAGGCCCCGCATCCGCGGGACCGCCGCCGAGTTTCGCGGAGTTGCACGGTGGTTCACAGACTGACTTGGTACGAGCCCCAGCGCGGTGACGAGTACCTGCGGGAATTCTTCATATCCGGCCTGATCGACATCGGCGCCACGCTGATCTTGCAGGACATGGAGGGCCGGTATTCATGCATAACGACGTTGCCGGCGCGTTTCAGGCTGACGGACGGTGAGCCGCCGACGGACACGAGCTTGTTCGGTGAGGAGATCGGCAGCAGGTTGGCCGACCTGAAGTCCCGACTGGAGCAGCCGGGAGACCATGCGGAGATGGAGATCGACGCGGGCGACGACACGTTCTTCGAGTTTCGCTGCCGCATGATTACGATGGCGAACGGTCGAAACAACCTTATGACGATTGTCATCGACCGCACCGAAGACCGCCGGCGCGAGCGGCTCTTGCGCGCCTTGCTGCGCGAGGTGAGCCACCGCTCGAAAAACCTTCTCGCCATCATCCAGAGCATCGCCTCGCAGACTGCACGCTACTCGGGTTCTCTCAACTCTTTCCTCGGCAAGTTCCGTGGCCGCCTTCATGCGCTGGCGCAGTCGCAGGACCTCATCACCGACTCGAGCTGGAGCGGCGCCTATTTCCGCGACCTGTTGCAACAGCAGATCGAGAAATACGTGCAGGACGGTGCAGCCGACCTCATCCACGTGACCGGGGAAAATCTGCTCCTGACGCCGAACGCGTCACTCCATGTCGGCCTCGCCTTGCACGAGCTCACGGTGAACGCCGTCAGTCACGGCGACTTCGTAGCGACGCGGCAGAGGATCGAGGTCACTTGCGAGCGAATCCGCGAGGACGGCAGGGATAGTGTGCGGATTACCTGGACGGAGCCGCTCGGCCAGAGCGACGAGGAAGGCCAAGCCGGCTCCGCGCGTTTCGGCAGCACGGTGCTTGAACGGGTAGTGCCGGCTTCGGTCAACGGGAGCGCGGTCCATCAGGTGCGACCCGGCTTCGTCTACTACGAGCTGACATTCCCCCTTGAGGCGGAAGGCTAACACCGGTCGTTCCGACATTTCTCAACGCCGGTGGAACCTTTCGGGGCTGCTTGCGTTTCGTGTGCTCAATGGAGAGGGGAATGAGCACACTTGCCGCGCTTTTGGTCCTGGTCGCCTGCCATCCCGACGAAGGGCATTGCATGAAGGAACCGGTCGCGGTCGCTTCCTTCGTGAGCCGGGCGAGCTGCATGGCCGCTCTTCCGAAAGAGCTGAAGAAGGCGCGCCGTCTGACGCCGGTGATTTACGCCGACTGCGTACCCGTTCAGGCGGAACTCCTGGCCGGCCGTGCTCCCATTCGCCAGCGGATAGAGCCGCAACGTCTTGCCGCGTTGCTTGATGATGCCGAAGCGAAGTCCAGCGTTCCCCTGCTCGCCGTCGTCGCCGTGCAGGACGCGCCGATTCCCTATGAACGCTATTGATTGAACGGACCGGCCAGCGCAATGCGGATACGTTGCCGAGCGCGCAGCCGACAGCCGTCGGCGGCAGCCTAGAAGGCCGCCGCCGTGCTCGTCAGATGTCCACGCATGTCAGGCGCTGCGGAAGAAGCGGCTGACGAGCGAAATGAGGAACAGCACGATAAAGACAAAGAAGAGGATCTTCGCGATACCGGCCGATGCGCCGGCAATGCCACCGAAACCGAGTACGCCGGCGATCAATGCAACGACGAGGAAAAGAAGAGCGTAGTAAAGCATGGCTTTTCTCCTTGTATGCACCAGGCAAGAACGTCCCGTTCTGTCAATTGTTCCGCGGTGCCAAAAAGACCCGGTGCGGCCGGAACCTTGGCGGGTTTCGGCCGTTTCCACGCAACACCTCCACAACCGCGTGGGAACGGAATGACGAGATTTACAGACAGAGCCTACAACGGAGCCGGCGGCGAGCCGGCCTCGCCGCCTCACCAGGGCATCATCTCGAGACTGCGCCAGTTCTATCAATCCGTGCAGGATGAGGGTATACCGGACAAGTTCCTCGAGCTTCTTGAAAGACTCGATGCTGCGGAGAAGAACGCTGCCGGGCAGCGCGTCACGGGAGACAGTGCGTGATGGACCGAGAAAGATCCGCAGAGGAGACCGGTTTCAAGCGGGACATGCTTGCTGCACTCCCGAATCTGAGAGCGTTCGCCGTCTCGCTGACGGGGCGGCATCACCTCGCCGACGATCTCGTGCAGGACACCATCGTCAAGGCGTGGGCGAAGCAGGATCATTTCGAGCCCGGTACCAACATGAAGGCATGGCTCTTCACGATCCTTCGCAACGAATTTTACTCGCAGATGCGCAAGCGCGGACGCGAGGTGGCAGATACCGACGGTGTCTTCACCTCCCAGCTTGCCACGCATCCGCAACAGTACGGTTCGCTCGATCTCCAGGATTTCCGCAAGGCGCTCGAACAGTTGCCCCCCGACCAGCGTGAGGCGATCATTCTCGTCGGCGCCTCCGGCTTTGCCTATGAGGAGGCCGCCGAGATCTGCGGCTGTGCGGTCGGTACGATCAAGAGCCGTATCAACCGGGCCCGCAACAAGCTGCAGGAGATTCTCGGCGTGACGGGCGAAGCGGACTATGGTCCCGATGCGAACGACGCTGCCGTGATCAAGCGGGCCTTCGCAAGCTAGCTCATTTATTTACGGAACGGGAGATCGCCGCGGTGCCATCATGCGCCGCGGCGTTTCTCGTTTTCAGGATCCGGCTGAAACTCGTCCTACGCGTTCAAACGTCCGCGACGGCTCCGCGCGACAAACTTCCAAGCGCGGGCGGCGATATGCTCAAGACCGAAAGCCCCGAAGCCCGCGGACTTCGGGGAGATCTTCGGGAGCTTGCCAGTCGGATCGTCAGGCGACGATGACGATGCCGGTGAAGAAGGCGATGATCAACACCACCAGAACGATGAAGATCAGGATCCGTGCGACGGTCGCGGATGCACCGGCCACGCCGCGGAACCCGAGCAGGCTGGCGACGCCGGCAATCAGCAGGAATATCAAAATCCATTTCAGCACGATGGGCCTCCTTCTTCGATTGCGGAGTAAATGGTCGGTCGGCAAATTTGTTCCCGTGCAAGAACAAGCGCAAATTTCGCATTCGGTGGACGGATTGGTCGCTGAACGGCCTTTCGGGCAGGTCATTTCTTCGCTATGGCCGAAGATCGGTGCATTCCTGCAGGACGATGCGCCGGCAGGGTTGGAAAAAGGCTGCAATGATCTGGACAGAACGGTCCGGTTCTGATCGTGTTTCAACACGAAATCAGGACGGGATTTCTGGGACGCGAAGGGGAGACTGGCTTGAAGATAGGTTCGCCAAAGGAAGTGTTCGAGGGGGAAGCGCGCGTGGCGATGACGCCGGACAGCGCGACGCAGCTCCGTAAACTGGGTTATGATTGCGTCATCGAAAGCGGCGCCGGCAAGGCCGCCGGCTTCTCTGACGACGCCTATCGCGCAGCCGGGGTCGATATCGTCGACAGCGCCGAAGCGCTCTACGCGACCGCCGACGTGATTGCCAAGGTGCGCCCGCCGGAAACGGCGGAGGCCGAGCGGCTCACCACCGGCAAGACGCTGATCTCCTTCTTCTATCCGGCGCAGAACAAGGCATTGCTCGATCTCTGCAAGGACAAGGGCGCCAACGTCATCGCGATGGACATGGTGCCGCGCATCAGCCGCGCGCAGAAGATGGATGCGCTCTCCTCGATGGCCAATATCGCCGGCTATCGTGCAGTGATCGAGGCCGGCAACAATTTCGGCCGCTTTTTCACCGGGCAGGTGACGGCTGCCGGCAAGATTCCGCCGGCCAAGGTATTAGTGATCGGCGCGGGCGTTGCCGGTCTTGCTGCCGTCGGCACCAGTGTTTCGCTCGGTGCGATCACCTACGCCTTCGACGTTCGTCCGGAAGTGGCCGAACAGATCGAATCGATGGGCGCCGAGTTCGTCTTCCTGGACTTCACCGACCAGCAGCAGGACGGTGCGGCAACCGGCGGTTACGCCGCCCCGTCGTCGCCGGAGTTCCGCGAAGCCCAGCTCAAGAAGTTCCGCGAGATCGCCCCTGAGATCGACATCGTCATCACGACGGCGCTGATCCCCGGCCGCGACGCGCCGAAGCTCTGGCTCGCCGACATGGTGGCGGCGATGAAGCCGGGTTCGGTGGTCGTCGACCTCGCGGCCGAGCGCGGCGGCAACTGCGACCTGACGGTCGCCGACCAGCGGATCGTGTCCGACAACGGCGTGATCGTCATCGGCTACACGGATTTCCCGAGCCGCATGGCGGCCCAGGCTTCGACGCTATACTCGACCAACGTCCGTCACATGATGACGGACCTGACGCCCGGCAAGGACGGCAAGCTCGTCCACAATATGGAAGACGACGTCATCCGTGGGGCGACGGTGGCATTCGAGGGCGAGATCACCTATCCGCCGCCGCCGCCGAAGATCCAGGCGATCGCGGCGCAGAAGCCGAAGGAAAAGCCCAGGGAGCTGACGCCCGAGGAGAGGCGCGCGCAGGAGGTCGCCGCCTTCAAGGCGCAGACCCGCAACCAGGTGGCGATGCTCGCCGGCGGCGGTGCGCTGATCCTGCTTGCCGGCCTCTACGCGCCGGCAAGCTTCATGAGCCACTTCATTGTCTTCGTTCTTTCGTGCTTCGTCGGCTTCCAGGTCATCTGGAATGTTTCGCACTCGCTGCATACCCCGCTGATGGCGGTCACCAACGCGATCTCGTCGATCATCATCCTCGGGCGCTGATGCAGATCGGCTCCAGCAATTTCCTCGTGATCGTGCTCGGCGCGCTCTCGGTGTTCATGGCCGGGATCAACATCTTCGGTGGCTTCATGGTCACCCGGCGCATGCTCGCCATGTTCCAGAAGTCGTAAGGCGGGAGAGGCACGATGGAATACGGATTTACCACTGCCGCCTATGTGGTCGCGGCTGTTCTCTTCATCCTGTCGCTCGGCGGGCTTTCGGGCCAGGAGAGCGCCAAGCGCGCCGTCTGGTACGGCATCGTCGGCATGGGGCTCGCCGTCGCGGCGACGCTTTATGGACCCGGCAAGGGCAACTGGCTCCTGTCGGCCATCATGATCGGCGCCGGTGGCGCGATCGGTTGGGTGGTCGCCAAACGCGTCCAGATGACGGAAATGCCACAGCTCGTCGCGGCCATGCACTCGCTGGTCGGTCTCGCGGCGGTGTTCATTGGCTTCAACGCCCATATCGAACTCGGCCGCGTGCTCGCGATGGACGAGGCGAGCCGGGCATCGCTCGAAGGTTTTGCCGCGGTGCTCGCGCACAAGTCGGCGGTCGAGCAGGTCATCCTCAAGGTCGAGGTGTTCCTCGGCGTCTTCATCGGGGCGGTCACCTTCACCGGGTCCGTGGTCGCGTTCGGCAAGCTCGCCGGCCGCGTCGACGGCAAGGCGAAGAAGCTGCCTGGAGGCCATGTCCTGAACGCCGGTGCAGCGATCCTCTCGCTCGCCCTGCTGTTCATGTATGTCGGCGGCTCGGGCGTCTGGACGATCATCCTGATGACGTTGCTCGCCTTCTTCATCGGCTATCACCTGATCATGGGCATCGGCGGCGCCGACATGCCGGTGGTCGTGTCGATGCTGAACAGCTATTCGGGCTGGGCGGCTGCCGCGATCGGCTTCTCGCTCTCGAACGACCTGCTGATCGTCGTCGGCGCGCTCGTCGGTTCGTCGGGTGCGATCCTCTCCTACATTATGTGCAAGGCAATGAACCGCTCCTTCATCTCGGTCATCCTCGGGGCTTCGGTGGCACAGCCGGTCCGCAGATGGAAGTGACCGGGGAGCAGATCGCGATCGACGCTGAAGGGGTCGCAAACGCGCTCAACGACGCGGACTCGGTCATCATCGTGCCCGGCTACGGCATGGCGGTGGCGCAGGCGCAGCAGTCGGTCTCGGAACTCACCCGCAAGCTGCGCGCAGCCGGCAAGGAAGTGCGCTTCGCCATCCATCCGGTGGCGGGTCGCCTGCCGGGCCACATGAACGTGCTGCTCGCGGAAGCGAAGGTGCCTTACGACATCGTGCTCGAGATGGACGAGATCAACGAGGACTTCCCCAACACGGACGTCGCGATCGTCATCGGCTCGAACGACATCGTCAATCCGGCCGCACAGGAAGATCCGAACTCGCCGATCGCCGGCATGCCGGTGCTGGAAGTCTGGAAGGCGAAGCAGGTCTTCGTCTCGAAGCGCGGCCAGGGTACCGGCTATTCCGGCATCGAGAACCCGCTCTTCTATAAGGAGAACACGCGGATGTTCTACGGCGACGCCAAGAAGTCGCTCGACAGCCTATTGCCGATGATCCGCTGACCTTCGGCAGCGACGCAAAAAAGAACCGGAGCAGGGCGACCTGCTCCGGTTTTGCGTTTCAGGGATAAGCGACGGGTAGGCGCCGTCTTACATGATTGCGCCGATCTGCCAGGGCACGAACTCGTTGTCGCCGAGGCCGAGTTCTTCGGACTTGGTCTTCCGGCCGGACGCGGTCGCCAGCACGTGGTCGAGGATTTCGCGGCCCTTGGCCTCGAGGGAGACGCGCTCTGTAATGATGTCGCCGCAGTTGATGTCCATGTCGTCGCGCATCTCGTTGTAGAGACGACTGCTCGTCGAGAGCTTGATCGTCGGCGCCGGCTTCGAGCCGAAGGCGGAGCCGCGGCCGGTGGTGAAGCAGACGAGCTGGGCGCCGCCGGCAATCTGTCCGGTTGCCGAAACCGGGTCGTAGCCGGGCGTATCCATGAAGACGAAGCCGGGGCCGGTGATCTTCTCGCCGTAGAGAAGGACGTCCGTCATCGGCGTGCTGCCTGCCTTCGCGGCCGCGCCGAGCGATTTTTCGAGGATGGTCGTCAGGCCCCCGAGCTTGTTGCCCGGGCTCGGATTGTTGTCCATCGAGCCATCGTTGATCCGGCAGTAGTTCTCCCACCAGGTGATGCGCTCGATGAGCTTGTCGGCGACCTCCTTCGAGGCGGCGCGGCGCAGCAGGAGCTGTTCGGCTCCATAGATCTCCGGCGTTTCGGAAAGCACGACCGTGCCGCCGAGGCCGACCAGCAGGTCGCTCGCGACACCGAGCGCCGGATTGGCGGTGATGCCGGAGAAACCGTCGGAGCCGCCGCATTGCAGCGCGAGCTTCAGTTCCGAGGCCGGGATCGGCTCGCGTTTGGCTTCGTTGATGATCGGCAAGATCTCGTGGATGTGATCGACGATGCGGCGGACGGTCTGGGTCGTGCCGCCGGTTTCCTGGATCGTCAGCGAGAAGAAGCGGCTGTCGTCGTGATCGCCGTAGAGCGCGCGCATCCGGGCGATCTGCATCGTCTCGCAGCCGAGCCCGACGAAGACGGCGGCCGCGACGTTCGGGTGGGTCGCATAGCCCCAGAGCACGCGCTGGAGATTGTCGAAGCCCGGGCCGGTGACCGAGATCGCGCAGCCGGTGCCGTGGGCGAAGGCGGCGACGCCGTCGACGTTCGGATAGCGATCGAGGATGCCAGAGCGGTTCACCTCGTCGGCGGCCCGCCGGATCACGGTGGCGGAACAGTTCACCGTCGCGCAGATCGCGATGAAGTTGCGGGTGCCGGCCTGGCCGTTGGCACGCCGGTAGCCCATGAAGTGCGCAGGCTCGACGGCCGGGATCGCCGCTTTCGCCTTTTCGAGATCGGCACCGATGCGATAGTCGCGGTCGTGCTCGCCGAAGGCGCAGTTGTGGGTATGGACGTGCTCGCCGGCGGCGATCGGCTGGCTGGCGAAGCCGATGATCTGGCCGAACTTGTAGACATGCTGGCCTTCCGGGATGGCGACGCGCGCGATTTTGTGGCCGCGGGCGACCGGCGTTTTCAGCGGCTCGCCAAAGCCGAGCGGCCGGCTGCCGGCCGCCACCGGATCGGTGAGGATCGCGACGTTGTCGTCAGCGTGCAGGAGAAGGGTGCCGTGGGGTTCAGTCATAGGAAACACTTTCATGCTGGAGGGCTTTCACGATGCCCCGAAGTTCTGCAAGTCCGCGCATCCGGCCGATCAGGGGATAGCCGGGATGGGTGCCACGACCGACATCGTCCAGCAATTCGTGGCCGTGGTCGGGGCGGTAAGGGATGGAGACATCGGCACGTCCCTCGTGCCGCCGGCGCCGTTCCTCGGCAACCAGCGCGGCAATGAGCGCGACCATGTCGGTGTCGCCGCCGAGATGGGCGGCTTCCTGGAACGAGCCGTCCGTTTCCTTCGCGACGTTGCGCAGGTGTGCGAAATGAATGCGCGGCGCGAAACGGCGGGCGATGGCCGGCACATCGTTGGCCGGATTGGCGCCGAGCGAGCCCGAACAGAGAGTGAGCCCGTTCGAGGGGCTGTCCTGGCTGGCGAGAATCCATTCGATGTCGTCGCCGGTCGAGACGATGCGCGGCAGGCCGAGGATGTTGCGCGGCGGATCGTCCGGGTGAACGCAGAGGCGAATGCCGAATTCTTCCGCCGCGGGCACCACCTCGGCGAGGAAGCGGGCGTAGTTGGCCCTGAGTTCGTCGCGGCCGATCCCCTGATACTGCTTCAGCTTTTCCCTGAGGCCGGCGACGTCGTAACGGTCGAATGCGCCCGGCAGCCCGGCCATGATGGAGTTCAGGAGGTTCTGGCGCAGCCCCTCGCTCGAGGCCTCGTACCATTCCCTGGCGGCTTCGCGGACCTCCTCGCTGTAATCGGCTTCCGCGCCGTCCCTTTCGAGCATGAAGATCTCGAAGGCGGCCATATGCGGCTGCGAAAAGCGCAACGCCGTTCCGCCGCGTGGTGCCGGAGCGTCGAGCTGCGTGCGCGTCCAGTCGAGAAGCGGCATGAAGTTGTAGCAGACGGTCGAGATGCCGCAGGCGGCCAGGTTGCGCAGCGATTGCCGGTAGTTCGCGAAGAGCCGTTCGAGATCGCCTTCGCCGCGTTTGATGTCCTCGTGGACGGGCAGGCTCTCCACGACGTTCCAGTAGAGGCCGAGGTTGCGGTCCGCGCTGATCTCGTCCTGACGGTCGCGGATCATTTCTTCCGGCCAGACCTCGCCGTAGGGAACCTCGTAGAGGGCGGTGACGACGCCGGTCGCGCCCGTCTGGGCGATTTCCGGCAGCGTGATCGCGTCAAACGGTCCGTACCAGCGCCAGCTCTCGATCATGCACCGACCTCCTCCACCATGCGTGCGGCTCCCTTTTCAAGCAAACCGGCATATGCCTTGGCAAGCGTCGCGTGAAAATCCTCGTTTCCGGCAAGCGCCGGAGGGAAGATCTCTGTGGCCCCGAGGAGTGCCGCGACCTTGCCGTCGGCGCCGTTTGCGGCGTCGCTGAGGCTCTTCAGACGTGCAGCGAGCGGATCGCGCACGTCGATCTGGTTTCCCGTCTCGTCCTCGCCGCCGACATAGCGCATCCATGCGGCGACCGCGAGCGCCAGTCCGGCGAAAGGCCGTCCGGCCTTCAGGTTCTCGGCGACCGTCGAGAGAATGCGCTGCGGCAGCTTCTGCGAACCGTCCATGGCGATCTGCCAGGTCCGGTGGCGGATCGCCGGGTTCGAATAGCGCTCGAAGAGCGCATCGGTATAGGCGGAGAGGCTAACCCCTTCCGGTGCTTCGAGGCCGGGCACGATCTCCTCGCGCCAGAGCCGCTTGCAGAACCTTGCAAACGAGGGATCGGCGACCGTGTCGCTGATCGTCTCGTGTCCCGCGAGATAGCCGAGATAGGCGAGGGAGGAGTGGGTGCCGTTGAGACAGCGAAGCTTCATGTGTTCGAACGGCGTCACGTCGCTGACCAGCTGCACGCCGACCGCGCCGAGATCGGGGCGCGCGCCGTCGACGAAGTGGTCTTCGACCACCCATTGGCGAAAGGGCTCGTGCATGACCGGCGAAAGGTCGAGGACGCCGGTCATCGCCGCCAGCCGTTCGATATCTTCCGGTTTGGTCGCCGGCACGATCCGGTCGACCATCGTCGAGGGGAACGCGCCTTCCGTGGAAATCCAGTCGGCAAGCGCGGGATCGATGAGGCCTGCAAGCTCGATGACGACGCCTTTCACCACCTTGCCGTTTTCCGGAAGGTTGTCGCAGCAGAGCACGGTGAAGGGGCGCAGGCCGGCGTTTCGCCGGCGCTCCAGCGCCCGCACCAGATAACCGACCGCCGAAAGCGGCGCGTCCGGATGCGCAAGGTCGTGGACGATGTCGGGATGCTGGCGGTTGAGCCGGCCCGTCGAGGGTTCGTGACAATATCCCTTTTCGGTGACCGTCAGCGTGACGATCCGGATTGCCGGATCGCTCATCGCGGCGAGTACCGCCTGCGGATCGTCGCGGGCGACCAGCACGCGGTCGACGGCGGTGATGACGCGGGGCGTCTCGCCTTCGGGGCCGAGTTCGAGCGCGGTATAGACATAATCCTGCGGCGCCAGCAAGTCCCGCTGGTCGGGTCGCACCAGGCTGACGCCGATGATGCCCCAGTCGCCGCCGGACTTCTCCATGGCCTCGGAAACATAGACTGCACCATGGGCCCTGAAGAAGGCACCGAGGCCGAGATGGACGATACCGGGCCGCGGGCGCTTGCCGTCCGGCCGGTGGAGACGGGGAAGATCAGCGGGCAAGCCAGCCTCCGTCGACATTGAGGATTGCACCATGGATGTATTTTGCCGCCGGCGAGGCGAGGAAGACGGCCGCACCGCCGATGTCCTCCGGGTCGCCCCAGCGGCCGGCCGGAATGCGATCGAGGATCGCCTTGCTCCGGTCCGGATCGGCGCGCAGTGCCTCGGTGTTGTTGGTGGCGATGTAGCCGGGGGCAATCGCGTTGACGTTGATCCCCTTCGCTGCCCATTCGTTGGCGAGAAGCTTGGTGAGGCCTGCCACGCCGCTCTTCGACGCGGTGTAGGAAGCGACCCGGATGCCGCCCTGGAAGGAGAGCATCGAGGCGATGTTGATGATCCGCCCGGTGGCGCCACGGGCAAGGATCGAGCGCGCGAAGGCCTGGCTCAGGAAGAAGACGGCCTTCAGGTTCACGTCCATAACCTCGTCCCAGTCGGCTTCAGTGAAATCGACGGCGTCGGCGCGGCGGATGATGCCGGCATTGTTGACGAGAATGTCGACCGGGACCGCGAGCGTCTCGATGGCACTCGCTGCGGCGATCGGGTCGGAAAGGTCGATCGCGAGGCCCTCGGCCCTGCCGCCTGCGCTGGTGATGAGATCGACCGTCTCGGTGACGGCGGACCGGCCGGCACAGACGACATCGGCGCCGGCATCGGCGAGCGAGCGGGCGATGGCCTGACCGATGCCGGTATTGGCGCCGGTGACGAGCGCACGCTTTCCGGCAAGGGAAAATATAGCGCTCATCGCAGCGTCTCCATCGAGACCATTTCGACGTCCCTGTAGTCGACGTTGTCGCCGGCCATCGCCCAGATGAAGGTATAGGCGCCGGTGCCTGCGCCGCTGTGGATCGACCACGGCGGGGAAATCGCGCCTTCCTCGTTCTTCAGGACAAGATGGCGGGTTTCGTCAGGCTCGCCCATCATGTGGAAGACGCGCTGGTTCTCGGCGAGATCGAAATAGAGATAGGCCTCCATGCGGCGGTCGTGGACGTGCGCCGGCATGGTGTTCCAGATGGAGCCCTTCGCGAGCTTGGTCATGCCGACGACGAGCTGGCAGGAGGTCATCACGTCCGGATGGACGAACTGGTAGATGGTGCGCTCGTTGGAGGTCTCCTGGGCGCCGAGCGACATGTTCGCCGCCTCGTCGATGCGGATGAGGCGCGACGGATAGGTATGATGGGCGGGTGCCGAAAGGATGTAGAAGCGGCCGTCGCCAGCAAAGGTGACGGGCCCAGAGCCCATGCCGAGATAGAGCATGTCGCCCTTCGCCATCACATACTCGCCGTCGGCCAGCACCGTGCCTTCGCCGCCGATGTTGACGATCACCATTTCGCGGCGGTCGAGGATCGAGGCGGTGCCGCAGGGCTTCACCTCGTCGAGGACGAGGCTTCCGCCTTCCGGAACTGCGCCGCCGACGATCATGCGATCGTAATGGGTGTAGATGAGCCTGATTTCGCCCTGTCTGAAGATGTCACCGACATGGAAGTTCTTCCGAAGTGCCGCCGTGTCGAAGGCCTTGGCGGTTTGCGGATCGATGGCGTGGCGGATTTCAACGCTGAGCATGGCTCACTCCTTCTTCGTATCGGTCATAGAAAATCGTCGCGACGCGGTGTGAACGTGTCGATGAGGGTACCCGCTTCTAACGCCCTGCAGCCGTGGACCGCGTTCGAGGGGATGACGAAGCTGTCGCCCGGCCCGATCTCGAAGGTCTCTTCGCCGATCGTGAAGGTGAACCGGCCGGATTTCACATAGGTCGACTGGACATGCGGGTGGTGGTGCAGCGCGCCGACGCCTCCCTGCGGAAAGCGGAACTCCACCACCATCAGGTCCGGACTGTCGGCAAGAACGCGTCGGACGACGCCGTTGCCGGCGTCGACCTCTGGAAACACTCTTATGCGGTTTGAGGACATGGAAATCCTATCGGAAGACGGAGGGAAGCCACAACGACAGCGCTGGAATGTAGCTGACGAGCATCAGCGTTCCGAAGGCTGCACCGTAGAAGGGCCAGATCGTCTTCATCGCCTGCGATATCGGAATTCGGCCGACCGCACAGCCAACGAAGAGCACGGCGCCCACCGGCGGCGTGCAAAGTCCGATGCCGAGATTGAGGACCAGGATGACGCCGAAATGAACCGGATCGATGCCGAAGGCGGTGGCCACCGGCAGGAAGATCGGGGTCGTGATGACGATCAGCGGCGACATGTCCATGAAGGTGCCGAGGATCAGCAGCACGACGTTCAGCAACAGCAGGATCACGATCGGGTTGTCGGAAAAACCCTGCAGCAGCGCGACCATGGAAGCGGGAACCCGCAGGTATGCGAGGAGCCAGCCGAAGGATGCCGCACAGCCGATGACCATCAGCACCATGGCGGTGGTACGCACCGCGGCGAAGGTCGCTTCGAGGAAGTCGTTCCAGCTCAGCGTGCGATAGACGAGGAGCGTCACCAAGAGCGCGTAGACCACGGCGATGTTGGAGGATTCCGAGGCGGTGAAAATGCCGGAGCGGACACCACCGAAGATGATCGCCACGAGGATGAGGCCGGGCACCGCCGAGGCGAGCAGGCCGCCGAGGGCGCGAAAGCCGGGGAAGGGTTCGGTCGGATAGCCGCGGCGTCTGGCAACGAACCAGGCGGCGACCATCAGCGATACCGCGAGCAGCAGGCCGGGGATGATGCCGGCGGTGAAGAGGTCGGCGATCGAGATGCGTCCGCCGGCGGATATCGAATAGATGATCATGTTGTGCGACGGCGGGATCATCAGCGCGATGATCGAACCGACCACCGTTATGTTGACGGCGTAATCCACATCATAGCCGCGCTCTTTCATCTGCGGGACCATGAGGCCGCCGACAGCGGATGCATCCGCCGCAGCCGAGCCCGAGACACCGCCGAACATGACCGAGGCCAGCACGTTGACCTGTCCGAGACCGCCACGCAGGTGGCCCACGAGCCCGCCCGCCAGTGCGACGAGTCGGCGGGCGATATCCCCGCGCACCATCAGATCGCCGGCGTAGATGAAGAAGGGGATCGCCATGAGGGCGAAGACCGAGACGCCGGAATTGAGGCGCTGGAAGACGACCACCGGCGGCAGCCCGAGATAGAGCACGGTCGCAAAGCTCGAAATTCCGAGGCAGAACGCGACGGGCGTGCCGATCAGCAGGAGAAAGACGAAGGTGCCGAAAAGGACCCAGAGTTCCATGATTATTCCTCCAGCGGTGCGTCGCCGAAGCGCGCGGTCGGCAGTCCCGCGATCCGCCGCAGTACCCGTTCAGCCGAGAAAAGGACGATAAGGACGCCACCGCCGACGATCGGGATGAAGTCGAACGCTCCCGAAATCCCAAGGCTCGGCACCATGTTGCCGGCGGTTTTGTCGGCAAGCGAGGACCCGAACCAGATCATGCCACCGCCGAAGGCCGCGACCGCGAAGTCGGAAAGCGTGTGCAGCCAGTTCTTTGCGCGATCCGGCAGGACGTAGAGCAGGATGTCGAACGAGAGGTGATATCCCTCGCGGATGCCGACGGCGGCCCCGAGGAAGATGAACCAGCCCATGATCATGACGGAGGCCGGTTCGCTCCAGGTCAGGCTGTCGTTCAGAATATACCGCCAGAACACCTGTGCGGCGATGAAGATCGTCATCAGCACCAGACCGGTCCCGGCGACCCACAATGCGGCACGCGCGAGCAAGCCGGTAAATCGCGCCAGGCCTTTCATACTGTCTTGCACGCCATGCCTCCACGGTAAGCGCCAGGATGGCCGGCGGACACTCCGCCGGCCATCCTGTCTGTTTTCGTCATTCCGTCGCCTGGATCCGGGCGACCATGTCCTTCAGCTTTGCGGAGGTGACATGCTTCTCGTAGACCGGCTTCATCGCGTCGATGAAGGGCTTCTTGTCGATGTCGTTGACGATCTGGACGCCGGCGGCGCGGATCTTCTCCTCGGACTTCTTCTCCTGGGCGGCCCAGAGTTCGCGCATGTGCGGAACGGAATCCTTGGCGGCTTGGCGAACGATCGCCTGGTCCTCCGGAGAGAGCTTGTCCCAGGTCTTCTTCGACATGACGAGGACTTCCGGAACGATCAGGTGTTCGTCGAGCGTGTAGTACTTGGCAACCTCGAAATGACCGGAGCTATCGTAGGACGGCCAGTTGTTCTCCGCGCCGTCGATGACGCCGGTCTGGATTGCCGAGTAGACCTCGCCATAGGGCATCGGCGTCGCGTTGGCGCCGAGAGCGCCGACCATGTCGACGAACATGTCGGACTGCATCACGCGGAACTTCATCCCCTTCAGGTCATCGACAGACTTGATCGGCTTTTCGGAGTTGTAGAAGCTGCGCGAGCCGCCATCGTAGAAGGCGAGGCCGATCAGGTCGTGTGCTTCGAAGGCCGCAAGAATTTCATCGCCGATCGGGCCGTCCATCACCTTGTGCATGTGGTCGACCGAACGGAAGATGTAAGGCAGCGAGACGACCTGCGTCTCCTCGATGATGTTGTTGAACGGCCCGAGCGAGACGCGGTTAAGGTCGATGACGCCGAACTGGGTCTGCTCGATCGTGTCCTTCTCTTCGCCGAGCTGGGCGGAGTGGAACACTTCGATGCCGATGCGACCGTTGGTGCGCTCCTCGAGCAGCTTGCCCATGTACTTGACGGCTTCGACCGTCGGGTAGCCGTCCGGATGCGTGTCGGAAGACCGCAGCACAAGGTCGGCCGCCTGGGCCGATACGGCCGAGGCGACGATCGCGGCGGACGCCAGGACGGCGAGGCCGAATTTCCTCAGGATGCTCATTTCTCTTCTCCTCCTCTTGTTGCAGCTGTCCTCACAGCCGGTAAGCAGTTTTCGCAAGCTTGTAGGCGAGGTCGTGGGCGACCTCGAACGCCTCGTCCTCGTCGAGGCGACCGGTCGCGACAAGCGTTGCCAGATAGGCGCAGTCGACCCTGCGGGCCACGTCGTGGCGGGCGGGGATCGAACAGAATGCGCGGGTATCGTCGTTGAACCCGACGGTGTTGTAGAAGCCCGCGGTTTCGGTCGTCAGTTCGCGAAAGCGGCGCATGCCCTCGGCGCTGTCGAAGAACCACCAGGCGGGTCCGAGCTTCAGCGCCGGATAGGCGCCGGCGAGCGGCGCCAGTTCGCGAGAATAGCTCGTCTCGTCGAGCGTGAACAGGATGACGGTGAGCTCCGGACGCATGCCGACGGCGTCGAGCAGCGGCTTCAGGGCGCGGACGTAGTCGGTGCGCGTCGGAATGTCGAAGCCCTTGTCGCGGCCGTGCATCGCCATGACGCCGGCCGAATGGTTGCGCCACGAACCCGGATGGATCTGCAAGACGAGGCCGTCGTCGAGGCTCATGCGCGCCATTTCGGTCAGCATGTGGCCGCGGAAGGCATCGGCTTCCTCTGGCGTGCAGCGGCCGGCGAGCGCCTTTTCGAAAAGGGTCGCGGCCTCTGCCTGCGGCAGATCCTCGGTGCGGGCGGTCGGATGGCCATGGTCGGAACTCGTCGCGCCATAGGACTTGAAGAAGGCGCGGCGGATGCGATGCGCCTCGAGATAGCTTTCCCAGGTGGTGGCATCGGTCCCGGCGAGTTCGCCGAAGCGTTCGATATTGCTACGAAAGCCTTCGAACTCGGGGTCGACGACAGGGTCGGGCCGGTAGGCGGTGACGACGCGGCCGGTCCAGCCGGACCGGCGGATCATCTCATGCCATTTCAGCTCGTCGAGCGGGCTCTCGGTCGTCGCGATGACTTCGATACCGAAGCGCTCGAACAGGGCCCGTGGACGGAATTCCGGACGGGCGAGGCAGTCCTTGATGTGGTCGTAGAACTCGTCGGCTGTTTCCGTCGAGAAGCGCTTGGTGAGCCCGAAGACGTCGGCGAAGGACTGCTCCACCCACAGGCGGCTCGGGGTTCCGCGGAAGAGGTGGAAGTTCTCGGCGAAGAGCCGCCAGATCTTCCGCCCGTCGGTTTCCGTCGGGCCGCCGTCGACACGCGGCACGCCGAGTGCAGTGAGCGGGATGCCCTGCGAGCAGAGCATGCGAAAGACGTAATGGTCGGGAACGACGAAGAGCTGGGCGGGATCCGTGAAGGCCGCATCTTCCGCGTACCAGCGCGGATCGGTGTGGCCGTGCGGGCTGACGATCGGCAAGGTCCGAACGGTCTCGTATAGGCTACGCGCCATGCCGCGCGCCGTCGATTCGATCGGTAAAAGCCTGTCCTCCTGCAGCAAATCCGTGGCCTCCTCGCCGCTCGCTTACTAAGGTCCGGAAACGCGATTTGCATTTCCGGAGCAAACTAATATGTTAGTATGCAATATGAGTCAACGGAGGCTTCATGGCTGATCAGCTTCAGCTTCGCGCGGTGGACAGCGTGCGTGTGCCGTCGGTTACGGAACTGGTTTTCGAGCAGCTCTACCATCAGGTAGTCGAGCTCGACCTGCCGCCGGGCACCAAGCTGTCGGAAGTGGAGGTCGCGAAGCAAATGGGTGTCTCGCGACAACCTGTTCGCGATGCTTTCTACCGGTTATCGCAGCTCGGTTTCCTGCTCATCCGTCCGCAGCGGGCGACAGTCGTCAGCCACATCTCCGAAAAGGGCGTGCTACAGGCGCGTTTCATCCGCACGGCGCTCGAGATGGAAACGGCCCGGGCCGCTGCTGCGGTGCTCTCCGACCAGCAGATGGACGAGCTGGAAGAGTTGATCGCAAGACAGCGCAAAGCAATGGAGACGGATGACAAGGTTCTGTTTCATGCGCTCGATGATGACTTTCACAAGCGAATCTGCGACATGTCCGGTCATGACTTTGCCTGGGCGCTGATCCGCGACAGCAAGGCGCATATGGATCGGGTCCGGTATCTTAGCCTTTCCTTCGGAGCACAGAGTGCGTTTGCGGATCACATCGAGATCCTGAAGGCGCTGAGGGCTCATGACGGGGATGCGGCTGCGGCCCGCATGCGCGTCCATCTTTCGCGGATCAAGGGAATCATAGGTCGCATCCGGGAAAGCCACGGGCAGTATTTCGCGGCGGACGAGAAATGAACGAAAGACATCACCGGGTTCTTGCGATCGGCGAATGCATGGTCGAAATGGCGCCTCGCGCCGACGGAGCGTATACGCGCAATTTCGCGGGTGACACCTTCAACACGGCCTGGTATCTGCGCCGCCTGCTGCCGGAGGCCTGGTCGGTCGATTACTGCTCGGCCGTCGGCGAAGACCGGATTTCCGATCATATGCTCGGCTTCATGCAGAAGGCAGGCGTCGGCACCGACAGCGTCCGGCGCATTTCCGGCCGCACCGTCGGCCTCTACATGATCGAGCTCGACAACGGCGAACGCAGCTTCTCCTACTGGCGGGGCCAGTCGGCCGCAAAGCTGCTGGCGCGTGATCGTGACGTGCTTTCCGCCGCGCTCGAACGAACGGACGTGGCGCTCTTCTCCGGAATCACGCTCGCGATCCTCTCGGAGGAGGACCGCCGCAACCTTCTCGAGGCTCTTGCCGAGGCGCGTCGGCGGGGAACGCGCGTCGCCTTCGATCCGAACATGCGGCTGAGGCTCTGGCCAAATGTCGCGGTGATGTGTGCCGCAGTTGCGGAGGCCGCCGAGGTCGCGGATATCGTGCTGCCCTCTTTTGACGAGGATGGGCAGTATTACGGCGAGACCTCGCCACTCGAAACGATTGCCCGCTATCGGAATGCCGGAGCCTCGACGATCGTGGTGAAGAACGGCGTTGGCCGGATCCATGCGGAGGGGCGCGAGGAGGGTGTCGTCACCTTCGATCCGCAGCCGGTTGCCCAGGTCGTCGACACCACCGCCGCCGGCGACAGTTTCAATGCCGGCTTCCTTTCGGTGCGGCTTTCGGGGGCATCAATGGGGGATGCGATCGGCCGCGGTGCGCAGGTCGCCGCGCAGGTGATCGGCAAGCGCGGGGCACTCGTCGGCATCGACGTGTGAAGCCTGGAAGACAATAGGCGAGCGGGAAACCCGCTCGCCTCGCGTCATCTGCTCAATCGGCTCTGAACGTCTGTTTTTGTGTACCGAGGTTTTGGATACCGAGTTCGACGGTGTCTCCATCCCTGAGGTAGCGTGGCGGCTTCATGCCCATGCCGACGCCGGGGGGCGTGCCGGTGGAGATGACGTCGCCTGGATGGAGGCTCATGAACTGGCTCAAGTAGGAGACGAGGAAGGCGACGCCGTAGACCATGGTCTTCGAGGAACCGTCCTGCATGGTCTCGCCGTTGACCTTCAGCCACATCGGGAGGTTCTGTGGGTCGGCGACCTCGTCCTTCGTGACGAGCCAGGGGCCGATCGGGCCGAAGGTGTCGCAGGACTTGCCCTTGGTCCACTGGCCGGCGCGCTCGGTCTGGAAGCCGCGCTCGGAAACGTCGTGGGAGACGCAGTAGCCGGCGACATAGTCGAGGGCCTCGGCCTCGGAGACATATTTCGCGGTCTTGCCGATGACGACGCCGAGCTCGACCTCCCAGTCGGTCTTTTCCGAGCCGCGGGGGATGCGCACCTCGTCGTCGGGACCGCAGATGGCCGAGGTCGCCTTCATGAAGATCACCGGCTCGGGCGGGACGGTGGCACCGGTCTCGGCGGCATGGTCGGAATAGTTGAGCCCGATGCAGATGAACTTGCCGGTGCCGGCAACGCAGGGACCGATGCGGTCCACGGAAAGCTCCGGCAGCGAGGCCGGGTCGAGTGCCGCGATCTTGGCGAGGCCTTCGGGGAGATGGCAGTGCCGCCGATGTCGGCGACATGGGCGGAGAGATCGCGGACCTTGCCGTCCTTGTCGAGGAGGGCCGGCTTTTCCCGGCCGGGCGGGCCGACGCGCATCAGTTTCATGGGAGTGTTCCTTTCGAGAGGGGGTTAGATCGTCCAGCCGCCATCGATGGCGTAGGCCTGGCCGGATGTATAGGTGGCGGTTGCGAGATAGACGGCGAGGCCGGCGATTTCTTCCGGGGTTCCGAGCCGTCCCATCGGCTGGCGGGCGATGAAGGCGGCGCGCGCCGTCTCGTAGTCGCCCTGCGCCTTCATGCGCTCCTGCAGTGAAGGGCTTTCGACCGTGCCGGGGCAGATGGCGTTACAGCGGATGCCCTGCGCGACGAAGTCGGCGGCGACCGACTTGGTCAGCCCGATGACGGCGGCCTTGGTGACGGTGTAGGCGCAGCGGTTGGGCACGCCCTTCACGCTAGAGGCGACGGAGGCCATGTTGATGATCGAACCGTCCCCCTTCGCGATCATGCCCGGCAGCACGGCGCGGATGGTGCGGATCATGGCACGGACGTTGAGATCGAAGGCGAAGTCGAGGTCCTTGTCGGCCATGTCGAGGACGGTACCGGAATGGACGAAGCCGGCGCAGTTGAAGAGGACGTCGAAGGGGCCGGTCTCCGCGATCACGGAGGCGACGGCCTCGTCCTTCAGGACGTCGAGCAGGCGGGTCTCGAGGGCCAGCCCTTCGGCCTTCGCCTCTGCGGCGAGGCTCTCGAGCGCATCCTCGTTGATGTCCGTCGCGACCACGCTTGCACCCGCCCGCGCAAAGGCCAGCGCACTCGCACGGCCAATCCCCTGGCCCGATGCCGTCACAAGTGCGCGTTTGCCGTCGAGAAGCGTCATCTCGGGATCCCCATGATTGGTGTCGAATTGTCAGACCACCTGACGCATCGTCCGTCAAGACCGGAGGAGGTGGACCCGGTACGCTTCGTAGGGCTCGCCGATCTTCGCGGGAGACGCCCGTGCCGCAAAGTTCAAGGCCGAATGATGCGGTGAAGAACCCATCTGTTCTGATAGTGATTTTGGGGCTTGAACCGTCGCCGGATTTGGTCCTACGATCCGAACCACCGCGTCGGAGCGTTTTGCTGCGCTCCGGCGACAGGCGGTCGCCCGTCCACGCGGCCGCCATGCCATCACTTTGCTTTCCAATGGGAATTTTGCTTCATGGAACTGGTGTTCGACGGTCACAACGATGTCCTCTTGAGACTCTGGAGGGCTAAGGCGGCCGGAACGGACCCGATTGCGGAATTCGTCGACGGGACCAGCCACGGGCATATTGACGGGCCGCGCGCGAAAGTCGGCGGCCTCGCTGGCGGGCTCTGCGCGATCTTCATTCCCAACACCTCCGACTTCGCCCTGAAAGCCCCGGACGCCAGCGGCCGCTATGCGACGCCGCTCGCGGAACCGCTGGAGCGGGCCTCGTCGCTCGACGTGGCGCTCGCCATGGCCTCGGTCGCCGTCAATCTCGACCGTGCCGGAGCATGGCGGCTGTGTCGCTCGACGGACGAGATCCGCGCCGCGCTCGACGCCGGCGTCTTCGCTGCCGTCATGCACATGGAAGGGTGCGAGGCGATCGGCGAGGATCTCGCCGCCCTAGACGTCTTCTACGCCGCGGGGCTGCGTTCACTCGGCCCCGTCTGGAGCCGCAACAATATTTTCGGCCACGGGGTGCCCTTCGCCTATCCGATGACGCCGGATACCGGTCCGGGGCTTACCGACGCCGGCTTCGAGCTCGTGCGCACCTGCAACCGCCTCGGCATCCTGATCGATCTTGCCCACATCACCGAGCAGGGTTTCTGGGATGTGGCGAAGACGACCGACCAGCCGCTCGTCGCCAGCCACTCCAACGCGCACGCATTGACGCCCGTCGCGCGCAACCTCACCGACCGGCAGTTGGACGCGATCAAGGAGAGCCGTGGCCTTGTTGGGCTGAACTATGCCGTCACCATGCTGCGGGCCGACGGGCGCGACGACGCCGAGACGCCGCTCTCCGACATGGTGCGGCACGTAGACTATCTCGTCGAGCGAACGGGTATCGACTGCGTCGCGCTCGGATCGGATTACGATGGTGCGACAATTCCGGCCGAGATCGGGGACGCGAGCGGGACCCAGAAACTCGTTGCGGCCCTCAGGGGCGCCGGTTACGGTGACGAGGAATTGTCCAAGATATGCCGGGAGAACTGGTTGAGAGTATTGGCTTCCGCCTGGCGCGAATAGGCGGGAAGCTAGGGTAGGTAAGCACAGAAAACAGGGGAACAGACATGTCCGGAATGCTGAACAAGCGCATGCGTGTAATGACGACCACTGCCGCTCTAGCCCTGCTCCTGGCCGGTGCGCCGCAGGCTTTTGCCGCGACGCCGGCGGATACGCTGGTCGAGGGTTGGGCCAT
This sequence comes from Ciceribacter thiooxidans, assembly GCF_014126615.1. Classification (NCBI taxonomy): domain Bacteria; kingdom Pseudomonadati; phylum Pseudomonadota; class Alphaproteobacteria; order Hyphomicrobiales; family Rhizobiaceae; genus Ciceribacter; species Ciceribacter thiooxidans. Next base: position 481,404 of record NZ_CP059896.1, read on the forward strand.
CGACGACATCATCACGCTCGATCCGGGCGAGGCCTTCGAGATTTCGACCGCGGAAGTTACAGCCAACACCTACAGCAAGCTGGTCAATCTCGACCTCAACGACACCTCCAAGGTCGTCGGCGAACTGGCCGACAGCTGGACGATCTCCGATGACGGCCTTACCTATACCTTCAAGCTGAAGCCGGGAATGAAATTCGCGTCCGGCAACCCGGTCACCGCGGACGATGTCGCCTTTTCCTTCGAGCGTGCCGTCAAGCTCGACAAGTCGCCGGCCTTCCTGCTGACCCAGTTCGGGCTCACCGGTGACAACGTCACCGAAAAGGCGAAGGCCGCCGACGAAACCACCTTCGTGCTGACCGTCGACAAGGCCTATGCGCCGAGCTTCGTCCTCAACGTGCTGACCTCCACCGTCGCTTCCGTCGTCGACAAGAAGGTGGTCATGGAACACGCCAAGGCGATGACGCCGACGGACGAATACAAGTACGACACCGATTTCGGCAACGAGTTCCTGAAGACCGGCTATGCCGGCTCCGGGCCGTTCAAGGTGCGCGAATGGCGTGCCAACGAAGTCGTCGTTATGGAGCGCAACGACAATTATTTCGGCGAGAAGCCGCCGCTTGCCCGCGTCATCTATCGCCACATGAAGGAAAGCGCCGGCCAGCGTCTGGCACTTGAAAACGGTGACATCGATATCGCGCGAAACCTCGAGCCGGGCGACTTCGAGGCGGTGTCGAAGAAGGAAGGCATTGCCACCACGTCCGCGCCGAAGGGCACGCTCTATTACTTCAGCCTCAACCAGAAGAACGAAACGCTGGCAAAGCCCGAAGTTATCGAGGCCTTCAAGTACCTCGTCGACTACGATGCCATCGGCGAAACCTTCATCAAGGGGATCGGCCAGATCCACCAGACCTTCCTGCCGGCGGGCCAGCTCGGCGCGCTGGACGACAAGCCGTACACGCTCGACGTCGCCAAGGCCAAGGAACTGCTCGCCAAAGCCGGAGTTCCGGATGGCTTCACCGTCACCATGGACGTGCGCAACACGCAGCCGGTGACCGGGATTGCCGAAAACGTCCAGCAGACGCTAGCGCAGGCGGGCATCAAGCTCGAGATCATTCCGGGCGACGGCAAGCAGACGCTGACCAAGTATCGCGCCCGCCAGCACGACATCTATATCGGCCAGTGGGGCTCCGACTACTTCGACCCGAATTCGAACGCCGAGACCTTTACTTACAACCCGGACAATTCCGACGAAGGCAAGAACAAGACGCTGGCATGGCGTAATGCCTGGGATCCGAAGGATCTCTCGGAAAAGACCCAGGCCGCGCTGCTGGAGAAGGATTCCGCCAAGCGCGCTGCCGTCTATGAAGAGTTGCAGAAGGAAGTTCTCGCCCGCGGTCCCTTCGTGATGCTCTTCCAGCAGATCGAGGTCGCCGGCTATTCCGACAAGCTGAAGGGCTTCAAGCTCGGCCCGAGCTTCGACACCAACTTCGTCTACAAGATCTCCAAGGAATAAACGGCCTTGGCCGCAATGGAAAACAGAACCGAGGCGCGACGTACAAGGGCGAGCGCCTCGGCCCTCGCCCTTTCGTTCTCGAAATTCGCGCTGACGGTCGCGACGACCTTCCTCGGTCTTCTCGCCGTCACCTTCTTCATCGGCCGCGTCGTGCCGATCGATCCGGCGCTCGCCATCGTCGGTGACCGGGCGCCGGCGCATGTGGTGGAGCGCGTGCGCGAAGAGCTCGGGCTCAACCTGCCGCTCTACCAGCAGTTCGTCATCTATGTCCGGCAGGCCGTGACGGGCGATTTCGGCACGTCCGTACTCACCACCAATCCGGTGATGACCGACATCGCCCGCGTCTTTCCGGCAACGATCGAGCTTGCGACCATCGGCACCATCATCGGCGCCGTGCTCGGGGTGCCGCTCGGCGTCCTCGCCGCCGTCCGGCGCGGATCGATTGCCGACCAGATCGTCCGGGTCATCGGTCTTATCGGCTATTCGGTGCCAATCTTCTGGCTCGGCCTCCTGGCACTCGTCCTCTTTTATGCCAAGCTCGGCTGGGTGGCGTATCCCGGCCGTGTCGACGTCGTCTACGAATACAGTTTCACGCCGGTCACCGGCTTCTTCCTCCTCGATGCGGCCATGCAGCGGGAGTGGGACGTGCTGTGGGATCTCTTCCGCCACATCATCCTGCCCGGTGCGCTGCTCGGCTATTTTTCGCTCGCCTATATCAGCCGCATGACCCGCAGCTTCATGTTGAACGAGCTTTCCCAGGAATATGTCGTCGCGGCGCGGGCGAAGGGGCTATCGGAGACCCGCATCATCTGGTTCCATGCGTTGCGCAACGCCGCCGTGCCGCTGATTACCGTGATTGCGCTTTCCTATGCCGGGCTGCTCGAAGGTTCCGTGCTCACGGAGACGATCTTCTCCTGGCCGGGGCTTGGCCTCTACATCACCAATTCGCTGCAGAACGCCGACATGAATGCGGTGCTGGGCGGCACGATCGTCATCGGCTCCGTCTTCATCGGGATCAATGTCCTGTCGGACGTTCTCTACCACGTGCTCGATCCCAGGACCCGCAGCCGATGAACACGAACGAAGCGACCCTGAAGCCGACACTGCGCGAATGGCTGCTCTCCGACAGGCCGCAATCGCGGCGGCAGGCGCGGCTCGGCCGCCTGTACGTCATCTGGAGCCGCTTCGCCGAGAACCGGCTGGCGGTGGCGGGCCTCCTGATCCTTATCGGCCTGCTGTTCGTTGCGGCCTTCGCCGATGTGCTGGCTCCCTATTCTCCCGTGCAGGGCGATTTGCGCGGTGCGCGTCTTCTGCCGCCGGGCTCGGCCGGCTACCTGCTCGGCACCGACGACCAGGGGCGGGACATCCTCTCGCGTCTCATCTACGGCTCGCGGCTCACGCTCTTCGTCGTCGTGCTCGTGGCCGTCATCGCCGCGCCGGTCGGCCTTCTCGTCGGCACGATCTCCGGCTATGCGGGCGGAATCATCGACGGCATCCTGATGCGGATCACCGACATATTTCTCGCCTTCCCGAAGCTTGTCCTGGCACTCGCGCTGGTCGCGGCCCTCGGGCCGGGGATCGAGAATGCGGTTCTAGCGATCGCCGTCACCTCCTGGCCGCCCTATGCGCGCATCGCGCGGGCGGAAACGATGACCTTCCGGAACTCCGACTATATTTCGGCGGTCCGGCTGATGGGAGCCTCTCCGGCACGCATCGTGACCCTTCACATCATGCCGCTCTGTCTCTCCTCGCTCATCGTGCGGGTGACGCTCGACATGGCGGGGATCATCCTGACGGCCGCCGGCCTCGGTTTCCTCGGCCTCGGAGCGCAGCCGCCGCTTCCCGAATGGGGGGCGATGATCGCTTCCGGTCGACGCTTCATCCTCGACCAGTGGTGGGTGGCGGCCATGCCCGGTGCGGCGATCCTCATCGTCAGCCTCGGCTTCAACCTGCTCGGCGACGGATTACGCGATGCGCTCGATCCGAGGGAGGCCGGCCAATGACGCCGCTTCTCGACATCCGCAACCTCAAGGTCGGCTATCCGACGCGCAACGGGCTCGTGGAGGCCGTGCGCGGGGTGAGCTTCTCGCTCGGCAAAGAGCGGCTTGGCATCGTCGGCGAGTCTGGCTCCGGCAAGTCGCAGACCGGCCGCGCGATCATGGGGCTGACGCCCCGGCACGCGCAGCTTTCGGCGGATTGCCTGCGCTTCGGTGACCTGGACCTGCTGTCCGTACCCTCCCGGCAGCGGCGGGCGCTGCGCGGCAAGAAGATCGCGATGATCCTGCAGGACCCGAAATACTCGCTGAACCCCGTGATGACGATCGGACGGCAGATCGTCGAGACCTTGCGGACGCACGAGCCGGTTTCGAAGGCCGAGGCGCGCGAGCGGGCGCTCTCCATGCTGGAGGCGGTGCAGATCCACGATCCCGTCCGCGTCTTTGATCTCTACCCGCACGAGATATCGGGCGGCATGGGCCAGCGGGCGATGATCGCCATGATGCTCGTCTGCGGCCCGGAACTGCTGATCGCCGACGAGCCGACCTCTGCGCTCGACGTGACGGTGCAGCTCGATGTGCTGGAAATCCTCGACAAGCTGGTCTCCGAGCGCGGCATGGGCCTGATCTTCATCTCGCATGATCTGCGCCTCGTCTCGTCCTTTTGTGATCGTGTCGTGGTCATGTATGCGGGCAGGGTGGTCGAGGAATTGCAGGCATCGCGGCTCTCCGAGGCGCAGCATCCCTATACGCGCGGGTTGCTCAATTGCCTGCCGCAGCTCGACGGCGACCGGCATCCGCTGCCGATCCTCGAACGCAAGGCGGAGTGGGCGTTATGACGGCGGCGCTGTCGATCAAGGACATGACCGTCACCTTCGACGGATATAGGGCGCTCGCCGGCGTCAGTGTCGATGTCGCGCCGGGTGAATCCTTCGGCATCGTCGGCGAATCCGGTTCGGGGAAATCGACGCTATTGCGGGCGATCGCCGGTCTCAACGGTTTCGACGGCGGCTCGCTCGAGGTCCACGGCCGGCGCTATAGCGGCCGGCGTCGCGACCCCGAATTCTACCGTACCGTCCAGATGGTCTTCCAGGACCCTTACGGCTCGCTGCATCCGCGCCAGACCGTCGACCGGCTACTGCTCGAGCCGCTGGCGATCCACGGCTTCAACGACACGGAAACACGGATCGCCAGGGCGCTCGACGAAGTCGGGCTCGGTTCCGGCTTTCGCTTCCGTTTCTCGCACCAGCTTTCCGGCGGCCAGCGGCAGCGCGTCGCGATCGCCCGTGCGCTGATCGTCGAGCCGAAGGTTCTGTTACTCGACGAGCCGACCTCGGCGCTCGACGCTTCGATCCAGGCGGAAATCCTCAACCTCTTGGAACAGACCCGACGGGACCGGAACCTGACCTTCGTGATGGTGAGCCACGACCTCGCCGTCATCAGCCACATGTGCGAGCGGCTGGCGGTGATGCGCGAGGGCGGTGTGGTCGAGGAGGTTTCGGTCGAAGCCCTGAGGCAGAGGGCCATCGGTGCGGACTATACGCGCCAGCTGTTGACGGCGAGCGAGGGCTTTCGTCGTGAAGGGCCGGCCTAGCGCCACTCTACGACAATTTCGAACCGAACTGCCGACCTCCGAGTACCGCAAGCGTCTCGTCGGCGATCACCTGTTCCTCGTCGGTCGCGATGACGAAGACCTTCGTGCGGCTTTGTCGGGCGCTGACCATCTCCGCATTGGCCCCATTGGCCGCGTCATCAAGCGCGATGCCCAGGAAGGCGAGCCGCTCGCACACCGCCTTGCGGATCGCCGGCTGGTGCTCGCCGATCCCGGCAGTGAAGACGAGCGCGTCGAGGCCTCCGATCGAGGCCGAGAGCCGGGCGACTTCGCCGGCGATGCGGAAGGTGAAGACGTCGAGCGCCTCGTGGGCTTCGGGCCGGTCGCTTTCGAGCAGGACCCGGCTGTCGGCACTGATGCCGGAAAGGCCGAGCAGGCCGGACTTGTGGTAGAGCAGGTCTTCGACCTCTTCACGGTTCATGCCCTTTGTCCGCATCAAATGGAAAAGGACGCCCGGATCGATGCCCCCGCTGCGGGTCGCCATCGGTATGCCGTCGATGGTCGAAAAGCTCATCGAGCTGTCGTGGCTCTTGCCTTCGCTGACGGCGCAGAGGCTCGCGCCGCTACCGAGATGGGCGATCACCGTGCGGGCACCGGCGATTTCGGGCCGGCGGCGGGCAAGCTCGGCGGAGATGAAGGCGTAGGAGAGGCCGTGGAAACCGTAACGCTTGATCCCCTCGTCATACAAGTTCCGGGGAATGGCGAAGCGACGGACAACGGGTTCCTGGCCGGCATGGAAGGCGGTGTCGAAGGACGCCGTCTGCGGAAGGTCCGGTCTCAGGTCTGCCACCGCGCGGATCAGCCTCACGTTCTGCGGCTGGTGCAGCGGGGCGAGCGGAGAGAGCGCGTCGATCGCCTCTATCGTGGCGCCGTCGAGCAGGACCGGTCGGCGGAAGCGGTCGCCGCCATGGACGACACGATGGCCGACCGCCGACACGGCATCGAGGTCGAAGTGCTTTGCGAGCCAGACGAAGGTTTCGTCGAGCACCTCATGCAGAACGTCGCCGCCTTCGGCCTCCAGGGGAACGTCGAAGGTTTCCGGTCCTTCGACGAGATGAAAGGTCAGTGGTTTGTGGCGGAAGTCGATCATCCCTTTGCCGATGCGGCGCGCCTTGCCGTTCTCACGCAGGAAGAGGCCGATCTTCACCGTCGAGGAGCCGGCGTTGAAGGTGAGTAGCAGTCTTTCCGTCATTGGCAGGGAAGCCCTTGCGCCGACCGGCGGGCCGCCATCAGCTTGGCAAGCGCCGCCGAGGCGATCCGCACCTTCAGGCTGTCGGAGCGGCTGGTCAGGATGATCGGAACCCGGGCGCCGAGGACGAGGCCGGCCGCATCCGCGCCGGCGAAATAGAGGAGCTGTTTGGCGAGCATGTTGCCGGCTTCGAGGTCCGGCACCAGTAAGATGTCCGCCTGCCCGGCGACCGGTGAGACAATGCCCTTGGTGCGAGCAGCATCGAGGCTGATCGCATTGTCGAAGGCGAGCGGCCCGTCGACGCGCGCACCGGTGATCTGGCCGCGCGCCGCCATGACGGTCAGGGCTGCGGCATCCAGCGTCGCCGGCATCTTGCCGTTGACCGTTTCCACCGCAGCGAGCACGGCAACCCTCGGCTCCGGATTGCCGAGGAGGTGCAGGAGATCGACGGCGTTCTGGCAGATGTCGCGCTTCTGTTCGAGCGTCGGCGCGATGTTGATCGCGGCATCCGTGACGACGAGCAGCTTCGGATAGGCCGGCACGTCCATCACGTAGGCGTGGCTGATCCGCCGCTCGGTACGAAGCCCGGACGACGGTGCGACGACGGCGCCCATCAGTTCGTCGCTATGAAGGCTGCCCTTCATCAGGATCGCCACCTTGCCCGCGACCGCCAGCTCGACACCCTGCTCGGCGGCTGCGTGGCTGTGCTCGGCGCAGACAATCTCGAAGCCGTCGAGTGCGACGCCCGCCTCCGCCGCGGCGGCGCGGATTTTCGTCTCCGGTCCGATCAGCACCGGTTCGAGAAGACCCTCCTCGCGGATTTCGGCAGCGGCCTGGATCGCCTCCGGAGAACAGGGATGGATAACAGCGACCTTGAGTGGCGGCGACCGCTTTGCATCGGCGACGATCGTGTCGAACTGATCCTGATGCTGGGCCGCCGCCGCAATGAGCGAGGGCAGCACGGCCTGCGGCCACTCGAGGCGCTCGAAGCGGGTGATGACGGTGGCTAGGCCGGTCAGCACCTCTTCGCCTCTCTGGTTCAGGCAGCGGGTGTCGAGGACGACGATCTGCTTGTCCGTCCGCTTCTCGATCACGCTGACCGTCGCGGTGATCGTGTCGCCGGGCGCGACGGGTTTCTGGAATTTCAGCTCCTGCCCGAGATAGATTGTGGCTCCGGCCGGCGGGCGCGCACCATCCGCCGCAGAGGCCGCGGACCAGATCGCGCGGGCGACCACCTCGCCGATGAAATCACGCGGCGAAAAGACGTTGTCGCTTGCGGAGGCGAGGCCGCCGGTTTCGACTACGTGCTCGACGGTGGCGCTGTCGCCGACCGCGATTTCGTCGAAGGTCCGATTCGTCAGGAGCAGGCTGTTCATCGCGGCCTCATCGTTCGAAGACATAGGTTCCGGGGCCCGGCTCGTGCGGCGGATAGCCGCGCTCCGGCGCTCCGATCGTCGGCGGCGCGACCCTGGACGGGGAAGAACGGGCGGCAAGCCAGTCCGACCAACGCGGCCACCATGACCCGTCCTCGGCCGCCGTGTCGCGCAGCCATTCCCCGGTGCCGATGCACGGGTCCGCGGCGGCTTTCGTCGTCATGCGAAAGTGCCGGTGCGGGTGACCGGGCTCGCTGACGATCCCGGCATTGTGGCCGCCGCTCGTCAGGACGAAGGTGACTTCGGTGTCGGCGAGCGCATGGATCTTGTAGACCGATCGCCATGGCGCCACGTGGTCGCGCTCGGTGCCGACGGCGAAGATCGGCACGCGGATGTTCTGCGGAGCGGCGGGATGGTCGCCGACCATGTAGCGGCCGGCGGCGAAGTCGTTGTCGAGATAGAGGCGTTGCAGGTATTCCGAATGCATGCGGAAGGGCATGCGGGTGGAATCGGCGTTCCATGCCATCAGGTCGTTCAGCGGCTGGCGTTCGCCCATCATGTAATCGCGGACGATCCGCGACCAGACGAGGTCGTTCGACTTCAGAAGCTGGAAGGCACCGGCCATCTGGTCGGCGGAAAGAAAGCCGCGATTCCACATCATGCTTTCGAGGAAATTGAGCTGGCTGTGGTCGATGAAGAGCGCGAGCTCACCGGGTTCGGTAAAGTCGATCTGGGCGGCGAGCAGGGTCACGGAGGCGAGACGGTCGTCGCCCGCGCGCGCCATGGCGGAGGCCGCGATCGAGAGCAGGGTGCCGCCGAGGCAATAGCCGGTCGCATGGATCTTGCGGTCCGGGAGGATCGCCTCGATCGCGTCGAGCGCCGCCATCACGCCTTGCTGTCGGTAGTCGTCGAGCCCGAGATCACGATCGGCGGCGGTCGGATTGTGCCAGGAGATGCAGAAGACGGTGTGGCCGCGCTCGACCAGGTAGCGGATCAGCGAATTCTGCGGCGAAAGATCGAGGATGTAGTATTTCATTATCCACGCCGGCACGATCAGGATCGGCTCGGCGTGGACCGTCTCCGTCGTCGGCGCATACTGGATGAGCTCTATCAGCCGATTGCGGTACACCACGCGCCCCGGAGTGACCGCAACCGTCTTGCCGGGGACGTACTCTTCCGTGCCCGCAGGCGGGCGGCTCGTGAGCCTGCGGTTCATGTCGTCGACGAGATTGTGCAGGCCGTCGACGAAGTTCATCCCGCCCGTCTCTGCCGTCTTCTTCAGGACGTCCGGATTGCTCCAGGCGAAATTCGAGGGGGAGAAGACGTCGAGCATCTGGCGGGCGGCGAAGGAGATCACGTCCTCGTGGTGGGGCGTCACACCGGGGACGTCATTGGTGACGTTGTGCCACCATTGCTGGTTCAGCAGGAAGGCCTGCGAGAGCAAAGTGAAAGGAAAGTGCTTCCAGCCTTCGCTCGCGAAACGGTCGTCGCCGGGTAGCGGCTCGATGCAGGGGGGCGTCTGCGGATCGGTGGCGCAGGCGGCGAGATGGACGGCGAGCCGGTTCGATTTCCGCAGCGCCTTGTGGAGGAGCTCCAGCCGTTTTCCCGGGGCCATGGCGAGATGCATCGCCCAGTCGAAGACGGCAAGCGAAAGTGCCGCCGGTGAAAGCCCGCCGGTCATCGGCGCCATCAGCGCCTCCGTCATCCGGTTGAGCGCGTCGAAGGCTTCGGCCTCCGAAGCCTCATCGGCGCCGAGTGCCGATAGCGTCGCGTCGAGATCGACCGGGAAAGGCTCTGCCGCCTTGATCATGCTCTCTTTCGACACGCGATGCTCCTCGTTGCATCCGGCAGCCACTGCCGCTCCGGTGCGGGATGCCGGGTCCGATATCGTATCGACAGTATAGCCCAATGCCCGCAAACCAAAATCTTGCCCTCTCTCAGCCGAAGCGATCACGCCAGGAGAGCTGCGCCCCTTCGACCGGCAGGGAAGTCGCTTCGTAGACACCGCGGGCGACCGCTCGGGCCATGACCAGGGCCGCGAGATGGCAGAGCTCCATGAAATCAACCGAGCTTGCGAGCGTCCGCGCATTGGTCGCGGCCGCAAAAACGGTATCGCCGTCTGCCGGCAGATGCGCCGGCAGGACGGCGCGGCCGATGCCGTTCTGGCCCATGATCGACAGCCGGTGCGCCTGCGCCTTGGTGAGCGCTGCATCGGTGACGACCGCGCCGATGGTCGTTGCGGTGAGATCGATCCCCTTCGCCCGCAGCACGGTGTCGGGCGCGGAGAAATTGGCCGGCAAGCCGATGCCGCCGAATTCGTCGTCCAGCTCGAATGGGGCGGACCAGAAAAAGGGTCCGTCGCCGATGGTCGCGGACCCCATGGCGTTGACGGCGACGATCGCCGCCACCTTGTGGCCGCCGGTGGTCATGGCGCTCGCCGAACCGAGGCCTCCCTTGAGCGTCGCCGTCGTCGCGCCGGTGCCGGCGCCGACGGTGCCGAGGGCGAAGACGCCCTTGGTGGCTGCCTTGAAGGCGGTATAGCCCATGTCGCGATAGGGCGACTGGATGCCCCAATCCTTGTTGCCGCCGTTCAGGAGATCCATGAGGATCGCTTGCGGCACGATCGGTACGCGCACGTCGCCGACGGGAAAGCCGCGCCCGATTTCACGCAGACCCGCCTGCACGCCGCCTGCTGCGTCGAGCCCGAAAGCCGATCCGCCGGAGAGAACCAATGCATCGACCACCTCCACCGTCATCGAGGGGTCGAGGAGGCCCGTCTCGCGTCCGCCGGGCGCACCGCCGAGTACGCTGCCGGAGGCCACTGCCGGCTCGTCGAAGACGATTACGGTGACGCCGGAGCCGAGCTCCAGGTCCGTCGAATGGCCGACGGAAACGCCTTCGATGTCGGTGAGCAGGTTTTCGAGGGCGCCTGTCATGCGTCTCTCCTGTTCGTGGTGGCCGTGGCCTTCGTGCAACGGTCTGATCCAGCGTTAAATCTGCTGCCGGAATGTGCCGGCGTTCTTGACATGGATCAAGGGCGGGCGTGAATTTCAACGCCAGATTGACTGGCATAGCTTCCGGAGCGACCTGCCTCTGGCCGAGCATTTCGACAGTTTCCGATCTCTCGTCTTTCCGTTTTTCTGCAAAAGAGCGTCCAGTGAAGAAGACTGCAAAGTTTGTCGCGGCTCTCGCCGCTCTGCTGGTCGTCGTCGGTGCGGCGGGCTATGCCTATCTCCAGTGGACTCAGCGCGATGCCCTGCCGGCGGGGATTGCCGCGGGCAATGGCCGGATCGAGGCGACGGAAATCGACATCGCCACCAAATTTGCCGGAAAACTGGCGTCCGTCGAGGTGGCGGAGGGTGATTACGTCACCAAGGGGCAGATGCTCGCCCGCATCGATACCGCCCAGGTTGAGGCGCAGCTGCGTGCTGCCGAGGCGCAGATCAAGGAGGCCGAACAGGCCCGCGATTCCGCCAATTTTGGCCTATCGCAGCGCCAGAGCGAGCTTGCCCTCGCCGAGAAAGATCTCGAACGCCAGCTCGTGCTGCTTGGCAAGGGGTTCGTCTCCGACCAGCGGGTGGATTCGCAGCGGCTCGTCAGGGACAGTGCCCGCGCAGCGCTTTCTGCTGCCGAAAGCGGCCTGCGCAGCGCCGAGGCGGCGATCGAAAGCGCCACTGCCGCACGTGACCAGATCACCGACATGCTGAGCAACGCAACGCTCTTGGCACCGAAGGACGGCCGGGTGCTCTATCGGCTCGCCGAGCCGGGCGAGGTTCTCGGCGCGGGCGGCAAGGTGTTGACCCTGCTCGATCTCTCCGACGTCTATATGACGATCTTCCTGCCGTCGGCGGATGCGGCCCGCACGGCGATCGGCGCCGAGGGGCGTATCCTGCTCGATGTCCTGCCCGACCGGGCGGTGCCGGGCACGGTTTCCTTCGTGTCGCCACAGGCCCAGTACACGCCGAAGCAGGTCGAGACCCGCAGCGAGCGCGACCGCCTGATGTTCCGCGTCAAGATCAGCGCACCGAAGTCGCTGGTGGCGCAGTATCTGCAGCAGGTGAAGACGGGCGTCACCGGCGTCGGGTATGTGAAGCTCGATCCCGCGGTCGTATGGCCGACCTGGCTGGAGTCCGACCTGACCACAGGCGTCGCGACCGATGCCAAACCCTGAGGCCGACCGTCAGGAGCCCGCCGTCGAGCTGCGCGGCGTCTCACATCGCTATGGCGGTGTCGTCGCGCTCGACGCCATCGACCTCACCGTCGCCGCGGGTTCGAAGATGGCGATCGTCGGTCCCGACGGTGTCGGCAAGTCGACGCTGCTCGGGCTCGTCGCCGGCGCCAAGCGCATCCAGACCGGCAGTGTCCATTCGCTCGGCAGCGACATGGGCGGGCAACGCTCCCGCGCCGGCGTGCTGCCGCGGATCGCCTATATGCCGCAGGGGCTCGGGCGCAACCTCTATCCGAGCCTTTCCGTCAGCGAGAACGTCGACTTCTTCGCCCGGCTTTTCGGCCACGGTGAGGTCGAGCGCCGGCGGCGCATCGCCGAGCTCTTGAAGGCAACCGGTCTTGATCCGTTCGGCGACCGCCTGATGGGCAAGCTCTCCGGCGGGATGAAGCAGAAGCTCGGGCTCTGCTGTGCGCTCGTGCACGACCCGGATCTCCTGCTGCTCGACGAACCGACGACGGGGGTCGACCCCTTATCGCGGCAACAGTTCTGGGACCTCGTGGAGAGTATCCGCAGAGCGCGTCCGCGCCTCACGATCCTGACTGCCACCTCCGACATCGACGAGGCGACGCGGTTCGACCGGGTGGCCATGCTGAACGACGGCCGTATCCTGGCTGATGGAACGCCGCCCGAACTGCTTGCCCGGACTAGGACGGATACGCTGGAGCGGGCGTTCGTGAGTCTCCTCAACGAGAACGGCCAAGGGACGGTCCCGGCCAATGGTGCCGTGGTGCCGAAGCGGCGGGGCGCCGGCCAGGACATAGCGATCGAGGCCAAGGGGCTGACACGGCGCTTCGGTTCCTTCACCGCCGTCGATCATGTGAGTTTCCGCATTCCGCGCGGAGAGATTTTCGGCTTCCTCGGTTCGAACGGCTGCGGCAAGTCGACGACGATGAAAATGCTGACAGGCCTGCTTCCGGCAAGCGAAGGGGAGGCCTTCCTGTTCGGGGAGCCGGTCGATGCCTCCGACATTCCCGCACGAAGGCGTGTCGGCTACATGTCGCAGGGCTTCTCGCTCTATGGCGAACTCACGGTGCTCCAGAACCTTCGGCTGCATGCGGCGATCTTCGATTTCAAGGGAGAGGCTGCAACTGCGCGCGTGGCCGAGCTTTCGGAGCGGTTCGGCCTTCAGGAATACCATGACATCGTGTCGGAACGCCTGCCGCTCGGTGTGCGCCAGCGTCTCCAGCTCGCGGTGGCGCTTCTTCACAAACCGGAGGTGCTGATCCTCGATGAGCCGACCTCCGGCGTCGACCCGATCGCCCGCGACGCCTTCTGGGACGACCTGCAGCGCGTTTCGCGCGAGGACGGCGTGACGATCTTCATCTCCACTCATTTCATGTCCGAGGCGGAGCGGTGCGACCGCATCGCCTTCATGCATGCGGGCAAGGTGATTGCGAGCGGTGCCCCGGAGAAACTCAAGGCCGAGACGCAGTCGACCACGCTCGACGAGGCCTTCATCGCCTATATGAAACAGGGCGGGCGCGAAGAAATGGCCTCCTTCGATGCGGCTCTGCCGGCGGCGAGCGGCGCGACTGCACTGGTAAAGCGAACCTTCTCGCTGCGGAGAGCCACGGCCTATGCCCGGCGCGAGATGATGGAGCTCGTGCGGGATCCGATCCGCCTCGGCTTCTCGCTTCTCGGGACGGCGATCCTGATGCTGATCCTCGGCTACGGGATCACGCTCGATGTCGATGATCTCCGGCTCGGCGTGCTCGATCGCGACCAGACGGCCGAGAGCCGGGCCTATATCGACAGTTTCGCCGCCTCGACGGCCTTCCGGTACGAAGGTCCTCTGGCCGACCAGGGGGAGCTCGTGCAGAAGCTCAAGGCGAACGACATCGCCATTGCGCTCGAAATCCCGGAGCGCTTCGGCGCGGATCTGCGAAGCGGTCATACGACCACGGTTCTCGCGACGCTGGACGGGGCGATGCCCTTCCGCGCGGAGACGATGCTCGGCTACATCTCCGGCGCACACACGCACTTCCTCACGGAGGCGGCAAGGGCGGCCGGCGTCTCGACGAGCGCGGCGGCGAACGTCGAGATGCGCTATCGCTACAATCAGGCCTTCCGCAGCCTCGACGCCATGGTGCCGGCAGTGGTCGCGATCCTGCTGCTCTTCATTCCGTCGATTCTGACGGCGCTCGGCGTCGTTTCCGAAAAAGAGCTCGGCTCGATCAGCAATCTCTATGTGACTCCGGTGACCAAGCTCGAATTCTTGCTCGGCAAGCAGGCGCCCTATGTCCTTGTCGGCTGCATCAACTACGTCGTTCTCGTTCTGATGGCGGTCCTGCTCTTCGGCGTGCCGATCAGGGGCAGTTTCCTTGGTCTCACGCTCGCGGCCTTCCTCTATCTCCTCGCGACCACCGCGATCGGCATCCTGAGCTCGACCATGACCCGGACGCAGGTCGCGGCCATGTTCGCGACGGCGATCGGCACCATGATGCCGGCGACGCAGTTTGCCGGACTGTTGCAGCCGGTGGCAACGCTCGAAGGGGCGGGCAGGGTGATCGGAACGCTGTTCCCGACCACCTATTTCCTGCGTGCGAGCGTCGGCGCCTTCACCAAGGCACTCGGCTTTTCCGACCTCATGCCCTTCATCTTGCCGCTCGCGCTGTTCTGGCCGATCCTGATTGCCATGGCCTGGCTGCTCCTGCGCAAGCAGGAGATCTGACCATGCTCGATTTCCGCAACATCGCCGCCCTCTTCGTCAAGGAACTGATCGGCATCCGCCGCGACACGGTGCTGATGGGGTTTGTGATCTATGCCTTCACGCTTGCGATCTACATGCAGGCGACGGGCATCACGCACGAACTCAACCGGGCGACCGTCGGGGTCGTCGACCAGGACGTGTCGCAACTTTCCTCGGCCATCCTCGACGGCCTGCGCCCGCCGCAGTTCCAGGCGCCGGTGTCGCTCTCGCCGGGCGATGTCGATCGGGTGATGGACCAGGCGCGCTTCACCTTCGTGCTCGACATTCCGCCGAACTTCGAGGCCGACGTGCTTGCCGGCCGCAGCCCCTCGGTCCAGCTGCTGATCGACGCGACGGCGCTGATGCAAGCGGGCATCGGGGCGGGTCACATCCAGTCGGTCGTCAACCGGGAGGTCTCACGCTTCGTGACCCGGACCGAGAAGTCGACAAGCCTGCCGGTCGCAATCGAGGTGCGCATGGCCTTCAATCAGACGCTGACCACGGCGTGGTTCACCGGCACGTCCGGGCTTATCAACAACGTCACCATGCTCGCCGTCCTGCTCGCCGGCGCCGCTCTCGTTCGGGAACGCGAGCACGGCACGCTCGAACATCTCCTCGTCATGCCCGTGCGCGCGACGGAGATCATGCTGAGCAAGCTTCTGGCAAACGGGCTGGTGACGCTCGTCCTGACCATGGTGTCCGTCGTCTTCGTCCTCGACTCCTGGATCGGCATGCATATTTCGGGTTCGCTCACGCTCTTTGCCGCCGGCGTCGCCCTCTATCTCTTCTTCGCCACCTCCTTCGGTCTTTTCCTCGGGACGATCTCCCGCTCGATGCCGCAGATGGCGCTGCTCTTCATCCTCACGGTCCTGCCGATGACGATCCTCTCGGGTGGCATGACGCCGCTCGAAAGCATGCCGGACTGGCTGCAGACGGGCGTTCAGGTGTCGCCCACGACCCATTTCGTCTCCTTCGCGCAGGCGATCCTCTTCCGCGGAGCCGGCTTCGACGTCGTCTGGCCGCAGTTCCTCGCGACCGGGATGATCGGGCTCTTCTTCTTCCTGTTCAGCATGGCGCGGTTCCGCAGTTTCATCGCGGCCCAGCAGGGATAAGGGGTCCCTTTCCTGTCGATGCAGCACGACATCTGCGATGACGATACGGCCGCGATCTGGTAAGAGCAGGATACGTCCTTCCCGGCCCGCCGTTCGCGCGGGCAACATATTTTCTCAAGCCTGGAGTTGTTCGCATGCCCGGTCCTCAGGTGGTCCCCGTCGAGGGAGATCTGCAACTGCCGAAACACGTCGACGTGGTCGTCATCGGCGGCGGGATCATCGGTGCCTCGACGGCGCTCGAACT
This sequence comes from Ciceribacter thiooxidans, assembly GCF_014126615.1. Lineage (NCBI taxonomy): Bacteria > Pseudomonadati > Pseudomonadota > Alphaproteobacteria > Hyphomicrobiales > Rhizobiaceae > Ciceribacter > Ciceribacter thiooxidans. Next base: position 497,358 of record NZ_CP059896.1, read on the forward strand.
CGCTGAACGCGGCGTATCCGTGGCGCTCTGTGAGAAGGGCGGCATCGGTGAGGAACAGTCGAGCCGCAACTGGGGCTGGGTGCGGATTTCCTGGCGCGATCCGCGCGAGGTGCCGCTGATGGCCGAAGCCATCCGCATCTGGCAGGGGCTAGATGCGCGGACCGGCCGTGACACCGGCTACAAACAGTGCGGCATCGTCTTCGCCTCGATGGATGAAAAGTACGAAGCCAAGAACGCCGAATGGCCGGATATCCTGACCAAGTACCAGATGCCATCGCGGATGGTCGACGGCCCGGAGCTCAGCAGTCTTTATCCGGGCATGAAGCATGACTTCAAGAGCGCGCTCTACACGCCCGCCGACGGCCGCGCCGAGCCGCAGAAGGCCGCTCCTGCGATTGCCGAGGCGGCGCGCGACAAGGGTGCGCATATCCTGACGAAGTGCGCGGTGCGTGGCATCGAAACCTCGGGCGGAAAGATTTCCGGCGTGGTCACCGAACGCGGCACGATCGCCTGCTCGTCGGTCGTGCTCGCCGGTGGCGCCTGGTCGAGCCTCTTTGCCCGCAACGCCGGGATCGACCTGCCGCAGTTGAAGGTGATGAACACCGTCATTCGCACCAAGCCGATCGAGGGCGGGCCGGAGCAGACGCTCTACGGCCGCGACTTCGCTTTCCGCAAGCGCCAGGACGGCGGCTACACGATCGCGTCGCGATACGACAACATCGTCGAGATCGTGCCCGACAGCTTCCGTTTCATGCTGAAATTCCTCCCCGCGCTGAAGAGCGAGTGGCGCTCGCTGCGCTTCCGCGTCTCCGGCCGCTTCTTCGAGGAGGGCCGCATGGCGCAGCGCTGGCGGATGGACGAGGAGACACCGTTCGAACGTTGCCGCGTGCTCGATCCGAAACCGTCCGACAAGTGGACCGATTATGCGCTGGCGCAACTCAAGAAGGATTACCCGGTCTTCGCCAAGGCCGAGATCGCGCAGCGCTGGGCCGGCTATATCGACGTGTCGCCGGATGCGGTACCGATCATCTCGCCGGTCGAGAAGGTTCCCGGCTTCTTCATCGCGACCGGCTTTTCGGGCCACGGTTTCGGCATTGGCCCCGGCGCCGGCAGGTTGATGGCGGATCTCGTCACCGGCCACACGCCTTGCGTCGACCCGGCGGCCTTCAGGCTTTCCCGCTTCTTCGACGGATCGAAGATCGAGATTATCAGCGGGGTCTGAGAAAGGCAAAGGGCGCCGGGGCGCCCTTTGCCTTGGTTTTTGTCCGTCAGCGCTTGAGCGTCCGCGGATCGAGCGCGTCGCGGATCGCATCGCCGATGAAGTTGACGCTGAGGACCGTGAGCGAGATCGCGAGCCCCGGCCAGAGCACGCGCGAAGGCGTGAGCTGGAGGAAGTTGGCGCCGTCGTAGAGCAGGCGTCCCCAGGTCGGAAAATCCGACGGGAAGCCGAGCCCGAGGAAGGAGAGCGCCGATTCCGTGATGATCGCCGAGGCGATGCCCAGCGTCGCTGACACCATGATGGAGCTCATGACGTTCGGCAGGATGTGCTTCAGGATCACCCGGTGTTCGCGCATGCCACTCGACTTGGCGGCCAGGATGAACTCCTGGTTTTTGACCGCCAGAACGTCGCCGCGGACGATGCGGGCGGTATGCATCCAGCTCGTTATGCCGATCACGAAGACGATCAGGATGAAGATGCCCGTCTCCGGGCCGAAGGCGGCGCGGAGTGTATCGCGGAACAGCATGATGATGACGAGCAGCAGCGGCAGCAGGGGCAGGGCCAGGAAGAGGTCCGTCAGCCGCATCAGAATGCCGTCGAGCCGCCGGAGATATCCCGAGAGGACTCCGACGAGCGTGCCGAGAAACAGCGCGAGCAGCATGGCCGTGATGCCGACGGCAAGGGATATCTGCCCGCCGGCCAGCACCTGGGCCAGCATGTCGTGACCGAGATTGTCGGTGCCGAAGGGATGGGCGAGCGAAGGTCCCTGGTTCTTTGCCCGGATGTCGATCTTGTTCGGCTCGACGGTGTGGATCAGCGGGCCGGCATAGACGGCGACCACGATGAACAGGAAGACCGCAAGCCCGGCGACGCCGCCGGGATGGGCCCTGAACTGACGCCACAGCCCACGTTTCTCGACGTCGGGAGATACTGCCGGTGCAGCGATGGTGGCATCAGTCATAGCGGATCCTCGGATCAAGGAGGCCGTAGAGCACGTCGGCGATCAGGTTGAACAGGACGATCAGGAAGGCGAAGATGAAGGTCAGCGTCTGCACGAGCGGCATGTCGGCGCCCTGGATCGCGGTGATCAGCAGCTGCCCGAGGCCGTTCACGCGAAAAATCTGCTCGGTGATGATGGCACCGGAGAAGATCGTCGGCACGCCGAGCGCGATCACGGTGACCACCGGGATCAGGCTGTTGCGCAGCACGTGGACGAGCAGGACGACCTTTTCCTTCACGCCTTTCGCACGAGCGGTGCGAACATAGTCCTGGTGCAGGTTGTCGAGCATCGAGGCGCGCACGAAACGGCTGATCTGCGAGGTGTTGTAGAGGGTGAGAACGGCGACCGGCAGCACCATCTGCTTCACCTGCGCGACGAAGCTGGACCAGTCGGTGATCCTGAGATTGGTGTCGTAGATCGACGGGAACCACTGCAGGTAGGAGCTGAAGATCACGATCAGCAGCACGCCGGTGAAGAAGGTCGGAACGGAATAGCCGACCATCGAGACGAAGGTGCCGATCTGGTCGAAGATCGAATACTGTTTGTAGGCGGAGACCACACCGATCGGGATCGCCAGCATGACGCCGAAGAGATAAGAAAGGCCGACGACCCAGAGGGTCTGCGGCAATCTCTGCACGATCAGATCGACGACGGGGCTGCGCGTCGCCCAGGAGAGGACGCGCATGCGCTCACCCGAGCCGACAGTGATGCCGGTCATCTGCTCGAAAATGTTCAGCGGCTCATTGACGAAAAACTGGTGCAGCCAGCGCAGGTAACGGATGAAGAAGGGCTGGTCGGCGCCCATGGCGGCGCGGATCCTCTCGCGAACCTCGGGAGGAATAGTCAGCGGCAGGTCGCTCAGGGGATCGCTGGGTGCGAGATCGAGCAGGGCGAAAATGATGAAACTGATGACCAGCAGTGTCGGGATTGCAAAAAGCAATCGCCGCAGCGTGAAGGTGAACATCGGAGACTCTCCAGACTGTCACGGAAGCGAAATGCGGAGACCGGGCCCGCGCGGAGAGCGCGGACCCGGTGCAACGGCACTTACTTCTTGCGAGACCAGTCTGCGACGTTCCAGAGTTCGCTGTCCCAGGCGTTCATCTTGACGCCTTCCAGTGTCGCGTTGACTGCCGAAGGCTGGCCGCGGTGGATGAGCGGGATCTGGGCGACGTCGTTGCTCAGCATGTCGTTGAGCTTCTTGGCGATCTCGGCGCGTTCCTCGAGCTTGCCGGTCTTGCCGAGTTCCTTGACGAGGGCGTCATATTCCGGATTGCAGTAGCGGACGATGTTCTCGCCCTGCCAGCCGGAGGCCGGGCTCGGGATCTTGTCGCACATCCAGCCGGCCATGTACTTCTCGGGGTCTGTCCCGTCGAAGTTGTTGGTGTACATCTGCACGTCGGCATAGAACTTCTGGAAGGTATCCGGAGATGCCGGGTCGCCGCCGAAGAAGACGTTCGCCGAGATGTTGCGCAGTTCCGATGCGACGCCGATCTGCGCCCACATATCCTTGACGAGCGCCTGCGTCGCCTGACGAACCGAGTTGGTGGAGGTCTGGTAGAGGAAGGATAGCTTGACGCCGTTCTTCTCGCGGATACCGTCCGATCCCTTCACCCAGCCGGCGTCGTCAAGCAGCTTGTTGGCGGCATCGAGATCCTGCTTCAGGCACCAGTCGACATTCGTCGACACGTAGATGTCCGGGGCCGGCAGAATGTTGCAGGTCGGTTTGCCGTTGTCACCGTAGCCGGCTTCATTGATGATGTCGCGGTCGATGGCGAGCGAGAGCGCCTTGCGCACCGCCGGATCCGAGAGGGCCGGGTGCGGGCCTGCTTCCTTGGTGGAGCGCTTGTCGCCGAGCGATGCATCGACGGCGAAGGGGTTGACGTCGATACGTTCGACCTGGGTGCCGAAGGCGACCTCGATCTTGCCCTTGCCGGCAGTCATCATCTGGGCGAGCACTTCCGGCTCGACCTGCATGTTCCAGGCATAATCGAATTCGCCCGTTTCGAGCACGGCGCGGGCAGCCGATGCGGCGTCGCCGCCGCCCTTGATGATCGCCGTCGCGAAGGCTGGCTTGGCCGCGTCACGATAGTTGGGATTGGCTTCGAAGGAGACGACGTCGTTCGGTTTGAACTCCTTGACGACGAAGGGGCCGGTGCCGATGGGGCCGAAGTTGGCGGAGGTGCATTCCGGAGCCTTGGCGCCGAGGCAGTCCTTGAACTGGGCCGCCTGAATGACCGGCGACTGGGCGCCGACGAAGGCGCTGTAGGGATAGGGCTTCGGCTCCGAGAACGAGATCTTGATCGTGGAGGCGTCGACGGCCTCGACATTGCTGACGCCTTCGTAATATGCGGCCTGGGCGCAGCCGCCGTCCGGGGCGGTGCAGTACTTCCAGGTAAAGATCGCGTCGTCGGCGGTGACCGGGGTGCCGTCGGACCACTTGAGGTCGGGTTTCAACTTCCACGTGATGCTCTTCAGGTCGGCGGAGACGCCACCGTTTTCGACCGTCGGAATTTCGGCGGCGAGCATCGGCACGAGGTTGCCGCTCTCGTCGTAGCGGGCGAGCGGCTCGATCACCATGGAGGCGCCGTAGACCTCCTTCGTGCCGCCGGAGAGGTAGGGATTCATAGTGGAGATGGCTTGCCAGAAGATGATCTTCAGCTCGCCGTCGGTGCCGCGTTCCGCCAGTGCAGGCGTGCCGGACAAGGCGACCGCGGCTACTGACGCTGCCAATAGAATACGCGCTTTGTACATGTCACTGTTCCCTTATTTATTTTCGTTGAGTTTTCTTGAGCAGAATATCCGACGGGCGAAACAAGCGGAGCCCGGGATGCAAAGCCATCATACGTATGTAATTGGCCTTGTTTGACAATTTTGACTTCGAGGCCCTCGCGAGTATAGTTGGCCCACCTGCAAATCCGTCGCCGAAAATGCGGACCTGATCAAAATTTGAGCCATCTAAGCATAGGCCTATTTTACGTTCAAGGCGGAAAATTGCAGCTTGCAAAAGCGCTTTCAGCCGTCGCAGTATGGCCGTCAACGAGTGGGAACCGACAATAAAAATCGAGGTCGCAACATGCCCGTCCTGAACAGCGCAAGCGAAATGCAGGCGGAGGTCGCCGCATGGCGCCGCCATCTTCATCAGCATCCGGAGATCCTCTACGACGTCCATGAGACGGCTGCCTTCGTGGCCGACAAACTGATGTCCTTCGGCTGCGATATCGTGGAAACCGGGATCGGCCGGACGGGGGTTGTCGGCATCATCAAGGGTCGGGAAGGAGATGGGCCGGTGGTCGGCTTGCGCGCCGACATGGATGCACTTCCGATTGTGGAAACCAGTGGCAAGGAATGGGCTTCGCTGACGCCCGGAAAGATGCATGCCTGCGGCCATGACGGCCACACCGCCATGCTGCTCGGTGCCGCAAAGCACCTTGCCGAGACGCGCAACTTCAAGGGATCGGTCGCGGTGATCTTCCAGCCCGCTGAGGAAGGCGGTGGTGGTGGTCTCGCGATGGTCAAGGACGGCATGATGGAGCGCTTCGGCATCAGCCAGGTCTACGGGATGCACAATTCGCCGGGCCTGCCGCTCGGCCACTTCGCCACCCGCAAAGGATCGATCATGGCGGCGGCGGACGAATACGAGGTGCTGATCCACGGCCGCGGCGGGCATGCGGCCCAACCGCACAAGACGATCGATCCGGTGCTGGTTTCGGCGCACGCGATCATCGCCCTGCAGGCGATTGCCTCGCGCGAAACCGACCCGCTGAAGTCGGTGGTCGTGACAGTCGCCACGATTCACGGCGGTGACGCCTCGAACGTCATTCCCAACACGGTGAAGCTCACCGGCACGATCCGGACGCTGTTGCCGGAGACCCGCGATTACGCCGAACGCCGGCTCTCGGAGGTCGTCAACGGCATCGCGCTCACCTTTGGGGCGCGGGCGGAGGTCAACTACCGCCGCGGCTATCCCGTGACCTTCAACCACGAAGGCGAGACGGATTTTGCCGTCGAGGTGATGCGCAAGGTTGCCGGCGTAAAGTCCGTCGAGACCGATCTTGCGCCGCTGATGGGCGCCGAGGACTTTTCCTACATGCTGGAAAGCCGGCCGGGCTCCTTCGTCTTCATCGGCAACGGCGACAGTGCCAATCTTCATCATTCCTCCTACGATTTCAACGATGAGGCGATCCCCTACGGCATCAGTTACTGGGTGACGCTCGCGGAAACGGCGCTCGCGGCCTGAGGGTGCGGGAAACATCCGTTCGTCGAAACGCTGCGCGGGAAGGAATTTTGGGATGGCGTTGCCGAATGCGGTCAAGAGAAATGCAGGAGACGGTCCGGTCCTCTCGGTCCAGGGGCTCACGACCTCGTTCCGGATCGGTGACGACTGGCGTCCGGTCGTCAAGAATGTGAGCTTCGATATCGCGCCGCGGGAGACCGTGGCGATCGTCGGCGAATCCGGGTCGGGCAAGAGCGTGACGTCGCTTTCGATCATGCGTCTTCTGCCGAAATACACGAGCAGGATCGAGGGCAGCATCAAGCTCGGCGGGCGTGAATTGCTGACTCTCGGCAGCGAGGAGATGCGCAAGGTTCGCGGCAACGAGATCTCGATGATCTTTCAGGAGCCGATGACGAGCCTCAATCCGATCTTCCCGATCGGCAAGCAGATCGCCGAGGCGATTACCTGCCACAGGCAGGTTTCGGCGGCCGCGGCCAGGGGCGAGGTGATCCAGCTCCTCGAGAAGGTGCGCATCCCCAACGCCAAGAGCCGTTTCGACGACTATCCGCACCAGTTTTCCGGTGGCATGCGCCAGCGCGTGATGATCGCCATGGCGCTCGCCTCGAAGCCGCGGTTGCTGATTGCCGACGAGCCAACCACCGCGCTCGACGTGACGATTCAGGGCCAGATCCTTGATCTCATAAAGGTGCTGCAGGAAGAGGAGGGTATGTCCGTCCTCTTCATCACCCACGACATGGGGGTGGTCGCCGAGGTCTCCGACCGCACCATCGTGATGTTCCGTGGTGATGCCGTTGAAACCGGCCCGACCGATGACATCTTCCATCGCGGTCGTCATCCCTATACGCGGGCGCTTCTTTCCGCGGTGCCGCGTCTCGGATCGATGGCGGGGCATGAGCGGCCGATGCGCTTCCCGATCGTCGATGTCGCATCCGGCGTCATGACGACGCCCGAGGCGGAAGTCGACCGTGCGATCGAGACCCGGCGACCCCCGATCCTGGAAGTGAAGAACCTGACAACCCGTTTCGACATCCGCAGTGGCCTTCTCGGACGCAAGTCGGGAGCCGTTCATGCTGTCGAGGACGTCTCCTTCGATCTCTGTGAGGGAGAGACCCTGTCGCTCGTCGGAGAATCGGGCTGTGGCAAGTCGACCACCGGACGCTCGATCACTCGGCTCGTTGAGCCCACGGCGGGTTCGATCGCACTCGACGGGCGCGACGTGATCCGGCTCGACCGCGGCGCGCTGCGCAACATGCGGCGCACGATCCAGATGGTCTTCCAGGATCCTTTCGCCAGCCTCGATCCGCGCATGAAGATCGGCGACGCCGTCATGGAGCCATTCATCGAACACGGTCTTGGCACGAAAGCGCGGGCGCGCGCGAAGGCAGCCGACATCCTGAAACGGGTCGGCCTCGATGCCGACATGATGCGCCGCTATCCGCACGAGTTTTCCGGGGGGCAGCGTCAGCGCATCGCCATTGCCCGCACGCTGATGCTGGATCCGAGGGTGATCGTCGCCGACGAGGCGGTCTCCGCCCTCGACGTCTCGATCAAGGCGCAGGTCTGCAACCTGCTGCTGGAACTGCAGCAGAGCTTCAATCTCGCCTATCTCTTCATTTCGCACGACATGGCGGTGGTGGAACGGGTCAGCCATCGCGTCGCGGTCATGTATCTCGGCGAGATCGTCGAGATCGGCCCGCGTCAGGCGGTGTTCGAAAACCCGCAGCATCCCTATACCAAGAAGCTGATGGCGGCGGTGCCGATCCCGGACCCGTCGCGCCGCAGCGTCAAGCGCGCGATCTCGACCGACGAGATCAAGAGCCCCATCCGGCCGGTCGGCTACGAGCCGCCCCGCCGCCAGTACAGGGAGGTTTCCGCCGGCCATCTCGTGCAGGTATGAGACGCCGGACAGAGTGGCGGGTCGTGCCGACAGTCACGCCCGCTTAATCGGGTGCGTGTCATTGTCCCGCGGTCGATCGGTATTACATCAGTGCCACGACCAATTGAGGAGTAGCGATGACAGGCGAAGCGGAGGCCGGGCGGGAGGCTCATGAGACCGGCAGGTCACGCCGGCACGGTGGCAGGCTCTCAGAGATACTCTCCGGGCTTGCCGCGGACGAGAGACGTTCGCGGATTTCCGTCGCCGATATCTTCCAGGCGATGGGCGACCGCGCCTTCGGCGCCCTGATCCTCATCTTCGCGCTGCCGAACGTCGTGCCGACGCCGCCCGGCACGTCTGCGCTCACCGGCACGCCGCTCGTTTTCCTCTGCGCGCAACTCATGCTCGGGCAGAACCCGTGGCTGCCGAGGATCATCGCCGACCGCTCGATGACGCGTCAGGATTTCGCGAGCATCGTGACCCGCGTGACGCCCTGGCTCGCCAAGGCGGAGCGGATGCTGCGGCCGCGGCTCGGCTTTCTCGTCTATCCACCGGCGGAGTACCTGATCGGTTTCGTGTGTCTCGTGCTTGCGGTGGTCCTCGCGCTTCCGGTTCCCCTCGGCAACATCCTTCCAGCGATCGCGATCTGCTTCTTTTCCTTCGGTATCCTCGAGCGGGACGGCATCTGTGTGCTGATCGGTGCGGTCGTTTCGGTGATTGCCGGCGTCGTCGTCGCCGGGGTGGTCTACGCTCTGGTCAAGGGCTTCCTGCTGCTCGTCCAGGCGACGCTTTTCTGACGTTCCGACGCGTTTTCCAGCGCGCGAAGCGCTTTGCAAATTGCCTTGCCTCGTCCTATCGTCCGGCATCAGTTTTCCAGCGCAGGACATGTCATGCTGATTTCGCTTTACCAGATGCAGCCGGTTTCGGGGATGCCGCAGCCAACCTCGCCAAGATCGCCGAGGCCGCCGAAGCCGCATCCGGCATGGGGGCCGTGCTCCTGGTTGCGCCCGAGCTCGCGCTGAGCGGCTACGGGCTGACGCCGGAGCGCTTTGCGGAAATCGCCGAGGAGCGCGACGGCGAAATCATCGGCGCGCTCTGCGACATCGCCGTCGAATTCGAGTTGGCGATTTGCGCCGGGTTTCCCGAGCGCGACGGATCTTTCGTTTACAATTCCGTTGTGCTGGCGCGGCCGGACGGAAGCTGCGAATTCTACCGGAAAGGCCATCTTTACGGCGACGGTGAACGTGCCTCATTCACGCCCGGCGCGGACATGCCGCAGGTCTTCGATCTCTTCGGTATTCGTACTGGAATGCTGATCTGCTACGACGTCGAGTTTCCGGAATATGTGCGCACGTTGGCATTGGCCGGCGCCGAACTGGTGCTGGTGCCGACGGCACTTCCGCGCGGCGAGATCAGCCGTCGGGTCGCGGATATGGTGGTGCCGACCCGCGCCTTCGAGAACGGTGTGTTCCTGGTCTATGCCGATCTCTGCGGCGAGGAGGGCACGTTCACCTATGGCGGTCGCTCCGTGATCGTCGGCCCCGATGGTGACGAGCTTGCCCGTGCGGGTACGCACGAGGCGCTGTTGGTCGCAACACTCGATCCGGCCGCCTATGACGAATGCCGTCGCCAGAATCCGTATCTCACCGACAGGCGGCCGGACCTCTACCGTATCGGCTAGAATCGATCGACCGGCCGGGCGGGAGCCGGCCTTGCGCGCCTACCGACGGGCGCCTACATGCGATCGGCCGGCCGTGCCGGCCATTCAAGGAGACCCGGATGATCTTCGATGCTGCGCGCCTTGCCCTTCGCAACCTTTTCGCCCCCGAAACCCGCGCGGTGTTCTGGAAGGTGCTCGGGCTGACGATTCTCGTCCTCGTGGGCCTGTGGCTTGCCCTTCGCGGCGCCTTCATCGCCTACGTCTTGCCGTGGTTCGATGCGCTCTTCCCGGGAATGCCGGATTGGGCGGGCTGGCTCACCTTCGTGCTTGGCGTGCTTGCCAGCATCGGCCTTGCGCTCGCGCTAGCGCTTCTGTTGTCCTCCGTGACGGCGATCATCGCCGGTCTCTTCCTGGACGACGTCGCGGAAGTGGTCGAACGGCGCGACTATCCGCAGGATACGCCCGGCTCGGCCATGCCGCTCGGCGAGGCGCTGGTCGCGTCGCTGAAATTCTTCGGCGTGGTCGTTTTCGGCAACCTGCTGGCGCTGGTGCTGCTGTTCGTACCAGGCGTCAACATCGCCGCCTTCTTCCTCGTCAACGGCTATCTGCTCGGACGTGAATTCTTCGAGTTCGCCGCCATGCGCTTCCGCAGTCCGAGCGAGGCGCGGGCGTTCCGCTCGCGCCACGGCGGGACGGTGTTCATGGGTGGGCTGGTGATCGCGGCCTTCCTGGCGGTGCCGATCCTCAACCTGCTGACGCCGCTTTTTGCCGCCGGCATGATGGTCCACCTGCATAAGCTGCTGAGCGCCCGCGATCCCCTTTTCCGGGCGTGATGGTCAGTTCGGCAGCGCGGTTTCCGCGTAGAGAGCTGCGTATTCGGCGCTCGGCGGAATCGGCTTGATGACGTCGATCAGAACGCCGTTCGGGTCAGCGGTGATGAAGTGACGCTGGCCGAAGTCCTCGTCACGCAGCGACCTGAGGATCGGCAGGCCGGCGTTCAGGCAGGCGTCATGGACGCGGTCTGGATCATCGACTTCGAAATTGAGAATGAGGCCGCCCACGGGCCTTCGGGCAGCGGCGGGCACCGTCTCGTGATCGGGTTTGAGGATCGCGAGCGTCACTCTCTCGTCCTCGCGTGACTGCAGGTGGATGTACCAGTCGCTTTCGAAGAGCGGTTCGAAGGCGAAGTGGCGGCAATAGAAGTCCCGGGTTTCCGCCAGGCGTTCGCTCATGATGACGGGATAATAGCTGGTGCTGCGCATGCTTCACTTCCTTCCGGTCTTCACATACAATCTGCATGTATCTGTAACATACATACAGTTTGTATGTAAATGAGGATTGCATGCGTCGTTCGAACAAGGATCGCACCGAAGCCACACGGCAAACCCTGATGGACCACGCCCGTGAACTCTTCGTGGAGCGCGGCTACAACGAGACTGCGACACCCGACATCGTCGCGGCCGCCGGCGTGACGCGCGGCGCCCTCTATCACCATTTTGCGGACAAAAGAGACCTATTTCTCGCCGTCATCGACCGGGAGGCGGAGCGGGTGGCGGCCGATATCGCGGCGGCAACCGGTGAGGCTGCATCGGCACGCGATGCTCTCGTCCGCGGCATTACCGCGTACTTTGACGCGATGGCCGCACCGGGCCGGAGCCGGCTGCTGCTGCTCGACGGTCCGGCGATCATGGGACTGGAAAGCGGGCGCTCGACCGATCGCGACCACGCCGAGGCAAGCCTGCGTGACGGGCTCGAAGCCTATTTTCGCGAAACCGGTTCGGATCTCGCCGGGCTCGAGCCTCTGACCAGCATGCTCTCCGCCGCCTTCGACCGCGCGGTTCTGGCGATCGCAGCGGGAGAGAGCCGCGAGGCCTATGAGCAGGCGATCATCCGCCTGATCGAAGGGCTGGTTACTCAACTACCCCGATGACCTGCGGCGGCAGTTCGATGAGAGGAGCGGGCACGTCGCAGCTCTTTTCCGGCGACTTGCAGAGGTCGGCGATGATGCAGCGCTCGCATTCGGGCCGGCGCGCCTTGCAGACATAGCGGCCGTGCAGGATCAGCCAGTGATGGGCGTGGAAGAGGTATTCCGGCGGGATGACCCGCAGCAGCCTTTCCTCGACTTCGTCGGGGGTCTTTCCGGGCGCAAGCTTGATCCGGTTGGCGATGCGGAAGATATGGGTGTCGACGGCGATGGTCGGGATGCCGAAAGCCATCGACATGACGACATTGGCGGTCTTGCGTCCGACGCCGGGCAAGGTCACCAGTTCCTCGCGCGTGCGCGGTACCTCACCGCCGAAATCCTCGATCAGCTTCCTCGAAAGGGCGATGACGTTCTTCGCCTTGTTGCGATAAAGCCCGATCGTCTTGATGTAGTCGCGCAGCCGCTCCTCACCGAGGTCGAGCATTTTTTGGGGCGTGTCGGCGACCTTGAACAGCGCCCGCGTCGCCTTGTTCACGCCGGCATCGGTTGCCTGGGCCGAGAGCGCGACAGCAACGACAAGGGTAAAGGCATTGACGTGTTCAAGCTCGCCCTTCGGTTCGGGACGCTGCACCGAAAAGCGACGGAACATCTCCTGAAGCTCCGCCTTGGTATAGGCGGACCTCGGCGCGACCTTGCTTCGCGGACCGACCCGATTTGACTTTTGCGAAGTTTGGGTGCTGGATTTCTTCTTCGGATTAATCATTGTCAATCTATAGTCGGGCGCCATGACGGAAGGCAATGTGGGCATGACGGAACCAGCGATTTTCGCGGCGGAACTGACGCCGTATCGTTCTCTCGGGCGGAAGGGCTTTCGTGTCCTTCTGGTGCTGACCGGTGTCGTCTGTGCGGTTCACGCCGTGTTTTTCATCGTCTCCGGCGCCTGGCCCATCGGTTTCTTCTTCGGCCTCGATTTCCTGCTTCTCTACGGTGCATTCCTGCTCAACTATCGCTCGGGGCGGGCTCGCGAGGAGGTCGTCGTCTCTCGCACGGCGCTCGCGATCCGGAAGTTCACGCCGTCGGGCCGCATGACCGAGCACCGCTTCAATCCGTCTTGGGCGCGCTTCTTCGTCCGCCGGCACAGCGAGATCGGCATTGTCTCGATGCAGGTTGCGGGAGAAGGCAGGCGAACCGACATCGGCTCGTTCCTCAACCCGGAGGACCGGGAGAGCTTCGCCAAGGCGTTCAATGCGGCGCTGGCAACAGTCAAGCAGAGGCTTTGACGGGTTGAGCAAGAAACGGGTGGTTCGCGCCGGTCCGATATGGTGATGTCATCCGAAAAGGAGTCCGCCATGACCATTGCACAGTTGATTTCCCGATCTGCCGGTGATCTTGCGCCTGTCGATGTCACGCCCGAGAACGGTGACTATGAGACGGTACGCCGGGTCATCGAGATGCTGACGCTCGACTATCGCGACCAGCCGTCGCTGGAGACGATCGCCGCGCGGCTCAATCAGTCACCGACGCAGTTGCAGAAGACCTTCAGCCGCTGGGCGGGGCTTTCGCCAAAGGCCTTCCTGCAGGCTGTTACCCTCGACCACGCCAAGCGCCTGTTGCGCGAGGAAGAGATGCCGATCCTCGAAACCTCGTTCGAGCTCGGGCTTTCCGGTCCCGGACGGCTGCACGACCTCTTCGTCACACACGAGGCGATGTCGCCCGGCGAGTGGAAACAGAAAGGCGAGGGGTTGACGATCCGCTACGGCTTTCACCCCTCACCCTTCGGGCTGGCACTGGTGATGGCGACGGACAGAGGTCTTTCCGGCCTCGCCTTTGCCGAGCGCGGCAACGAAGCCGCCTGTTTCGAGGACATGGCGTCGCGCTGGCCGAATGCGCGCTATGTGGCCGACCAGGCGGCGACGGCGCCCTATGCCGCACGGATCTTTGATCCGGACCGCTGGAGCGACGAGCAGCCGCTGAGGGTGGTGCTGATCGGCTCGGATTTCCAGCTCCGCGTCTGGCAGAGCCTGTTGCGCATCCCGCTCGGCAAGGCCGTGACCTATTCCGACATCGCCCGCGACATCGGCCAGCCGGCGGCGAGCCGCGCCGTCGGAGCGGCGGTCGGCCGCAATCCGATCTCCTTCGTGGTACCCTGCCATCGCGCACTCGGAAAGGGCGGCGCGCTCACCGGCTACCATTGGGGACTGACGCGCAAGCGGGCCATGCTTGGCTGGGAGGCCGGTCAGCTGAGCGGGTGAGGCCGGCGGAAATCCAATCCGTAAATCGATTGAAATCGTGACCACCCCGTTCTTGACTTTGCCATCTTCGGCTGGTGATAGTCGGGCACATTTCCGGAAGCCGGATAGAACAGGGAATAGGATCATGACTTCCAAACTCGAGCAGCTTCGTTCCATGACCACTGTCGTCGCCGACACCGGCGACATCGAGGCTGTGGCCCGCCTGAAACCGGTGGACTGCACGACCAACCCGACCATCGTCCTGAAGGCGCTCGGCACCCACATGTTCGACGATACCTTCAAGGAGGCGATCGCCTGGGGCAAGTCGAAGAGCGGTTCCAGCGAAGCCGCGGCCGCGGCCGTGGCGGATAGATTGGCCGTCGCCGTCGGTGCTGCGCTTGCGAAGATCGTGCCCGGCCGCGTCTCCACCGAGGTCGACGCCGATCTTTCCTTCGACATGCAGGGTTCGATCGCCAAGGCGCACGAGATCATCTCCGGCTACAAGGAGCGCGGAATCGAGCGCGAGCGCGTGCTGATCAAGCTCGCTTCCACCTGGGAAGGTATCCGCGCGGCGGAAGTCCTGCAGAGCGAAGGCATCGACTGCAACCTGACCCTGCTCTTCTCCAAGGCCCAGGCGATCGCCTGCGCCGAGGCCAATGCCTTCCTCATCTCACCCTTCGTCGGCCGTATCCTCGACTGGTACAAGAAGTCGACCGGCGACAGCTACACCGCCGAGACCGATCCGGGCGTTCTCTCGGTCCGCTCGATCTACAATTACTATAAGGCGAACGGCATCAAGACGGTGGTCATGGGCGCCTCCTTCCGCAATGCAGGCGAAATCGAGGCGCTCGCCGGCTGCGACCGGCTGACGATCGCGCCCGCACTGCTCGACGAGCTCGACGCCGACAAGGGGACGCTCGAGCGTAAGCTCGCTCCCGAGGCGACCGTTCCGGAGCCGCGGATCTCGCTCGACGAGAAGGCCTTCCGCTGGATGTTGAACGAGGATGCCATGGCAACCGAAAAGCTCGCCGAGGGCATCCGCAGCTTCTACAAGGATCTCGTCGCCCTGCGCGAGAAGGTCGCCAAGGCGCTCGCAGAATAAGACGGCAATCCTGCCGGACAAATGCAAGGCGCTCCGGAAACGGAGCGCCTTTTTTGTAGAGCGTCAGTCGTCGCCCATCACCACCGCATCGGGGACGTAATAGGTCTCGGTTCCATCCACCGTGACGACGGCGTCGCCGCCCTGCTTACGGCTGCGGATGTCGGCCCCCTCGCTGCCGGTGAAGCGACCGGCGCGATAGTCGAGGCGGCGGCGCGAACCGTCGGGTGCGGTGATCTCGATCGTCGCCATGGGGCCGTTGCGGACGATGCCGTAATCGCAGGAGGCGAAGCCGTCGAAACCCGGTAGTCGGCACCGAAGCCGGCCCGTGGCGTCGTAGGGGTGGCCCGGCAGCAGATAGCCGTCGTCCGGATAGGGCGGCGGGTTTGAGCCCCAGTCCTCGGCGAGGAAGCGGCCGTTCACCCAGCCGCTCACGCGCGGCCGGTCCGTGGTGGCGATGCGGCACCAGTAGCCGGTCTCCTGTTCGAGGCAGCCGAGGTTCTTGACCGGCATGCCCTCCGCCAACTCGGCGATCACCCGAAAATTCATGCCGGCGCCGGAGCGGATCGCGAGGAGGCCGCCCGGCGGCAGGCCGTAGACGTGCCAGACATAGGGATCGTCCGGATCGTTGTAGCCGGGCTGCTGCACCGGAACTATGAGCGGGTCGTGACCACCGGGCGGCAGCGGGCGGGTGACGGACGCATCTCCGGCGACCGTGGGCGGTGGCAGGAGAAGGCAGATGGCTGTGGCCAGGGCAGGGATGATGCGGCGCATACATGGTCTCCGTGGTTTGGCTGACAATAGTATGAGCCGGATCGCCGTGCCATCGGATTGCGCAGTTGCGTGCAAGTCCGCGGCCGCACCGGAATGGCTATGGCACTTTGCCGCTTGCGCGAGGCCGGACTGCCGTACCTAACGCTCCAGCGTGTAAACGACTTCGTAAAGCCCCGGGTTGGCTTGCCCGAGCTGCTTGTTGCGTTCGAGAAAGCCCTCTAGGCGCAAGCGGTTGATGATGCGCTGCGACGCCTCGAGGCTCTCGCTCTGCGCGTAGTTGACGACGCGAGTGCCGTCGAGACTGCGATGGATGCTCGCGGACGTCCATCCGGGAATTCGGCTGGCGAACTCGGCAGATTCCGTCAGCAGGTCGATCAGCGGCTGCTGTCCGCCATCGGGTACGGTAAAGACGTTGATCTGGGTGATAATGCCTGAATTGGCGCGAATGATGGGCATTGGCTTGTCCTCGACATTTGAGGCCATGCCCTACGGGAGCCGAGGCGTGCGCATATGCGTCACGACAAGCCTCCCGGCTGGCATGGCCGGTTGCTTGTCGCGGGTTCGCCTGATGGCGACACGGAGCTTCCCATGAGGAGAAGTGGCCGGGGTTACCTCTGCCGGCCAACGTCCTTTTCGACGAGGCGATCATGCCTGCCGGTGCAGGGGGCGTCAAGCTTCGCCCGACGCCCCCTGCACCTCAGTGCGCGATCATCACGTGGCGGACGGCGGTGTAGTCTTCGAGCGCGTAGACCGACATGTCCTTGCCGTAGCCGGACTGCTTCAGGCCGCCATGGGGCATCTCGTTGCAGAGCATGAAGTGGGTGTTGATCCAGGTGCAGCCGTAGCGGAGCCGTGCTGCAGTCTTCATGGCGCGCGAAATGTCCTTCGTCCACACGGAGGAGGCAAGGCCGTAATCGCTGTCGTTCGCCCAGGCGATCGCGTCGTCGGTCTCCGAGAAACGCGTGACCGAGACAACGGGTCCGAAGACCTCGCGGCGGACGATCTCGTCGTCCTGCAGCGCACCGGCGACGACCGTCGGCGTATAGAAGAAGCCCTTTTCGCCCGCGACCTTGCCGCCGGTGACGATCTCCATGTGCTTGTGCTCGGACGCACGGGTGACGAAGCTTTCGACGCGATCACGCTGGCGCTTCGAGATCAGCGGCCCGATCTCGTTCTCGGTGTCGTCGGCCTGGTTGAACTTCAGCGTCGAGACGGCGGAGGCGAGGTCGGCGACGAAGCGGTCGTAGACCTTGTCGCTCGCATAGATGCGGCAGGCGGCGGTGCAGTCCTGTCCGGCATTGTAGAAGCCGAAGGTGCGGATGCCAGCGACGACGGCCTCGAGGTCGGCGTCGTCATAGACGATGACCGGAGCCTTGCCGCCGAGTTCGAGGTGGGTGCGTTTCACCGTCTTCGCTGCAGCCGCCAGCACCTTCTTGCCGGTTGCGATATCGCCGGTGATCGACACCATGCCGATCTTCGGATTGTTGATCAGCGCGTTGCCGACGCTTTCGCCACGGCCGAGCACAACGTTGACCACGCCCTCCGGCAGGATCTCGGCGAGCAGCTTCGCCATCTTCAGCGCGGTCAGCGGCGTCTGTTCCGACGGCTTGAAGACCACGGTGTTGCCGCCCGCGATCGCCGGCGCCAGCTTCCAGGCCATCATCATCAGAGGGTAGTTCCAGGGCGCGATCGAGCCGACGACGCCGATCGGATCGCGGCGGACCATCGAGGTGTGGCCGGGCAGGTATTCTCCGGCGACGGGCGCATGCAGTGAGCGGATGGCGCCTGCGAAGAAGCGCCAGCAGTCGACGATCGCCGGAATTTCATCGTTGATCACGGAATTGATCGGCTTACCGCAATTCAAGGATTCCAGTGCCGCGAAACCGGACGCATCCTTCTCGATGGCGTCTGCGATCGCGAGCAGGTAGGCGGCACGCTGCGACGGCGTCGTCGCCGACCAGCTGTCGAATGCCTTTTCCGCGGCGTCGACGGCGGCGTCGACCTGTGCGAGTGAAGCCTCGGGAAGCTCCAGAATGGTCTCGCCGGTCTTCGGATTGAGGATTTTCTCCTCGATCTCCGTGCCCTTTTCGAAGCGGCCGTCGATCAGCATCTGGGTGTCCATGTCGTTCTCCCTCATCTGGTTTGTCGGGTTATTTGCCGCTTCCCGAAATCCGGTCGGTGTCGCGGGTGAGATAATAGGCCGCCAGGATCGGCAGGAAGGTCACGATCACCACCAGCATGGCGACGACGTTGGTAACCGGCCGCTGGCGCGGGCGAATGAGTTCCTCGAGCATCCAGATCGGCAATGTCGTCTGCTGTCCGCCGGTGAAGGTGGTGACGATGACCTCGTCGAACGAGAGCGCGAAGGCGAGCATGCCGCCGGCAAGCAGCGCGGTCGCGATGTTCGGCAGTACCACGTGGCGGAAGGTCTGGAAGCCGTCGGCGCCGAGGTCCATCGACGCCTCGATCAGCGATCCCGAGGTGCGGCGGAAGCGGGCGACGGCGTTGTTGTAGACGACGACGATGCAGAAGGTGCCGTGGCCGAGGATGATCGTCCACATTGAATAGGGGATCTCCGCCAGCGAAAAGGCCGAGCGGAGCGCGATGCCGGTGACGATGCCCGGCAGCGCGATCGGCAGGATGACGAGAAGCGAGATCGCCTCGCGACCGAAGAAGGCCGAGCGCGCCACGGCGGCTGCGGCGAGCGTGCCCAGCACGAGGGCGATCAGCGTGGCGATGCTCGCGACCTTGACCGAGAGTGTCAGCGCTTCCCAGACGTCGGGACGGTTCCAGGCGACGGCAAACCACTGGGTGGTGAAGCCCGGCGGCGGCCACTGGAAGCTCTTCTCCTCGGTGGTGAAGGCGTAGACGAAGATCAGGAGGATCGGCAGGTGCAGGAAGAGGAGCCCGCCGGCCGCGGCGATCTTGAGCGGCCATCCGGCCGAGGAGCGGTCAGAGCGCATCGAAAGCCCCCATGCGTTTGGCAGCCCACAGATAGACGCCCATGATGGCGATCGGCACGACCGAGAAGGCGGCGGCGAGCGGCACGTTGCCGGCCGTTCCCTGCTGGGCGTAGACGGCTTGGCCGATGAAGAGGCGCGAGGAGCCGACGATCTGCGGAATGATGTAGTCGCCGAGCGTGAGCGAGAAGGTGAAGATCGAGCCTGCTACGATGCCGGGCATGGCAAGCGGAAGCAGCACGTTGCGGAAGGTCTGGCCGGGATGCGCGCCGAGGTCGGAAGAGGCCTCGATGAGGTTGCCGGGAACACGCTCGAGTGCCGCCTGAACCGGCAGGATCATGAAGGGCAGCCACACGTAGACGAAGACGAGGAAGGTGCCGATGTAGCTGATCGACAGCGAGTTGCCGCCGATCACCGGCAGGGAAAGGATGCCGTCGAGGAGCCAGGAAAGGCCGAGACGGTCGAAGGTCCAGGTGAGGATGCCTTCCTTGGCAAGGATCAGCTTCCAGGCATAGACCTTGACGAGGTAACTCGACCAGAGCGGCAGCATGACGCCGAGATAGAAGAAGGCTTTCCAGCGACCGGTGGCATAGCGCGCGGCATAATAGGCGATGGGGAAGGCGAGCACGGCCGATGCCAGCGTCACCGCTACGGCCATCAGGACCGTCCGCACGATAATGTCGAAATTGGTCGGCACCAGGAGCTGACGATAGGTCGAGAGGGTCAGCTCATAATTTATCAGGCCGGAAAAATCGTCGATCGAGAAGAAACCTTGCAGAAGCAGCGCAATCAGAGAGCCGACATAGATGATGCCGAGCCAGAGAAGCGGCGGGACCAGCATCACGGCGAGCAGCAGCGCCGGGCGACGCCAGAAGACATCGGAGAGATGGCCGAAGACGCCGGACCTGCCGGGCAGGATGGAGGCGGTCGATACGTCGCTCATGCCTCGCCGTCCATATAGTGGAGGTCGGAGGCGAGCCACGAGATTCTCGTTTCTTCGCCCGGCTTCGGCGTGGCCCGGCCGGCCGGCACCATGACATTGATGGCAGTCTCTCCGGTGCGCAGGTGGAGGCGGGTCGCGCTGCCGAGGAAGCTCTCGGACACGACGGTCGCGGCGATGCCGCCTTCGGAAACCAGTCGGATCGCCTCGGGCCTCAGGCTCACCCATCTGGCCTCGCCGCCGAGGCGTTGCATGTCGGCCGGTGCGATGACGTTGGAGGAGCCGACGAAATCGGCGACGAAACGGGTCCGCGGGCGATTGTAGATCTCTTGCGGCGAGCCGGCCTGGACGATGCCGCCGTTGTTGAAGACGGCGACGCGGTCGGCCATCGAGAGCGCCTCGCCCTGGTCGTGAGTGACGAACACGAAGGTGATGCCGAGCGCGCGCTGCAGGCTTTTAAGCTCCTCCTGCATCTGTTCCCGGAGCTTGAGATCGAGCGCGCCGAGCGGCTCGTCGAGGAGCAACACCTTCGGCTTGTTGACCAGCGCGCGGGCGAGCGCCACGCGCTGGCGCTGGCCGCCGGAAAGCTGGCCGGGCTTGCGGGCGCCGTAGCCGGGGAGCTTTACGAGTTCGAGCGCCTGTTCGGCGAGGCGGTGACGCTCCACCTTTCCGACGCCCTTGACCATCAGCCCGTAGGCGACGTTGTCGAGAATGCTCAGATGCGGAAAGAGCGCGTAGTCCTGGAAGACCGTGTTGACCTGGCGGCGATAGGGCGGAACGCCTTCGGCCGTTTCGCCGAAGATCTCGATATGGCCGGAGGTCGGCTGCTCGAAGCCGGCGATCAGCCTGAGGCAGGTCGTCTTGCCGGAGCCGGACGGTCCGAGCATGGCGAAGAACTCGCCCGGCGCGATTTTCAGGTCGACCGCATCGACGGCTTTCACCGGGCCGAAATGGCGCGACACCTGCGAGAAGGAAACGGCTGCGGTCATGGGTACTCCGGATGGCTGAAATGGCCCCTCATCCGCCTGCCGGCACCTTCTCCCCGCCTGCGGGGAGAAGGCCGAAATCTCTCGGCCTTGCGGACTTTTCAATGGCCGCGTGTTTGCCGCGGCATTTCGGGACAAGTCCCCTCTCCCCGCTTGCGGGGAGAGGGTCAGGGTGAGGGGCAAGGCCCTCACTGGTGCTGGATCACCGTCCGCCGATGACGCCGATATAGTCGGACACCCAGCGGTGATAGGGGACGCACTCTCCCTGGCTCTCGCATTTGCTGACCGGGGTCCGCCAGAAGCTGATCTTCTCGAAGTTATCGAACCCGTTGGTGGCGCAGCCTTCGTCCGTCAGGAGTTCGTTGCCCTTGCAGGCGGCGGGAACCGAAGGAACCGCGCCGAACCAGGCCGAGACGTCGCCCTGTACCTTCGGCGAGAGCGAGTGTTCCATCCACATATAGGCGCAGTTCGGGTGTTCGCTGTCGACATGCAGCATGGTGGTGTCGGCCCAGCCGGTCGTGCCTTCCTCGGGGAAGGTCGATTCGATCTTGGCGCCCTCGGCCTTCGTGAGGTTCACCTGGAAGGGCCAGGAGCCGGACGCGACCACGCCTTCGTTCTTGAAGTCGTCGATCTGGATCATCGCGTCGTGCCAGTAGCGGCCGACGAGCTGACGCTGGCCGCGCAGCAGGTCGAGGGCGGCCTTGTACTGGTCTTCGTTCAGTTCATAGGGGTTCTTGATGCCGAGGTCCGGCTTGTGGGCCATCAAATAAAGGGCGGCATCGGCGATGTAGATCGGACCGTCATAGGCCTGCACGCGGCCCTTGTTGGACTTGCCGTCGGGAAGCGTCATCTCTTCGAAGACGACGTTCCAGCTCTTCGGCGGCTGATCCTTGAAGGCCTCGGTGTTGTACATCAGCACGTTCGGACCCCAGACATAGGGCGTGCCGTAATGGGTGCCGTCGACCGTGTGCCATGGCGCGTTCTGCAGGCGTTCGTCGATGGTTTTCCAGCTCGGGATGAGGTCGGTGTTGATCGGCTGGACGCGTTTGCCCGCGACGAGGCGCAGCGAGGCGTCGCCCGAGGCGGTGACGAGGTCGAAACCGCCTTCGTTCATCAGCGCGACCATTTCGTCCGAGGTGGCGGCAGTCTTTACCGTGACCTTGCAGCCCGTCTCCTGCTCGAACGTGGTGACCCAGTCGTAATTCTTGTCGGTCTCGCCGCGCTCGATATAGCCGGCCCAGGCGACGATCGAAAGCGCACCTTCGCCCTTGCCGAGTTCCTTCAGCGGCTCCTGGGCGAGGGTGGCGGTGGCGAAACTGAAAATGGCGGCGATGGCAGTGCAGGACTTCAGGACTTGCTTCATCTGATTTCTCCCGGTTCGCGGCCGTTTCGCACGGCCCTTGTTCCCGCCGAGAACGTGCCGCGAAAGGGCCGCATTCGCAAATTCATTTATCAGAAAGTCGTTATCGGTTTTTCCGAAAACGCATGAGCCGGGACCCCTCCCCACAAGGAGGAGATCACCAAGGATCGAAGCCTTACCGTCCCCGGCCGCTTCGGAGCGTCTCGGCGATGCCGACGAAATCGCGGGCTGACTGCGGCAGGCTGGAGCCCTTGCGCCAGACCATGCCGACCTGCACCACCGGCAACGCGCCGGAAACGTCGCGGCTCTCGATTCGGTCGCCTTCGAGCGACCATGGACGGTAGACGAGGTCGGGCAGCAGCGCCACGCCGGCGCCGGTGGCGACGAGGCTTCGCACCGCCTCGACCGAGCGGGTGCGGAAGGCGACCTGCGGGCGTGCGCCGAGGGCGGCGAGCAGCTTGCCGGTATTCTCCTCGATTTCGTCCACCGTCAGCATGATCAGGGGTTCGCGGGCGATGTCGGCGGCCGAGATGATATCGGCGGAAACCAGCGGGTGGCCCATCGGAAGCCAGAGGCGGTAAGGCGAGGTTTCGAGGATTTCCGCCTGCAGTGCCAGGCGGTCGCGCAGGTTCGAGATGACCATGACGGCGACGTCGAGCTCGCCGCCGACCAGCAGGTGCTCGAGATAGGAACCGTTGTCCTCGATCGCACTCACCTCGACATTGGGGCAGGCGCGGCGGTAGCGCGCCAAAAGGTCGGAGAGCACATAGCCGGCGACCAGAGACGTGACGCCGATATTGAGCGTGCCGCCGCTGTTTTCCCTCGTGTCGGAAAAGGCGTTGCGGGCATCCGAGACGGTCGAGAGGATCTTCGTCGCGTGGCGCAGGAACTGGTGACCGTTATGGGTGATCGAAAGCCCGCGCGGGTGGCGCTCGAAGAGCTCCACACCGAGGTCGCCTTCCAGTTCCTTGATCGCTTCGGTGACCGAGGATTGCGAGATCGAAAGGTTCTGCGCCGCCCGCGTCACAGAACCCTGCTCGGCGACGGCGACGAAATACTGCAACTGGCGGAGGGTGAAGGCCATGGCCGTTTAGAACACGAGTGCCGGCCGGAGAGCAAGCACCACAGCCGTCGCGACATCCTGCCTGTCTGCTCCGCGTCTCCTGCAAGGCAGGCCTGCGCAGACATGCCCTTTGCAAACGTCAAGAGACGTATACTATCGATGCTTCGATTTCTCTACGCCCTCGCGACGCGCGGCGGGCCTCTCCCGTCAGTCGTTCCATGAAATCCACCCCTCTCGGCTACCTCTTTGCGCTGCTCGCCTTCGCGATCTTTTCGGTGCAGGACGGGGTTTCCAAGCATCTCGGCAGCGCCTATCCGCCGGTTCTGGTGGCGATGATCCGCTACTGGGCCTTTGCGCTCTTCGCCATGCTCCTCGCGGTGCGCAGCCGCGGCGGGCTTTCGGCGGCGATCCGTACGCAGCGGCCATGGTTGCAGATCCTGCGCGGCGTCCTGCTCGCCGTGCAAATCCCGATCGCGATTACCGCCTTCACGCTGGTGGGGCTTGCCCAGTCGCAGGCGATCTTCGCCTCCGGTCCGCTGATCGTCGCTTTGCTCTCCGTGCCGATCCTCGGCGAAAAGGTCGGCTGGCGGCGCTGGACGGCGATCGTCGTCGGGCTCTGCGGTGTCATCCTGATCCTCGGGCCGAGCACGTCCGGGTTCAACGTGCTCGTCGCCCTGCCGCTTGTCGTCGCCCTGATCGGCGCGCTCTACGGGCTCTGCACCCGGCTCGTCAGCCGGGTGGACGGGCCGACGACCAGCTTCTTCTATATCGGCGTCGTCGGCGCCGTGGCCCTGACGATCGCCGGGCCGTTCTTCTGGACGGAAATCTCCGCCTCCGACTGGAAGTGGATGCTGCTTCTCTGCCTCACCGGCATCACGGCGCATTTCCTGCTCATCAAGGCTTACGACAATCTCACT
Source organism: Ciceribacter thiooxidans (assembly GCF_014126615.1). NCBI lineage: Bacteria > Pseudomonadati > Pseudomonadota > Alphaproteobacteria > Hyphomicrobiales > Rhizobiaceae > Ciceribacter > Ciceribacter thiooxidans. The sequence continues at coordinate 521,601 of NZ_CP059896.1, forward strand.
GCCGTCGCCGTGCAGCCGATCTCCTATCTCCAGCTCGTCCTGGGGTCGATCCTGGCCGTCAGCGTCTTCGGCGAGACGCTGAGGCCGAACATGATCATCGGATCAGTGATCGTCGTCGGTGCCGGTCTCTTTACCGTCTGGCGCGAGAACGTGCTCGCCCGCAGAGCCGCGCAGGACGCGACAGCGGCCTGAGGCCTCGAAACCCGAGCGTGTCAGCTCAGGCTGTTGAGTTCTTCCAGCCCGACCGGCGGTTCGGGGCGGAATTCGAGAGCGTAGACGCGTTTTGCATACTTCTCCCGTACGCGGTCGACCTGCTCGTGCTCGCCCTTCAGGCGTGAGCGCAGCAGCGGATCGCGGGTTCCGCTCGCGGCCATGCTCTTGTTGATCACCCAACCGTAGGGTTCGATGCCGGCGCGCTTCAGGTCGCCCTGCAGGGCGGCTGCCTCGGACACCGGTGTCGTCTCCGGAAGCGTCACGAGGATCACGTGCGTGTAGTTCTCGTCCTGCAGGCGCATCAGCGGTGTCACCACCCTTCCGGGCGCATCGGGATCGAGGTGGCGCGTCATCTGTCTGTGATAGGCGCCGGTGGCATCGAGCAGCAGCAATGTGTGTCCGGTCGGCGCCGTATCGATGACGACGAAGGCGCTACGCGCCTCGGCGACCACGCGCGAGAAGGCATGAAAGACGGCGACCTCCTCGGTGCAGGGGGAGGCGAGGTCCTCGCGCAGAAGGGCCTTGCCCTCGTCGTCGAGATCGCGTCCGCGCGTCGTCATGATCTTTTCGATGTATCGCTCCGTTTCGACGACGGGATCGATGCGGTCGACCGTGAGTCCCGGCATCTCGCCCGCGACGACGAAGGAGAGATGGGCGGCCGGATCGGTGGTCGTAAGGTGCACCGCATGGCCGCGCTTCGCCAGCCCGACGGCAATCGCCGCCGCGACGGTCGTCTTGCCGACGCCGCCCTTGCCCATCACCATCACCAGACCCTTTTCGCCGGCGGCGATTTCATCCACCAGTCTGCCGATCGCCGGCAGGTCGCTCGCCGCATTCGACACCTCCTCCACCTGTGCCGGCGCTGCGGAAGGCGGGTTGAGCAGCGCCCGCAGGGCGGGGATGCCGACCATGTCAAAGCCGAGCAGCGGAAATTCGTCGCGCGGGCGGGCCGCGAGCGATGCGGGCATGCCGGCAATCGCTTCGTCCTGCTCCCGCACGAGGGCGGTCGCCACCGGATCAGTCGGGTCCACGGCCCGGAACCGGCCGTTGATTGCGAGCAACTGGTTCGACAGGCCGAGCTCGGCGAGTTCGTCCGAGGTGCGCGCGGCCTCGCGGATCGCGCCCTTGTCGGGGCGGGTCACGAGCACGATCGTCGTGCGCGCCGGGTCGCCGAGGCAACGAAATGCGCTGCGGAAGCGATCCTCCTGCATCTTCAACCCGGAATGCGGGCCGAGGCACGAGGCACCGCGCTCGTTGGTTTCCAGGAAGCCGGTCCAGGCTTTCGGCAGGCTGAGGAGGCGCAAGGTGTGCCCCGTCGGTGCCGTGTCGAAGATGATGTGGTCGAATTCGGGGGTGTCGTCGGCGAGCAGGCCGACGAACTCGTCGAAAGCGGCGATCTCCGTCGTGCAGGCACCGGAAAGCTGCTCCCGGACGGTCGACACCTCCTTGCTGTCGGCCTCCGGTCCGAGCTGTTCGATGACGCGTTTGCGATAATCCTCGGCCGCCTGCTCCGGATCGATATTCATTGCGGAGAGCCCCGGAACACCGGGAACGGGCGTCGGCGTGTCCGACAGGCCGACACCCAGCATCTCGTCGAGGTTGGAGGCCGGGTCGGTACTGACGAGGAGGATACGAAGACCACGATCGGCGAGCGCTATGGCGCTCGCGCAGCTGAGCGACGTCTTTCCGACGCCACCCTTGCCGGTGAAGAAGAGAAAGCGGGTGGGGTCTTTCAGTGCGCTGAACGGGGACATGAACGCCTTCCGGAGAGGGGACTCGATAGTACCGCAATATCAAGTATGGACGATCCGCGGCTTGATCTCCAGCAAGTCTGGAGGGCGATCTATCTTGAGACGGATTCTCGCGTAGCCGGCCTGCGATGCGCCTGCCAGACCGTTCGGACGAAGGCGAGAACGAATATGCCGCTCATCAACAGCACGATCGTCGGCGCCGGGGCGCTGTCGATGATGAAGCTCAGATAGATGCCGGCAAAGGACGAAAAGAGGGTGACGGCGAGTGCGACGAGAAGCATCGTCTGGAAGCGTCGGGTGACGAGGAAGGCGATCGCGCCCGGTGCGACGAGAAGCGCAACGGAAAGAATGATGCCGACGGCCTTCAGGGCTCCGACGACGGTCAGCGACAGCACGACCAGAAGGCCGTAATGCAGCAGCCGGACCGGCAGGCCGATGGCTCGGGCATGCATCGGATCGAAGGCGTGCAGCAACAGGTCCTTGCGCAGCAAGACGAGGAAGCCGGTGGCCGCAAGTGCGATGAGGCCCGTCTCGACGAGGTCGGCGGGCAGGATGCCCAGCATGTCACCGAAGAGGATGTGGTCGAGGTGCACGTCGCTCTCGATCTTCACGTAGAGCACCAGCCCGAGGCCGAACATGCCGGAGAAGACGATGCCGAGGACGGTATCCTCCTTCACGCGGCTGTTTTCCTTGAGGTAGCCCGTGAGCAGCGCGCAGACGAGGCCGGCGGCGAAAGCCCCGACGGAAAGCGGCAGGCCGACGACATAGGCAATCACGACGCCGGGCAGAACGGCATGGGAGACCGCGTCGCCCATCAGCGACCAGCCCTTGAGCACGAGGAGGCAGGAGAGCAGCGCCATCGGCACGGCAATCATCAGCGTCACGGCAAAGGCCGACTGCATGAAGGGCAGCCGGAACGGCAGGATTGCGAGTTCGGGGAGATCGCTCACGGTACGGCCTCCAGTGCGAGGCGGGCGCGGCGGCGTGCGGCGAGGCGGCCGTGCTTCGGGGCAAAGACGAAGGCCACGAGGAAAAGTGTCGTCTGCAGCACCACGATGATGCCGCCGGTCGCGCCGTCGAGGAAATAGCTGAGATAGGCCCCGACAATGCTTGTCACTGCGCCGATCGCGAAGGCGAGCACGATCAGCCGCTGGAAACGGTCAGTCAGGAGATAGGCCGTTGCTCCGGGGGTAACGACCATGGCGATGACGAGGAAGGCGCCGACCGTCTGCAGCGCGGCCACCGTCGATGCGGCGAGCAGGGTGAAGAACAGCACCTTGAGGAAACCGGGACGCAGGCCGATCGAGCGGGCGTGGTTCTCGTCGAAGAAGGTGACCATCAGGTCCTTCCATTTCAGCGCCAGGATCAAGAGGCTGACGCTGCCGATGATGACAAGTTGCAGGGTGTCTTCCGGTGTGATGGCGAGGATGTTGCCGAGCACGATGGTCTGGATGTTCACCGAGACGGGCGACAGCGAGACCATGAACAGCCCGAGCCCGAAGAAGGAGGTGAAGATGAGGCCGATGACGGCATCTTCCCTCAGCCGGGTGCGCTGATTGAGAAAGAGCATGGCGCCGGCTGCGAGCCCGCCGGAAAGAAAGGCGCCGAAGGCGAAGGGCAGGCCGAGCATGTAGGCGCCGGCGACGCCCGGCACGATCGCGTGGGAGAGCGCATCGCCGATCAGCGACCAACCTTTCAGCATCAGATAGGCGGAAAGGAAGCCGCAGACGCCGCCGACGAGGCCGCTGACCCAGATCGCGTTGACCATGTAACCGTAGGAGAATGGCTCAAGAAGTATGCTCATCCGCCGCCCCCTGTCCGCGCGGCGCGCCGTAGATGACGAAGGGACGCTCGTCGTCTGTGATGACCTTCACCTGGCGGGCATCCGCATCTTCATGCAGATCGGATCCGGCAAGCACGAAGTGGCGCAGTGCGCCCCCGAAAGCGAGCTTCAAGTTCTCCTCGTTGAAGACTTCTGCGGTCCGCCCCGCCGCCAGCACCGTTCCCTTGACGAAGATCGTGCGGTCGCAATAGTCGGGCACGCTGCCGAGATTGTGGGTCGACACGAGCATGACGCGGCCCTCGTCTCTCAGGTCCCGCATGAGGGTGACGATCTGTTCCTCGGTGGTGACGTCCACCCCGGTGAACGGCTCGTCGAGCAGGATCACCTGGCCTTCCTGGGCGAGTGCACGGGCAAGGAAGACGCGCTTGCGCTGGCCGCCGGAGAGTTCGCCGATCTGGCGTTTGCGGAAATCCGCCATGCCGACGCGGGCGAGCGCGTCGGCGACCATGGCATGGTCACGGCGCGAGGGTATGCGCAGCATCGACATGTGGCCGTAGCGACCCATCATCACCACGTCCTCGACGAGGACAGGAAAATTCCAGTCGACCTCCTCGCTCTGCGGCACATAGGCGACGAGGTTGCGGCGGAGCGCCTCCCGCGCCGGCAGGCCGAGGATCGAGATGCTGCCGGAGGAGAGCGGGACGAACCCCATGACCGCCTTGAAGAGGGTCGATTTTCCGGCGCCGTTCACCCCGACGAGGGCGGTAATGGTCCCCTTCGGGATTTCGAAGCTCGCGGTCTTCAACGCCGTGAGGCCGTTGCGGTAGGTGACGGAGATGTCGTCGACGACGAGTCCCGACACGCGGCTGCGCGAACTGCTGCCCATGATCATCCCGCAAGCCCTTTCGCAATCGTCGCCACTGTGACCTTCAGGAGATCGAGATAGGTCGGGACCGGACCGTCGGCTTCGCTGAGGGAATCGACGTAGAGAACGCCGCCGTAGAGCGCGCCCGTTTCTGCCGCCACCTGGCGCGCCGGCTTGTCGGAAACCGTGCTTTCGCTGAAGATCGCCTTGATCTTGTGCGCGCGCATCGCATCGATGACGGCGCGGACCTGTTGCGGCGAGCCCTGGCTGTCGGCATTGATCGGCCAGAGGAAGACTTCCTTCAGGCCGAGATCGCGGGCGAGGTAGGAGAACGCGCCTTCACTCGTTGCGAGCCAGCGCTCCGCCTCAGGCAGGGCGGCGATCTCTGCCTTCATCGGCTCGATCTCGGCCCTGATCTTTTCGGCATAGGCCCTGGCGTTGGCGGCATAGACTTCCGCGTGCTCGGGATCGATCGCGGCGAGCGCCTTGCGGATGTTCTCCACGTAAATCAGGGCATTGTCCGGTGACATCCAGGCGTGAGGGTTGGGCTTTCCGTCATAGGCGCCACCGGAGATGCTGAGCGGCTCGACCCCTTCGCTGACCACGGCTTCGGGTACGTTCCCGAGATTGGCGAGGAACTTTTCAAACCAGCGTTCGAGGTTGAGCCCGTTCCACAGCACGAGGTCGGCGTCGCTGGCCTTCAGGATGTCGCGCGGGGTCGGCTGGTAGTTATGGATCTCGGCGCCCGGTTTGGTGATGCTGTCGACTTCGGCGGCGTCGCCTGCGACGTTGCGTGCAATGTCTGCGATGACGGTGAAGGTCGTAATGACCTTCGGCTTCTCCGCTGCGGCCGCTGTTTCGACCCACCCGGAAAGCGCAATGGCGGCAAGCAGGCCGACGATCATGCGTTTCATGCAGACTTGTCCTTTTTGCAAATCATTCTCATTTCAAGTTAGTTCCTCCCCTGCAAATGTCAATGCAACTGCAAATCATTCGCAATATCCGCGCAATCGAACGTCGTGCGATTAAAACTTCCTCAAGGTCGGCGTGGTAGCAAAGGCCGTTGGTATTGCGTAACCGGGAGTGGTCCGATGGTGGTCTCGTGGGCTTGAAGGGACTGTTGAACATATTTCGCCCGTCCCGGAAGCTGGCGCTCGTCTTCGGCGGGATTCTGGTCTTCTGCGGCGCGACGGGCTCGGCAGCCGTCTATATCGGTGCTGAAAAGCTGCTCGGGTCGACCTTCCGCGGGACGAACGGCCAGAAGTGCACCGAGGTGGAGACGGTCCTCATCAAGAAAAAGGATCGCGAGTGGATCCGCAAATACGTGGCGACGAGCGGGGGAGACGGTCTTTCCCGCATGAAGACGGCACTGCGGGTCGCGGAGAAGACGTTCCAGGAACAAAAGCCTGACCTCGTGCAGGTGGTGGTGATCGATGACCAGGGGCCGAAAGATCGCGCCAACATGCGTGGCCATGCGATCGGCGCGGATGTCGTCTACATCCCCGATCCTTCACGCGTGCCGGAGGTCGGAGACGCTGCCGTATTCACTGCGCGCTACATAGACCGCCCGGCGAACGAGAGCGGTCTCTTCTACGGTGAGAAGATCGTCGTGCCGAGCGAGGATGTGGAACGCATCGCGGCGCTGATGGACGACAAGTTCGACTGCGCGAAACCGGATGGCGCCCCCGAGACGGCGGCTGCCGATGGCCACGGCGGCGATGCCCATGCCGCGCCGGCAGAGGCCGGCGGTCACGGCTGACGCTCCGCATGAAGTCATAGAAAAACGAAAGCCCCGGGATACCACGTATCCCGGGCTTTCGTTTTTCTGTAGATCGGTCGGGCTCAGTCGCCCTTGTGGCGGCGAGCCGGGAACAGGATGATGTCGCGGATCGACGGCGAATCCGTCAGGAGCATGATGAGGCGGTCGACGCCGATGCCGAGGCCGCCCGCCGGCGGCATGCCCTGATCCATGGCTTCGAGGAAGTCCTCGTCCAGTTCCTTTTCGGTCTCGCCGCGCTCGTGGGCCTGTTTGAGCTGTTCGACCATGCGGTTGCGCTGCTCGACCGGGTCATTGAGCTCGGAGAAGGCATTGCCGATCTCCCAGCCGTTGCAGTAGCTCTCGAAACGCTCGACCAGGCGCGGCTCGCTTGGCACTTCCTTGGCGAAGGGCGAGATGTCCTTCGGGAAGTTGATGACATGCGTCGGCTGGATCAGCGTCGCCTCGACCTTCTCCTCGAAGACATAGGCGAGGCATTCGCCCCAGGTCGCGTCCTTCTCGACTTCGAACCCGGCGCCGTAGGCGGCGGCGCGTGCCTCCTTGTCTGTCTTGATCGACAGGAAGTCGATGCCGGTCGCTTCCTTGACCGCTTCGGGCATGGAAACCCGGCGGAACGGACCCTTGAAGGAGAGCTCCTTGTCGGTGAAGGCGAATTCGGTCTTGCCGTGGACGGCGAGCGCCAGGCTCTCGAACAGCCGTTCGACGAGGCTCATCATGTCCTCGTAGTCGGCATAGGCCCAGTAGCACTCCATCATGGTGAACTCGGGATTGTGCCGGGTCGAGACGCCTTCGTTGCGGAAGTTGCGGTTGACCTCGAAGACCTTGTCGGTGAGGCCGGAGACGAGAACGCGCTTGAGATAGAGCTCCGGCGCGATGCGCAGGTACATGTCGAGCTTCAGCGTGTTGTGGTGGGTCTTGAAGGGCTCGGCCGCGGCGCCGCCGTAGATCGCCTGCAGCATCGGGGTCTCGACTTCCATGAAGCCTTCGCCTTCGAGGAAGCGGCGCAGAGCGGACAGAATCCGCGAACGCTGCTGGAAGCGCAGCTTGGATTCCTCGTTGACCATGATGTCGAGATAGCGCTTGCGATAGCGCGTCTCGATGTCGGCGAGGCCGTGATACTTCTCCGGCATCGGCAGCAGCGTCTTGGTCAGCATGACGATCTCGTGGGCGTTGATCGTCAGTTCGCCGCGCTTGGTGCGACGGACCGCGCCGGTCACGCCGATGACGTCGCCGAGATCGATGAGCGGGAGCAGGCTGCGGGCTTCTTCCGGGGTCGTGTCCTTGTGGGAGAAGATCTGGATCTTGCCCGAGGCGTCATGGATGTCCATGAACATGCCCGAATTGCGCGAGGAATAGACGCGACCGGCCACTGTCACCACGTCGCCGGATTCAGTGTCCGGCTCGAGATGGGCATATTTCTCCGCCAGTTCCTCGTTGGTCATCGTGCGGTGGAAGTGTGCGGGATAGACGTCGCCCACCTTCTCGCGCAGCAGCGCGAGCTTCTGGCGGCGGACTTCCGTCGCGTCGGAGGAGAGGGCAGTTTCGGTCTTCTGTTCGGTCATCGTTCAATTCCTGTGGCGGCTCTTGGCCTTGCGCCGTGTAAATTGCCCCTCGCCCTAACCCTCTCCCCGCAGGCGGGGCGAGGGGAGTGGCTGCGGCGCCTCTTGCTCCCTTCTCCCTGCTTGCGGGGAGAAGGTGCCGGCAGGCGGATGAGGGGCCTACTTCAATTTCAGCTTCCGCTACCCACCATCGAGGCCAGCACCTGGCTTGCCACCTTGAGCCGCTGGCGCACGACCGAGCGGCCGAGCAGCGCCATGCTGTCGAAGAGCGGCAGCGAGCGCTGGCTTCCCGAGACGGCGACGAAGAGCGGCGGCGTGACGACGCGCAGCTTCTTGCCGAGCCGGTCGGAAATCGCCCTCAGCTCCTCCTCGATCGTCGCGACGTTCCATTCGACGATCTTTTCGAGATCGAACTGGACCGTGTTGACGATCTCCAGCGTTTCGGCCGGCGACGTCTTCAGACCTGCGAAGGAGGCCGGCGTGAGGCCGACGTCGTTCGCCAGCAGGAAGCCGGCGAGCGGCGGCAGTTCGCCGAGCTTCGAGATGCGGCTCTGGGCGAGCTTCAGGCCCTCCGTCAGACGATCGTTTTCGGACGCCCAGTCGAAGATGCGCGCGAGGAAATCCTCCGGCGTGAGCTTCTCGCGGATCCAGCGGCCGTTCAGCCAGTCGAGCTTCTGCACGTCGAAGATGGCGCCGGCCTTCGAAAGGTTCTCCGGATCGAACTTCTCCGCAAGCTCGTCCATCGTCAGGAGTTCCTCGCCGTCGGCGATCTGGACGAAGAATAGGCCGAGGAAGTTCATCAGTGCTTCCGGCAGGTAGCCGAGCGCCGAGTAGTAGGAGATCGACGTCGGGTTCTTGCGCTTCGACAGTTTCGACTTGTCGGCATTGCGCATCAGCGACAGGTGCATGAACTTCGGCGGCTCGAGGCCGAGATATTGGTAGAGCAGGATGTGCTTCGGCACCGATGCCAGCCACTCCTCGCCGCGGGCGACGTGGGTGATCTTCATCAGGTGGTCGTCGACGACGTTCGCCATGTGATAGGTCGGCATGCCGTCGGCTTTCAGGAGCACCTGCATGTCGACGCTGTCCCACGGGATCTCGACGTCGCCGTAGACGCCGTCGTGGAACTTGCACGAGCCTTCGGTCGGGATCTTCATGCGCACGACGGACGGTTCGCCCGCCTCCATGCGCTCGGTCACTTCCTCGGCCTTCAGGTGGAGGCAGAGGCCGTCATACTTCGGCGCCATGCCCTTGGCCCGCTGTGCGTCGCGCATCATTTCCAGCCGTTCCGGCGTGCAGAAGCAGCGGAAGGCGTGGCCGTCGCGAACGAGCTGCTCGACGAAGGGGCGATAGATGTCCTTGCGCTCCGACTGGCGATAGGGGCCGTAAGGTCCGCCGACGTCGGGACCTTCGGACCATTTGAGGCCGGTCCATTTCAGCGCGTCGAGAACCTTCTCCTCGAACTCCGCCGTCGAGCGGGTGGCGTCGGTATCCTCGATGCGGAGGATGAACTCGCCGCCGTTCTTCTTGGCGAAGAGATAGTTGAACAGTGCGATGTAGGCGGTGCCGACATGCGGCTCGCCGGTCGGGGAAGGTGCAATACGGACGCGGACGCCGGAAGTGGTCATCGGATTCTTGCTCTGGTGACGTGCGAGTGACCGGGCGGAAAACCGCGTGGTCACGGACGAGGTGTCGAAAAGCGAAAAATCGCGCCGAAAACCGCCCAAGGCGGGAAATCCCGCGATTTTTCATTCCGTGGCCTTAGGCCACATTCGGCCGCGGGCGTCAAGACGCACTGCGCCCGGGCGAGGGTGCCGCGGCGGTGGCGACGAAGAAACCGACGAAAAAATCCGGACGTCGGGAACCATCACCGGCCGGTTGCGTTTGACACTGCAGAACACGGGCCGTGCCAACCGGACGCGACGGGAACGAGAACACGGTGATTTTGCCGGTTTCTCACCGTGGCCAACGAAACGGCAGACGAGCTCTGACCCGTCCGGCCCGCGTTCCTCATCCCTAGTCCCCGCCCTGAAGAGCCGCATTCCGCCAATGCCGGCTCTTCCTTTTTGCCTTCTTTCCGGTGAACCTCATGTGAGTGGCCACACCACGAGCAGGGTCGGCACGCTGACCAGCACGATCAGGGCAGACAGCGGCAGGCCGAGCCGCGGGTAGTCGCTGAAGCGGTACCCGCCGGGGCCGAACACGAGCGTGTTGCATTGATGGCCTATCGGCGTCAGGAAATCGCAACCGGCGCCGATTGCGACTGCCATCAGGAATGCCTCCGGTTTGTAGTGGAGATTGGCGGCGAAACTTGCCGCAATCGGCGCCATGACGAGCACGGTTGCGGCATTGTTGAGGAACGGCGTGACCAGCATGGCCGTCACGAGGATCAATGCCAGCGCCCCATAAGTCGGAAGATTGGCCCCCACATATCCGAGCCAGGCGGCAACGACGTCGCTGGCGCCGGTCGTGCGCAAGCTGTCGCTCACCGGAATGAGCGCCGCGAGCATGACGAGGATGGGACCGTCCACCGCCCGGTAGATCTCGCTCAAGGGGATGGCGCGCAGGATCACCATGCCGAGCGCAGCTGCGAAGAACGCGATGCCAACGGGGGCGAGCCCGAGCGCGGTCGCCCCCATCGCGGCGACCAGGATGGCGAGCGGTACGGCTGCGCTGCGCGGGGTCCCGAGCAGGATCTGGCGTTCGGCAAGCGGAAGGCAACCGAGTTCCTGCAGCAGCCCGGGCAGGGCGTTTCTCTTACCCTGCAGGACGACGACATCGCCGTCGCGCAGGGTCATCTCGCCCATGCTTTCGCCGGTTCGTTTTCCCGGGCGGCTGACCGCAATCACGTTGACGCCGTAGCCGTGAAAGATCGAGAGCTCGCGTGCGGTCATACCGATCAGGAAGGAATCGTGGGCAATGACCGCCTCGATTGCGCCGATCTCGCTGTTCTTCTCCCCGTCCTCGGCGAGCGGCCTTCCGGCAAGCGCCAGCGATGCCTGGGAAACGACACGGTCGAGTGCGTCGGAGGAACCCTCGAGGAGAAGAACGTCGTCTTCCCGGATCTGTACATCGGGGAAGGGAGATATCCGGACATGGCCGCGCAGGATGCCCGTTGCGATCACTTCACCGCCGGAGAGCGCCAGCAGGTCGCTCAGCTTCTTACCCCGAAGGATGACTGCTTCGTGACCCTGGCTTCGGTCGCGTAGTTCGAGTTTTCCAGCGTCTCGTGGAGGGAAGACGTCTGGTTCTCCCGCTCGGGAACCAGCCGATAGAAGACAATCAGGAAGAGAACGCCGGTGAGTGCGAGCACCGCCCCGACCGGCATGAAATCGAACATGGTGAAGCTCTTGCCGGTGATCTCGTGGCGCAGCTGCGAAACCACGATGTTCGGCGAGGTGCCGATCTGGGTCATCAGCCCTCCGAGAAGGGCCGCGAAGGCCATCGGCATCAGGAAGATCGACGGAGACGTGCCGGAGCGACGGGAGAACTGGAAGGCGACCGGCATCATGATCGCCAGCGCGCCGATGTTCTTGATGAAGGCGGAGAGCACCGCCACGGTGAGGAGCAGCAGAACCATTTGCGCGCGGACCGACTCGAGCTTCGGGAAGAAGCGCTTGATTGCCGCATCGACGATGCCCGAGCGGGCGACGCCGGCGCTGACTACGAGGGCGCTGCCGACGATGATGACAATGTCGTTGGAAAAGCCGGAGAAGGCCTTGTCGGACGGTACGAGCCCGAGAGCGACGGCGACGACGAGTGTGGTGCAGGCCACGACGTCATAGCGGAAGCGATCCCAGATGAAGAAACTCATCATGGTGCCGATTACCGCGAAAGCCAGAATCTGCTCAGTTGACATGAGACTCCGCTGCCGTTTGACGACGAGTATTCCGGATCAGGCGGTACCGATCAATCCCTCCAATGCAGGGTGTTCTGCTTTGTTCCGAAGGACGATGCGGGAGCCGCCAACCCGATCGGCCCGCGCGGGGTTACCGCGCGGGCCGATCGATGCGGGCGTTTGTCCCTCAGTGCAGCGTTTTCTTTCCGGCCTCGGCGCGGCGTTTGCGACGGGCCAGCATGTTGAGGCCCTCGACCAGCGCCGAGAAGGCCATCGCGGCGTAGACATAGCCCTTCGGAACATGGAAGCCCATGCCGTCGGCAATCAGCGTCATGCCGATCATCAGCAGGAAGCCGAGCGCCAACATCACGATGGTCGGGTTCTTCTCGATGAAGTTCGCCAGCGGGTTCGAGGCGAGCAGCATCACTGTCACCGCAACGATGACGGCGATGATCATGACCGGCAGGTGATCGGTCATGCCGACGGCGGTGATGATGCTGTCGACCGAAAAGACGAGGTCCAGCAGAAGGATCTGGCCAACGGCAGCGGTGAGCGTGCCCGTTGCGGACGAGGCGATGAAATCCTCCTCCTGGTCGATCGGGTCGACGTTGTGGTGGATTTCCTTGGTTGCCTTCCAGACGAGGAAGAGGCCACCGGCGACCAGGATCAGGTCCTTCCACGAGAAGCCGTGGCCGAAGAGCTCGAAGACCGGGGTCGTGAGCTGGACGATCCAGGCGATCGTGCCGAGCAGGACAAGGCGCATGACGAGCGCCAGGCCGATGCCGACGCGACGTGCCGGTACCCGCTGGGCGGCAGGCAGCTTGTTGGTGAGGATCGAGATGAACACCAGGTTGTCGATCCCGAGAACGACCTCCATGATGATCAGCGTAATCAGGGCGACCCAGGCGGCGGGGTCCTGGACGAGAAGAGCGAGATCCTGCATGAACTTCTTCCGGTTGGTGGTTCGTGGAAGCACAAATGGCCCAAGTCCCGCCAAACGACAAGGCCCGGACCCGGGCCCGTTCCGGAAAAATTATGCGGATCTCGGTGGTTAGCTGTCCGCCCGCGCCTCGGTGCCGTAGGCAGCCATGAAGACCTTGAGGCCGCTGTCCACCACATACTCGACTTCTGTCTCCTCCGGCGGCGCGGTCATTTCGCCAAACAGGCGCTGGCGGAAGAACTGACCGGTTGCCAGTTCGATGTACTGGCGCGCGGCGAGATCGGTGTCATCGACCCTCAGCGCTCCGGCTTCGACCTGTTGTTCGATGAAGGTGCGCAGGACTGTACGGGCGTTTGCCGGGGCGGAGGCGAAGAAACGCTTGCAGAGACCCGGCATGCGGTCGACGACGCCGAGCAGGATGCGCATGGCGGGGATCATGTCCGACTTGATGATATGCCGGGCGAAGGCGATGCCGAAGCGGCGCAGACCGTCGCGGACATCGCTGCTTTCTGCGAGGATGTCGCGCAGGAATTCCGTGAAACGGCCCTTTTCTCTCTCGATCAGCGCGCCGAACAGTTCTTCCTTGCTGTCGAAATAGACGTAGATCGTTCCCTTGGAGACACCGGCTTCGCGGGTCACGTCGTTCATGCTCGCGGCGTCGAAACCCATTCTCATGAAGACGGAACGCGCACCGTCGAGGATCTGCTCTCGCTTCACCGGATCTTCGCCGGCAGCGAAGCGCCCTACGGAACAAAGGCTGGTCTCCTGGGTCGGGTTCGGCGTTTCGGACATTTTCTTGCTCACGCGTCTCTTTCGGGTACTCAAAATTAACGAAATCGAACTCGATGGTTCGATCACCCTTGATATGTGCGATGAAACGCTCTAAGTCAACCGAACCGAACGGTTCAGTTCAATATATATGTGCTTTTTTATATCTGACCCGAAACGAAACCTGCCAGTTCAAAATGGAAACGACAATGTCCGGCTCCCAGAGAAGCAATGCAATTCGCTCGGTCGACACCAGCCATGATCCGGTCGTCGTCGAGACGACGGCCCCGGAGACAGTCGAAGGCCGTCAGGACGAGAGTTCCACTCCCTCGCAAGTCCAGGCGCCGGTGAAGGCAAAGAAGCGGCGCAGCCCGGTTCTGCCGATCGTGGCACTGGCGCTCGTGGCCGGTGCGGGCTGGTACGGCTATAACTGGTGGATCCACGGCCGCTTCATGGTATCGACCGATGACGCCTATATCGGAGGCGACATTGCCATCATCTCGCCGAAGGTCGGCGGTTATGTCGAAAAGGTCAACGTCACCAACAACCAGATCGTCAAGGCCGGCGATCCGCTCGTGACCCTCGACAACGGCGACTACCGGATTGCGACGGAACAGGCCGAGGCGCAGGTGAAGACGCAACACCTCACGCTCGACCGCGTCGACGCGCAGATCAAGGGCGCCGAGGCGAGCCTGCTGCAGGCAAAGGCGCAGAAGCAGGCGGCCGTTGCCAGTCTCGACCTCGCGCAGCTGTCCTTCAAGCGGGCAAGCGGCCTGCAGGCGCAGAAGGTCGTCTCCACTGCCGACCTCGACAGTGCCAAGACGCAGCTTGAGCAGGCGCAGGCCAATGTGAGCGCCGCCGACGCGAACATCGCCGCGGCCGAGGCGCAGATCGCCGTCCTCAGGGCGCAGCGTGCCGAAGCAGAGGCCGGCATCCGTTCCGCCGACCTGGCGCTCGAAAAGGCCAAGCGCGACCTTGGCTTCACGGTCCTCAAGGCACCCTATGACGGCGTGGTCGGCAATCTCGCCGTCCAGACGGGCGACCTCGTCTCCGCCGGCAAGCGGCTTGCCGCACTGGTTCCAGTGAGCGACCTCTATATCGATGCGAACTTCAAGGAGACGCAGATTGCGCATCTCGCGCCGGGGTCGAAGGTAAACATCCACGTCGATGCCTTCGACGAGGAGCCGCTCGTTGGCACCGTCACCTCCATCGCACCGGCGTCCGGTTCGGTCTTTTCGATGCTGCCGGCGGAGAACGCGACCGGCAACTTCACCAAGGTCGTCCAGCGCGTGCCGGTGCGCATCTCCCTGCCCAAGGACGCTCTCGATACCGGCAAGCTCCGGGCGGGCCTGAGTGTCGTCGTCGACGTCGATACGCGCACCGCGCCGGCCGGCGGCGCGCTCGCGGCCAAGTGACGGATGTCGAGGTAGGCGCATGGCGGCGACGGCGACAGTGAGAAACGCGGGCGGGGCAGTACCCGCCGCGGACCAGCCGATGGACACGAAGCGCATTATCGCGTTCTTCGCGATGGTGTTCGGCATGTTCATGTCGATCCTGGACATCCAGATCGTTTCCGCGTCACTCGCCGAAATCCAGGCCGGTCTCGGTGCGGGTGCGGACGAGATCGCCTGGGTACAGACCTCCTACCTGATCGCCGAAGTCATCATGATCCCGCTCTCGGGCGTGCTTGCGCGCATTCTCTCGACGCGGGTTCTGTTCGCGATGTCGGCCGCAGGCTTCACGATGGCCAGCGCGCTCGCCGCGACCGCTACGAACATTGAGCAGATGATCGTTTACCGGGCGATCCAGGGCTTTATCGGCGGCGGCATGATCCCGTCGGTGTTCGCCGCGGCTTTCACGATCTTCCCGCCCTCCAAGCGCAACATCGTTTCGCCCATCATCGGCCTCGTCGCGACGCTTGCGCCGACGATCGGGCCGACCATCGGCGGATATATCAGCCATGCCATGTCGTGGCACTGGCTCTTCCTCATCAACGTCATTCCGGGCATTCTGGTCACAGCCGTGACGTGGAGCCTCATCGACTTCGACGAACCGGAACTCAGCCTGTTCAAGAAGTTCGACTGGTGGGGACTGGCCTCCATGGCGCTCTTCCTCGGCACGCTCGAATACGTGCTGGAAGAAGGCAATGGCAAGGACTGGTTCAATGACGAGCACATCGTTCTCGGTACGATTGCGATGGTCATCGGCGCGGTCGTGTTCTTCTACAGGGTGTTCAGGGTGGACTTCCCGGTCGTCGATCTCAGGGCCTTCACCAATCGCAATTTTGCGTTCGGCTCGCTCTTTTCCTTCGTGATGGGCGTCGGGCTCTACGGCCTTACCTATCTCTATCCGCTCTATCTCGGGCGTATCCGCGGCTACGATTCGCTGATGATCGGCGAGACGATGTTCGTCTCCGGTGCGGCGATGTTCCTGACCGCACCCGTGGCGGGGGCGTTGTCGAGCCGGCTCGATCCGCGCGTAATGATGATGATCGGCTTTGGCGGCTTTTCGGCCGGCACGCTGCTCATGACAGGCATGACCGCTGAGTGGGATTTCTACGAACTCCTGCTGCCGCAGATCCTGCGCGGCTGCTCGCTGATGCTCTGCATGGTGCCGATCAACAACATCGCCCTGGGCACGCTTCCGCCGGAGCGGATCAAGAATGCCTCGGGTCTCTTCAACCTGACGCGCAATCTCGGCGGCGCGGTGGGCCTGGCGATCATCAACACCATGCTCACCCAGCGTTCGGACGAGCACTATGCTCGCCTTTCCGAGCACATTACCTGGAGCAATCCGGCGGCACTGAATTGGCTGAACAGCGTCGGCGGCAATTACGACACTTACGGCCTCGACGGGGCGTCGGCGGCGGTAAAGAAGCTCTCGGGTCTTGTGACCCAGCAGTCGTGGCTTCTCTCCTTCATCGATGTGTTCATGGGGCTCACGGTCCTGTTTTTCTCGCTCATATTCCTGACCCTGCTGATCAAGCGGCCGGCAGCCGCGGCTCCTGCCGGCAGCGGGCACTGATCCACGTTCCTCCAAGATCCACCGCAGCGCCTGGACCGTCGCCTCAAAACGACGGTCCTTCTTTTTCGGACGGTGCTTGAAGGTTTATGAGGTACGTATCTCAGAAAATGATTTACGTACCTCAAGAACTCCGGTAGAGAGTCGCGCCGGAGGAAACATGAAGCCGACCGTCCACGACATTGCCGTCCATGCGGGCGTAAGCCTCGCAACCGTCGACCGGGTGCTGAACAACCGGCCCGGCGTGCGGCAGGAGACGCGCGCGAAGGTCGATGCTGCCGTTGCGGCACTGGGCTTCGTCCGCGACATGGCCGCGGCCAATCTTGCGAAGGGCCGCATCTATCCGCTCACCTTCATCCTGCCTTCCAACGACAATTCCTTCATGCGGGGGCTTGCGGCGGCTGTCGGCGATGCAGTCGCCCGGGCGGCGGTCGAACGGCTGGCGATCCGCATCATCGAGGTTCCCGCCTTCGATCCGCCGGCCCTGGTCGCCGCCTTGAAGGAGGCGGGCCGGGAAAAGCCCTCCGGCATCGCGCTGGTCGCGGTCGATGCGCCGGAAGTGCGCGTCGCCGTCGATGAACTCACCGGGGAGGGTATTCCCGTCGTGACGCTGGTCTCCGACCTGCCGGGATCGACGCGTCAGCACTATGCCGGGATCGACAACATTGCGGCCGGACGCACGGCCGCGAGCCTGATGGGGCGGTTTCTTGGACGCGACTCGGGCAGTGTTGCAGTTCTCGCCGGCTCGCTGATGGTGCGCGACCATCGGGAGCGCTTCGAAGGCTTCCGCGCCGTCATGGAGGCGGAATTCGGCCATCTGCACCTGCTACCGGTCCTCGAAGGTCGAGACGATCCCGCAACCGCCGAAAAGGTGCTGCGCGAAGCGTTTGCAGCCCACGCCGACATTGCCGGCGTCTACAGCCTCGGTGCCGGCAATCGCGGCCTTGTGCGTCTCCTGAAGGAGGTGCGCCGTGACCACCGGCCGGCGGTGATCGCCCACGAGCTTACCGAAACGACGCGGGCCGCGCTGACGGAAGGCCTGATCGACGCGGTACTCAACCAGGATGCAGGCCATGAGGTGAGAAGTGCGATCCGCGTCCTGAAGGCGACGGCGGACGGGCAAGCGGTCGTCGAGGCGCAGGAGCGCATCCGTCTCGACATATTCCTGCGGGACAATCTGCCGTAGCGGCCAAAGAATGGAGTGACACATGTATCTCGGTCTGGATTTGGGAACCTCGGGCGTCAAGGCGATGCTGATCGACGGCGACCAGCGCGTCGTCGGTTCGGCGAACGGCGCGCTCGACGTGTCGCGGCCGCATCCCGGCTGGTCGGAACAGGACCCGGCCGACTGGATCCGGGCGACCAGGGAAGCGGTTTCCGGCCTCAAGGCAAAGCATCCGGCCGAGCTTGCCGCGGTGAAGGGTATCGGGCTCTCCGGCCACATGCACGGGGCGACGCTGATCGACGCCGAGGACCGGGTGCTGCGGCCGTGCATTCTCTGGAACGACACCCGTAGCCATGCCGAGGCGGCGGCGCTCGACGCCGATCCACGTTTCCGGGCGATCACCGGCAATATCGTCTTCCCCGGCTTCACCGCGCCGAAGCTTGCCTGGGTCGCGAAAAACGAGCCGGAAGTCTTCGCGAAGGTGGCGACGGTGTTGCTGCCGAAGGACTATCTGCGGCTCTGGCTCACCGGCGAATACCTTTCCGACATGTCGGATTCCGCCGGCACCTCCTGGCTCGACACCGGCGCGCGCCGCTGGTCGCCGGAGTTGCTCTCGGCCACCGGCCTGTCGGAAAGCCAGATGCCGGGGTTGGTCGAGGGGACCGAACAGGCGGGCACGCTTCGTGGGGAGCTTGCCGGCGAATGGGGCATGGCGGCGGGCGTCGTCGTTGCCGGCGGGGCCGGCGACAATGCGGCTTCTGCCTGCGGCATGGGTACGGTCGCGGAAGGCCAGGCTTTCGTCTCGCTCGGCACGTCCGGCGTGCTCTTTGCGGCCAACGGCAGCTACCTGCCGAAGCCCGAGAGTGCCGTGCATGCCTTCTGCCACGCGCTGCCCAACACCTGGCACCAGATGGGCGTCATTCTTTCCGCAACCGATGCGCTCAACTGGCATTCGGGCGTCACCGGCAAGTCGGCGGGCGAACTGACGGCCGAACTCGGCGAGACGCTGAAGGCGCCGGGCAGCGTCACCTTCCTGCCTTACCTTTCCGGCGAGCGCACGCCGCACAACGACGCGAAGATCCGCGGCGCCTTCATCGGCCTCGGTCACGAGAGCGGGCGTGCGGTGCTGACCCAGGCCGTGCTCGAAGGTGTGACGTTTGCCATCCGCGACAATCTCGACGCGCTGAAATCGGCCGGCACGACGATCGGACGGGTGACGGCGATCGGTGGGGGTTCGCGTTCGCGCTACTGGCTCGCCTCGATCGCGACGGCGCTCGGCATTCCGGTCGACATTCCGGCCGACGGTGACTTCGGTGCGGCCTTCGGCGCCGCTCGCCTCGGCCTGATCGCAGCGACAAAGGCCGACCCGCTTGCCGTCTGCACGGCGCCGAAGACGGCGGAGACGATCGAACCGGTCGCCGGACTGGCGGGCGCCTACGAGGACGCCTACCGGCACTACCGGGCGCTCTATCCGGCGATCAAATCGCTGGCTCATTGACAGGGGCGCCCCCTCATCCGCCTGCCGGCACCTTCTCCCCGCTGGGGAGAAGAGATCTGCGGCAAGCGCCGGGACCCTCCTCTCCCCAGCGGGGAGAGGGCAGGGTGAGGGGGAGCCAGAAACGCGACTTTGACGGCATTCGAACACGCACAAAGGAGGACTACCCATGAGCACAGGCTTTTTCGGCGATATCGCCAAGGTGAAATACGAAGGCCCGGACAGCATCAATCCGCTCGCCTTCCGCCACTACAACCCCGATGAAATCGTCGCCGGCAAGCGGATGGAGGACCATCTGCGCTTCGCGATCGCCTACTGGCACACCTTCACCTGGCCGGGCGGCGATCCATTCGGCGGCCAGACCTTCCAGCGGCCGTGGTTCTCCGACACGATGGAAGCGGCGAAGCTCAAGGCTGACGTCGCCTTCGAGTTCTTCCAGCTCCTCGGCGTGCCCTACTACTGCTTCCACGACGCGGATGTGCGGCCGGAAGGCACGAATTTTGCGGAAAACACCCGCAATCTCAATGAGATCGTCGACTATTTCGAGAAGAAGCAGGCCGAGACCGGCGTCAAGCTGCTCTGGGGTACTGCGAACCTCTTCTCCAACCGCCGCTTCATGTCTGGCGCTGCCACCAATCCAGATCCGGACGTCTTTGCCTTCTCGGCGGCGACGGTGAAGACCTGCATGGATGCCACCCAGAGGCTCGGCGGCGAGAACTATGTGCTCTGGGGTGGCCGTGAGGGCTACGAGACACTGCTCAACACCGACCTGACGCGCGAACTCCACCAGCTCGGCCGCTTCCTCAACCTCGTCGTCGAATACAAGTACAAGACCGGCTTCAAGGGCACGATCCTGATCGAACCGAAGCCGCAGGAACCGACCAAGCACCAGTATGATTACGACGTCGCCACCGTCTATGCCTTCCTGCAGAAAAACGGGCTGGAAAACGAGGTGAAGGTCAATATTGAGCAGGGGCACGCGATCCTCGCCGGCCACTCCTTCGAGCACGAGATCGCCATGGCGAACGCCTTCGGCATCTTCGGTTCGATCGACATGAACCGCAACGACTACCAGTCCGGCTGGGATACCGACCAGTTCCCGAACAACGTGCCGGAAATGGCACTCGCCTACTACCACATCCTCGCGGGCGGCGGTTTCAAGACCGGTGGCACGAACTTCGACGCCAAGCTGCGGCGCCAGTCGCTCGACCCGCAGGACCTGCTGATCAGCCATATCGGCGGCATGGACTGCTGCGCCCGCGGCGTGAAGGCGGCGGCGAAGATGATCGAGGACCGGGCGCTGTCGAAGCCGCTCGAGGAGCGCTACGCCAAGTGGGAAAGCCCGGAAGCGCAGAAGATGCTGCGCGGCGAATACTCCCTCGACGAAATCGCCGGCATGGTGGAGCGGGAAAACATCAATCCCGAGCCGAAGTCCGGCCGTCAGGAATACCTGGAAAACGTCGTCAACCGCTACGTCTGAGGCGGAAGGCCGAAGTGAAAGATGGGCCGGGGTGCGCGCTCCGGCCCTGAACAGCTGACAGAGATTGCTGCCGCCGGTGCGGCTCCACTCCTCCGTCATGCCGGACGTGATCCGGCATCCAGCCACGGCGCGTCTGCGTCGTGAAAGAGTCTTTCGGCGATCAAGGACTTGATCGCGCTGGATGCCGGGTCGAGCCCGGCATGACGGTAACCTTGTGCGCCCCCCCGATCACCTGAAACCTTGGGCGCGGCTTCGTCGGCAGTTTCGGTCTGGGCGTACACGCCCCCGGCCTTCTATCTTGGAGGGCGTCTTCACCCGATCGCCGTGATCTCCAGCTCCTGTCCGTTGACGGTTACGACGTCGCCGACCGCCTTGCCGAGAAGCAGTGCCGCGACCGGGGAGACGTAGGAAATCGACCCGGCCTTCGGGTCGGCCTCGTCCTCGCCGACGATCCGGTATGTCTGCACCCGCCCGTCATCGCGTTCGAAGGTGACCCGGCTGCCGAAGGCGACAGTTTCCGCAGAGGCAGGCGGCGGAACGAGCTGGGCGGTGCGCACCCGTTCGGAAAAATAGCGAAGATCCCGCAACGGGCTTGCCGATTGCCGGCGGCGTTCGTTCACGTCCTCGATCGTGTTTGCCGCCTCACAGGCCTCCCGGGCCTGCCGCAACTGCTCCTCCAGCGCCTTCAGGCCCGCCTCTGTCACGAGGTTCGGATGTGGCGATATCGGCCGGTCGGGCAGAAGCGTTTCCGACGCCGCCTCGGCACTCTCTTCCTTGACGAAAGCGACACTCAAACTCGATCTCCGTTCCGTTTTCGCGGGGACAATGCGGCCTTCGGCGTGAGAGCCCCGGATGACGATTAGACATTCTATACGACAGGCGGGGCTGCGCGGGCAAATGTGTGGGGCGGATGGCGGCTTTCGCGACGCAACAATTGTTACATCGGCGATCTGGCGAGAGGCGTAACCGTTCGGCGTCATCGGTAGCGTCCACGGACGAGCGATGACCGATATCATCACTTTATCAAGGACAAGGACAATGAAAGATCTCTTCCTCTCGCTCGCAGTCGGACTTCCGCTCGCATTTTCGGCGGCTGTTGCTGCGGCTGCCGAGCCCGCTCTCCCGCACTTCGACAAGGCGCACACCGCCGTCGTCATCACCGACCCCCAGAATGACTTTCTGGCTGAAAACGGTAAGCTCTATGGCCTTCTCGCCGACAATCTCAAGGAACTCGGCACGATCAAGAACATCGAGACGTTGATGGCGACGGCGAAGTCGAGCGGCGTCGCGCTCGCCGTCGATCCGCTGGTCTACAACGCACTCGACGTGGACTGGTCGCAGGCGGGGGCCTTGCAGCGCCAGCTTCTCGACATGAAGGCGTTGCAGCGCGTATCGCTCAACAACCCCGAAGGTTTCGAAGGATCCGGCGCTGATTTCTACGAGCCGTACAAGACGTATATCTACGACGGCAAGACGATCGTGGTTGCTCCGCACAAGATGTACGGGCCGGAAAGCAATGACCTGATCTACCAGCTTCGTGCCCGCGGTATCGACACTGTCGTGCTCGGCGGCATGGTGGCGAACCTCTGCGTGGACTCCCACATGCGCGCGCTGATGGAGAATGGCTTCAAGGTCTATGTCGTCAAGGATGCCGTCGCGGCTCCCGGTGCCGATGCCTACAACGCCGCGCTCGTCAACTACGGCATGATCGCCAACGGCGTCCTTACCACAAAGGACGCCGTGGACGCGCTGCGCAACTAGACCGAAATCAGTCGGTCAGCGGCGCTCGGACTTGTCCGGGCGCCGCGCCGCATCGAGGTGCCGCAGGCCACAGAGGCGAAACCACCTCATCTTCGGCCGCCGCGATCTTCATGAGCTTCCGCTTGTCCAGCAGCCGTATCCGGCGCGGCGCGGTCGCGACAAGTCCCTGACTTGCGAGATGGCGCAGAAGGCGGGCAACGACTTCACGAATGGTTCCCAGATGCCGCGCCAGCTTCTCCTGAGAGAGACGGACTGTTCCATCCGCGTCGGCATGTGCCAGCAGCAGAAGAATGAGCCTCTGTTCCTGCGGCAGGCGCATGGTCCGCTCCAACAACTTCTGTAACTCGAAGACCCGTTCCGAAAGCTGCTCGAAAAGGAAACGCTGTGCGGACGGCTCGCCGGCGAACAGTTCGCGAAAGAGTGGCCCCGGAACCGTCAGAATCTCGACGCCGTCAGCCTCGGCCTCCGCCCACGCCGGGTAAGGAATTTCCGTGAAGAGGCTGTTCAAAGCCAGAATGCAGCTCTGCCCGGCTTCGATCCAATAGAGAGTTCCTTCGCGACCGTCGGCGTCGAGATAGTAGACGCGAATACTGCCGGAGCGGATGAGATAAACGCCGTCCACCACGTCGCCGAGGCGTAGGACGCTGGCCGTGGGTGGCACGGCTGTCAGCGTAATCTTGGAACTGAGATGCTTGCGCGTTTCCGGACGCATTTCGCGAATGAAGGCGAAATCATCCAGCGCTTCGACTGGACACGGCATTCCCGCTGATCTCTCCGGCAATGGGCTTGGACTCTGCTTTTTCTAGCCTGTCTGCGCCAGCCTGGAATGACCTGCATCAAATCACCGGCTGCGTAAACCAATCGCGCTCTATCGACGCCGGCCTGCTCCCAGTCACCGCCTCGCCGGTGCCGTGACCGACCCGCGGACGACGAGGTCCGGCATGATCAGGATTTCCTTCGGCTCGGAAAGCGGCGTGGCGAGCGTTTCGAGGAGTAGGGCCATCGCCTGCCGGCCGATTGCCGTGCGCGGCTGGCGGATCGTGGTGAGTGCCGGGTTCAGGTAGGTGGCCTGCGGGACGTCGTCGAAGCCGATGACGGAGAAGTCGCGCGGCAAGTCGTAGCCGCGGGCGGCGAGCCCGTTCATAACGCCGACGGCGGTCGCGTCGTTGACGCACATGAAGGCCGTCGGCAGCGTGTCGCGCATGAAGAGCTGTTCGAGGCCGAGGCGGCCGCTTTCCGTCGTGCCGTCGCCCTCGACGATGATCCGCTTGTCGGCCGGAATGCGCGCCGCGTTGAGCGCGAAATCGTAGCCCTCGCGACGGCGGGCCTGGCCGAGGCGCGTCTTCGAATCTCCGATGAAGGCGATCGAGCGATGGCCGGCCGAGAGCAGGTATTCGGCGGCCTTGCGGGCGCCGGCCACGTCATCCACGCCGACATACGAGGTTCTGGCGCCGAAAACCGGTTCGAACACGGCGACGGTCGGCGGCAGCCGCTGGCCGAGCGCCTGATGGCCGAAGGGTTCGTGGCCGGTGAAGAGCACGAGGCCGGCCGCCTGCCCGGAACTCAGGAATTTCAGGTATTCGAGCCCGCGTTCGGGATCGTTCTGGGTGTGGCCGATCAGCACGCCGTAGCCATGCGCGCGCGCCTCGTTTTCCAGCCCCACCAGAATGCTCGAAAAGTTCGGGTCGCCGATGTCCGGCGCCAGCACCAGGATCATGTTGGAGCGGCCCATGCGCAACGACCGGGCCATGGCGTTCGTCGTGTAGCCGGTGATCGCAATCGCCTGGTTGACCCGTTGGCGGGTCGATTTGGCGACCTTCTCCGGCGTGTGGATCGCCCGGCTGACGGTCGCGATCGAGACTTCGGCGAGACGCGCGACGTCCTCGATCGTTGCGGGCGTGATGTTCGACACGGGCGGAGCCCCCTTATCCTTCCGGAATCGCTCGCGACATTATCGCCGGCGCCTCGGCGGCGAAAGCCGGCCAGGTGGTGGTCATCCCCACATTTCGAATGATGTAAACCTTTACATGGCGAGTGTAAAGGTTTACACAAGGCAAGATAAGCGGTCGAGGAGCCGCGGGGAGGACAGCATGAACAGCCATGAGGGCGGCGCTGCCGTGCCGGTGCTTGCCGCTGAGCGTATCTCGAAGATCTTCGGCGAGGTGCAGGTGCTCTTCAGCGTCGATTTCGACGTGCTACCGGGCGAGGTCCATGCGCTGATCGGCGAGAACGGGGCGGGCAAGTCGACGCTCGCGAAAATCCTGACGGGCTTCGAGCAGGCGAGCTCGGGCCAGATTCTTCTCGACGGGCAGCCGGTCACTCTTCCTTCGAACGGTCGGGCCGAGGCGCTCGGCATTGTGCTCATCCACCAGGAATTTAATCTCGCCGAGCATCTCAGCGTCACGGAGAGTCTGTTCCTCGGTCGCGAGGTAGCCCGCTTCGGCGTGCTCGACCGCCGGTTCATGCGCGAGGAGACGCGACGCGTCCTCGACATTCTCGGTTCGTCGATCGACGAAGACGCGCCGATTTCGTCGCTCTCGGTCGCCGACAAGCAGATGGTGGAGATCGCCAAGGCGATCAGCCGCGACGCGCGGGTCGTCTTCATGGACGAGCCGACGGCGGTTCTCTCTCGCGAGGAGACCGACATTCTCTTCGATCAGGTGCGAAAGCTCCGCGCCAAGGGCACGAGCTTCGTTTTCATTTCCCACAAGCTGGACGAGGTCATCGAACTGACCGATCGGGTGACGGTGTTGCGCGACGGCCAGTGGATCAAGACGGCGCCGACATCGCTGCTCGATGCCGAGTCGATGGCGCAACTGATGGTCGGGCGCGAGCTCGCGAGCCTCTATCCCGCCAAGCACGAGCCGGATGTGGACGAGGAGGTCATGCTCTCGGTGCGTTCGCTCACCACCGGATATGTGAAGGATGCGAGCTTCGACCTGCGCAAGGGTGAGGTGCTCGGCTTCTCCGGGCTGATCGGCTCCGGCCGCACCGAACTCATGGAGGCAGTCGCAGGCCTCAGGCCGCGTCTGTCGGGCGAGGTCGTGCTCAAGGGGCAAGCGATCGGCTCGGGCGATTTCCCATCGGCGAAAGCGAACGGCCTCGCCTACATGACCAAGGATCGCAAGGGCAGGGGCCTGCTGCTCGGCGAGGGCATGGCGACCAATCTCACGCTGCAATCGCTCGACCGACATGTCCGGCACGGCTATCTCGACCCGTCGAGCGAGGCCGACGCGCTCGCGCGTGCGCGCCGCCGCTTCGACATCCGTGTGCGTGACGATCACATCATGGTCGGACGGATGTCCGGCGGCAACCAGCAGAAGCTGCTTCTCGCCAAGATCATGGAGACGGAGCCAGACGTCATCATCATCGACGAGCCGACGCGCGGCATCGACGTCGGGACCAAGCAGCAGATCTATCATTTCATCGCCGCGCTCGCCCGCGAGGGGCGCTCGATCGTCGTCGTCTCCTCGGAGATGCAGGAGGTGATCGGGCTCTGCACCCGCGTCGCGGTGATGCGCGAAGGGCGGATCGTCGGAATGCTGGAAGGCGAGGAGGTCTCCGAACAGGTGATCATGCGCTACGCCGCCGGTCTGAAGCGGAAACTGGCGGGCTGACGAGTTCAGGCGCCGAGAGGAACGGAAATGCCGGCCGCGGATGCGCCGGTCGGGGAGGACGAGGGTGACGATGTCGACGAGTGAACAGGGCGGAGCAGCCGCCTCCGTCCGCAAGGGACGCAAGAGCCTCGATCTGAGGGCGGTCGCGCCGTTTGCTGCGCTGGCCCTGCTGCTGGTCGTCGGCGCACTGGTCAATCCGAATTTCATCGGCATCAACAATCTCGCGAATGTCGCGACGCGCAGCGCCTTTATCGCGATCATAGCGGTCGGAGCGACCTTCGTGATCTCGTCGGGCGACCTCGACCTGTCCGTCGGTTCGATGGTGGCCTTCGTGGCGAGCCTGATGATCCTCTTCCTGAATTCCGGGGCGATCGCCGATCCGTCGCTGCTGCTTGCCGCCGCCGTTGCGCTCGCCGTCGTCATCGGAGCGCTCTGCGGGCTGGCGAACGGCCTCATAACCACGGTCGGCCGCATCGAACCTTTCATCGCGACGCTCGGCACGATGGGCATCTATCGGGGCCTCACCACCTGGCTGTCGCAGGGCGGTGCGATCACGCTGCGTTCGCCGGAAATCCAGGAAATGTACCGGCCGGCCTATTTCGGCTCGGTCCTCGGGATGCCGGTTCCGATCCTCGTCATTCTGGCGGTCACGGCGATCGCTGCCTTCATCCTCTACCGCACGCGCTATGGCCGGCACGTCGTCGCCGTCGGCTCGAACCGCGAGGTGGCGCGCTATTCCGGCATCGGCGTCGACAGGGTGCGGACGCTCGCCTTCGTCATCCAGGGCATCTGCGTGGCGATCGCCGTGCTGCTCTACGTGCCGCGCCTCGGCTCGACGTCGGCGACCACCGGCATTCTCTGGGAACTCCAGGCGATTACCGCCGTCGTCATCGGCGGCACGGCGCTGAAGGGCGGCGTCGGGCGCGTCTGGGGCACCATCTGCGGCGCCTTCATCCTCGAACTGGTGGGCAACATCATGCTGCTCTCCAACTTCATCAGCGAATACCTGATCGGGGCCATCCAGGGTGCGATCATCATCATCGCGATGCTCGTCCAGCGCTCGCTGACGCGCAGACCGTGAAAGGGTCGGGCTGAAGGGGTGGCCCGCTCGCAAACCGACACCCCAGTGACTATCGGGAGGAAAGACATGCACAAGAGACTCTTGGGCCTTGCCGTCGCCATGACGGCGATGTTCGGCGCCGCCCACGCCCAGGATGCAAAGACGATCGGCGTTTCCATTCCGGCGGCCGACCACGGCTGGACCGCGGGCGTCGTCTACCACGCGAACCGTGTGGCCGAGCTTCTGATGAAGGAGCACCCCGGCCTCAACGTCATCGTCAAGACCTCGCCCGATCCGGCGAGCCAGGCGAATGCCCTGCAGGATCTCGAAACGCAGGGGATCGACGCGCTGGTGATCCTGCCGACCGATCCCGATCCGCTCGTCAACGCGATCAAGGAAGTGAAGGGCAAAGGCACGTTCGTCTCGATCGTCGACCGCGCTCCATCGGTCAACGACGCCACCGTCCGTGATCTCTACGTCGCCGGCAACAACCCGGCGCTCGGCCGCGTCGCCGGCGAGTACATCGCCAAGAACACGCCTGACGCGGAAGTCGTCGTCATCCGCGGCCTGCCGATCCCGATCGACCAGCAGCGCCAGGACGGTTTCGACGAAGGCATCAAGGGCTCCAACGTCAAGATCCTCGATCGGCAGTTCGGCAACTGGAACCGCGACGACGCCTTCAAGGTCATGCAGGATTACCTGACCAAGTATCCGAAGATCGATGTCGTCTGGTGCCAGGACGACGACATGGCCGTCGGCGTGCTGCAGGCGATCGAGCAGGCCAAGCGTACCGACATCCAGTATGTCGTCGCCGGTGCCGGTTCGAAGGACATGATCAAGAAGGTCATGGATGGCGACAAGATGATCCCGGTCGACGTGCTCTACCCGCCGGCGATGGTCGGTACGGCGATGGAACTGACGGCCGCTGCCATCTACGACCAGGTTCCAGTCCACGGCACCTATACGCTGGACGCGACGCTGATCACATCGGACAATGCGAAGAACTACTACTTCCCGGACTCTCCGTTCTGATCACGGGCGCGAACGAGACTGCGCCTGCCCGGACATTCCGGGCGGGCCAATCGCGAAATCTAGCCGGTTGTCTCCGGCGTATTATGCTGTAATTGTTAACGGCAACGTTGCAGATGTGGAGGAGCATTCATGAAGACGATCAAGGGGCCCGGCATCTTTCTCGGGCAGTTTGCCGGCGATGCGGCACCTTTCAATTCCTGGGACGGAATCACGAAATGGGCCGCCGAGAAGGGCTATGCCGGCGTGCAGGTCCCGAGCTGGGCGGGACAGCTGATCGATCCGAAAAAAGCCGCCGAATCCAAGGACTATTGCGAGGAGTTTGCCGGTGTCGCGCGGCAGAACGGCGTCGAGGTGACCGAGCTTTCCACCCATCTGCAGGGTCAGCTGGTCGCCGTGCATCCGGCCTATGACGAGGCTTTCGACGGGTTCGCGGCGCCGGAAGTGCGCGGCAATCCAAAGGCGCGGCAAGAATGGGCGGTGCAGCAGGTCAAGTATGCGCTGAAGGCCTCCCGAAATCTCGGCATCAAGGCCCACGCGACCTTTTCCGGCGCGCTCGCCTGGCCGTTTGTCTATCCGTGGCCGCAGCGGCCGGCCGGGCTCGTCGAAACCGCTTTCGAGGAACTCGCCAGGCGCTGGCTGCCGATCCTCGACTACGCCGAGGAGCAGGGCGTCGACATATGTTATGAAATTCACCCCGGCGAAGACCTGCATGATGGGGTGACCTTCGAGATGTTCCTCGAGCGGGTGAAGAACCATCCCCGCGCCAACATGCTCTACGACCCGTCGCACTATGTGCTGCAATGCCTCGACTATCTGGACAACATCGACATCTACAAGGACCGGATCAAGATGTTCCACGTCAAGGACGCGGAGTTCAACCCGACTGGCCGGCAGGGCGTCTATGGCGGCTATCAGGGCTGGGTCGAGCGCGCCGGCCGCTTCCGGTCGCTCGGCGACGGCCAGGTCGATTTCGGTGCGATCTTCTCGAAGATGGCGGCGAACGATTTCGACGGCTGGGCGGTTGTCGAATGGGAATGCGCGCTGAAGCATCCGGAAGACGGCGCGCGGGAAGGCGCCGAATTCGTCAAGCATCATATCATCCGCGTGACGGAGAAGGCCTTCGACGATTTCGCCTCCGGCGGCACCGACGAGGCGGCTAACCGCCGGATGCTGGGGCTATAACACGCTTATTCCCCTCCCCAACCCCTCCCCACAAGGGGGAGGGGCTTTGCTGCCAACGTTTGAGCTCTACGGTGACTTTACCACTGCGAGCGGGACCATGGCGGCGATCGCTCTCCCCCTTGTGGGGGAGATGGCGGCAGCCAGAGGGGGCTTCCACTCATTTCAAGGAGAACAACACCATGGCAATCGAAGGCAAGGACGAGGGACTGCGGACGGCGAAGATCAGGCTTGGCATGGTCGGGGGCGGGCAGGGCGCCTTCATCGGAGGGGTGCACCGGATGGCCGCCCGTCTCGACGATCATTTCGATCTCGTCGCCGGCGCGCTCTCCTCGACGCCGGAGAGATCTTTGGCCTCCGGCCGCGAACTCGGTCTCGATCCGGCGCGCTGCTACGGTTCCTTCGAGGAGATGGCGGAGAAGGAAGCGGCAAGACCGGACGGCATCGAGGCCGTGTCGATCGTTACGCCGAACCATGTGCACTATCCGGCCGCCAAGGCTTTCCTCGAGCGCGGCATCCACGTCATCTGCGACAAGCCGCTCACCTCCAACCTGGAGGATGCGAAGAAGCTGAAGGCGGTGGCGGAGGCGAGCAAGGCGCTCTTCATCCTCAACCACAACTACACCGGCTATCCGATGGTTCGCCACGCGCGCGAACTCGCACTCAACGGTGAACTCGGCGAAATCCGCGTCGTGCAGATGGAGTATCCGCAGGACTGGCTCGCCGAACCGATCGAGCAGACCGGCCAGAAGCAGGCGGCGTGGCGCACCGACCCGAAGCAATCGGGGGCGGGCGGCTCCACCGGCGACATCGGTACGCATGCCTACAATCTCGGCTGCTTCGTCTCGGGTCTGGAGCTCGATGAACTTTGCGCCGACGTCCACACCTTCGTCGCCGGGCGCAAGCTCGATGACAACGCCCATGTCATGCTGCGTTTCAAGGGTGGCGCCAAGGGCATGCTCTGGTGCAGCCAGGTGGCGACCGGCCACGAGAATGGGCTGAAACTGCGGGTCTACGGCAGCCGGGGCGGCGTCGAGTGGACGCAGGCCGATCCGAACTATCTCTGGTTCACCCGGCTCGGCGAGCCGAAGCAGCTGATCACCCGTGCCGGCGCCGGCGCCGGTGCGGCCGCCGCGCGCGTCACCCGCATTCCGAGCGGCCATCCGGAAGGCTATCTCGAAGCTTTCGCGACGATCTACTCGGAGGCCGCCGCCGCCATCACGGCGGCCCGTTCCGGGACGGCCGTCGATCCTGCCGTCGTCTATCCGACCATCGATGACGGTGTGAAGGGCGTCGCCTTCGTCGAGGCCTGCATCGCTTCGTCGAAGCAGAACGGGTCCTGGGTGAAGGTGTAACCTACCTCCTCCTTGGGGGAGGCCGCCGCGAAGCGGCGGGTGGGGGTGACCCCTGTCGATGTGTTCACCCCACCCCGGACCTGCGGTCCGACCCTCCCCCTCAAGGGGAGGGTGTCGTTCAACTGCAACGTTGCAGTTTTTTCGTCCGGTGGTCTTTTTCCCTGTTGCGGATTGGTTTAAACCGCTTTCGATGTTTTCGCGCGGGCCGTGCGCCATCCCTTCCGGCCTCGCGTGTTGCGATCCACAGCGACGGGGTGTTTTCCATGATCGATCCGAAGAAGCTTGCCGAGCGGTTCCCCGGCGATTTCGTTTTCGGGGTTGCTACAGCCTCTTTCCAGATCGAGGGGGCGACGAAGGAGGACGGGCGCAAGCCGTCCATCTGGGACGCGTTTTCCAATATGCCGGGACGCGTCTACCAGAGGCAGAACGGCGACGTCGCCTGCGACCATTACCACCGTTGGGAACAGGACCTCGACCTCATCCAGGAGATGGGCGTCTCCGCCTACCGCTTCTCGATCGCCTGGCCGCGGATCATCCCGGAGGGTACGGGCCGCGTCAACGAGAAGGGTCTCGACTTCTACGACAAGCTGCTCGACGGACTGAAGGCGCGAGGCATCAAGGCCTTTGCGACCCTCTACCACTGGGATCTGCCGCTGGCTCTGATGGGTGACGGCGGCTGGACGGCACGCTCGACGGCGGATGCCTTCCACCGCTACGCCAAGACCGTCATGGCGCGGCTCGGCGACCGGCTCGATGCCGTGGCGACCTTCAATGAGCCCTGGTGCTCGGTCTGGCTTTCCCACCTCTACGGCGTGCATGCGCCCGGTGAGAGAAACATGGATGCGGCGCTGCATGCGCTTCACTATACGAACCTTGCCCACGGACTCGGCATCGACGCGATCCGGCAGATGGCACCGCAGGTGCCGGCCGGCATCGTCATCAATGCCCATGCCGTCATCCCTGCCTCCGGCAGCGAGGTCGACGAAGCCGCCGCGGAGCGTGCCTTCCAGTTCCACAACGGCGTCTTCTTCGATCCGGTTTTCAATGGCGCCTATCCCGATGAGTTCATGGAGGCGCTGGGTAGTCGCATGCCGGTGATCGAGGATGGCGACATGGAGGTGATCGGCCAGAGCCTCGACTGGTGGGGGCTCAACTACTACACGCCGATGCGGGTCGCCGCCGATCCTGCGCCCGGCGCGGAGTTTCCGGCGACCGCCGGTGCGCCGCCGGTTTCGAAGGTCAAGACCGATATCGGCTGGGAGGTCTATGCACCGGCGCTGAAGTCGCTGGTCACCGGCCTCTACGACCGCTACGACCTGCCCGCCTGCTACATCACCGAAAACGGCGCCTGCTACAACATGGGTCCGCAGAACGGCGAGATCGACGACCAGCCGCGCCTCGACTACTACGCCGAGCACCTCGGCGTCGTCGCCGATCTGATCAAGGAAGGCTTTCCAATGCGCGGCTATTTCGCCTGGAGCCTGATGGACAATTTCGAATGGGCGGAAGGCTATCGGATGCGCTTCGGCCTCGTCTATGTCGATTACGAGACCCAGGAACGCGTCGTCAAGAAGAGCGGCAAATGGTACAGCGCGCTCGCCTCGCAGTTTCCGAAGGGCAACTTCAAGGCGGGGTGACACGGCCGGCCGGCGTGAGATGATGGCGTTCCGATTCTCCTGATAAGGCACGCCCACATGTCGGTCCCGGCCAAACGCCTCTACGCGCTCTGCGGTTCCTTGCGGACACGCTCCACCAACCGCGCGCTGCTCGAAACGATCAGGCGACTTGCCCCGCACGGCGTGGAGGTCGAAATCTCCGGACTGATCGGCGTGCTGCCGATCTTCAATCCCGATCTCGAAGGCGATCTGACGCCGGAGCCGGTGCTGGCCATTGCGCGAGAGATCGCGACGGCAGACGGCCTGATCGTCAGCGCGCCGGAATATGCGCACGGCATTCCGGGAGGCCTGAAGAACGCCCTTGACTGGCTGGTGTCGCGGTTCGAAATTCCCGGCAAGCCCGTCATGCTCGTGCATGCTTCGCATCGGGGCGATTTCGCGCTGGAGGCGCTGACCGAAGTGCTGAAGACGATAGGGACCGATTTGAGGCCTGAGACCTTCCTGCGCGTGCCGTTGCTCGGCAAATCGGAGGACGAAGTCGGGGCTATTCTCCGCCGGCAGGAGACGGAAGATGCCATTCGCGCAGCCCTCGTGCGTTTTGCAGGCGTGGTCCCCGTGCAGCCAGTGTCACGATAGCGCGAGGGCATTGAGGTCGCTGCCTTTGAAGGAGCCCGCTCGACGGGAAGCCTCGAGGCCGGGCGGCGAACCTCGTTCAGCCGATCTTGATCAACTTGTCGTTACCGCGTTCCGCCTCGCTGCGCGCGTCGAACGCGGCACGGGCGGTGTGGATCTGGTTGTAGTTCTCGAAGACCCAGCCGCCGAACGCCTGGATCGGTTCGGAAAAGGACTGGCCGAGTTCGGTCAGTTCGTATTCCACCCGTGGAGGCACTGTCGCATAGACGGTTCGACGCACCATACCGTCACGCTCAAGCGCGCGCAGGGTCAGCGTCAGCATGCGCTGCGATACGCCGACGACCGTGCGCTTGATGTCGCTGAAGCGCTGCGGTCCGTTTCTGAGCACCATGATGATGAGAACGGTCCACTTATCGCCGAGCCGTGACAGCATTTCGCTGACGGTCGGACACTTGCCTGGGTCAAAGCTCGAACACATCACACTTACCTCCATGTGACTTGGTATAACGCATGTGCCTTCTTGTGTCTCGTGCAGAGTTACATATTTAGGTCTGGTTACGTTTTGTTACCAGGTTTCAGAAGGTGCCTTGTCAGCATGGCTGGCGCTTCGGAAATCACCAGACCAGAAAGGTACTCTCATGCTCCTCGACAAGCTCAACTGGCGCTACGCGACCAAGAAGATGGACCCGACCAGGGTCGTCCCGGACGACAAGGTCGAGCGGATACTCGAAGCGGCACGGCTGGCGCCGACGTCCAGCGGCCTCCAGCCCTATGAAGTGATCGTGGTCACCAATCCCGAGGTGCGTGCGCGCATCCGCGAGGTGGCCTGGAACCAGGCACAGGTCACCGACGGTTCGCACCTGCTCGTGTTCGCCGCCTGGGACAACTATACGCCCGAACGGATCAACCAGATGTTCGACCTCGTCAATGAGGAGCGCGGCTTCAGGAACGAGGGCTGGGAAAACTACCGTGAGATGCTGCTCAACAGCTACCCGCAGCGCGATCCGGAAGTGAACTTCCAGCATGCCGCCCGGCAGGCCTATATCGGTTTCGGCCTTGCCCTGACGGCGGCCGCCTTCGAGGGTGTCGATGCGACGCCGATGGAAGGCTTCGAGCCGGACAAGCTCGACGAAATCCTCAGCCTGCGCGAGCGCGGCCTTCGTTCGGTGACGATCATGCCGCTCGGCTACCGCGAATCCGAGAGCGACTGGCTGGTGAATCTGAAGAAGGTCCGCCGCCCGAAGGACAGCTTCATCAGCGTCGTTGCCTGAACGACGAAGGCGCGCCGTATCCTCCCAAGGCGGCGCGCCTGAACTCACCCGGCTGCACCGTGACGTTTGGTCATATTTTGCGCCGTAAGGCCGGAGAGGGAAATAACTTCGCTCGGCAAGCCGGTACGATGGTGCGATAAGAGGCCATCGTTCGCGGATGCATGGCACCTATGCAGGCCGCGGGTTTGAAAGGGAATGGTAGGGAATGGTAGACCGGCGTCCCATGCGTCGAATGTGTTGCTCGCGGTAAGCACCGAGAGAACACCCATCCGTGGCCCATTTGCGGCCCTCTACCGAAGAGAAATTTCATGAACAGAAGAAGCAGCGGGATCTCGCTCGTGCCGGAGGGCGCGTGATGACGACCGTCGCACATCTCCCGGGGGCCGCAGCGCAGCCGATGGTGACGTTCGAAGGCGTCACCAAGCGATTTGGCGGCAGCTCCGGCCGTCCGGCGTTCTCCGCGCTCGCCGGGGTGGACTTTGCCGTGGCGCGTGGTTCGATCACGGGCATCATCGGCCGGTCCGGGGCGGGCAAGTCGACACTGATCCGGTTGGTGAACGGGTTGGAGACACCCTCCACCGGTCGCGTGGCGGTCGACGGGGTTGATGTCGGCACGCTCGACGAGGCGGGCCTGCGATCGCTCCGGCGGCAGATCGGCATGATCTTCCAGCACTTCAACCTGCTGTCCTCGCGGACCGTGCGTGACAACATCGCGCTGCCGCTCGAAATCGCCGGCATCGACGCCCGAACCATCGAAGCGAAGGTCGGGCCACTCATGGATCTCGTCGGCCTCGGCGACAAGGCGAGACGCTATCCGGCCGAGCTGTCCGGCGGGCAGAAGCAACGGGTCGGGATCGCACGGGCGCTCGCAACGGAGCCGAAGCTCCTGCTCTCTGACGAGGCGACGTCGGCACTCGATCCCGAGACCACGCAATCGATCCTCGACCTCCTGAAGCGGATCAACCGGGAACTCGGTCTTACCGTTCTGCTGATTACCCATGAAATGGAGGTCGTGAAGACCATCACCTCCGACGTCGCGGTGATCGACCAGGGCCTTATCGTCGAACAGGGGCGCACCTTCGACGTCTTCACCCGGCCGCAGCACGAGACCACGCGCGCACTGCTTTCGGCCGCCGTCGGCGTGAAACTGCCGGAGTGGATCGGCAGCGACCTCGCAAGCGCGCCGAGCCCGGGCGACCGGGCCTTCGTGCGGCTGATCTTCTTCGGAGAGACGGCGTTCCAGCCGCTGACCGCGCGGCTCGCCGCCGAGATCGGCGCGGACCTCAATATACTTGCCGGTGCGATCGACGAGATTGCCGGCGAACCGTTCGGCTCGCTCGTCGTTTCCTATCCGGCCGATGCCGCGACGCTGGAGCGCGCAGGGCGTTTCTACGGCGAAACCGGCCTTACCACGGAGGTGCTCGGCTATGGCGCCTGATATGCTCGCCGGCCTTCTCCTCAAGGCGCTGCTGCAGACATTGCAGATGGTCGCTGCCGCCGGTTTCATCGGCACGCTCGTCGGCCTGCCGATGGGGATCTTTCTCGCGACGAGCGGCAAAGGCGAACTCTTCGAGGCGCCCCTCACCAACCGCATCGTCGGACTGGTCGTCAATGCGCTGCGCTCGACGCCCTTCATCATCCTCGTCGTTGCGATCATTCCCCTGACGCGGTTCATCACAGGCACCTCGATCGGAACAATCGCGGCGATCGTCCCTCTGACGATCTCGACCGTTCCGTTCATCGCCCGCCTGATCGAGGCGGCGATCCGTGAGGTCGACAAGGGGCTGATCGAGGCGGCGCGTGCAATGGGCGCGACGCCTTTCCAGATCGTCGTCAAGGTGCTGTTGGCCGAGGCCAAGCCCGGGATCACGCTTGCTCTGACACTGACTGTCGTCAGCCTCATCGGCTATTCCGCCATGGTCGGCGCGGTCGGTGGCGGCGGGCTCGGCGATCTCGGCATCCGGTATGGCTACCAGCGCTTCATGCCCGAGGTGATGCTCGCCGTTGTCGTCGTGCTCATCCTGCTCGTGCAGGCCGTGCAGAGCGCCGGCGATGCGCTCGCCCGGCGCTTCGACAAACGCAGCCGAAAGAACTGAAACCTGCCTTTCAGGAAACCCAAGGAGAAAAGACAATGAGGAAACTGATCGTCGCTGCCGCTATCGCAGCTCTGTTTTCCGCCGGTTCGGCGTTTGCCGAAGACATCAAGGTCGGCGTGACCGCCGGCGAGCACGCCCAGATCATGGAAAAGGTCAAGGAGATCGCAGCGAAGAAGGGGCTCAACATCGACATCGTCGAGTTCTCCGACTATGTCGTGCCGAATCAGGCGCTCGCCGACGGCGATCTCAACGCCAACTCGTTCCAGCATCAGCCCTATCTCGACAACCAGATTGCCGACCGTGGCTTCGACATCGTCAGCGTCGGCACGACCATCACCACCCCGATGGGCGTCTATTCCAAAAAGGTGAAGAGCCTCGACGAACTGCAGGACGGTGCGACCGTCGCCATTCCGAACGATCCGACCAACGGGGGCCGCGCGCTGCTCGTGCTCGCCTCGAAGGGCCTGATCAAGGTCGATGCGGCCAAGGGCCTGAAGGTCGGCCCGGCCGACGTCACCGAGAACCCGAAGAACATCCAGTTCGCCGAGCTCGACGCGGCGCAGCTGCCGCGTTCGCTGGATGACGTCGACGCCGCGGTGATCAACACCAACTATGCGATGGAAGCAGGCCTGCATCCGAAGAAGGATGCGATCGCCATCGAAGGTGAGAACTCGCCCTATGCCAACGTGATCGCTGTGCGCACGGCCGACAAGGACGCACCCTGGGTCAAGACGCTGGTCGAGTCCTACCACGACGACAGCGTCAAGGCCTTCATCAACGACGAATTCAAGGGCGCCCTCATCCCGGCGTTCTGATCCTTCCCCACGATCGGCAGATGACGGAGCCCCCTCCTCACGGAGGGGGTTTTCATTTCAGCACGCGGCGGTTGCGTCGTCAGCCTGCGTCGCTTTCATTAAACACCCTGAGGCGATGGCCGTCCGGATCGGCGGCAAGGAAGGTGCGGCCGAACACCATGTCCGCCGGTTCCCTGAGGATCGTCGCACCGGCGCGCTTCCATTCTTCGAAGCGGCGGTCGACATCCGCGGGTGTTGCGACGACGAGGCCAACCTCGCTGCCGCCGGGCGATGTCGGCGAGGATATGTCGGTGCTCGATGTCGACCAGAGGCCGAGCATCAGACCCTCGTTGATTTCGAAGCTGACGAAGGTCGGGTGCGCCTCGAAGGGCGCCTTGCCGAAGAGGCGACCGTAGAAGTCCGCGCTTTTCATCGGGTCGGCGACATAGAGGAGGGCATAGGCTCGTGCGGTCATTTCCGTTTCTCCTTTGATCGTTTGGAATGACCGTACCTTACGGGAGCCTGCTGCCAATTTTTGTCAGTATCAGAACGGAGGCGGGCTTATTCCCTGCAACTGCCGCCACTCACGGACCAGCTGAAGCCTCCGTTTCGGATAACGTACGGCGAGGTTCTCAAGTGCGGTCAGCCGGTCCGTTCGGAAGTGGCGGAAGCCGTCCCGCATCTCGCACCAGGCGACGATAATCCGCTGGCTGTCGAAATAGCCGAGCGCGATCGGCCAGATGTCCCGCTCGGTCGAACTGCCGTCGGCGTCGCGATAACCGATCCGTAGCTTGTGCTCGGCCCGGATCGCCTGCCGTACCTGTGCGACGTCGACAATGCCGTCATCCGTCTTGCCGCCGGGCCCGACCAGCAGGCCGGAGGTCGAGAGGTGCTGCCGGAGATCGGCCGGGAGTACGGCTTCGATCTTGGCAAGGGCGTTGTGCGCGGCATCGTTGAGCCCGCCGTCGCCGCGGCTCGCCACCCAGCGGAAACCGAGGACGAGCGCCTCGATCTCCTCCGGTGAGAACATCAGCGGCGGCAGCATGTAGCCGGGGCGTAGCATGTAGCCGACGCCGGCTTCCCCCTCGATGTCGGCGCCCTGCGCCTGCAACGAGGCGATGTCGCGGTAGAGCGTGCGCAGCGATATGCCGAGCGTTTCCGCAAGCACGCGCCCGCTCACTGGCCGGCGATGCTGACGCAGAACCTGAAGCAGTTGCAGGAGGCGTTCGGAACGGGTCATCAGTGTCCCATGCTGGCAGATTTTGTCAGCAGGAATAGGGCAACGCTGCACATTTGACCAGTCCGTGAGCCGGAGGAGAGGCCCGGCTCAGCGGCCGGCCTTGAGCCAGAGTGTCTCGATGATGCCGGCTTCGGCCTTCGGAGGGTCGGCAAAGAGGTGTTCGGCGATCTCCAGCGCCTCTCGCCGGAGCGCCTGTTGCTGGCGGATCACGGCGCCGAGAAGATGCGCGAGTTCGGCACCGCCATTCAGGACATCGGGCTCCCGGTCGAGAAGGGCGACGAGAAGCGCCAGATCGTGTTCGTGACCGAGAACGGTGACCAGCGCCTTTGCCTCGGCAAGCTTGGCCGTCATCGCCGAGGGCCAGAGATCGCGCAGAAGCGCGAGATGCATGGAATAGTCTTGCGCACATTTGCGCAGCTCGTGGAAGACTTCTTCGTGGGCATCCGTTCGGCAGGCCGCGACGGCTTCCTTCGCGCGTGAAAGATTGCTCCGCCATCCTTTGGCGATGCGCTTTGCCGTCGTCTGCCGGCTGTCGTCGAAGGAGAGTTCGTCGAGCGCCCGGACTGCCTCCCGGCATGCCTCGACGGCGGCGCTGGCCTTCTGCGGCAAGTCCGTTTCGTTTGCGGCCATGGCATCCCTGCGCGCCGTGAGCGCCGTCCGGGCATGGGCGAGTGCCTCCCGCTCCTCCGCGTTGAGTGCATGGTCTTCGAGATAGGCGGCGGTTTCGATCAGCGCGGTTGCGTCCCGCGCCAGCGACAGCGCATGGGCGATGTCCCGCAGCCGAGCGTTCTCCCGTTTCTGGAAACTCTTCGCGTCGGCGGCCACCAGGCGGTAGAGCGCGCGTGCGCGCTTCAGCTTCCGCCGGGCTTGATGGATGGCTTCGTGCAGGCCTTCGGGTTGCTCCGTAATGAGCGCGATTGCCCGCTCGAGTTCCCCGGCGGCCGTCTTGCGCAACTCCCTGGTGAAGGGACAATCCGGCCTAATTCGGTAGGCCATAAAGCACGTCCTGCTGCAGCTTCTCGGTCGCCAGCGCCTGATTGGAATAGCGCCGGTCGCCCGTCACTTCCCGCCCGATCCAGTGGGGCAGGGACGGGGCGTCGCTTTCCTCCCGCAGTTCCACCTCGGCGATCACCAGTCCCTGATACGCACCTTCGTAGACGTCGATCTCCCAGACGAAGCCGTGATGCTCGACGGTGTAACGCACCTTCTCGATGACGTTGCCGACGGCGAGCGCGATCATTTCTTCAGCGTCGTCGAGCGCGATGGGGTATTCGAATTCGTCGCGGACGAGCGAGTTCTGGCCGATCTTGACCGTCAGCTGGGCCGTGGTGCCGTTCTTCGTCCGCACGCGCACGGAGCGGTCATGCATGAGGACGACATAGGCCTGACGCATCGGCGTCGCGGATGTCACGAACGCCCGCCAATCGTCGTTTGCCACGAGGAACTTCCGCTCTATCTCCTTGGCCATCGACCCCGTTCCGGTTGCCGTCCTGCGGGGTTACCGTACAGGAAGTCTGGAATGCGTCAAACAGCGGCGACGCGAACGCGCGCATTTGTCTCGACAAGGCGGGCCCGTCGCTATATCCGTCTGTCAATTTCAATCGTTTTAAGAAAGGGAGCCGGACCATGGGCGCCAAAACCGAAAAGCTTCTTTCGACCCTGAAATTGCAGCCGGTGGTGCCGGTGCTGATCGTCGAGGATGCGGCGACGGCCGTGCCGCTCGCGCGGGCATTGGTTGCCGGCGGACTGAAGGCGATCGAGATCACCATGCGGACCGATGCCGCGCTGGAAGCCGTGCGCCGCGTGGCGGCCGAGGTCGAGGGTGCGGTGGTCGGCGCCGGGACGATCCTCAATCCTGCGCATTTCGAGGCGGCCGTCGAGGCCGGTTCGCAGTTCATCGTCAGCCCCGGCACGACGCGCGAACTCATCCACGCCGCGCGCTCGTCGGATATCCCGCTGCTTCCCGGTGCTGCGACCGCGAGCGAAGTCATGCAGCTCCGCGAGGAAGGCTATCAGGTGCTGAAGTTCTTCCCGGCCGAGCAGGCCGGTGGAGCCGCCTACCTCAAGGCTCTGTCATCGCCGCTTGCCGGCACGCTCTTCTGCCCCACCGGTGGCATCTCGCTCAAGAACGCGCGTGATTACCTTTCGCTGCCGAACGTCGTCTGCGTCGGCGGCTCGTGGGTGGCGCCGAAAGAGCTGGTCGCCGCCGGCGACTGGGCGGGCATCACCAGGCTTGCCTCGGAGGCCGCTGCCCTGAAGGGCTGATCCGTCAGTCGATGTCGCCGTCTTTGTATTGTCGCGATCGGCTACCTATGTAGCGTTGAGCGAATGCACAACACGGAGATGGCGATGTTCGACGCGAAGAAGCTTCTGGACCAATTCCTCGGTTCACAGGTTCCCGGAACCACGGGAACGGTGAAGGAAAAGGCGGGCGGCATCGCCCAGCTCGCCAAGGACAATCCGCTTGCGACCGGCGCGATCCTCGCCGCCGTTCTCGGCACCAAGACGGGACGCAAGCTCGCCGGCAATGTCGCGACCATCGGCGGCATCGCCGCCATCGCCGGCCTCGGTTATCAGGCCTACAAGAACTATCAGGCCGGCAAGACGCCGCAGACGCAGCCCGCCGCCTCCGAGCCCGTTCTTCTTCCTCCGCCGGCGGATTCGCCGTTCAGTGCCGACGCTGCAGCGGTCGGGAACGATTTCGCGTTGACGCTGGTCCGGGCGATGATCGCGGCCGCCAAGGCTGACGGCCATATCGACGACGCCGAACGCGCCCGTATCCTCGACAAGATCCACTCCTCCGCGCTCGACGCGGAGGCCGAGGCCTTCATCGCCGAGGAACTCGCCCGGCCGACGGATGTCGAGGCGCTGGTGGCGGCGGCAAAGACCGAAGCCCAGAAAGTGGAGCTCTTTACGGCGTCGCGGCTTGCGATCGATCCGGACAGCCGGGCCGAACGCGGCTATCTCGACATGCTCGCCGGACGACTCGGCCTCGCCGACGGACTGGTCGACCATATCGAGGCGACGGTTGCCGGCGCCACCGTCTGAGATCGCAATGCATTCGGATGGCCGGTTGCCTTTGCCGGGCGGCTGGCCTACTGCTTTGCCGGAACATTCCGTGAGGCAGGCATGCGCGATCTATCGACATTCAAAGGCTGTCCGGCACCGTCGCCGGTAAGGCTCGAAGGCCGTTTTGTGACGGTCGAACCTTATGACAGGGACAAGCACCTCCAGGCCCTTTGGGACGGCCTCGGCGGGATGGGCATCAATCCGCTGCTCACCTATTTCACCCAGCCGGACTTCGGCAGCATCGCCGACTTCGAGAGCTGGCTCGACAATGCCCGCACCAAGGGTGGCTGGCTCACCCATGTCTTCCGGGACAATGCGTCGGGCAAGATCGTCGGCATGGCGAACTACATGCGCGCCGACCCGGCCAACGGTGTCGTCGAGGTGGGGGGCGTCGCTCATGGTCCGGCGATGAGCCGCACGCCGCTTGCAACCGAGGCTCATTACCTGATGGCGAAGCACGTCTTCGACGATCTCGGCTACCGCCGCTACGAGTGGAAGTGCCACAACGAGAACGAGGCGAGCAAGACGACCGCGCGCCGTTACGGCTTCACCTTCGAGGGCGTGTTCCGCCAGCACATGCTTTCGAAGGGCAAGAACCGCGACACCGCCTGGTTCTCGATCATCGACGGCGACTGGCCGCTGGTGAAGGCGGCGTTCGAAGCCTGGCTTGCCCCGGATAATTTCGACGCCGAAGGCCGGCAGAAGCGGAAACTCGAAGACATCCGCGCCGAGCTGGCAAGGGCGGTGGCCTGATGGCTGGAAGCGACAAGGAAACCCGTTCTTCGGCGATCGCCGCCTTTGTTATCCTGCTTGGGATCGGTATCGCACTCCTCGTCATGCCGAAGGTCGTGCTGTGGGTCGGCGGTTACTCGCCGGTGCTGGCGGCCGCCCTCGGCACGCTGGTGATCCTGTCCTTCTTTCTGATCTTCTGGCTGCGCGCGCGCTACCAGCGCCGCCGCGGCGATCAGGACTGAAGCGTCGCCGCAAGCAGCACCACGCCCATCACGATGACGAGAAGAGCGCCGCCGATCTCGATGGCGCTCGACACCTTTCGAGCGGCCGGAGATCCGGGGCCGAAGAGACGAACCGCGACCGTCTTCGCCGAGACGGCAAGCGTCGCGAGGAGGGAGACGGTGATCGCTGTCCCGAGGGCCATGGCGAAGACCGAGAGCACGCCGCCGAGATAAAGCCCGTTCAGGATCGAGAAGGTCATCACCAGCAGGGCGCCGGAACACGGGCGCAGGCCGACGGCGACGATCGCCGACCAAGCCTCCCTTAACCGGAACTCTTTTGCCGACAGCAGCCGTGGATCGGCGATATGGCTCATGCCGC
Organism: Ciceribacter thiooxidans; assembly: GCF_014126615.1. Lineage (NCBI taxonomy): Bacteria > Pseudomonadati > Pseudomonadota > Alphaproteobacteria > Hyphomicrobiales > Rhizobiaceae > Ciceribacter > Ciceribacter thiooxidans. The sequence continues at coordinate 564,311 of NZ_CP059896.1, forward strand.
AGTCGGGGCAGACGGCACCCGGTGCAAGGTCCGAATGGCTGTGCTCGACGGAAATGGCTACGAAACGAAGGCCCGTCGTGGTGTGCGATCCCGGAGCCGAAGCGGCACCGGCAAACAGCGATGCGCTCGCCGGCTGGGCGGTGAAAATCGACCGCAGCTTGCGCACGAGAAGCCAGAGGCCGAAGGCGATGATGAGCCCGTAGCTCGCGAGTTCCATCGCGTCGGTCGCGTTCGTCAGCGTGATCCCCGTGCCCCTGAGGACGAGATAGGCGACCCCGACGACAGCGATTGCCACCAGCGCTTGCAGCGCCGAGGAGACGAAGGAGATGCCGACGCCGCGCTTCAGCTCGGTTTCGTTGGCGATCATATAGGACGAGATCACCGCTTTGCCGTGCCCCGGGCCGGCGGCATGGAACACGCCATAGGCAAAGGAAAGCCCGACGAGTGTGGCAAGGCGACTCGGGTCTTCCCGCATCGCCTTCAGCGATCCGGTCAGCGCACGGTAGAAGGCCTGCTGGTGCTCGTTCACCCAGCCGAGAAATCCGCCGAACATGCCGGTGGTGGGGAACGACGGTTCGGCCGTGCCGATGCCGAGTGGTGAGCCTGCAAGGGCCGCCGACGCCGTAAAGAAGACGAGCAAGACAGAGAGGGCGGCATATCGGCCGCGGCCGGCGCTCAGCATGATACGTCGAGGCGGGTTGCGAACAGCTTGCCCATGTCCGAGCCGCCGGGATTGTTGAAGAAGGCTTCCGTCATCATGTTCTGGTTCTGCGCCATCACCGCGTCCGGATCGGGGCGAATGACCTGCCGCTTGCAGACCTCGAAACCGTCGCCCTCGGTCACGAGATCTCCGTCCTTGGCGAAGTCGATCGAGGTGTAGAAGGTCGGGTCGTAGATGCCGAAGGAGAGCTTGCCCTTGAGCGGCACCGCGGTCTGCGGTTTCACGATGAAGAACACGAGGAGCTGATTGTCCTTGAAGTCGACGTTGAACACCTCCGGCGTCGCGAACTTCACCGGACTGCCGTTGTCGGTGACGAAGGTGAAATAGTCGTAGTCGCCGGTCGAGGTGCGGATCGTGTCGGCGATTTCCTTCAACTCGTCGGGGTCGAGCTTCAGATTGGTATTCTTGTCGAAATCGAGCAGCACGCTTGATGAGAACACGTCATCGAAGCGCCAGACGTTGCGGATTTCCGTGATGTTTCCGGCGTCGGCGACGACCTCGAGCCTCGCCTCGGCGAAGATGTGAGGATGGGCAAACGCGGGTAGCGGCTGCAGGGCGAGGGCGATCGCTGCGGCTGCCGGCGTGAAAGTCTTCTTCATGATGCCCTGTCGTTGCTCGCGTCACGGGATTCGGCGATCCGTCACCGTTCCCTTTACCAGAATTGGGACGGAAGTTGGACTGTCCGCCATTGCATCAGCCGATATCCCTCAGGCGTTCTTGCGGAACCAGGCGTGGAGATAGTCGACGAAGGCGCGAACCTTCGCCGGCAGGTAGCGACGATGGGGATAGACGGCGTAGATGCCCCGGTCGGACGGCAGGTAGTCGTCGAACAGCGAAACAAGGTCTCCCGATTGCAGGTAGGGCCTCGCGATGAAATCCGGGATCATCGCGACACCGAGCCCGGCGCGCGCGGCCCGGAGCGTCGCCTGCGGGCTATTGACCTCGATCGGACCGCTGACGTTTACGGAAAAGCTGCCGTCCTTCGGCTCGTGGAAGCGAAGCGTGTTGTGGGTCCGTGAATTCGTGTCGATCAGGAAGGGCACTCGCGACAGGTCCTGCGGATGGGTGAGCGGCCCGTGCTTCTCGACGAAGGCGGGCGTTGCGCAGGCATAGACGCGGAAATCGGAAAGCTTTCTGGCGATCAGGCCCGAATCGTCGAGTTTGGTAATGCGGATTGCGAGGTCGAACCCTTCCTCTATGAGGTCGACGAAGCGGTCCTCGGCGACGATCTCGAGCGAGAGATCGGGGTGCTCCTTGACGAAGTCGATCAGCGACTGGCCGACATCGGCGTCGATGAAGGTGCGCGGCAGCGAGACCTTCAGCTTGCCACGGATATCGGCATTGTTCTCACGCACGAGGTCGGCGAGGTTGTCGATCTCCTTGAGGATGTCGGAGGCCGTCCGGTAATAGGTGTGGCCTGCGCCGGTCAGCGAAAACTGGCGCGTGGTACGATTGAGGAGCAGGGCGCCGAGCTCGTCTTCCAGTTCACGGACATACTTGGAAAGCAGGGCTTTCGACCGGCCGGTCTTGCGGGCGGCGGCGGAAAAGCCTTCGGCCTCGACCACGTCGATGAAGGCGCGCATGCGGGTCAGGGTGTCCATGGGCCGGGCTCCTTCGCGAACTGCGCCGAATTGTGAACATAAGCGCAAGATCGTTCAATCTCATTTTCGGGAAACCAGACAAAAAACGCTTGATTATGACCGCGAATGTTCTTATCTCCTCGCTTGCCCAAAGTCGCACGTGCCTGTGGGTGTCCGCCGACCCTCGAACTGGGATTTATCCCTAAGGTGAGGTCATCGGTAAGGTACCTGGAACTAACCCCTCCAGTCGCTATTCCGGCCAACCGGGAAATGCGAGGACATCTTGAAGCAACGACGGTGCGGGCCTTTCTGGTTCTCTGCCGGCTTTCCATCAGCCGGGGTACTGAAGAGGCACACCATCATTGCCGGAAGTGCGGTAGGGTTTCCCCTCCAATCCATGGCAGACAAAGCGGATTTATGCGCTCAGGCAAGAGTGCGTTCATCCATCGTTTCGCGCGTCGAGCGTTCGTACGGTACCAGAGTTTCCACCGGCTGGTTTCGAGCGTTCTCTCGTCGCCCTTTGTCCTTCCGGAATCTTCGCAGGTTCCGGGCTCTTTGGAATATGGAAGGGATAGACCGATGACCACTGCCCGCATCCTCGACTTCATCAAGTCCCGACGACCGGAAGGTCCCTGCCTCGTGGTCGATCTCGACGTCGTGCGCGACAACTATTCCGCGTTCCGTCACGCCCTGCCGGACAGCGCGATCTACTATGCCGTCAAGGCCAATCCGGCTCCGGAAATCCTGTCGCTGCTCGCCGGGCTCGGCTCGAGCTTCGACTGCGCCTCTGTCGCCGAGATCCAGATGGCTCTCGACGCCGGCGCGACCGCAGACCGCATTTCCTACGGCAATACCATCAAGAAGGAACGTGACGTCGCGCGCGCCCACGCACTCGGCATCAGCCTCTTTGCGGTCGACAGCCACGAGGAAGTCGAGAAGGTCGCCCGCGCCGCGCCCGGCGCCCGCGTCTTCTGCCGCGTCCTGACGGACGGTGAGGGCGCCGAATGGCCGCTTTCCCGCAAGTTCGGCTGCGTTCCGCAGATGGCGGTCGACGTGCTCGTCTACGCGCACCAGCTCGGTCTCGAGTCCTACGGCGTTTCCTTCCACGTCGGCTCGCAGATGACCAAGGTCGACGCCTGGGATTCGGCTCTCGCCGATGCCAAACGCGTGTTCGCCTCGCTCGCCAAGCAGGGCATCCACCTGCAGATGGTCAACATGGGCGGCGGTTTCCCGACCAAGTACCTGCGCGATATTCCGTCGGCGGAGGCCTACGGTCTGGCGATCACCGGAGCACTGAAGAAGCACTTCGGCAATCACATCCCGAAGACGATCATCGAGCCGGGTCGCGGCATGGTCGGCAATGCAGGCGTGATCAAGGCCGAGGTCGTGCTCGTCTCGAAGAAGTCGGACAACGATGCGCATCGCTGGGTCTTCCTCGACATAGGCAAGTTCGGTGGCCTCGCCGAAACCATGGACGAGGCGATCCGCTATCCGATCCGCACCGAGCGCGATGCGGACGACATGGAGCCCTGCGTGCTCGCCGGCCCCACCTGCGATTCGGCCGACGTGCTCTATGAGAAGAACATGTATCCGCTGCCGGTCTCGCTGACGATCGGCGACGAGGTTCTGATCGAAGGCACGGGCGCCTACACCACGACTTATTCGGCGGTTGCCTTCAACGGCTTCGAACCGCTGAAGTCTTACGTGATCTAAGGCTAAGCCTCACTCGACGACCGCGCCGGCACCGCCGGCGCGGCAATCACAAAAGATCATGGGAAACGCTCTTAGGATGGGAGGTCGATATGGCCACTGTTCTTGACACGGTGCGCGCGTTCTTCGCGCCGGCACCGACCTTCGTCATCGAAAACGAAACGCCGGCCGACGTCGTGGCGCGCGAGATGCTGCTCGACAGGACGATGGGCGCCGATCGCCGCAAGAAGTCGTCGGAGAAGATCCGCCGCGGCCGTGTTCCGGCCGAAGGGCTCGCCCTCGTCGCCCGCGATGTGGACGGTCACCTGATCGGCACCGTGCGGCTGTGGAACGTCGAGGCCGGTGTCGACGGCAATGGCCGGCCAGTGGATGCACTCCTGCTCGGGCCGCTCGCCGTCGACTGTGCCCACGAGGGCAAGGGGATCGGCTCGGCACTGATGCGCGCAGCGATCGCGGAAGCGAAGGCCCGTGGCCACGGGGCCATCCTGCTTGTCGGCGACGCGCTCTACTACCAGCGCTTCGGTTTTCTTGCCGAGAAGACGCGGCACCTCGTCATGCCGGGGCCGTTTGCCCGCGAGCGGTTCCTGGCACTGGACCTGAAATCCGGCTGGCTCGACGCGGCGGCCGGCATGGTCGTCGGCAGCGGCCGCAAGCTGCCACGGACGGGACGGCGGCAGAGGGCCTGATCCGGCACTACCGCCCCCGGCGCGTTCCATTCGCGCTTCCCTGCGGGCTGATTCGCGTTCCGCGTGCGAGCTTCCGGTTGCAGAACCGCTGAGCGGTGCCGTGGGTTTGTCGTTGGAAGGCAGCGCACAGCGCGTCGTTAAGTCGCAGATTCTCCAAGGGAATATGCCTTTCGTCAAGTTTTTCATTGTAAAAATGTCACAGTGTTGATCGATCGATTTTCGGCATTTGATTAACATGTGAAGTATTGATCTGGCGCAACCGGCAGCGGTGTGCGTGGGGGATAGTCGGCGGCATGGCTTCAGGCCAAACGACTGACTAAGGAGAGACCCCATGACCACCACTTGCACAAGGCGGATCAGCGCTCTTGCCGCAACCACTGCAATTCTGTTGTTCGCCCAGGCGGCCGGCGCGGCGGACCTGATGCCCGCAGTCGAGCCCACCCCGGCTGCCGAGGACATCGGCGCTGTCAGCCCGTGGCAGATCCGCGTGCGCGGGCTTGGCGTCATTACCAATGACGAAGGCTCGGTCGACGGTGTCGCCGGCTCGGATCTCTCCTATAGCGACTCGGTTATCCCCGAACTCGACATCACCTATTACTTCACCGACAATCTGGCCGCCGAACTCATCCTCGGCACCACCTGGGCCGGCATCTACGGCGAAGGCTCGCTCGCCGGCCTCGACCGCATCGGCAGCACCTGGGTTCTGCCCCCGACGCTCACCCTGCAGTATCACTTCACGGATTTCGGCGCCTTCAAGCCCTATGTCGGCGCCGGCGTGAACTACACGATCTTCTACAACCAGGATGCCGACAGCGCGACTGACCTGCATGTCAAGGACAGCTTCGGCTTCGCCCTGCAGGCCGGCTTCGACTACATGATCAACGAACACTGGGGCGTCAACTTCGACGTCAAGAAGATCTTCCTGCGTCCGGACTTCGACGTCACCGTCGGCGGTGCAGACCTGACCGGCAACGCCAAGCTTGATCCCTGGCTCATCGGCGGTGGTGTGACTTACCGCTTCTAAGTCACGCCATCGATGGCGGTCGCGGGACCTTTCCCGCGGCCGCTTTTTTTGTGCGTGCTTGTTGAAGCGTTAGCCCGAAATATCCACCACGCCGCAGTCTCCGGCCTCGGAGCCGAAGGCGAGCAGCTTGCCGTTGGCGCTCCACGCCATCGAGGTGATGGCGCCCTTGCCGGGTCGGCGCAGCAGCGCCTCCTTGCCGTCGGCGACGCGGACCGCGAGGATCATGCCGTCGATGAAGCCGATGGCGAGGACCTCGTCTGCGGGGTGGAAGGCGACGTTGGTCACCAGGATGTTGGCGCGCGTGCCGAGCTCGAGCGGCGCCTTGCCCATCGGGCCGTCCTTGCCGGAAAAAGGCCAGACGATTGCCGCCGGTGCGCCGGAAGAGGCGAGCCACTTGCCCTTGGGCGACCAGGAGAGCGACTTGACCTTGGCCGGATAGCCGGTCATGCGCATGTGGCGGCTCTCGTTGGGCTTGCCGTCGAGCTTCCAGCCGTGAAGCGCGCTTTCCTGCATGGTGGTGACGACGAAGCGGCCGTCCGGCGAGAAGGTGACGCCGGTATGGGCACCCTTCCATTCGAGATCGACCGGCGTGCCGGCGGTGCCGACCCAGTGAAGCGAGACGCCGTTGTAGCGGGCAAGCGCGATCCGCAGCCCCTTCGGCGCAAAGTCGATGCCTTCGACCGTCCGCTGTTCGGTGAACTCCTTCACCGTTCCGTCGGCCAGCCGCACGAAGGCGGACTTGCCGTGCGCATAAGCGACAGCGCCCTGCGGCCCGGCAGCAACGACGGCAATCCACTTGCGCGGCACCTCGGCAAGCGTGCTGACGCTTCCGTCATGGGCAATCCTCAGAACCTTGCCGTCTTCGCCGCCGGTCACCAGCGTCTGGCTGGCGTGGTCCTTCACGCATGTGAGTAGCCCCTTATGGGCCTCGGTCACCTTGTCGCCACCGTCCAGGCGGTGGATGGCGCCGGACGCGGCGGCGAAAAAGGGTATGTCTCCGAGAAAGGCGGCAGTGACGACGTGGCCTTCGATATCGAGAGGGGCGACCGTTGGCATCAGGAGGCGGCCTCGCAGGCGTGGAAGCTCTTTTCGAGCTTCTCGCGATCGAGATCGCGGCCGATGAAGACGAGGCGGGTCTCGCGCTTCTCGCCGTCCTTCCAAGGGCGCTGGTGATCACCCTCGATGATCATGTGCACGCCCTGCACGACATAGCGTTCCTCGTCGCCGTTGAAGGCGATGATGCCCTTGAGGCGGAGGATGTTCGGGCCGTCGGTCTGGGTGACCTTCTGGATCCACGGGAAGAAGCGGTCCGGGTTCATCTCGCCGCCGCGCAGCGAGATCGAGGTGACCGTCACGTCGTGGATGGCGGACGGGCCGTGATCGTGGTGGTGGTGGTCGTGCCCGTGATGGTCGTGATCATGGTCATGATGGTGGTGATGGCCATGGTCGTGATCGCAGTCCGGACCGCAGACATGGTCCGGATCGTCATGGTCGAGGAAGCTCGGGTCGTTCTCCAGCGCGCGCTCGAGATTGAAGGCGCCCTGGTTCAGCACCTTCGCGAGGTCGACGCCCGAGCGCGTTGTCGTGTAGACGCGGGCCGACGGGTTGATCGCATGGACGATATCCTCGATGCGATGAAGCTCGTCGTGGCTCACGAGATCGGCCTTGTTGACGACGACGACGTCGGCAAAGGCAATCTGGTCCTCGGCCTCGCGGCTGTCCTTCAGCCGGAGCGGCAGATGCTTGGCGTCGACGAGGGTCACGACGGCGTCGAGTTCGGTCTTCGAACGGACATCGTCGTCCATGAAGAAGGTCTGGGCGACCGGCACGGGATCGGCAAGGCCGGTCGTCTCGACGATGATGCCGTCGAAGCGGCCGGGGCGGCGCATCAGCCCTTCGACCACACGGATCAGGTCGCCGCGCACGGTGCAGCAGACGCAGCCGTTGTTCATTTCGTAGATTTCCTCGTCGGACTCGACGATCAGATCGTTGTCGATGCCGATCTCGCCGAACTCGTTGACAATGACGGCGTATTTCTTGCCGTGGTTTTCCGAGAGGATGCGGTTCAGCAAGGTCGTCTTGCCGGCGCCGAGATAGCCAGTGAGCACGGTGACGGGAATGGGTTTCGCTGCAACTTCGGACATGGGAACCTCGATGGGTGAACTGGGCGGACAGGCGCCCCCGGTGCGGTTGAGTTCATATAGGCTGCGGCGTGCGACAGTTCAAAGGCTTTGTTGGCGAAGCCTGCTCCTGCGGCTCTAGCGCAGTTCGTTGACGTCGAAGGCGTGAACGTCGTGCAGCAGTTCGACGAGTCCATGGACTGCATGAGCGATCAGCCGTTCACCCTTTTCCGCCGTTGCCGCCGCCGCATTGCCGGTCACCCCTTGGGGGGTGAGGTCCGCCATTTTCCAGCCGAAGGCATGGGGACCGTAGGCGCGCAGATGGGTGAAACGCTGGGCGTAGTCGGCCTGCCGGGAGGGAAAGTCGGCGGCCCGCGTCATGTCGACCTTGCCGGGATGAAGGGCCAGCATCACCGAGGTTTCGATATCGCCGCCGTGGATGCCCATGGCCTTTTCCTCAGGTGTGACGACGCCTTCCGGCACGCCGAAGCGGGTCCAGCTCGTCGCCACCGCCAGCATGTCGAAGCGCACGCGCGCTTCGGTGGCGACGATCGTCATCAGCGGAGAATTGCCGCCGTGGGCATTCAGCATCACGAACCTGCGGATACCCTGTTGCGCCAGATCGCCGGCGATGGAAAGCCAGCGCTCGATGGCTTCGCCATAGCCGAGGCTTCTCGTCCCGGGAACATCCATGTGCTCGACGGAATAGCCGACCGGCTCCACCGGCAGGAAGGTGACGGGCAGGTCGGCGGGGAGGGCGGCGATCAGCCTCTCGACGATCCCCTCGACGATCAGGCGATCCGTCTCGAAAGGCAGGTGCGGGCCATGTTGCTCGTGTGCGCCGAGCGGCAGGACGGCGATCCAGTCGCGGCGTTCTTCCGGTGAGAGCGTCGGATAGTTTTCGGCAAAGTTGCGGTGGGGTCGGGACATTCCGGGACTTTATCCGATCTGCGGACGGCGTTTCAATGCGTTGTAAAGATTAGCCGGCTTATCATGCCGCAGGCGGCGAGCACTCCCGGAGCATAGAGATGGCGAAGAAAGACAAGTCAGACAAGAAGAGCGGCAAGAAAGACAAGGCCGGGCGGAAGAAGGAGGCTGCCCGCGAAACCGCAGATGCCGCCTTTGCACCGCTTGTCACGCAAGCGGCCAGGTCGCTCAGGACGCTTCTCTCCCGCAATCTCGCCGACTGCGGGCTCTATGCCGGCCAGGACGGCGTCGTCCAGGCGCTCGCCGATGAAGACGGGCTAACGCCGGGGGCGCTTGCCCAGAAGCTCGGCGTCAAGGCGCCCACCATGACCCGCACGATCGGCCGCATGGAAGCTCAGAGTTTCGTCGAACGGCGGTCGGACGCGCTCGACCACCGTCTCACCAAGGTCTTTCTCACCGACGGCGGTCGCGCCAGCCTCGAGCGCATCGCCGCCGCAGCGGAGGCGTGCGAGCGGCAGGCGCTCCAGGGCCTTTCCGGCAAGGAGGCCAAGACGCTGTCGCGGTTGCTCCTCGCGGTCGAGGAGAACCTGCAGGCCGCCATCGGCAAGCGTTGAAGGTCCGCAGGAGCGAGGCCCTTTTCGCACGCGAAAACAGCAATTGAAATCCGCAATTAAATTGTTTAATTAAAACGTTTAATCGCGGGAGAGGGAGACGGTTTCCACCGCGAGCGAACGCGATCGCCCCGGGAGGACACGTGGCTCAAAAAGTGAAGCTCTCCACGATAGCCGAGTCTCTCGGTCTGTCGACCGCTACCGTATCGCTGGCCCTGCGCGACAGCCCGCTGGTCGCAGTCGATACGCGCGAGAAGATCAAGGAACAGGCCCGTCATCTGGGCTATATCTACAATCGCCGCGCGGCCAGCCTCCGGACATCGCGTTCCGGGATCATCGGCGTCGTCGTGCACGACATCATGAACCCGTTCTACGGCGAGATTCTCAAGGCCATCGAAAGTGAGCTCGATCGAAGCCGCCATACCTTCATCCTCTCCAATCACTACGATTCCGTCGAAAAGCAGCGGACGTTCATCGAGACGCTGCTGCAGCTCGGCGGCGACGGGGTCATCATGTCGCCGGCGATCGGCACACCGGAAGAGGACGTCATGCTGGCGGAGGAAAACGGCATGCCGGCGATCCTGATCGCCCGCTCGATGGAGGGCCTCGATCTGCCGACCTATCGCGGTGACGACAGCTACGGCATCTCACTCGCCACCAACCACCTGATCGGTCTCGGACACCGGACCATTGCGATGATCGGCGGCACCGACCAGACGTCGACCGGCCGCGACCGCTACCAGGGCTATGTCAACGCGCTGCGCAAGGCGGGCATCGAAGTCGATCCGGCGCTGCGCATCCCGGGGCCGCGCACCAAGCAGGGTGGTTTCGAGGCGGCCGTGCACTTCCTTTCGTTGCCGCAGAAACCGACCGCGGCCGTTTGCTGGAACGACCTCGTGGCGATCGGCCTGATGAACGGCATTGCGCGTGCCGGCCTCGTCCCCGGCAAGGATATTTCGGTCACCGGCTACGACGACCTCGAGGAGGCGTCGATCGCGACGCCGGCGTTGACGACGGTCTGGAACGGACAGGCGGAGGTCGGAAGGCTTGCGGCTCGCGCGCTTCTCGATAAACTGGCGGGCAATCACGAGCCGGACGGCATCCATCTCATCAAGCCGGAAATGCGCATCCGCCAGTCGACCGGCCCCATCAAGCGATAAGGAGCAGACCATGGCGATACAGCCGCGCCCGACCATCCTCGTGCCCGGCCGTATCAATCCGAGGGTCACCGACAGGCTCGCAGAGCGTTTCGACGTTCTCTGCGTGCCGCATGGGCCGGATCTGGAACTCGGCGAGGTCGAAGCGGCCCGCGTCCGCGGCGTCGCCGTTTCCGGCGCCCTGCCGGGGCGCTGGATTGCCCGGCTCCCCAATCTCCAGGTGATCTCGAGCTTCGGCGTCGGCTATGACGCAGTGGACGTCGCAGAGGCAGCGGGGCGCGGGATCCTCGTCACCAACACGCCGGACGTGCTGAACGACGAGGTTGCCGACACCGCCGTCGCCCTGCTCATCAACACCGTCCGCCAGTTGCCGCAGGCGGAAACCTGGCTGCGCCAGGGCCGATGGGAACGGGAAGGGCCTTTTCCGCTTTCTCCGCTCTCGCTCAAGGGACGGCATGTCGGCATTCACGGGCTCGGTCGCATCGGGCGCGAAATCGCGCGCAGGCTCGAACCCTTCAAGGTCAGGATCAGCTATCACACCCGCCGCCCGCGAACCGACCTCGGCTACGGCTATTTCCCGTCCTTGACGGCGCTTGCCGAGGCGGTCGACACGCTGATCTCGATCGTTCCGAAGACGCCGGAAACCTTCAAGGCGATCAACGCGGACGTGCTTTCGGCTCTCGGCCCGAACGGCGTCCTGATCAATGTCGGCCGCGGCTGGACGGTCGATGAGGAGGCGTTGATCGAAGCGCTCCGCAGCGGCACAATCGCCGGCGCCGGCCTCGACGTCTTCCAGGACGAGCCGCGCGTACCGGAGGAACTGCTCGCCTTCCCGAATGTCTCGCTGATGCCGCACGTGGCCTCGGCCTCTGTACCGACGCGCAACGCCATGGCGGATCTGGTCGTCGACAACCTGTTTTCCTGGTTTGAGACCGGCCGGGTGCTGACACCGGTGCCGGAGACGCCGCAGCCGGTTAAGTAGCGGTTTACCGCCTCACGCAGTGAGCGCCCGCGCGCTCGCATAGGTGCGCACGGCCTCGCCGAAGGCCTCGAAAAGGGCACGGGAGGGCTTGTCGGTCTCGGCCCAGTACTCCGGATGCCATTGCACGCCGACGGCGAAGCCGCGGGCACCAATCACGGAAACGGCCTCGATCGTGCCGTCTTCCGCCACGGCTTCCACCTGCAGGCCGGGTGCGGTCGTCGAGATCGCCTGGCGATGCAGCGAGTTGACCTTGACCTTGCCGGCGCCGAGATAGCGGGCGATGCAGGAGCCCTCGGCGACGATCACGTCCTGGCGGATCGAGAAGGCGACGTCGCGTTCGACGTCGGCCGGCTTGCGATGGTCCCAGATGCCGGGCTGCTCGTGGATTTCAGTCGCGAGCGTTCCGCCGAGCGCAACATTGAGCTCCTGTATGCCGCGGCAGATCGCCAGAAGCGGAATGCCGCGCTCGAGTGCCCGGCGGATGAGAGGCAGTGTCGTCGCGTCGCGTGCCGGATCGAACGGCCCGTCGCTCTCCTTCGCCTCCGCGCCATAGAGGGAGGGATGCACGTTCGTCGCGGAGCCGGAGACCAGCAGGCCGTCCACGCGGTCGAGTAGTGCGTCCGTGTCGTTGCCCTCCTCGAAGGCCGGAATGATGAACGACATCACGTCGGCGACCTTCAGCGCTGCACGGACGTATTGATTCTGTGCCGCGTGCCAGACGGTGCCGTCGAACTCCCGGATATCGGCGGGAATGGCGATGATCGGCTTCGGCATCGTGGTCTCCGGATAAGAGCGGATGTAATTTGCGATTTCTGACGTGCTCCGGCGAGAGAAGTCAATAGTCTTTCCGAGGCTGTTGCGGCGGCGGAACCCGGCAAAAAAGGCGGGTGGACGCAGGAGATATCCAGCATTTCCGTGGAGAAACGAAATTGTCGGAACTGGCAACCGTTATAGGTCGAAAGAATATTGCCCAAGCGCTTGAAAGGGTTCATCCAAAATGGTTATCTCGCGGGGACTGCTGCTCGGTGGGTGAGGGAGCTTTCCTGTCGGGGCAGGTCTAAAGGGAGGTTTTACTTTTATGGATCGTCGTTCATTCATCAAGAAGGCCGGGGTAACGGGTGCAGGCGTTGCTGCGTCCACCGTTCTGGCTGCACCGGCCATTGCCCAGGAAAATCCGAAGATCACCTGGCGCCTGACGTCTTCGTTCCCCAAGTCGCTCGATACCATTTTCGGTGGTGCGACCGATATCGCCGAGCGCGTCGCAGCAGCGACCGACGGCAATTTCAATATCCAGGTCTTCGCTGCCGGTGAAATCGTGCCCGGTCTCCAGGCCGTCGATGCAGTGTCAGCCGGCACCGTCGAAGCGGCCCATACCACGTCCTATTATTTCTGGGGCAAGGAACCGACCTTCGCGTTCGGCACCGCCATTCCCTTCGGCCTCAATGCGCGCATGTCGAACGCCTGGTTCTACCAGGGCAACGGCAACACGCTGATGAACGAATTCTATGCCACGCAGGGTCTCTATGGCCTTCCGGCGGGCAATACGGGCGTTCAGATGGGCGGCTGGTTCCGTAAGGAAATCAACACCGTCGATGATCTCAAGGGTCTGAAGATGCGTATCGCCGGCCTCGCCGGCAAGGTGCTGGAGAAGGTCGGCGTCGTGCCGCAGCAGCTCGCCGGCGGCGACATCTATCCGGCGCTCGAAAAGGGTACGATCGATGCGGCCGAGTTCGTCGGTCCCTATGACGACCAGAAGCTCGGCTTCCACAAGGTTGCCAAGTACTACTACTATCCGGGCTTCTGGGAAGCCGGCCCGGTTGTTCACGGCTTCTTCAATCTCGAGAAGTTCAACAACCTGCCGAAGAACTACCAGGCGATCCTGCAGGACGCCTGCGCATTCGCCAACACCAACATGATGGCGAAGTACGACGCCAAGAACCCGCCGGCCTTGAAGCAGCTCGTCGCCGAGGGAACGGTGCTGCGCCCGTTCAGCCAGGAAATCCTGGAAGCCTGCTACCAGGCTGCCGTCGGGATCTACGCGGACCTGTCGGCCCAGAGCCCGCACTTCAAGAAGGTCTACGACGATCAGCTGGCGTTCAAGAAGGATGCCTACCTCTGGGCTCAGCTCGGCGAGTACACCTTCGATACCTTCATGATGATCCAGCAGCGCGCCGGCAAGCTCTAAGCTCCGGTTCGCAAGCTCACATGCCGAGCCCCGGGAGCGATCCCGGGGCTCTTCTTTTTGTCGTGACATGCGGGAAGTGCAGTCCAGAGAAAGAAACGGCGGCGCCTCGCGGGCGCCGTTTCGCGTTTTCCTACTTGATGACCGGAGGTTGGCTCAGATCCATGCCGGGGCTTGCGGCACCCGGGGCAGGGGCCGGTGCCGGTATCGCAGGTTGCTCGCCGCCGAGATTGAGCGGCGGCAGGCCCATCGATGGCGCTTGCGATCCGGTGCCGCCGAGCGGCGGCAGACCGAAATTCGGTGCGCCGGTCCCACCGTCCTGGCCGAGGGGCGGCAGCGACATGCCCCCGCCCTGACCGAAGCCCGGAATCTCGATCTTGACGTCGTCGGGGTTGATCGTTTCCACGCCCGCCTTGTAGCGCATGACGAGGCCCGGGAAGGCGATGACAACGATGATCATTATGAACTGGATCACGATGTAGGGCAGGACACCCTTGTAGATGTCGAGCGTCCTGACGCCGTCCATCATCTTGCCGGTCACCTCGTCCTTCCAGCGTCCTGCCGGCGCGATGGAGCGCAGGTAGAACAGCGAGAAGCCGAAGGGCGGCGTCAGGAACGACGTCTGCAGGTTGATGCCGAGAATGACGCCGAACCAGACGAGGTCGATGCCGAGCTTGTCCGCGACCGGCGCCAGGAGCGGCACCATGATGAAGGCGATCTCGAAGAAGTCGATGAAGCAGCCGAGAATGAAGACGATGATCGTCACGACGACCAGGAAGCCGTATTCGCCGCCCGGAAGTCCCGTCAGCAGTTCCTCGATCCAGATATTGCCGTTGATGCCGTAGAAGGTGAGGCCGAAGACGCGGGCGCCGATCAGGATCATCATCACGAAGGCGGAGAGCTTCGTCGTGGCATCGAGAGAGTGCTTGAGCGTTCCGAGCGACAGGCGTCCCTTGAGGGCGGCCATGATCAGTGCGCCGGTGGCGCCCATGGCGCCGCCTTCCGTCGGTGTCGCGATGCCGAGGAAGATCGTGCCGAGCACCAGGAAGATCAGTGCAAGCGGCGGGATCAGGACGATGATGACCTGCTGCGCGAGCCGCGAGATTAGGTTGAGGTTGAACTGCCGGTTGGCGAGTGCGACGAGATAGACTGCGACGACGCCGAAGGCGAGGGCTGCGACCAGGCGCCAGTCAGGGCTTGCGATGCCTGTGAACAGGTACTCATGCCCGACGAAATAAAGCACTGCCGCCACAGCCATCATCACCAGGAGCGAAGTGACGCCGCCGCCGAGGGTACGCGCCTCCAGCGGCAGGGCCGGGGCCCATTGCGGCCGGAAAAGCGAGACGGCGAAGATGTAGGTGCAGTAAGCGCCGACGATCAGGATCGCCGGATAGAGTGCGCCGACATACATGTCGCCGACAGAGCGGCCGAGCTGGTCGGCCATCACGATCAGCACGAGCGAGGGCGGAACGATCTGCGCCAGCGTGCCCGAGGCGGCGATCGTGCCGGCGACCAGCGGGCGATTGTAGTTGTAGCGCAGCATGATCGGCAGCGAGATCAGGCCCATCGCCATGACAGAGGCGGCGACGACGCCCGTGGTGGCTCCGAGCAGGGCACCGACGAGGATGACCGCATAGGCGAGGCCGCCACGGACCGGACCGAACAGCTGTCCGATTGTGTCGAGCAGGTCCTCGGCCATTCTCGATCGCTCGAGGATCAGGCCCATGAAGGTGAAGAAGGGGATGGCCAACAGCGTGTCGTTGTACATCACGCCGTATATGCGGTCAGGGTGGGATTGTAGGAGCGGCCAGAACAGCCGGATCTCGGGGGAGATCGCCGAGAGTTCGACGCCGATTGCGAAATAGATCAGGCCGCCTGCAGCGAGGGTGAAGGCCACGGGATAGCCGAGCAGCAGCATCAGCATCACCGAGCTGAACATGATCGGAGCGAGATTGTGGGCGATGAAATCGATCATGTCAGTGTCCCGTCACTTCGAGGCTGTCTTCGGCCGGATCCTTGACGTAGCCGAACACCATCGCCGCGCGCTTGATGATCTCGGACACCGCCTGTGCGCTCAGGAGAAGGAAGCCGACGAGAACGGCGGCTTTCGCCGGCCAGACGATCAGGCCGCCCGCGCTCGACGAGATTTCGCCGATTCGGTAGGAATTCCAGAACCACGGCCAGGCGAGCCAGGTCATCAGGAAGGAGAACGGAACGAGGAAGATGGTGTGCAGGATCAGGTCGATCCAGTTGCGCGTCCTCCTGCTCCAGCCGCCGGAAACGATGTCGATGCGGATATGCTCGTTCTTGAGCAGCGCATAGGCGGCGGCGAGCATGAACACCGTGCCGTAGAGATACCACTGCAGTTCGAGCCAGGCATTCGACGAGATGTCGAACATCTTGCGGACGACGGCGTTACCTGCGCTGATGAGGACGGCGGCAAGCAGCAGCCATGACACCCAACGTCCGATTGCGCCGTTGATCGCATCGATCAAGCGGCTGATCGCCAATAGTAAGGACATGTCGGTTTTTCTCCCTGAAACCTGTAATTTCCCATAGAACACAGGTGGGAATGGCGCAACCGCGCCATGGTCCGGCTTGGGAAAGGAGGGCGGTGCGTGCCGGCGGAGCCCGCAAGCCGACCAACCGGTACATGATCCGTCCACAGCCGCATCTGTGCAGAGGTCTACGCCGGATCCGGCCATTGATCCGCGTCAAATGGTTGGGAACGTTGGCGATCTATACAGTTTTGGGCGGATATGGCACAGTCGGCGGTGTGAATGAGAAAATTCCGCAATTAATTAGTGTTTGTTAATATATATTGTCGTGGCGGCGTGGGTCCCGCTTTGAAATTAGACTAAAGGCTAAAGCGATTCCGGTGAGATTTGAGGGGTTGCCTTGGAGTGGCGGCCTTTGTGCCGGGGCTCTCATCACGTCGCGTCCAGCTGAAGTGTTGCCGGATACGCGTCCCACGGGCACTGGACTGCGGAGAATCGTTCATGCTTGTGCAATCAAATCTTAATTTCTTCTTTATACCGTTCCGTCGCGGAGGAGGCTCCCTGGATGAAGGCTCGAAGTGCAGCTGTGCCGACGGACGTCTATCTGTCCTTCGTCGAGTCCCTGTTCGGCAATCGCCGGACGCTCTTCGTCGGGATGGCGGCCCATATCCTGACCTATATGGCCGTCTACCATAAGACGCGGGATCTCTTCTATATCGGGCTTTCGATCGCTTTCCTCGTCGTTTTCGCGCACCGGATCCGGCTTTTCGCCCGCTTCAGCAAGGCCGACAAGACGCTGTGGAGTCGCCAGGAGATAGCCCGCTGGGAGCTTCGGTACGTCGTCGGAGCGGCGTCGACCGCGGCGATCCTCGGTATCGGTTGCGGCTACGCCATACTCTTCTTCGAGGACACCTTCGTGGAACTGGCCTGCGTGGCGGTCACCCTGGCTTCCATGGTCTCGGTGGTCGGACGCAACTACGGCTCGCGGATGGCCGTCAGCCTGCAGACCATGGCCGCCTGCCTGCCGATCATCGTCGGCGCGATGTTCTCCGGCGACCCCTACAAGCTGCTGCTGTCGATCATGCTGATCCCGTTCATGCTCACGACCCAGTCCATGGCGACCGGTGTCCGGGAATTCCTCTACGAGAACGTGGTCGCCTCCCAGGAGATGAAGAAGATCGCCGGCAGTTTCGACACGGCGCTGAACAACATGACGCACGGGCTCCTGATGCTGGACCCGGACAACCGGATCGAGGTCATCAACCGCAAGGCTTGCGAACTCCTTCACCTCGGAGACCGAAGTCAGCTCAAGAACTGCGACCTCGACGTCGTCCTGCGCTACGGTACGCGCCACGCGTTCATCGACGGTTCTATGCCGGGACTGATCCAGAAGCAGCTCTCCCAGCTGACGGACGGGACGATCTCCCGCGCCGTCATGCAGTTTTCCGAGGACATGATCCTGGAGTTTTCCGCAACGCGCCGGCCGGAAGGTGGCGTCGTGCTGATCTTCGAGGATGTCACCGCGCGCGTTCGTGCCGACCGGAAGATCCTGCATATGGTCCGTTTCGACGCGCTGACGGGACTGCCGCATCGCAACTACTTCTCCGAACTGGTGAAGGACGAACTCGCCAGGCGCCGGCAACCCGGCGAGGTGGGCTTCATGGTTCTCGACGTCGCGGATCTCAAGCACGTCAACGACATGCGCGGACACCTCGCAGGTGACCGGCTGCTGGTGGCGATCGCAAACCGGCTTCAGGCGCTCGCCGGTCGCGAGGCTCTGGTCGGTCACCTGGTCGGCGACCATTTTGCGCTCTTCTTCCCGAATGTTGCGCGAGACGCCGACCTGGAGGCGAGAATGCGGGAGCTCCATGCGGCGGCAAGCGCCGACTACGAGGTCGAGGGATTGATGACGCCGGTTTCGTTCAGCGCCGGTGCCGTGATCCTGGACAGCGCCAATCTCCGCATGGAAGAGTGGCAGATCAAGGCCGACCTGGCGCTTTACGAGTCGAAATCCCGCGGCAGGGGCGTTTTCACCGTCTTCGCGCAGGAGATGGACGCCCGCTACGTCGAGAGGCAGCGCCTCAAGACGGATCTTGCGGCGGCGGTGGCTGCCGGCTCCCTGGATGTCGTTTACCAGCCCATGTACAGGCTCGACGGATCGAGCCTCGACTGCTGCGAGGCCCTGTCGCGCTGGACCCATCCCGAGCGCGGCGCAATCCCGCCCGACACGTTCATCCATGTCGCCGAGGAGATGGGCATCGTCTCCGAGATCACCCGCTTCATGATCACGCGGGCATGCCGCGATTGCACGACATGGCCGCAACACATCAGCGTGTCGGTCAATCTCTCCGAGCACGACCTGCGTAACGATGTGATCATCGACGTGGTGATGGATGCGCTGAAGGAGACCGGTCTTGCGCCCGCGAGGCTTCATCTCGAGGTCACGGAGGGAAGCCTCGTCGAGGAAGTCGCCAATGTTCGGCTCATTCTGGAGCAGTTGCGCGCGCATGGCATCACCATCGCGATCGACGACTTCGGCACAGGCTTCTCGAGCCTCAGCTATCTCGACACGCTGCCGGTCGATGTCGTCAAGATCGACCGCTCCTTCGTCCGCGACATCTCCGAGGATGCCCGCCGCTTCCGGCTGCTTCGCGGCATCGTGACGATGTCTCGCCAGCTCGATCTCGAGATCGTCATCGAAGGGGTCGAGACGGAAGATCAGCTCGCGCTGCTGCGGAAGTATGACTGTGCCGATCTGATCCAGGGCTATGTCTATTCGGTGCCGGTCGCTTCCGAGACCGTCAGCCTGCTGGCGGAGAGAGCGGAGATGAGCGCGAAGGCGGCACGGAACGCGGGCGCAGCCTGATGTTCAAAAGTAAGTCCTAAAGTATATACCAGTACAAATTTAGGGTTTTTGATTCTTCTTGCGCCGTATGCTGCCTTTTCGGCCCTCCGTTAACCATAAATCTCGTTAAAATTCGCGCATTTCCGCAGGGGAGACTGTGAAAACTGCCGGCGACTGCTATTCTTTGGTTAACGAAACGTTAACCGAGAGATTTTCAGATGAATGTACATGTCTCCGTCGAGGAAAGCTTTTCCGGACGACTGATGCAGCTTCTCGACCATGTCGAATACAGGCGAATCGAATGCGCGGAGGATTTCAGGGACATCGAACGGCTGCGCTACCGTGCCTACAAGGCGGCTGATGTCCTGCCCGTCGGCGGCACAAGACTGCTGGACGACATCGACTTCGATGACCACGCCTATGTCTTCGGCGTCTACTACTTCGAGGAACTGGTGAGCACGATCCGGCTGCACTACGTCACGCCCGATCACCCGGTTTCCCAGTCCTCGGGCGTGTTCCCGGATGCGATCGACGACTTCCTCGATGCGGGGCTGACGCTCATCGATCCCGCGCGTTTCGCCGCTGATCCGCAGGTGGCCGCGGAACTGCCGGTGATCCCGTACATCACGCTGCGCCCGAGCATCGTCGCCGCCGCCTATTTCAAGGCGGATCGGGTGCTGCAGCATGTACGCCCCGCCCACTCGGCCTTCTACAGGCGCGTGTTCTACGCAGACACCATCATCGAGCGACGCATGACTGAAATCTACGGGCTCGAGCTGAACCTGCTCGCGACCGACACGCACAAGACGGGCGCAAAGCTGCTCAAGCGCTATCCCTTCTTCGATTCCGGGGAGCACGAACGCCGGCTGATGTTCGGTCGACAGGGCGAGGCGCGGTTGCCGCCGCTGACCATCCGCCCGTCCGCGCGGCTCGTTGCGGAGGGACAGATCCAGGGAGCCGTCAGCGGCATCCATTTTTGACCGGAACGCCAGTTGCGAGCCGATTGCACTTCCGACGCGCTTGGTATAAGTCGGACGAAAGGGAGAGCGATGGATTGCCGCCTCGGGAACCGAGTTTCCGGCCGACAGTTTCATCGATCAGCAAATCGCGGCCGCCTCAAGGGGAGACAGATCATGAGCGAACACCATACCGGACCCGTCGAAACCGGCGCATCGATGAACTATGCCGAGCATGAGAAGACCTACGATCTCTTCATCGCCGGTGCGAAATACGGCACCGTCGTTCTCGCCGCCCTGATGATCGCGATGGCGGCGGGCTTCTTCACCGCAGCCGGCTTCCTCGGCGGACTGGTCCTTTTCGTCGTGCTCACGGTTGCCGGGATTTACATGTCGCGCTGATACCGCGCCGACCTTCGGCCACGGCTTGCAAAGGCTCCGCTCTGCGGGGCCTTTTCTTTTCGGCGAATGCGTACTGCGGCCGAGTCAGGAAGACGCCGACGGACGACCTGTTATGCGACAGGAAAGCGGGAAGGGGCAAATCGCCCCGCAGATCAGCTCGAAGCGCCGCGCGTGCGGGCGAGGCCGTCGGCGGCCGGCTTGTACTTCGGATCGAGCGACAGCGCATGTGCGAACGACTTGGCTGCCCGCGCCTTGTCACCCCGCCGTTCATAGACGAGCGCCTGGTTGGCCCAGGATTCGGCGAGCTTCGGGTTGAGCTCGATGGCATGGTTGAAGTCGGCGAAAGCGTTGTCGTCGTTGTTCAGTGCGAGATAGGAAATACCACGGCCGTTGTGCGGCTCGGGCGAGCTCGGCGATAGCGAAATGGCCTTCGAGAAGTCGTCGATCGCCTTATCGTGCTGCCCGCGAAGCTGGTAGATCAGACCGCGATTGTGATAGGCGCGCCCATCGGTGGTGTCGAGTTCGATCGCTCTGTTGAAATCGCTGAAGGCCTCGTCGATCCGGCCCGCCTGGCGGTAGATGTTGCCGCGACCGATATAGGCGACGTCGTAGCTCGGATTGATGCGCAGCGCCGCGCTGTAGTCGTTTGCCGCTTCTACCGGCTTGCCCATGCTGCGCAGGACAAGCGCGCGGTTGGCATAGGCCTGATAGAAATTCGGGTTGAGCTTCAGTGCGGTGTTGAAGTCGTCGACGGCCCTGCGGAATTCACCGGCTCTGCCATAGGCGGAGCCGCGGACGTTATAGCTTTCGGGGTCCTGCGGATTTGCCGCGATCACGGCGGAGAGCGATGCGATGTTCTCTTCTGAACCCTGCGCGCGGTCGATGCGGATCATGTCGCTCGTCGTCGGAGTCGACTGGCAGCCCGAAAGCCCGAGGGCAGCAACGATCGCCGCTGTCCCGAGCACGAAACCGAAGCGCACACGGTGCTGCTCCTCCACCTTGTGTGCCAGGGCATGAAGGGAAACAGAAGTGACGACCATTTTCCGGTATGCTTTCCGTAACGAGGGCAGGTGTTTGACTTCACAAATGTAAAGAGCGGTGGCGACCTGTCGCCCCCGCCCTTAGAACATCGGAAAACGTCGAAAAAACGACGGATCAGCGACCCGAACGGCCGGCGGAGATCAGGCCTTCGCGCTGCATCCGCTTGCGGGCCAGCTTGCGTACGCGACGTACGGCTTCGGCCTTTTCGCGAGCGCGCTTCTGCGACGGCTTTTCATAATAGTCGCGCATCTTCATTTCACGGAAGATACCTTCGCGCTGCATCTTCTTCTTCAGAGCGCGAAGCGCTTGGTCAACATTGTTGTCGCGGACTAGTACCTGCACGTTTATCCCGTTCCTTTGGTTTAGAGTTGTGGCCTCGCCGGAGCAGATCGCCGGCGAAAAATCTATCGCTTCGTGAGGCGCAGGCCTGACGATTTGGCGGTCGAATAGCAGATCGGGCTCGGAAAGTCCAGACGGGGGAAGGTGCGGCGGGCAGAAAAATCCCGCGAAACACCGTCTTGGCGGGCCATGTCAAAAGCCGGGCGGCAATGCGTCGCAAAAGGGCGCTCGCAAGCCATATTGATTTGCGACTTGTAAGGCCCTACCCAATTGCCTGAACTACAGGAGTTTGAGGCGAAATGCGCAAGTATTCGGTTTTTGCCGTGGCACGCGAGGCTCTGCGCGGTCACAAGGGCTGGGATGCCCAGTGGACCTCTCCGGAGCCCCGGTCGTCCTATGATGTGATCATCATCGGTGGCGGCGGCCATGGCCTGGGCGCGGCCTACTATCTCGCCAAGGAACATGGAATCACCAATGTTGCCGTGCTCGAGCGCGGCTGGATCGGTGGCGGCAATACCGGGCGCAACACCACGATCATACGGTCCAACTATCTCTATGAAGAGAGCATGGACATCTACGAGCATTCGCTCAAGCTCTGGGAAGGGCTGAGCCAGGATCTCAACTACAACGTCATGTACTCGCCGCGCGGCGTGATGATGCTGTCGCACAACATCCACGACATGCAGTCGTTCAAGCGCCACGTGCATGCTAACACTCTCTACGGCATCGACAACGAATGGCTGACGCCGGAGCAGGCGAAGGCCTATTGCCCGCCGCTCGACATCTCCAAGACGGCGCGCTACCCGATCAACGGCGCGGCCTTGCAGCGCCGCGGCGGCACCGCCCGTCACGACGCCGTCGCCTGGGGCTTTGCACGTGCGGCATCCGACCGTGGCGTCCACATCATCCAGAACTGCGAAGTGACCGGCATCCGGCGCGGCCCGAACGGCGAGGTGACGGGGGTCGACACGAGCCGCGGCTTCATCGGTGCCAAGAAGATCGGTGTCTCCGCCGCCGGCCATTCCTCCGTCGTCATGGCGATGGCCGACATCAAGCTTCCGGTCCATTCGACGCCGCTACAGGCGCTCGTTTCCGAACCGATGAAGCCGATCTTCCCCTGCGTCGTCATGTCGAATTCGGTGCATGCCTACATCTCGCAGTCGGACAAGGGCGAGTTCGTCATCGGTGCCGGCACCGACCAGTATAACTCCTATTCCCAGACCGGCGGCCTGCAGATCATCACCCATACGCTCGATGCGATCTGCGAACTCTTCCCGATGTTCCGCCGCGTCAAGATGATGCGTCAGTGGGGCGGCATCACCGACAACACCGCCGACCGTTCGCCGATCCAGAGCGTGACGCCGGTTCCGAACCTCTTCGTCAACGCCGGCTGGGGAACGGGCGGGTTCAAGGCGACGCCGGGCTCCGCCAATCTCTTCGCGCATCTGATCGCGCGGGGCGAGCCGCACCGTCTCGCCGCCGGCCTGACGCTTGACCGGTTCCGCACCGGCCGCCTGATCGACGAGGCGGCTGCCGCTGCCGTGGCGCACTGATATCGAGGACCGCTCATCATGCTGCTGATCAAATGCCCCTATTGTGAAGAAGAGCGCTCCGAGCTCGAATTCCGCGGCGCCGGCGAGGCCCACATCGTGCGCCCCGCCAACATCGCCGAAGTCTCCGACGAGGAATTCGCCGAATACTTCTTCCTGCGCGTCAACCCGAAGGGCCTCATCTTCGAACGCTGGCGCCACATCCATGGATGCGGCCGCTTCTTCAATGCGGTGCGCGATACCGTGAGCGACAAGTTCCTGATGACCTACAAGGCCGGCGAACCGAAGCCCGACGTCGCCGCCGTTCTCAACAGCCAAGACAAGGGAGCTGCCAAATGAGCGGCGCCAACCGTATTCCCGGCAAGGGTCGTCTCACGCCGGCCAGAACCGCCCGCTTCACCATCGACGGCCGAAGCCTGACGGCGATTGAAGGCGACACCGTCGCCTCGGCGATGCTCGCCAACGGCATGCATCTCGCCGGCCGTTCCTTCAAGTATCACCGTCCGCGCGGCATCCTGACCGCAGGCCCGGAAGAGCCGAACGCGCTGCTCGACGTCAGCCGCGACGCCGCACGCCGCCAGCCGAACGTGCGGGCGACGGTGCAGGAAGTCTTCGACGGCATGAAGATCGGCACGCAGAACCGCTGGCCGAGCCTCGCCTTCGACATCGGCGAGATCAACGACTTCGCCTCGCCGTTCTTCGCCGCCGGTTTTTACTACAAGACCTTCATGTGGCCGAAGAGCTTCTGGCATTCGGTCTACGAGCCCTTCATCCGCCGTGCCGCCGGTCTCGGCGTCGCGCCGAAGGAAGCCGATCCGGATCACTATTCAAACCGTTACGCCCACTGCGACGTCCTCGTGGTCGGTGGCGGGGCGGCCGGTCTTGCTGCCGCCCTCTCGGCTGCTGAAGCCGGTGCCAAGGTGATCGTCTGCGACGAGCAGGCGGAAGTCGGCGGTGCTTTCCACTACGACACCTCGGCAATCGTCGACGGGCAGAACGGCTACGACTGGGCACAGTCCGTCGCAGCGAAGCTCGCCTCGATGCCGAACGTGCGCCTTCTCACCCGCACCACTGCCTTCGGTTACTACAACCACAATTTCGTGGCTTTGGCCGAACGCGTGACCGATCATCTCGCAAAGCCCGCGAAGGGGCTGCCGCGCGAGCGGCTGTGGCAGGTCCGCGCCAAGCGCGTCGTGCTCGCCACCGGCTCGATCGAACGGCACATGGTGTTCGCCAACAACGACCGTCCGGGCATCATGCTGGCGGCAGCAGGGCGCACCTATCTGAACCACTTCGGTGTCGCGGTCGGCGCCAAAGTCGGCGTCTATACCGCCCATGACTCCGCCTACGAAGCGGCCTTCGACCTGAAGCGCGCCGGCGTTTCCGTCGTCGCGATCGTCGATTGCCGCGACAAGCCCGGCGAGAAGGTGCTAGCGGAAGCCCGTTCACTCGGCATCGACGTGCTGGTCGGCCACGGCGTCGTGGACACCGCTGGCCGTCTCCGGATCAAGTCGATGAGCGTCCGCCGCAACGGCGGCGGTGCGTCGCGCAAGATCGAGGTCGACGCGCTTCTCGTTTCCGCCGGCTGGACGCCGTCGGTGCACCTGTTCTCGCAGTCGCGTGGCAAGCTGAAGTTCGACGCCGTGAACGACCGCTTCCTGCCGGACGTCTATGCGCAGGATTGCGTCTCGGTCGGCAACTGCAACGGCACCGACGACCTGCAAGCGATCCTCGACGAGGCATCCTCGGCCGGTGCGGCGATGGCTGCGGCGGCGGGTGCCGCCGGTGCTACCGCGGTGCAGTTTTCGGGCAGCAACGCCTTCGACTGGACCGGCGGCATGATCGGCGCTGCGGAAGGGGCGGGACCTGACACCACCGTCAGGGCCTTCATCGATTTCCAGCATGACGTCTGTGCCAAGGACATTCGCCTCGCCGTGCGCGAGGGCATGCACTCGATCGAGCACATCAAGCGCTTCACCACCAACGGCATGGCGTCCGACCAGGGCAAGCTTTCCAACATGCACGGTCTGGCGATCGCGGCCGAAATGCTCGGCCGACCGATCCCGCAGGTGGGCCTCACCACCTTCCGTGCGCCCTACACGCCGGTGACCTTCGGCACGCTGATCAACCACTCGCGCGGCGATCTCTTCGATCCGACCCGCAAGACGCCGATGCATTTCTTCGAAGCGGCGCAAGGCGCCGAGTTCGAGGACGTCGGCAACTGGAAGCGCGCCTGGTACTATCCGCGAGCGGGCGAGGACATGCACCAGGCGGTCAACCGCGAGTGCAAGACGGTTCGCGACGTGGCAGGCGTCTTCGATGCCTCCACGCTCGGCAAGATCGAGGTGGTCGGCCCGGATGCCGCGACCTTCCTCAACCTTCTCTACACGAATGCGTGGGACACGCTGAAGCCGGGCAAGGCCCGCTACGGCATCATGACCCGCGAGGACGGTTTCGTCTATGACGACGGCGTCGTCGGCCGCATCGCCGAGGACCGCTTCCACGTCACCACGACGACCGGCGGCGCGCCGCGCGTCCTCCAGCACATGGAAGACTACCTGCAGACGGAATTCCCGCACCTGAAGGTCTGGCTCACCTCGACCACCGAACAGTGGTCGGTGATCGCGGTGCAGGGACCGAAGGCGCGCGACATCATCGCCCCCTTCGTCGAAGGTATCGACATCTCGAACGAAGCCTTCCCGCACATGAGCGTCGCCGAAGGCAAGTTCTGCGGAGTACCGACGCGTCTTTTCCGCGTCTCCTTCACGGGTGAGCTCGGCTTCGAAATCAACGTGCCGGCGGATTACGGTGCATCGGTCCTGGAAGCCGTCTGGAACCGGGCGGAAAGCATGGGTGCGTGCCTCTACGGCACCGAGACCATGCACGTCCTGCGCGCCGAGAAGGGCTACATCATCGTCGGTCAGGACACCGACGGGACGTTGACCCCCGACGATGCCGGCCTCGCCTGGGCCGTCTCCAAGAAGAAGACGGACTTCGTCGGCATCCGCGGCCTGAAGCGTCCGGATCTCGTCATGGAAGGCCGCAAGCAACTGGTCGGCCTCCTGACGAAGGACCCGAACACGGTGCTGGAGGAAGGCGGCCAGATCGTCGCCGATCCGAACCAGCCGAAGCCGATGACCATGCTCGGCCATGTCACCTCCTCTTACTGGTCGCCGAATGCCGGCCGGTCGATCGCGATCGCGATGGTGGCAGGCGGGCGCAGCCGCATGGGTGAAACGCTCTATGTTCCGATGGCCGACAAGACCATCGCCGTCGAGGTGACGGACATGGTGTTCTTTGACAAGGAAGGGGTACGCATCCATGGCTGATCTCATGGCGGCTTCTCGGAAATCGGTGCTGGAAGGCGCCCATGGCGGATCGACGGTCGTCCGGCTGACGCCGGCGGTTCCGGCGGAGCGTATCTCGCTGCGGGCGGGAGCGGATGCCGTGGCCGGTCTGTCGAAGGCACTCGGCGTCAAGCTCCCGGTCAAGCCGAAGACGTCGGCTTCAGCCAAGGGCCGCACGGCGCTTTGGCTCGGGCCGGACGAATGGCTGGTGATCGACGAACAGGGCGGCCTGATGGCCGCCTGTGCCGAGGCGGGCGTGGTGCACGCCGCAACTGACGTCTCCCACCGCAACACCGCGATCATCGTTTCGGGGCCGGGTGCGGAAAACACACTCAACGGCGGTTGCTCGCTCGACCTGTCCCTCGCGACCTTCCCGGTCGGAGCTGCCGCACGCACCGTGCTCGGCAAGATCGAGATCGTGCTTCATCGCGTCGATGAGGAAACCTTCCGCGTCGAATGCTGGCGCTCGTTTGCGGACTATGCCTTCGGCCTGCTCGCAGAAGCAGCGGAAGACGCTGCCGCCTGACGAAAACGGGGCAGGCCGCTCAGAGGCCTGCCCAGCCTTTCCATTTGATCCAGCGGCCGTGGAAGTCTGCACGGCCAATCTCCCGGCGTTCGCCTGACGGCCAGATTTCAAGCGTCAATGCCGCCCCGTCGGGCTTGCCGTCAGCCTCGAGTTGCAACCGGGCGAGCGGTGCCTCATCCGACGCTTCCCGTCCTGCCTTGCGGATCAATGTTTCGCCTTCTTCCTTCAAGGTTTCCGGCAGGTACTGCCATGCGATGGTGTGATAGATCACGTGCGCGGCCGCCCGCCGAGGGACGGCGAGCCGCCGTCGTAGCCAGTCGATGGCATCTGCGCGCTCGACCGTGAGGCCGTTGCTTCGAGCTATTTTGAGCGCATTGCGCGTGCGCTCCAGCCGGTCCGTCTGATCTGCCCAGATGTAGGAGGCAAGCCGCAGGCGGTCCTCGGTGGAGGAGGGATCGAGCGGATTGAGATCGCAGCCCGCGCGGTCGAGGACGGAAAGGTCGGCAGTCGGCGGCGCGTCACCCTGCCAGTCCGGTTCGAGCACGACCGTCGAGTCCGGTCCCCAGACGGAATTGCCGAGACGGTGGCGGTAACGGTCCCATTGCAGGTTCAGCCCGGCGCTCGCCCCGATTTCCGAGAGCACGAGCGGCTTGCCGGTCAAGGCGGCGATGGTCAGGAAGCCTGGCAACAAGGCAGCGGAACGGCGAACCTCGTTGGTCTGCGGTGCAGATTTCAGTCGCTCCAGAATGAACGCTTCGTGCTTTCGGAACGCCGCCTCGCAGGCGGCCCACAGCGCGTCGTCATCGACAGCGTGGGGCGGGTAAGTTGCGGCGAGGGAGGGTGCCCTGCCGGAGAGCACCAGTGCGTGCAGGGAGCCGGCAAGACGCAGTGCGAGCGCGTCGCGCGACGAAGACGGGTCCCCGGCCCAGTTGAGGATGCGGCTGCCGACTGTCGTCTGCATGTCGAGCCGCAATGCCGCCAGCCGGCAGAGCCGGGCGGTAAAGGGAGAGCCGAGGTCGTCGCAGGATTGTGCCTGCCGCAGGAAGGATCGCCTGATGACTTCCGGCTTCTCCATCGTCAGACTCCTTCCGGTCGGTCCTTCGGATCGAACTGCACGATGGTGATCCAGGTAGCGGTCAGCGCCGGCTTGCGTTCGTTTTCGATTTCGATGCTGATGTCGTAGGTCGTCATCATCATGCCGGCGCCGCGGAAGCGCGCCTCGGTCAGGACGAAATGGCCGCGGATCCGTTTGCCGCATTTGACCGGCGACATGAAGCGGATGCGGTCGAAGCCGTAGTTGATGCCCATGGTCTGCTCGCGGATGACCGGCAGGCAGTCGTAGTTCATCGTCGAGAGCAGCGACAAGGTGAGGAAGCCGTGGGCGATCGTTCCGCCGAAGGGCGATTCGGCTGCGGCGCGTGCCGGGTCGACATGGATGAACTGGTGGTCGTTCGTCGCACCGGCAAAGGCGTCGATCATCGACTGGTCGACGGTGATCCAGTCGGAAAGGCCGATTTCCTGCCCGACGAGCCCCGCGACATCCGAAAGTGAAATCTCACGCGGCATGGGTCCTCACTGAATTTTTCATTGTCTGAAATACCTTTGTCGTTTGGATGCCGGCGTTCCGCAGAGCGATATCACCAGCCACAGTATATCTTCTTTCATAGCGTGTAGCGGACACCGGACCAATGCCAGTCAATTTGATCTAGTACTCGATGAACAAGGCCACTGTTCGCGGCTGCAGCATGATAGAGGTGAGCTTCTCGCCGGAAAAGGGATTGTGCCACACGAGGCCGGGTGTCTGCGGCAGCACGAAATGACGCGGGCGCTGCGCCCGGTTGAAAAGGATGGCGATGCGGACGTCATGTCCGGTTTCCCGGTCACGGGTCTTCAGGATCATCGAGAGCGTCGCGCCTTCCGCTTCCTCCCAGTCGGGAATGGTGTTCGGCTCGCCGGCGGCATTCATCCACTCGACATCGCCGTTCTCGCCGGTGAAGAAGCCGGTGCCGGAGAAAACGTCGAAGCGCTTGCGCAGTGCGGAGGCGACGGCCGTGTGATTGACGAGGCCGCGATCCATCGCCTGCCAGTCGATCCAGGTGATTTCGTTGTCCTGGCAATAGGCGTTGTTGTTGCCGTGCTGGGTTCGCCCGCCCTCGTCGCCGGCCGTCAGCATGATCGTGCCGCGCATGGAGAACAGTGTCGAAATGAGCGCGGCGACGTCGTGGCGGCGGCGCTGGACGATCTCCGGATCATCCGTCGCCCCCTCGGCACCGTTGTTCCAGGAGAAATTCTCGTCATGGCCGTCGTGGTTGTTCTCGCCGTTGCGGCCGTTGCGCTTGTGGGTATGGGAGACGAGATCGAGAAGAGTGAAACCGTCATGGGCGGCGATGAAATTAACCGTCCGCGAGACCGACTCCCCATGCCGGGCAAGGACGTCCTGCGAGCCGGCCAGCGCGGTCGCGAAGGCGCCGCGCATATGATCGTCTCCCCGCCAGAAACGCCGGACGGTGTCGCGCGCCCTGTCGTTCCATTCGAGGTACGGTTGCGGAAAGTTGCCGAGCTGGTAACCGCCCGGCCCGACGTCCCACGGCTCGGCGATCAGGACCCGGTCGGCGAGCACGCTATCGCAAGCAATGGCGTGCAGGGTGCGGGCGGTGGTGTGGAAACCGCGCGCCGTGCGGCCGAGAATGGGCGCGAGGTCGAAGCGGAAGCCGTCGACGCCGGCATGCAGCACGAAATGGCGCAGGCTGTCGAGGATCAGCCGGCGAACGTAGACGTGGTCACAGGCGAGCGTGTTGCCGCAGCCGGTGTCGTTGACGAGCACGCCCGGATTGTCCGGCAGATGGCGATAGCAGGAGAGATTGTCGAGGCCGCGCAGCGATAGCGTGCCGCCATGCCTGTCGCCTTCTCCCGTATGGTTGAAGACGACGTCGAGGATCACGCCGATTCCTTCGGCGTGGAGTGCTGCGACGGTGTTGCGAAGCTCGGCGACGCCGCTGGGCGCAAGACGCGGATCGATCGCCATCATGGCAACGGGATTGTAGCCCCAGCCGTTGACGAGGCCGAGCGGCCCGAGATGGCGCTCGTCGAGCCAGGCGACGATCGGCATCAGCTCGACCGCGTCGACTTTCAGCCTCTTCAGGTGCGAGAGGACGGTTGGATGGGCAAGTGCAGCGATCGTGCCGCGCTGGTGCTCCGGCACGTCCGGGTGGAGCATCGTGAAAGCCCTGACCGGAACTTCGTAGATAAAACCGCCGGGCGCGAAGAGCGGCGGCTTGCGCGTGACCGCCACGTCTTCGGTGACGATCGCCTTCGGGACGAGCGAATCGGTGTTTTCCCCGAAGACGCCGAGGCGGGGATCCTGCCTGAACGGGCGGTCGATCTCCTTGGCGTACGGATCGACCAGAAGCTTCGACGGGTCGAACCAGTCGCCCTGATCGGGAACATAGCGCCCATGGGCGCGATAGCCGTAGCGGGTGCCCGGCCGGACACCCTCGACATGCAGGCGATGATGTCCGTTCTGGTCGCGAGTCATCGGCAAGCGGCAGATTTCCACGTCGCCGGCCGAGTCGAAAAGGCAGAGTTCCACGCGTTCCGCATGGTGCGACCACACGGCGAAATCGCATCCCTTCGCCGTCAGCGCGACGCCACCGGACGGAAAGCTGGTCATCGATATTTGCCTCAGGTGATCACGGTCGGTGTGTCGCGCCCGGTGCGTACCCGGATGTCGGCAAGGGTCTCCGCGGCAGCGATGAGATCGGCCAGCGCTGCCTGGGTTTCGAGATTGTGGCGGTTGGCGTCCGGCTCGTAACGCTCAATGTAGACGCGCAGCGTGGCCCCCGAGGTACCGGTGCCCGAGAGGCGGAAGACGACACGCGAGCCGCCTTCGAACAGCACGCGGATGCCCTGGTTCTTGGAGACCGACTGATCGATCGGGTCGTGGTAAGCGAAATCGTCGGCCGTCGCCACGATGAGGTCGCCGATCTTCGTTCCGGGAAGCGCGGACAGTTTCTCGCGCAGCGCCGCCATCAGACCGTTCGCGGCATCGGAATCCACGTCTTCGTAGTCGTGACGGGAATAATAGTTGCGGCCGTAGGTCGCCCAATGCTGGTTGACGATGTCCTCGACGCTCTCGCCACGGACCGCGAGGATGTTGAGCCAAAGCAGCACGGCCCAGAGGCCGTCCTTCTCCCGCACGTGATCGGAGCCGGTACCCGCGCTCTCCTCGCCGCAGATCGTCACCTTGCCGGCGTCGAGCAGGTTTCCGAAGAACTTCCATCCGGTCGGCGTCTCGTACATCCCGATGCCGCGCTTCTCGGCGACCTTGTCGGCGGCCATGCTGGTCGGCATCGAACGGGCGATCCCGGCGATGCCGTCGGAATAGCCGGGGGCGAGCTGGGCGTTGGCGGCAAGCACCGCGAGGCTGTCGGAGGGGGTGACGAAGATGCCGCGGCCGATGATCAGGTTGCGGTCGCCGTCACCGTCGGAGGCCGCGCCGAAGTCGGGGGCGTCTTCACCGCCCATCATCTCGTCGTAGAGATCCTTCGCGTGGACGAGATTCGGGTCGGGATGGTGGCCGCCGAAGTCCGGCAGCGGCGTGAAGTTGCGAACCGTGCCTTCCGGCGCGCCGAGACGCCGCTCGATGATCTCTTTTGCGTAGGGGCCGGTCACCGCGCTCATCGCGTCGAAGACCATCTGGAAGCCGAGGCTGAAGAGATTGCGGATCGCGGGGAAGTCGAAGAGTTCTTCCATCAGTTCGGCATAGTCGGCCACCGGATCGATGATTTCGATGGTCATGTCGCCGAGAGTCAGCGTGGCGATGCCGTCGAGGTCGAGATCGGGAGCGTCGAAGATCTTGTAGCTGTCGATGACCTTGGAGCGCTCATAGATCGCGTCGGTGATCTTCTCCGGCGCCGGCCCGCCGTTGCCGGTATTGTACTTGATGCCAAAGTCTTCGGTCGGGCCACCGGGATTGTGGCTGGCCGAAAGGATGATGCCGCCAAACGCCTTGTATTTGCGGATGAGGTTCGAGGCGGCGGGCGTCGAAAGGATGCCGCCCCTGCCGACCATGACCTTGCCGAAACCGTTGGCCGCCGCCATCTTGATTGCGATCTGGATGACCTCGCGATTGAAGTAGCGCCCGTCGCCGCCGATCACCAGCGTCTTGCCCTCGAAATCCTCGAGCGAGTCGAAGATCGACTGGATGAAGTTCTGCGCGTAATTCTCCTGCTGGAAAACAGGAACCTTCTTGCGCAGGCCGGAGGTGCCGGGCTTCTGGTCGCCGTAAGGTTTTGTCGCAACGGTTTTAATCATATAATCAATGGCCTTTCTGAACGAGGCGTTGGTAGAGGTCCGCATACCGCTCGGCGCTCTTGCCCCAGGATACGTCTGATTTCATACCCTGCTTCTGAATCTGGGTCCAAAGTTTGGCGTCGCCGTAAAGGCGGATCGCGCGCCGCAGGCCCTGCCGCAGCCCATCGGCGTTGATCGGAGAAAACTGCACGCCTGTGGCGGCCCGCGCGCCAAGAGCGGCTTCGTTCGCATCGATGACCGTGTCGGCGAGGCCACCCGTCCGCGCGACCACAGGCACGCAGCCGTAACGGAGCGCATAGAGCTGGGTGAGCCCGCAGGGCTCGAAGCGGGAAGGGACGAGGATTGCGTCTGCCCCTCCCTGCATGAGGTGGGAAAGCTGCTCGTCGTAGCCGATGATGACGCCGACGCGCCGGTTGTGGCGACCGGCTGCGGCGCGCATGGCGCCTTCAAGCGCGGCATCGCCCGTGCCAAGCACCGCGAGCTTTCCGCCGGCAGCGACGATGTCGTCGATGACTTCGGCGAGAAGATCCATGCCCTTCTGCCAGGTGAGCCGGGAGACGACGCAGAAGATCGGGCCGTCGTCGTCATCGAGGCCGAAATGGTTTGCCACCGCCGCGCGGTTCGCCGCCCGCTTGCGCAGGGACGCCGCCGTGTAGTTTTCGACGAGCAGTGGATCGCTCGCCGGGTTCCAGACGCTCGCGTCGATCCCGTTGACGATGCCGTACAAATCCTCCACGCGGCTCGCGATCACGCCTTCGAGCCCCATGCCGAACTCCGGCGTGAGGATTTCCTCGGCATAGGAAGGGCTGACCGTGGTGATTGCGGCGGCGGATGTCAGTCCGCCCTTCAGGTAGCTCACACGCCCGTAATATTCGAGCGAATCCATGTAGGCGGGGTCCGGCAGGCCGAGATGGGCGAAGAGGTCGGAGGAGAACTGGCCCTGGAAAGCCATGTTGTGGATGGTGATAACCGAGGGCGTGCCGGCCGCTGCCGAATGGCGCATGTAGAGCGGCGTCAGCGCCGCCTGCCAGTCGTGGGCGTGCACCAGATCGGGCTGCCAGCCCTCGATCGCGCCGGCGGCGATCTCGGCGCCGATCTTCGAGAGGAGGGCGAAGCGCTTCCAGTTGTCGCCGTAGTCCGCGCCGTTCTGGTCGAGATACGGTCCGCCGGTGCGGTCGAACAGGGCAGGGGCATCGAGCACGAGGAGATCGAGGCCCTGGTGTTTCACCTCCAGCACGCGCGCCTCGACGCCGAAGACGTCGGGAAGAACGAGCCGTTCCTCTGCCTTGCCGATGACGCGCATGACCGCCGGATAACCCGGCACCAGCGTCTTCATCTCGATCTCATGCGCCATCAGCGCCAGCGGCAGGGCGCCGGCAACGTCGGCAAGCCCTCCGGTCTTGACCAAGGGATAGAGCTCGGACGTAACCGAAAGAACTTTCATCAGCTTCCCGCTTCGAGTTTGTCCAGCATGGTCTGGGTGATCAGGCAGACGCCGTTTTCCGACCGACGGAAGCGCCGTGCGTCGAGTTCCGGGTCCTCGCCGACCACGAGACCCTCGGGGATCACCACCCCGTGGTCGATGATGACGTTGGTCAGCCGCGCGTGGCGGCCGATCACCACCCGCGGCAGCACGATCGCACCCTCGAGTCGCGAATAGGAATTGGCGCGCACGCCGGTGAAGAGAAGGCTCTTGTGGAGCGAGGAGCCGGAGATGATGCAGTCGCCCGAAACCAGCGACGAGATGGCGGAGCCGCGGCGTCCCTCGTCGTCGTGCACGAACTTGGCGGGCGGCGTGACCTCCGCATAACTCCAGATCGGCCAGGACTTGTCGTAGATGTCGAGTTCCGGAACCACGTCGGTCAGGTCGATATTCGCCTGCCAGTAGGCGTCGATCGTCCCGACGTCGCGCCAGTAGGGCGTATGCTCGCCTTCCGAGCGCACGCAGGAGCGCGCGAAGCGGTGGGCGACCGCCTTACCGTTCTCGACGATGTAGGGGATGATGTCCTTGCCGAAGTCGCGGCTCGATTTCGGATCCTCGGCGTCGCGCCGCAGGCACTCCATCAGGAAACGCGTGTGGAAGACGTAGATGCCCATCGAGGCGAGCGAAAAATCCTCCTTGCCGGGAATGCCCGGCGGGTCGGCGGGCTTCTCGATGAAGGCGATGATCTCGTCCTTCTCGTTGACGTGCATGACGCCGAAGGCGCTCGCCTCCGCGCGTGGCACTTCGAGGCAGCCGATCGTGACATCGGCGCCGGAATCGACGTGCTGCTGCAGCATCAATTCGTAGTCCATCTTGTAGATGTGGTCGCCGGCAAGGATCACCATGTATTCCGGGCCGTAGGGCTCGATGATGTCGATGTTCTGGTAGACCGCGTCGGCGGTTCCTTCATACCACTGCGTCTCGGAGACGCGCTGGCTCGCCGGCAGGATGTCGAAGCTCTCGTTTCGTTCCGGGCGGAAGAAGTTCCAGCCCCGCTGCAGATGCCGGATCAGCGAATGCGCCTTGTACTGGGTGGCGACCCCGATGCGGCGGATACCGGAATTCAGCGCATTGGAGAGCGCAAAGTCGATGATGCGGGTCTTTCCCCCGAAATAGACGGCCGGCTTGGCGCGCCGGTCGGTTAGTTCCTTGAGGCGGCTCCCCCGTCCGCCCGCAAGTACATAGGCCATGGCGTCGCGCGCCAGAGGCTGTGTTCTTCTTTCCTGCATGGTTCCCCTCCCGCGTCAGTTTTCTGGTTCGAGCATGATGACGGCGAGCGGTGGCAGGGACAGCGTCGCGGTTATATGTCCGTCCGGGGTGCGCTCGGCGGTCACCCTGCCACCGTTCCCCTTGCCGCTGCCGCCATAGATCTCGGCGTCTGTATTCAGGATTTCGCGCCACCGCCCGGCGATCGACAGCGGCACGGGAAAGCGTTCATGATAGACCGGCGTCAGGTTCGCGATGACGGCGACCGGCTTTTCGCCCGGCGCCCTGCGCAGCCAGGCAAAGACGGATCGGTCCTGATCGTCGGCGATCAGCCATTCGAAACCGTCGCCCTCGCAGTCGCGCGCATGAAGCGCCGGCTTGGCGCGGTAGGTCAGGTTGAGGTCACGGACCAGCCGCCGCATCCCCTCGTGGAGGGCGTATTGCAGGAGGTTCCAGTCGAGGGCGCGCGCCTCGCTCCACTCGCTCCATTGGGCGAATTCCTGGCCCATGAAGAGGAGCTTCTTGCCCGGATAGCCCCACATGAAAGCGTAATAGGTGCGCAGGTTGGCGAATTTCTGCCAGTCGTCGCCCGGCATCTTGGCGATCATCGAGCCTTTGCCGTGCACCACCTCGTCATGGGAAATGGGCAGAACGAAGTTTTCCGAGAAAGCATAGAGCAGCCCGAAGGTGATTTCCTGATGGTGGAACTTCCGGTGCACGGGCTCGCGCGAGAAATAGCTCAGCGTGTCGTGCATGAAACCCATGTTCCACTTGAAGCCGAAGCCGAGGCCACCTTCATGCACCGGCTGCGAGACCTTCGGCCAGGACGTGGATTCTTCCGCGATGGTCATGACCTCTGGATGGCTGCCGTAGACGTGGGTGTTCATCTTCTGGAGGAAGCGCACCGCCTCGAGGTTCTCACGGCCGCCATACTCGTTCGGGACCCACTCGCCTTCCTTGCGGGAATAGTCGAGGTAGAGCATCGAGGCGACCGCATCGACGCGAAGCCCGTCGACATGAAACTTCTCGGCCCAGTAGAGCGCGTTGTTGACGAGATAGGAGAGAACCTCGACGCGGCCGAAATTGTAGATGGCCGTGTTCCAGTCCGGGTGAAAACCCTGCCGCGGATCCTCGTGCTCGTAGAGTGCCGTGCCGTCGAACCAGCGAAGCCCGTGGGCATCGGTCGGAAAATGCGCCGGCACCCAGTCGAGGATGACGCCGAGCCCAACCTTGTGGCAGCCGTTGACGAAGCGGGCGAAGCCTTCCGGCTCCCCGAACCGTGCCGTCGGCGCATAGAGCCCGGTCGTCTGGTATCCCCAGGAGGGATCGTAGGGATGTTCGGAAACCGGCAGGAACTCGATGTGGGTGAAGCCCATGTCGACGCAATAGGGGATCAGCCGTTCGGCAAGTTCGTCCCAGCTCAGCATGCCGCCGTCGTCGCGGCGCTGCCATGATCCCGGATGCACCTCGTAGATGCTCATCGGCTGGCGCCGCTTGTCGACCGAAGCCCAGTGCTTGCGGTGCGGTTCGTCGTCCCATGTCTGGTCGAGTTCGGCGGCCGTGATCGACGCGTTCTTCGGGCGCAACTCGGCCTTTCGGGCATAGGGATCTGCCTTCAACGGCAGAAGCTCGCCCTGCTTGCCGATGATCTCGAACTTGTAGGCCGATCCCGGCCGGACGTCGGGCGCGAAGATTTCCCATATGCCGGTGTCGCGGCGCAGCCGCATCACGTGCCGGCGCCCGTCCCAATCGTTGAAGTCGCCGACGACGGAAACGCGCTGCGCATTCGGTGCCCAGACGGCGAAGTGGAAGCCGTCGACGCCCTGATGACGCATCGGATGGGCACCCATCTTGTCGAACAGGCGCAGATGCGAGCCTTCCTTCAGCAGGTAGTCGTCCATGGGGCCGAGTACCGGCCAGAAGCTGTAGGGATCGGTGACCATCCATTCGGCGTCGCCCCGTGCGGCGCGATAGCGGATGGGCTGAAATGTGGTGATGGAAACAGGCCCGTCAAAAAAGCCCGCCGGATGCAGGCAGGCCAGGGTTCCGATCGGCGTGCCGTCGAGCGCGAATGCCTCGATCGCCTCCGCTCCCGGAACGAAGCAGCGCGCCCGGAAACCCGCTTTTGTCTCATGGACGCCGAGGAGGGCGAAGGGATCCTCGTGCCTGCTCTTGACGATTGCCTCGATTTCGGAGGCGGAGACCTGATCCGCCTTGTCGGGTTCCCTGACCTTCTTCGGCGCTTTTGTCATCAGGCTCTCCAGATGTCCGCGGTGTATTGCCTGATCGTGCGGTCAGAGGAGAACCAACCCATGCGGGCAGTGTTGCGGATCGTCTTGGCGTACCAGGCAGAAGGATCAGTCCAGATCGCGTCGACCTGGCGCTGCGCTTTCGCATAGGCGTCGAAGTCGGCGGCGACCATGAACCAGTCGTGCTGGTACAGACCGTCGACCAGGTCGGAGAAGCGGTCGCGGTCGTCGGGGGAGAAAACCCCGGCGGAAATCGCCGAAAGGGCCTGGGCGAGTTCCGGCGACGATTCGATGATCGCCCGTGGGTTATGGCCGTCAGAGCGGGCGGCTGCGACCTCGTCGGCGGTCATTCCGAAGATCACGATGTTTTCCTCTCCGACGTGTTCAAGCATCTCGACATTGGCACCATCGAGCGTGCCGATGGTGAGCGCCCCGTTCAACGCGAACTTCATGTTTCCGGTTCCCGACGCCTCCATGCCGGCCGTCGAGATCTGCTCGGAGAGATCTGCCGCCGGCACCATGATTTCGGCCAGTGAAACGTTGTAGTTGGGGATGAACACCACCTTCAGGAGGCCGCGCACGGAAGGGTCGTTGTTGATTACGCGGGCGACGTCGTTCGCCAGTTTGATGATCAGTTTGGCATTGTGGTAGCTCGGCGCCGCCTTGCCGGCGAGCAGCTTCACCCGCGGCACCCAGTCCCGTTCGGGATGGGAGCGGATCTGGTCGTAAAGCGAGATCGCCTCGATGATGTTGAGCAACTGCCGCTTGTATTCGTGAATGCGCTTGATCTGGATGTCGAAGAGCGCCGAAGGGTCGATGCGGACGCCCATGCGGCTCAGCACCAGATTGGAAAGCCGCTCCTTGTTCGCGCGTTTGATCGCCGCGAACTTCTCCTGGAAAGCGCGATCGTCGGCAAAGGCGTCGAGCGGCCGGAGCTTTTCGACGTCATCCTTGAAATCAGGACCGATCGTCTCGGCCACGAGGTTGGTCAGGCCGGGATTGCACTGCATCAGCCAGCGGCGTGGCGTGATGCCGTTCGTCTTGTTGTTAATGCGGTCGGGATAGAGCTTGTGAAGATCAGCGAACACCGTCTGTTTCATCAGCTCTGTGTGGAGGGCGGAGACGCCGTTGACGCTGTGCGAGGCCATGAAGGCGAGATTGCCCATGCGCACGCGGCGGCTGCCGCTCTCGTCGATCAGCGATATGTGGGCGATCTCCTGATCGCTGAAATGCCGGCTGCGGCGTGCATCGAGCAGCACCTTGGCGTTGATCTCGTAGACGAGTTGCATGTGGCGCGGCAGCAGGCGTTCGAAGAGCGGTACCGGCCAGCTCTCCAGTGCCTCCGGCAGAAGCGTATGGTTGGTATAGGAGAAGGTCCGCCAGGTAATCTCCCAGGCCTGGTCGAAGTCCAGTCCGTGCATGTCGCAGAGAAGGCGCATCAGTTCGGCGACGGAGACGGCCGGATGCGTGTCGTTCAGCTGGATTGCCACCTTGTCCGGCAGCGAGACGAGAGAATTTCCCTGCTGGAGATGCCGTCGCAGAATGTCCTGCAGCGAAGCGGAGCAGAAGAAATACTCCTGGCGCAGGCGCAGTTCCTGCCCGGCCGGCGTCGCGTCTGCTGGATAAAGCACGCGCGTCAGCGTTTCGGCCTTGTTGCTCTCGCGCAGCGCGCCGATGTGGTCGCCGGCGTTGAACGCGTCGAGAAGGATCGGGTCGATCGGCTGGGCGGACCAGAGGCGCAGCGTGTTGACGCGCGCGCCGCGCCAGCCGACGACCGGTGTGTCGTAGCCGGTCGCAATGACCCGCTCGGCGGGCTTCCAGACATAGCGGCGCGGCTCGTCGGGCCCGCCGTTCGTTTCGACCGCCCCTCCGAAACCGATTTCATAAGAGCTTTCGCGGCGTTCGAATTCCCACGGATTGCCGTGGGCGAGCCAGGTCTCGGGAAGCTCGACCTGCCAGCCGTCCGCCATCTGCTGACGGAAGAGCCCGTGAACATAACGGATGCCGTAGCCGTAAGCGGGAATGTCGACGGTCGCCATCGATTCCATGAAACAGGCGGCGAGCCGTCCGAGGCCGCCGTTGCCGAGCGCTGCGTCCGGCTCCAGTTCGGCGATGATGTCGAAGTCGACGCCGAGGGAGACGAGTGCCTCGCGGACCTCGTCCATCAATCCAAGGTTCGAAACCGCGTCGCGCATCAGGCGACCGATCAGGAACTCGAGTGAAAGATAATAGACGCGCTTGCCGTTCGTCCTGTAGGTCTCTCGCGTCGAGTCCATCCATTTGTCGATGATGCGTCCGCGGATCGCCAGAATGGTCGCGGTGAGCCAGTCGTGCGGCGTTGCGACCTTGGCGTCCTTGCCGATCCCATAGGTCAGGTGCTCGATAATTTCCGCGGCAAGAACATCGGGGCTGGAGATGCGGGGTGTCGGTTGCAGCAGATCGGCATTGCCTTTGGGCTTCGTCATGTTTTCGCCAGCACTTCTCTCGTTGCGTTGAAACCTTGCGCGGGACGGCAACCACAAAGGGTTGCCGATGTCAGTTTACGCATCGTTCTCAAGCACGTGCAACAGACGAATTTCGCAAGCGCGCAAATGGCTGCCCCGCTCACGGGACGTCGACGGAGCATTTTCGCGATGCCTGAAAAGAAGAAAAACCGCGCCGTTTCCGACGCGGTTTTCCGAGATTTCCATCACTCTCCGGCCTAGTTGGTGAGCCGGGTCATTGTCTCGGTTGCCTTCTCGCCGATCTCCTTGAAGGCGGCGACGAGGTCCGATGCATTCTGGGCGTCGAAATAGTGCGAGGTGTCGGTGGCGCAATACTGCAGGAGAGCCCGTCCTCGATCCGGCGCCATGAAGGCGATGGTGTAGATTTCGATGCCCGCGGTTTTCGCCGAGTCGCAAGTCTTCTTCGTCGCGGTGTCTGCGCTCGAGTAGTTGTTGTCGCCGTCGGTCATGAAGACGATGAACTTGCTCGGGCTGGTCTCGCCGTTCATCTTCTCATGCGCAGCATTCTCGGTGCTGCCGGAGAGCGCCTTGTAGGCCGTCGCCATGGCGGCGGATGAGTCGGTGCCGCCGGTGGCCGTCAGCGCGTTGACGTATTTGACCACGTTGGTTGTGCCCCAGGCGAATGAGGTCGGCGTCTGCATCGAACTGTTGTAGGATACGGCGGCCGTGCGGACATACTTGGCGTCTGGATCGGCCGTGTCGAGCTGGGTCGCCAGGTCCCTGACCGCGAATTTCAAGGCCTCGATCTTGGTGTAGTATTTCGTGCACGAATAGGCCCAGCCGTAGCGCGTGTAGCACGTGCCCGTATAGGTCTCGTTCGTGTCCTCGCCCATCGAGCCCGAACGGTCGAGGACCATGTACATCGACAGTGGGTTCTTCGTCTCGGCCGTGGCGCTCTGGGCAGAACTCGTGACACTCACGCGAACCGTCTCGTAGCCGAGAAGACCGGTGAACGGGGTCATCGGCACGTCGTAGTAACTGTTCACAGTCACGTCGTAGATTTCGCCGGAGCCGTTCGGTGTGCGCTCGACCGTTCCGACGGCGGCTTCCTCGAGCTTGGCCTGCATCTCTTCTTCCGTCAGGCCGAGTTCGGCCGCACTCGGTGCGACGCTGTTGGCCGTCTGAGCGGCCATGAATTTCTTGGCGAGCGCAATCGCCTCGTCGTTCGTGAGGCCCTTGCCCGACATTCCGGTCGCCGCGGCGAGGGCTGCGGAATCTGCCGCATCCTGCAGGGCGCCCTTGACCTGGACGATCTTGGTCAGGTCCATCGCCACGCCTGCCGCGGCAAGGGAAACCGGCAGAAGCAGCGCGGTCATCACGCCGAAATTGCCACTGCGGTTCCTGAGGAAACGCAGGAGAGTACGCTTATTCTCTTCGAGGCCGATCATCATGTTCTTCCGTCATAGAAGGGTGACGAAAAGCTAATAGACGGCAGACCTTCCTTTCGAATTAAACGAAACGGTAAAATTTTAGCGAAAGCTCCTTTAGCCGATTGTTCGATCCGCCGGATTCCGGGGCTTTTGCCCGCCGAGCGAAGGCTCAGGCGCACACACCTCGCGAACGGTCGAGGCCAAGCCGATGATCCGGAACGAGTTTTTCTCAGACGATGTGAGGCGGGAGCGCCGTTCGCGCCTCCGCGAAAAAATGTTGGACTAGCTCGTCGGAACGACGTCGACGGCCTGGATCGTCTGCTGTCCGCCGTAGCTCTTGAGCACACCGATCACGGGGGCAACGTCGCTATAGTCGCGGCCGTAGGCGACCACGATGTGATCGGTGCCGGCGGCGATGTCGTTGGTCGGATCGAGTTCGAGCCATCCGGTCTCCTTGCCGCACCATACGCGGACCCAGGCATGCATGGCATCGGCGCCCTCGAGCCGTGGCTGGCCCGGGGGCGGGATCGTCCGCAGGAAGCCGCTGACATAGCCGGCGGGGATACCGAGGCTCCTGAGCGCAACGATCATCACATGGGCGAAGTCCTGGCAGACGCCTCTCCTCAGCGCAAAGGCATCCTCCGGCGATGTATCGACGGTGGTGGCGTCCGGGTCGTAGTGGAAGTCGGTATGAATTCGTGCGCAGAGTTCCTCTGCAACCTGCCGGACGGTCCGGTCCGCATAGAAGCCCGCGCGGGCATAGCCCGCGATCGTCGCCACATCGCCGAGGCGAGGGCTCGGTCCCAGGAAG
The DNA here is from genome assembly GCF_014126615.1 of Ciceribacter thiooxidans. NCBI lineage: Bacteria > Pseudomonadati > Pseudomonadota > Alphaproteobacteria > Hyphomicrobiales > Rhizobiaceae > Ciceribacter > Ciceribacter thiooxidans. The sequence continues at coordinate 606,451 of NZ_CP059896.1, forward strand.
TGATGCGGAGAATCGAGATCGAGTGACCACAGATCGGCGAGCTCTTCCGCGAGGCCTGCGAGCGTCGGGGAAACGTCCGCGTGGACCGGCCGGGCATCGACGATCACCCGTGCCTGCATGCGGATGTCGAGAGATTGGTGGGGGGAGCGCAGCGCGATCGTCGTGGCCGGGTGGCCGAAGAAATCGGTGAAGCGCGTCGTCTCGTCCGGCTTCGGCTCGATCGTCACTGCACCGGCGACCAACCGCTGTCTGCCGGGCAGCGAGAGTGGAAGCACCCGCAGGATGTGGTGCGATCCGGAGGCGGGAACGTCGTAGCGATAGCCCATATGAAGCGAGAGATCGTACTGCATGGGCTAACCGAGATACGTTCGGGCGAGCATGTCCGACAGTCGTTCCAGATCGCGCTCGAGGTCGCGATAGACGTTGCTGTCCATCATGTCCGCGGTCATGACGGAGAGGCTCGACTGCAGCCGTGTCGCCTCGCGAAGCAGGGGTGACATCTGGCCGTTCACCCGGGCGCCGGGGAGCTGCTCCACCTCCGCGCGGATCTCGTTCAGCTGGAAGAGGATCGAGCGCGGGTTCAAGGGGTCGAGCGCCAGGAGATCGGTGACGGTCAGGCGCGTGGTGCTGACATTGTAGCGGCGGCGGTGGGTCATGACATTGTCGCCGATTTCGAGCGCCATGTCGAAGGCGCCGTCCGGAGCGTCGTCGCCGGTCATGTGCCCGAGCAGGCGTGTCATGTGCAGGCCACGCTCCAGATAGCGCCCCGTCGCGAGAAAGCGCCAGCCGGTGAAACGGTACATGTTCTCGTGCACCAGGCCGGCGAAACCAGCGAGCTTGCGCAGGAGGATGGTCATCGCGTGCGTGGCGTCGTCGCCCGGCCTTACCGTCTCGCGGAAGCGCCGGGTGGTCTTGGCGAGATCGTTGAGCGCGAGCCAGCCGTCCGGAGAAAAGCGGTCGCGGATATTGCTTGCGGAATAGACGGCGCTGTCTACGTTGCCGACGAGGCTTTCCGGGACGCCACGGTCCATGGCGATGTCGAGTGTCGAGAGATAGCGCGTGACATAGGCGAGCAACGGCTGGTCGGGATCTGCGGACTCGGCAAAGCGCGCATGCCAGGCGCGGAGAATGCGTAGAGCGCCTTCGGACCGTTCGATGTAGCGGCCGAGCCAGTAGAGATTGTCGGCCGCACGGCTCGGCAGGCTGCCCGGCACGTTGCGGGGCACGTCCGTATCGGTCGGGAGCAGCGTCGCGGGTGCGACCGGATTGGCGCTGACGATCCAGACATCGGCGGCACCGCCTCCTGACTGCATGGCGATCGCCGCCGCATCGCTGCCATTGCCGATGCGGGCGAAGCCGCCCGGCATGATCTGCCAGCCGTCGCGTGTCCGGGCGGCATAGACCCGCAGACTCATTGGCCGCGGCGTGAGCCTGCCCTCCACCATCGCCGGCGTGGTCGAGAGTGTTACGGCTTCCTGGCCCACCAGGCGCGCGCCGTCGGAAGCGAGCCATTCGGTCATCGAGTGGTGTGCGCCGTCGAGCAGTGTCGAGCCGCGCACCGACTGGCCGTTGTCGTCGAAGAACGGAAGCCGCGAAAAGGCCGGGCCGATCACCATGCGGTCGATATTGGCGGCGACGTGGGTACGCTCCGCGGCCTGGCCGCACCACCACGTTGCGATCGTCGGGAGGGCAAGGTCCTCGCCGAGAAGCCGACGGCAGATGCCGGGAACGAAGGCGAGCAGGGCGCGCGTTTCGAGGATGCCGGAGCCGAGCGCGTTGACGAAGGAGACCGAGCCGTTGCGCACCGCCTGCACCATGCCGGGCGTGCCGATGCGGGAATCCTGGTCGAGCTCCAACGGATCGGCATAGGCTGCGTCAAGCCGGCGCCAGAGCACGCTGACCGGCTTCAGTCCTGCAACAGTCCGCACCATCACCCGTCCGTCGACGATGGCGAGGTCTTCGCCTTCGAGGAGCATGATGCCGAGATAACGGGCGATGAAGGCGTGCTCAAAATAGGTCTCGGTCGCCGGTCCGGGGGTGAGCACCGCGACGCGATCCTCGGAACTCCGTCGTTGCTCCATCAGGGCCTCGCGGAAGGCGCCGAAAAAGGAGGCCAGGCGATGCACGCGCGTCTCGCCGTAGAGTTCCGCGAAGGCGCGGCTCGCCGCGACGCGGTTTTCCAGAGCAAAGCCCGCCCCGGAGGGTGCCTGTGTGCGGTCGGCGAGCACCCACCAGTTGCCGTCCGGACCTCGGCCGATCTCGAAGGAACAAAAGTGCAGGAAATGGCCGCTGGCCGGCGGCACGCCGACGAGCGGGCGCAGGAATTCCGCATTGCCGGCAACCAGGGCCGGCGGCAGGAAGCCCTCCTGCACCAGCCTGTTCTCGCCGTAGATGTCGGCGGTGATCGCCTCGAGCAGGTCGGCACGCTGGACGAGCCCCGCGGCGATGCCCTGCCATTCCTTTTCGTCGATGAGTACGGGGATGTGCGAGAACGGCCAGGCACGGTCGCTCATGCCGGTCGCCCCGTAGGCGCGGTAGAAGACGCCGGCATCCCGCAGATAGCGATCGGCGCGGGCGAAGCGTTCGTGAAGTTCGTGATCCGGCATCGCTTCGATCGCCGAAACGAAGGAACGCCAGACCGGACGGACCTTCCCCGAGGGATCGACCATTTCGTCGGCGACGCCGGGCAGCGGACGGTAGCCTGCCGTCCGTCCTGCTCCGCTCTCGTCTGCGGTGCTGTCGCCCGCGGCCGGAAGGCTCGTCATCGTTCTTTCAAGGTCCCCAGGCGTCACACGCGTTGTCCGGCCGCGGCCCGGCTATAGCCGAGATGGCCGTCACCGACAATCCGGCAGACAGTGCCTACCGGAAGAGCCCGAAGCAAGCCTCGGTGGCCGGGAAATGACCTCGGGGATCGTCGCCGCAGGGTACACGGCGACGACCGGGAAGACCTGGACCTCAGCTGCGGCCGAATTCGTCGACGATGCGGATGATGTCGTCTTCGCCGAGATAGGAGCCGGTCTGGATCTCGATCATTTCGAGCAGGATCTTGCCCGGATTGCCGAGCCGGTGCACGGCGCCCTGCGGGATGTAGATCGACTCGTTTTCGTGCAGGATTGTCACCTTGTCGTCGATCGTCACCTCGGCGGTGCCCTTGACGCAGATCCAGTGCTCGGAGCGGTGATAGTGCTTCTGCAGCGAAAGCTTCTTGTCGGGATGGACGAAGAGCCGCTTGACCTGGAAACGCTCGCCGTTGAGCACCGAGGTGTAACCGCCCCACGGCCGCAGCGAGGTCGGATGGTTCTCCGTCAGGTGCGCGGTCTGCTTCTTCGCCGCGAGCGTCTTGACGAGATTGCCGACCTCCTGGCTTTCGTCGAGGCGCCCGACATAGACGGCATCCTCGCTGGCGATCACGGCGACGCCGTCCATGCCCTGCACCGCCAGATGCGCATTGCGAGACATCACCAGTGAATTGCGGGTGTTGACCAGGGTGGCGTTGCCGGCGACGACATTGCCGTCGGCATCCGGATTGCCGAGCTTCCAGATCGCGTCCCAGCTGCCGAGGTCGGACCAGGTGATCGGCGCCGGCACGACCGCGACGTTCGGCGTCTTCTCCATAACCGCATAGTCGATCGATATGCTCGGGCTCTTGGCGAAGCCTGCTGCGCCGAGACGCATGAAATCGAGGTCGGTGGCCGCCTCTGCGACTGCTTCCTCGACTGCCGCGAGGACTTCGGGTGCGTGCTCGCGCAGTTCGGCCAGCATCTGACCCGCCGTGCACATGAACATGCCGGAGTTCCAGAAATGGTTGCCGGCCTCCAACATCTTCTGCGCGTTTTCGGCTTGTGGCTTTTCGACGAAGCGCTTCACCGCATGTGCGCCTCCAGCCAAAGCCTTGCCCATCTCGATATAGCCGTAACCGGTCGCGGGTTCCGTGGGCGCGATGCCGAAGGTGACGATCTTGCCCTGGCGTGCCGCCTCCGCGGCGGTATCGACGCAGCGCGCATAAGTATCGTCGGCGATGATCTCGTGGTCGGACGGCAGAATCTGCATCACGGCGTGATCGCCGAAATCACGACCGATGATGAAGGCCGCAACCGCGATAGCTGCCGCCGTGTTGCGTGCCTCCGGCTCGAGGACGATGCCGGAGAGTTGCACGCCGATCTCGCGGGCCTGCTCGGCGACGAGGAAACGGAATTCGTCGTTGGTGATGACCAAGGGCGGCTCATAGGCCTCTGTGTCGGCGACACGGTCCAGAGTTCCCTGGAACAAGGTCTTGTCGCCGATCAGCCGTATGAACTGCTTTGCGGCGGTCGCCCGGGACAACGGCCAGAGGCGGGTTCCCTTGCCACCGGCCATCACGACGGGAACGATCTTGTGGGTCATTGCTGCACTGCCTTTCGGTTGGGCGGACGTCGAACGATTCTGCCGGACAGGCTCGTCATCAGCGGGGCGCCGGCACGATCTCGCCGCCGAGCGGGATCATGCGTGCCAATCCGGCGACCTCCGGTTTGTTGCATTTTTTTCCCGGCCTGTCCAAGTCCGGGGGAGGCGGGAGAGCTATACCTCCAAAAGGTGAACGGTTCTTTTTTACTTTCCTTCGAAGCCGACTTGATCCTTGGCGACGGCTGGGGAAAGGTCTTGGCGACCGGGTTTGTTCCACCTCCCGTGGCGGGCGTGGCGGCGCTCGGGGCAAAGGAAGGAGCTGAGGATGAGAGCGATGGTTCTTCATGCGCCGGGCGAGCGCCTGCGGCTCGAAGAGCGGCCGGATCTCGAACCGGGCGAGGGCGAGATCGTCGCAAGCGTCGAGGCCTGTGCAGTCTGCCGGACCGACCTGCATGTGGTCGACGGTGATCTCACCCGGCCGAAGCTCCCCCTGGTTCCGGGCCATGAGGTGGTCGGCATCGTTTCGAAGGTCGGTCCCGGTGTCAGAAACCTCTCGGTCGGCATGCGGATCGGCATTCCCTGGCTCGGGCACACCTGCGGTTGCTGCTCCTATTGCAGGGACGGTCGCGAAAACCTCTGCGACGATCCCGGCTTTACCGGCTATACGCGCGACGGCGGCTTCGCCACCGAGATCAAAGCGGACGCGGGCTACTGCTTTCCGCTTGCCGGGTTCGACGATCCGGTTGCGGTCGCACCACTGATGTGCGCCGGCCTGATCGGCTGGCGTTCACTGAAGATGGCAGGCGAAGGGAAGCGCATCGGCATCTACGGCTTCGGCGCTGCCGCACACATCATCGCGCAGGTCTGTCGCCACCAGGGGCGCGAGGTTTACGCCTTTACGCGTAGCGGCGACACGGCAGCCCAGGACATGGCCCTGTCGCTCGGTGCGGTATGGGCCGGCGGGTCCGAGGAAGCGCCGCCGTGCCTTCTCGACGCGGCCATTATCTTCGCCCCTGTCGGTGATCTGGTGCCGGCGGCGCTGCGGGTGGTGGCAAAGGGCGGCCGGGTCGTCTGCGGCGGTATCCACATGAGCGACATTCCGCAATTTCCCTACGAGATCCTCTGGGGCGAGCGGCAGATACTCTCGGTCGCCAATCTCACGCGCAGGGACGCCGTCGAGTTCCTCGAGCTGGCGCCACGGACGGGCGTCAGGACGACGACCACCGTCTATCCTCTCGAGCGCGCCAACGAGGCGCTCGACGATTTGCGCGCCGGGCGGTTCCAGGGCGCGGCCGTGCTCGTACCGTAGATCCGAGACAGCGGGCCTATTGCTGCCAGTCGACCCGCAGCGGCGCGCGGCTTTTCTCGTTCGTATGATCGGCCACCTTGCGCAACAGTGACACGAACTGCTCGCGTTCCGCATGTTCGAGAGCCCCCAGCAGTTCTTCCTGCAGGCGCCAGACGATCGGCCGGATCTTCTGCAACGTTTCCGCGCCGCCTTCCGTCAGGTAGAGCCTGCGCGCGCGTCGGTCGTTCGGATTCGTCTCGCGACGAACCAGCTCTTTCTGCACCAGGCGATCGATGACGCCGCCGATCGTCACGCGATCATAGGCGATGTGGCTTGCGACCGACGCCTGGTCTAGGCCCGGCATGGAATTGATCGCGATCAGCGCGGCATATTGCACCGGCGTCAGATCAAAGCCTTCCTTGGATGTTTCTTCGACAAACAACGATACAGTAACCTGATTCAGACGGCGAATCAGGTGCCCCGGCATTTCATAGATTTCAAGCATCTCGAAAATGTGCCCCCCACAGTTCGATTCCTTCCGTCTAGCGTCATTTGTGCGAACAAAAAAGACCCACCCGTGAGAGTTGACGTTAGGTCGTGCGCAACCTTTCCGGTGAATTGATCTTTGGCAACTTTGAAGCAAGTGAGGATTACTTTTGTTGGTTCTTCTCACCTTTAGGTTGCTTTTTCTTGTCGGATAGTGGTCTGTGGTTCCGTCCCGTGACCGATGTCGAGTTTGCTTTTGCGCCGAAGACGCCGCTGGTGCATACCTGAACGCACATCCGCCGGTTTGCGGATCCATGTTCAAGGAGCAAGCGAAGACAAATGAAGGCATTGTTCGAGATTCCGGCATCGCCAGTCGTGCCGGTCGAGGGGGAAGACGCCGGCTACCCCGTCCATCGGATCTTCTGCGTCGGCCGCAATTATGCGGCGCACGCGGCAGAGATGGGCGCCGAGGTCGATCGTGAAGAGCCGTTCTACTTCACCAAGCCGGCGAGCGCGATCGTGCTTTCCGGGGCTGAAATTCCCTATCCGCCGGGAACGAGCAACCTGCATCATGAAATGGAACTGGTGGTTGCGATCGGTGCGCCGCTGTTCAAGGCGGGCACCGAAGAGGCGGCGAAGGCGATCTACGGCTACGCCTGTGGCCTCGACATGACGCGGCGGGACCTTCAGCAGGCGGCCCGCGTCAAGCAGCGGCCGTGGGACCTCGGCAAGGCCTTCGAGAATTCGGCGGTAATCGGCCGCGTCACCAAAGCCGCGACCTTCCCCGGCATCGGCGACCAGCGCATCTGGCTCAAGGTCGGCGATGAGATGCGTCAGGATGCACGGCTTTCCGAGCTCGCCTGGTCGGTTCCGGAGCTGATCAGCCACCTGTCGCGGTACTACCACCTGAGACAGGGCGACCTTCTCTATACCGGCACACCCGCGGGCGTCGGTCCGGTTGTCGCCGGCGACAGGATCACCGGCGGCATCGACGGGCTCGAACCGATCGAACTGTCGATCGGCCCAGCCGAGTGAGGCAACGGCCGGTTCCGCTGATGATGGCGGTACCGGCCGGCGATTTCGTCAGGCGGAGACGTATTTCCGCCAATCGTGCTCTTCCCTGAAGCCGAGAACCTCGCGGATCTTGCGATTCGAAATCGGGGCCTCGAAGCCTTCGATCGGGCGGCTGTGCGGTGTGCCGGGTGCCCAGCGTTTCAGGAACTCGGCGGTCGGCTCATTCGCCGTGATCGTGTCGTTGACGGCGTTGAAGACCTGGTAGCCGAGCCCGTCCTTTTCCACGCACAGATGCACGATCTGGCCGAGGTCACGCGCGTCGATATAGCTCCAGGCATTGCGCTTGCGCGACGGCGGATCGGCGATGAAGGCCGGGAAGCGGTCGTATTCATGCGGCTCGATGACATTGCCGATCCGCAGCGCGTAGATGTCGGCGCCGGAGCGCATCGCGAAGGCGCGGGCGGTCTTCTCGTTGACCACCTTGGAGAGGCCATAGCTATCCATCGGGTCGATGTCGTAGTCTTCTTCGAGCGGGAACTGGTGGAAGTCCTTGTCGCCCTCGGCGAAGCAGACGCCGTAGGTCGTCTCGCTCGAGGCGATGATGATCTTGCGGATGCCGAGTTTCACCGCCGCCTCGATGACGTTGTAGGTGGAGGCGACATTGACCAGGAAAGTCGTGTTGTCGGGGCGCATCATCAGGCGAGGTATTGCTGCGAAGTGCACCACCGCGTCGACCGGCGCCGGTCCCTTGCCGGTCTCGAGGCCATCGAAGCCGAAATGCATCGAAAGCGCGTTGAACACCTGGCTGCCGTCGCTGACGTCGGTCAACAGCGTATTGACGCGAGGATGGTCGAGCGGCACCTGATCAAGGTTCAGCACCTCGTGGCCCTTGTCAACGAGATAGGGAACGACGTGGCGACCGGCCTTGCCGCTGCCGCCGGTGAAGACGATGCGTTTCGTCATTGGGTATCCTCCGGATATGTGTTTGCGTGTGTAGTAGGATCGGTCAGGGCATCAACTGCCCACCGTTCACCTCCAGCGTCTGGCCGATCATGTAGCCGGACAGCGACTTCGAGGCGAGGAACAGGTAGGCACCGACGCAGTCTTCGGGCGTGCCGAAACGCTTTTGCGGTACGGTTGCGAGCTGGGCTTCCAGTTGCTGCGCAGTCGAGTAACGCTCGTGGAAGGGCGTCAGGATGACGCCCGGCGCCACGGCATTCACGCGGATGTCGTAGGCGATCAGTTCCTTCGCCATGCCGCGGGTGACATTGGCGACGAAGGCCTTGGCCGAGCCGTAGATGCCGGCACCGCCGCTCGCGCCGTTGCGGGCGGCAATCGAGGTCGTGTTGACGATGAAGCCGCCGCCCTGCTTCTTCATGTGCGGAATGGCGGCCCTCGACGCGGCGAGAACCGAACGGGCGTTGAGATCCATCACCGCGTCGTAGTGGTCGTCCGTCATCTCTTCGTAGCTGAGCCGCGCGACCATGCCGCCGGCATTGTTGACGACACCATCAAGTCGCCCGAAGGCTTCGGCGGCCTCATCGACGATGCGCGCCATCTCGCCGGAACGCGTTGCGTCCGCCTGCAGCAGCTTCACCTTTCCGCCGGTAGCGGCGATCTCCCCGCCGAGTTTTTCCGCGGCGTCGATGCTCGCGTGGTAGTGGAGCCCGACCATCGCGCCCTGTTCCGCAAAGGCCCGGGCGAGCGCCGCGCCGATGCCGGTCGAGGCTCCGGTGATGAGGACCGCCTTGCCGGCGAGATCGGGAATGACGAGGGTTGGCGCGGCCATGATGCTTATCTCCCATGCCGAGCGGAACGGAAGCCTCCGCACTGCCCGCAATTGTCCATACCGCTCGCCGAGGGTCTCGGCGAGCGGTTCAGCGCGACCATGCAGATTCCTGTTTGATCCGTCCAATAGAAGATATAGATGCGATTATTCTCTGAAATTGCATAATCGAGGGCGTCGCCATGGAGCTTCGGCAACTGCACTATTTCGTCACGGCGGCAAAGGTCGAGCATTTCACCGTGGCTGCCCGCCAGCTCAATATCGTGCAGTCGGCGCTGTCGAGCGCGATCAAGGCGCTCGAAGAGGAGCTCGACGCCAAGCTCTTCGTCCGCAGCACCCGCCAGGTCCGGTTGACGCAGGCGGGACGCACATTGCTGGAAAAGGCGCAGATCGTCCTCGATGCCGCGCAGGAGGCGCGCGACAGCGTGCAGGCGGTGCAGGACGCCCGCCGCGGCAAGATCGGCATCGGCACCGTCCAGGGTCTCTCGCCCTTCGTAGACCTGCCCGCGCTGCTTGCCGAGTTTCATCGCCGGCATCCGGAGGTCGAGGTCAGGCTCTGCCAGGGCGGGCTGGCGCATCTGATCGACAAGCTGAGGAACGGCCTCATCGATCTCGCCTTCCTGCCGGTCGTCGATACGCCGCCCGACATCGTCACCCGCATGATCGCCTGCGAGGACCTTGTGGTCGTCTGTGCGCCGGGCCATCCGCTCGCGCGGCTGAACTCGATCGCCCTTGCCGACCTCGTCGGCCATGCCTTCGTCGACTTCGAACCCGACCGCGGCACACGACGCTTGATCGACGACGCCTTCTCCGCCCGTCGCCTCGAACGGCGGACCGCCTTCGAAGTCAGCGATCTCGACAGCCTCATGGAACTCGTCGGCCACGGGCTCGGCATCGCCCTGGTGCCGGAAACCGTCGCCGCTGCGTGGCAGGGGGAGATCCATGTCGCAGAGATCGCGGATGCGGAAATCTGCTGGGAACTGGTCGTCGCCTCGCCGGCGAAGTTCTCCGACGGTGCGAGCGGCGGCGCCCCCCACACGTTTCTGGAGCTGCTTCCGGAGGTGGAGTGAGGCCGGGAACGGACTGATTCGCGGCTCGTCCGAGGTATCCGGAGAAACGAAAAAGGGCTCGCCGGTATTTCGGCAAGCCCTTGATCTGAATAGGGATGGTGGGCGTGACAAGGATCGAACTTGTGACCCCTACGATGTCAACGTAGTGCTCTCCCGCTGAGCTACACGCCCATCCGATGGCGGCTTAAGACCACAAAACCCTCTGTCCCGTCAATAGGGTTTTTTCGGTTTTGTGACGAGTTTTTTCAAACCCGTTACGCCGCAAGGAGTTTGTTCACCTCGTTGACGAGGTCGCGCAGGTGGAAGGGCTTCGAAAGCACCTTCGCGTCCTTCGGAGCCTTCGAATCGGCGTTCAGCGCAACGGCGGCAAAGCCGGTGATGAACATCACCTTGAGGTCGGGATCGAGTTCGGTCGCACGGCGCGCCAGTTCGATGCCGTCCATCTCGGGCATGACGATGTCGGTCAACAGCAGGGAGAAGGGCTCCTCGCGAAGATGATCGTAGGCGCTGGCGCCGTTGTCGTAGGAAGAGACCTTGTACCCGGCCTTTTCCAGGGCCTTCACCAGGAATCGGCGCATGTCGTTGTCGTCTTCGGCGAGAAGGATTTTCTGAGTCATGTATGGACCGCTACTCGTACTGATAGAAGGAATGGATTCCGGCCGTCACGCTACTGCCACCGGGGTAAACATCCGGTGAACTCGCGTGTCCGCGCCGTCCTGCCGCTTGCTATACTATGGACTTCGCCGGGGCTAGCTGGCAACATATCCATTGTTGCAAGTTGTTGATTTGGTAAAGAAGGGGCGCGATGGAGGAGACGTACTGGGATCCGGAGCTGTTCGAGGTGCGCGAGCCCGAGACGCAAACAATCCCCTTCGTCTACAATTCGCCCCACAGCGGCCGTCGCTACAGTCGGGCCTTTCTGGAAAGCTCGAGGCTTGATGCGCTCGGCATTCGCCGCTCGGAGGATCACTTCGTCGACGAGCTGTTTTCCGCCGCTCCCGCTCTTGGGGCGCCCATGCTGCTCGCCCATTTCCCGCGCGCCTATGTCGACGTGAACCGCGAGCCGTACGAACTCGACCCGCGCATGTTTATCGACGCGGTGCCGCCCTATGCCAACAGCAATTCGGTTCGCGTGGCGGGCGGGCTCGGAACCATTCCACGCATCGTCGCGGAGAACGTCGAGATCTATCAGCGCCGCCTTCCGGTCGCCGAGGCGCTCTCCCGGATCGATACGATCTATAAGCCGTATCATGCCTGCCTGCGCAAGCTGATCGCCCGCACCCATGCGCGCTTCGGATTCGGCGTGCTGATCGATTGCCACTCCATGCCCGGCAATATCCGCATTGCCGGCACCGGTGTCCGTCCGGATTTCATCGTCGGTGACCGCTACGGCACCAGCGCCTCGGCGGATCTTTCCAATGCGGCCATCGCACTTCTGGAGGATCTCGGCTTCACCGCCGTGCGCAACAAGCCCTATGCCGGCGGGTTCATCACCGAGCATTACGGTCGACCGGTGAAGGGGCTGCACGCGTTGCAGATCGAGGTGAACCGGGCGCTCTACGTCGACGAGACGAACCTCGCCAAGCGGCCGCACTTCGCAGCCCTCGCCGGATCGCTCTCCGTTTTCATGGAAGGCATGGCGGAGTTCGTCGCCCGCTATACGGGCGACAGCGCGCTCGCCGCCGAATAAGCCGCTGCCCAAACGCCAAAAAAAACCGCGCCATGGGCGCGGTCAAATCTAGGGAGGAAACACCCAAGGAGGGTATTTACAGTCCGAAGACTGTGGCCTTACGCTAATATTGCACCGCACAAGAGTCAACAGATTTTGACATGTTTTTGTGCATGGCGTCATTTTGAGCATTTCTTGGGCGTTGCGCGAACATTGCAAAATGGAACAAGTCGGATAAGACAGTCCGTCTGTCACGTCCCAGAAACGGAAAACCCCATGCGTCCCGACCGCGCTTTCTTCGACCGCCTCGCCGAGGCAGCCAGGGCAGAAACCTTGCCGCGTTTCCGCTCGCCCCTCAATGTGGTGAACAAGGAGGCGCTGGGCTTCGACCCTGTCACGGAAGGCGACCGTGCGGCTGAAGCGGCCATCCGCACGATCATCGCGTCGGAATATCCCGAGCACGGCATCCTGGGCGAGGAGCACGACAATGTCGGCATCGACCGGGAGCAGGTCTGGGTCATCGACCCGATCGACGGAACGCGGGCCTTCATCTCCGGCGTGCCGGTCTGGGGCACGCTGATCGGCTTCCAGGATAAGGGGCGGGCCGTCATGGGCATGATGGATCAGCCGTTTACCGGCGAACGCTACTTTGCCGACGGCGAGCATGCCTGGTACAGCGGGCCGGACGGCGAGCAGCGGATCAACACCCGCGACTGCGAACGCCTCGAGGACGCCATCCTCTTCACCACTTCACCGCATCTCTTTCAGGGAGTGGAGGCCGAGCGCTTCAAGGCAGTGCAGGATAAGGTCCGTCTCTTCCGCTACGGCATCGACTGCTACGCCTACGTGCTCCTCGCCGCCGGCCATATCGATCTCGTCGTCGAGACGGTATTGAAGCCCTACGACGTGGGTGCCCTTATCCCGATCATCGAACAGGCAGGCGGCAAGATCACCACCTGGACCGGCGGCCGGCCGGAGGCGGGCGGTTCAATCGTCGCTGCCGGCAACGAGGCGCTGCACGCGCAGGCACTCGCCATCCTTTCCGGCAAGTGATTTCCGGGCCGGTCCTCAGGGAACGGCGGGACCCTCGTCGCTTCCCGGGATGAAGGCCTCGATCGCTGCGAGCGCCTGGGCGCGGTAGCGGTCACGCTCCTGCAGCAGCTCGTGGCGGGCGCCCGGGACGGGCACGAATTGCGCCGCCCGGAAATAGTGCGAGAGGCGTTCCTGACTGGCGAAGGGCACCAGCTCGTCGTTTCCCGGGGAAATCATCACCGTCGGTACCATGATCGAAGCGAGGTGGGCCGGGTCCGAGACCATCCGCATCGCCGTCTGTGCCTCGTAGAGCCATCGCGCCGTCGGCGGGCCGAGTGCGAGTTCCGGATGAGCGCGCAGGATGTCCTGATTGCGGCGATAGCGCTCCGGATCCGAGGTGACGGGATTGCCTTCGAAGGGGGCGAGCGGTGAGTCGGAGGTAAGCCGCAGCCGGCCGAGCCCGGTCCAGCGCAGGAGCGCCGACAAGAGGTAGATCTTGCCGGCGGAAAGCTTTTGGCCGCCGAGGCCGACGAAGGGCGAGAGCAGCACCATCCGGTCGATGCGGTTGGCAAGTCTCGGCGCCGCTGCAAGCGCAATCAGCCCGCCGGTCGAATGGGCGACGAGATAGAAGGGAAGGCGGGTATCCGGCAGCACGATCTGCTCGAGGAAGAGCTCGAGATCGCGCACGTAATCGGAAAACCGCGCGACATGTCCGAGGCGCGGGTTCTTGAGCAATCGTTGCGAACCGCCCTGTCCGCGAAAATCGAAAGTCGCGACCCACAGCCCGCGGGCGGTCAGGTCATTGATCGTCTCGTAGTATTTCTCGATCGATTCGTTGCGCCCGTGCAGCAGGACGACCGTGCCTTTGGCCACTCGGTCAGGTGCGCGGAATATCGCGTAACGCAGCTTTGCGCCGCGGTGCCCCTGGAAAAAGCCGGCAATGTGATTTCCCGGAACCGGGTTCCCCGGTGTCTCGTGAAGGACAACTTCCATGCCGCCGCGCCCCGAATCATACCCCCGAGCGGGATTGCCCGAACTTGATCGGGATAGGATGAAGCCCGGAGGAGGTCAAAGAAAAAAGCCGGAACCACCGCGCACGGGAAGAGGTTGGCGGTTCCGGCGAATTTGGACCGAAGGCGAAGGGACGACTGCTCCGGCCGTCGGGGGTGGCCCCGATGATTTCGTTCTATCGAACGCCCACTGAACGGGGTTTGAACCGCGCGTTCATCACCGGTTCATCCCGGTGCCACCGCCTCTTGAATCCGCTGGAGGGCCTTCCCATGTTGTTGATGCGGTCGCCACAAGGGGCCGTCGAGTGGTTCCGGCGCCGCCTGGAAGGGGCTCTGGAACCGGTTATCGCAATCCGTCGCTTCATCAGGAGGACACCATGCGTCACGTTGATTTTTCACCGCTCTACCGTTCCACGGTCGGTTTCGACCGGCTGTTCACCATGCTCGACGGCCTCGGCCAGCCCGAGCAGGCGCAGACCTATCCGCCCTACAACATCGAACGTACGGGCGAGAACACCTACCGGATCACCATGGCCGTCGCCGGTTTCGATGAAACCGAGCTGACGATTGAAGCCCATGCCCATGTTCTGACCGTCAAGGGCGAGAAGTCCGAAGACGAAAAGTCCCAGCAGACCGAGTATCTCTATCGCGGCATTGCCAAGCGCGCCTTCGAGCGCCGCTTTCAGCTGGCCGACCATGTGGAAGTGAAAAGCGCTTCCCTGAAGAACGGCCTGCTGCACATCGACCTTCTCCGCAACATTCCGGAAGCCATGAAACCGCGAAAGATCGCGATCGCGGCCGACGCCGTGAACGCGCCGAAGGCCATCGAGGCCCACGTTAACTAAATCTGCGATCTTCTCGCAGAAGAGGCGGCTTCCGCGCGGAAGCCGCCTTTTTCATGCCCGGTTCCCGCCGGAAGCCTCGGCTCAGCCCAGCGCGTCGACGAAGCGGTCGACTTCGTCTTCGGTCGTGGCGAAGCTCGTCACCAGCCGGATCAACTTGTCGTTCTCGCCGAGCAGGTTCGGCAGTTCCTGCGGTACCGGCCAGTCATAGAAGCGTGCGCCACGGCTTTCGGCCAGCGTGGCCGCATCCTTCGAGAGGACCGCGAAGACCTCATTGGTCTCGGTGCTCCAGGCCAGCCGCCCGCGGTTCGATGCGGCGATGCCGGTCCTGAGCCGTGTCGCCATGGCGTTGGCGTGGCGGGCGAGTTCGAGCCACAATCCACCCTCGAAATAGGCTTCGAGCTGTGCGGCGATGAACCGTGTCTTGGAAAAGAGCTGCGCCGAACGCTTGCGGATGAACGGCATGTCTGCGGCCATGTCCGGTTTCATGAAGACGACGGCTTCCGCACACCAGCAGCCGTTCTTGGTACCGCCGAAGGAGAGAATGTCGACGCCGCGCTTCCAGGTCATGTCGGCGGGCGTCGCATCGAGCGCCACCAGCGCATTGGCGAAACGGGCGCCGTCCATGTGCAGCGGCAGGCCGTTGGCACGGGCGACCTCGCCGATCGCCTCGATTTCAGCGAGTGAATAGACGGTGCCGCTCTCGGTCGCCTGGGTGAGGGTGACGGCCATCGGGCGGCCCTGGTGCACGGCGCCCGGCGGATAGCGGTCGATTGCTGCGGCGAGGGTCGTGGGATCGAGCTTGCCGCCCGGTCCTTCGACCGGCACGAGCCGGCACCCGCCGGTCAGGAATTCCGGGGCCCCGCATTCGTCCGCCGTCACATGCGCCTCGGAATGACAGAAGGTCACGCCGCCGGGACGGGCGACGCTTGCAAGTGCGAGCGAGTTCGCCGCCGTCCCGGTGCCGACGAAGAAGACTGCGACCTCGCGCTGAAAAATCTGGTTGAAGCGTTCCTCGATGCGTCTGTCGAGGTCGCTGGTGCCGTAGGCAGCGGCGGCACCTGATGCCTCCTTCACGAGGCTTTCGGCGATGAGCGGGTGGGCACCGGCCCAGTTGTCGGAGGCAAAGAACATGGATCGGTCCTGTGGTTGCACGAGCTGCGGTTCACCGCGGAGATTAGGGATTTCCGGCCCCGGATCAATGTCTTCCAAGTCGGACCGATCGACCGGGCCGCGACTTGCAAGAAATGCAACGCTCCCTTTGGTGCGGCGAAAGAAAATTTCTGCTGTAATGCAAATCTGGCAATCATCGGTCGACCTCCTGCCGAAATTTTCGGGTTTACTCTTGAAGTGGGGCGGGCTTTCTGTCATAGAAGCGCAAGAATTAGGTCAGATGAGTTGACCTAATTTGAGGTTTTCGGCAGCCGTCACGCAATGCGTCTGTCATGACCTCGGACTAGATTTGCGATAGATTGGCCGCTTGCCATGCAGGTGGACTCGTCATGCGGGTCGGTTCCGGACTTCCCGGAGCGGACCGCGCGTGGCGCAACAGGAGGGAAGGCGATGACGAAGATGGCTCCGTCTGAAGGATCGAAGATGGCTCATGCGCGCGCGGACGAGACGCGTGCCGGGGCAGCGATCAAGCGTGCCGGCCTTCCCGCCAAACAGGGGCTCTACGACCCGTCCAACGAGCACGATGCCTGCGGCGTCGGCTTCATTGCCCACATGAAGGGCGAGAAGTCGCACCAGATCATCAAGGATGGCCTGTTCATCCTCGAGAACATGACCCATCGCGGCGCCGTTGGTGCCGATCCGCTGATGGGTGACGGGGCGGGCCTTCTCCTGCAGATCCCGGACCGCTTCTTCCGCGAGGAAATGGCCAAGCAGGGCATCACTCTGCCGAAGGCGGGCGAATATGCCGTCGGGCACTTCTTCTTCCCGCAGGACGAAGAGCAGATCGCCCATTTCAAGAAGGTCATCGCCGAGGTCTGCCAGGACGAAGGGCAGCACCTGATCGGCTACCGTGACGTTCCGGTCGACAACTCCTCGCTGTCCAAGGCGCCGGAGATCGCCGCCACCGAGCCCCGCCACATTCAGGTCTTCATCGGCGCCGGCCGCGACGCCGCCACCCAGGACGCTTTCGAGCGCCGGCTGTTCCTGCTGCGCAAGGTGATCTCCAACCGCATCTACGACCAGTACGGCGGGCAGGAAACCGGCTTCTACCCCGTTTCGCTGTCGTCCTCGACGATCGTCTACAAGGGCATGTTCCTCGCCTATCAGGTCGGCGCCTATTATCAGGACCTGCGCGACCCGCGCTTCGTCTCGGCCGTGGCGCTCGTCCACCAGCGCTTTTCGACCAACACCTTCCCGTCGTGGAAGCTCGCGCACCCATATCGCATGGTCGCCCACAACGGCGAGATCAACACGCTGCGCGGCAACGTCAACTGGATGGCGGCCCGTCAGGCTTCGGTCTCCTCGCCGCTCTTCGGCGCCGACATCTCCAAGCTCTGGCCGATCTCCTACGAGGGGCAGTCCGATACCGCCTGCTTCGACAACGCGCTCGAATTCCTGATGCGCGGCGGCTATCCGATGGCGCAGGCGGTGATGATGCTGATTCCCGAAGCCTGGGCCGGCAACCAGCTGATGTCGCCCGAGCGCAAGGCCTTCTATGAGTACCATGCCGCGCTGATGGAGCCGTGGGACGGCCCGGCGGCGGTCGCCTTCACCGACGGCAAGCAGATCGGTGCGACGCTCGATCGCAACGGCCTGCGTCCGGCCCGCTATATCGTTACCAGCGACGACCGGGTCATTATGGCCTCGGAAGCGGGAACGCTGCCGGTTCCGGAAGAGCTGATCGTCAAGAAGTGGCGCCTGCAGCCGGGCAAGATGCTGCTCATCGACATGGAGAAGGGGCGGATCATTTCCGACGAGGAGGTGAAGTCCGAACTCGCCAAGACCCATCCCTATCGCGAATGGCTCGACCGCACGCAGCTGATCCTCGAGGACCTGAAGCCGGTCGAACCGCGGGCGCTGCGCCGCGACGTGTCGCTGCTCGATCGCCAGCAGGCCTTCGGTTACACGACCGAGGATACCAAGCTTCTGATGTCGCCGATGGCCACCACCGGCCAGGAAGCGATCGGCTCCATGGGCACCGACACGCCGATCTCGGCGATGTCGCAGAAGTCGAAGCTGCTCTATACCTATTTCAAACAGAACTTCGCGCAGGTCACCAACCCACCGATCGACCCGATCCGCGAAGAGCTGGTCATGAGCCTCGTCTCCTTCATCGGACCGCGGCCGAACCTGCTCGACCACGAAGGCGCGGCCCGGGCCAAGCGGCTCGAAGTGCGCCAGCCGATCCTCACCAACGGCGACCTCGAGAAGATCCGCTCGATCGGCCACACCGAGGACCGTTTCGACACCAAGACGCTCGACTTCACCTATGACGCCGAGCGCGGTGCCGAAGGCATGCCGGAAATGCTCGATCGCCTCTGCGAGCGGGCGGAGGCTGCCGTTCGCGGCGGTTACAACATCATCGTTCTCTCCGACCGCCAGATCGGGCCCGACCGGATCGCTATTCCCGCGCTGCTCGCCACCGCGGCCGTGCATCACCACCTGATCCGCAAGGGGCTTCGGACCTCTGTCGGCATCGTCGTCGAGTCCGGCGAACCGCGCGAAGTGCATCACTTCTGCTGTCTCGCCGGCTACGGCGCCGAGGCGATCAACCCCTATCTCGCCTTCGACACGCTCACCGACATGCACAAGCACGGCGAGTTCCCGAAGGAGGTCGACGCCAGCGAAGTCGTCTACCGCTATATCAAGGCGGTCGGTAAGGGCATCCTCAAGGTCATGTCCAAGATGGGCATCTCGACCTACCAGTCCTATTGCGGCGCGCAGATCTTCGACGCCGTCGGCCTGTCGTCGGAGCTGGTCAGCCAGTACTTCTTCGGCACCGCCACGACCATCGAGGGCATCGGTCTCAAGGAAATCGCGGAAGAGACCGTGAACCGTCACCGCGCCGCCTTCGGCAAGGACCCGGTTCTCGCCAACACCCTCGACATCGGCGGCGAATACGCCTTCCGCATGCGCGGTGAAAACCACGCCTGGAGCCCGGATTCGATTGCCGCTCTCCAGCATGCGGTGCGCGGCAATTCGCGTGACCGCTACCGCGAGTTCGCCCAGATGGTCAACGAGACCTCGCTCCGGCTGAACTCGATCCGCGGCCTCTTCACCATCAAGTCGGCGGAGGCGCTCGGTCGCAAACCGGTGTCGCTCGACGAGGTCGAGCCGGCCGTCGAGATCGTCAAGCGCTTCTCGACGGGTGCCATGTCCTTCGGCTCGATCAGCCGCGAGGCGCATACGACGCTTGCGATCGCGATGAACCGTATCGGCGGCAAGTCGAACACCGGTGAGGGCGGCGAGGAAGCTGACCGCTACACGCCGCTGCTCGACGGTTCGGCCAATCCCGAACGCTCGGCGATCAAGCAGGTGGCTTCCGGCCGCTTCGGCGTGACGACCGAATACCTCGTCAACGCCGACGTGCTGCAGATCAAGGTCGCGCAGGGTGCGAAGCCCGGCGAAGGCGGCCAGCTGCCCGGCCACAAGGTCGATGCGACGATTGCCAAGACCCGCCATTCGACCCCGGGTGTCGGCCTCATCTCGCCGCCGCCGCACCACGACATCTA
Source organism: Ciceribacter thiooxidans (assembly GCF_014126615.1). Lineage (NCBI taxonomy): Bacteria > Pseudomonadati > Pseudomonadota > Alphaproteobacteria > Hyphomicrobiales > Rhizobiaceae > Ciceribacter > Ciceribacter thiooxidans. The sequence continues at coordinate 625,716 of NZ_CP059896.1, forward strand.
CTCGATCGAGGATCTGGCGCAGCTGATCTTCGACCTGAAGAACGTCAACCCGGTCGCCGACATCTCGGTGAAGCTGGTGTCGGAAGTGGGCGTCGGCACGGTTGCGGCCGGTGTCGCCAAGGCGCGTGCCGACCACATCACCATCTCCGGCTTCGATGGTGGGACCGGCGCTTCGCCGCTCACCTCGCTGAAGCACGCCGGCTCTCCGTGGGAAATCGGCCTTGCCGAAACCCAGCAGACGCTCGTCCTCAACGGGCTTCGCTCGCGCGTCGCCCTGCAGGTGGACGGCGGTCTGAAGACTGGCCGCGACGTCATCATCGGGGCGATGCTCGGTGCCGACGAGTTCGGCTTCGCCACCGCTCCGCTGATCGCGGCGGGTTGCGTGATGATGCGCAAGTGCCATCTGAATACCTGTCCGGTCGGCGTCGCCACCCAGGACCCGGTTCTCCGCAAGCGCTTCAAGGGCGCGCCGGAACACGTCGTCAACTACTTCTTCTTCGTCGCCGAAGAGGTTCGCGAACTCCTGGCCTCGCTCGGCGTGCGCAGGCTCGACGAGATTATCGGCGCCTCGGAATACCTCGAGAAGGAAGAGATGCTCGCCCACTGGAAGGCCAAGGGGCTCGACTTCACCAGGATCTTCCACAAGGTGGAAGCGCCGAAGGAAGCGACCTACTGGACCGAGCGGCAGAAGCATCCGATCGACGACGTGCTCGACCGCAGGCTGATCGAGAAGGCGATGCCGGCTCTCGAAAGCAAGCAGCCGGTGGTCTTCGACGTCGACATCAAGAACGTCGACCGCTCGGCCGGCGCCATGCTGTCGGGCGAAGTCGCCAAGCGCCACGGCTACAAGGGGCTCAAGGACGACACGATCCACGTCACGCTCAGGGGCACGGCGGGGCAGTCCTTCGGCGCCTTCCTCGCCCGCGGCATCACCTTCGATCTCGTCGGTGACGGCAACGACTATGTCGGCAAGGGCCTTTCGGGCGGACGCATCATCGTCCGTCCGCCGGAAAACGCGCGCATCGTCGCGGAGAACTCGATCATCGTCGGCAACACCGTTCTTTACGGTGCCATCGAGGGTGAGTGCTACTTCCGCGGTGTCGCCGGCGAACGCTTCGCCGTGCGCAATTCCGGTGCGGTGGCGGTCGTCGAAGGCGTGGGCGACCACGGCTGCGAGTACATGACCGGCGGTGTCGTCGTCGTGCTCGGGCAGACGGGCCGCAACTTCGCAGCCGGCATGTCCGGCGGCGTCGCCTATGTTCTCGACGAGGAGGGCGACTTCGCCTCCCGCTGCAACATGGCGATGGTCGAGCTGGAGCCGGTGCCGGAAGAGGACGACATGCTGGAGAAGCTGCACCACCACGGCGGCGACCTCATGCACAAGGGCCGCGTCGACGTCTCCGGCGACATGACCCGGCACGACGAGGAACGCCTCTACCAGCTGATCTCGAACCACCTGCACTACACGGGTTCGACGCGGGCAAAGGACGTCCTCGACCGCTGGGCGGAATTCCGTCCGAAGTTCCGTAAGGTGATGCCGGTCGAGTACCGCCGCGCGCTGGAAGAGATGGAACGCATGCGGATGGGCGTGGCGGCGGAATAACCAGGGTCCGCCCCTCACCCGCCTCCGCTTCGCTCGGCGACCCTCTCCCCGTAAACGGGGCGAGGGGGACCGCCAGCGGTGCGGGTTGCCTCTTCTCCCCGCTCGCGGGGGAAGGTGCCGGCAGGCGGATGAGGGGCATTTTCGACAGAGAAGTGAATTAGAGGAAAAGCAAATGGGCAAGGTAACAGGCTTCATGGAGATCGACCGGCAGGTGGCGAAGTATCAGCCGGCCTCCGACCGTATCCGCCACTTCCGCGAATTCACGATTCCCATGTCGGATGCCGAAGTCACCAAGCAGGCGGCGCGCTGCATGGATTGCGGCATTCCCTACTGCCACGGTCCGACGGGGTGTCCGGTGCACAACCAGATCCCGGACTGGAACAACCTCGTCTACAACGGCAAGTGGGAAGAGGCGATCCGCAACCTGCATTCGACCAACAACTTCCCGGAATTCACCGGCCGCGTCTGCCCCGCGCCGTGCGAGGAGGCCTGCACGCTTAACCTCGAGGACACGCCGGTCGCCATCAAGACCGTCGAGCAGGCGCTGGCTGACAAGGCTTACGAACTCGGCTTCATCGTGCCGCAGCCGGCGACCGTGCATACCGGCAAGAAGGTCGCGATCATCGGCTCGGGCCCGTCCGGTCTGGCCGCCGCCCAGCAGCTCGGCCGCGCTGGCCACGAGGTGCATGTCTACGAGCGCGAGACCAAGCCCGGCGGCCTGCTGCGCTACGGCATTCCGGATTTCAAGATGGAGAAGAACTTCATCGACCGCCGCGTCGAACAGATGAAGGGCGAGAACGTCACCTTCCACTGCGGCGTCAACATCGGCGTCGACATGGCCGCCGAGAAGCTTCTCGCCGACTATGACGCGGTCCTTTATTGCGGCGGCTCGGAAACTCCGCGCGAGGCCGGCATTCCCGGTGCGGACCTGCACGGCGTCCACGACGCCATGCCGTACCTCGTCCAGCAGAACCGCCGCGTCGGGCGCGAGAACATCGACAGCGTCGGCTGGCCGTCCGATCCGATCCTCGCTGGCGGCAAGCATGTCGTTGTCGTCGGCGGCGGTGACACAGCCTCGGACTGCGTCGGCACCGCCTTCCGCCAGGGCGCCGTGAAGGTGACGCAGCTCGACATTCGTCCGCGTCCGCCGGAAGTCGAGGACAAGCTCGCGATCTGGCCCTTCTGGGCGACGAAGATGCGCACCTCCTCCAGCCAGGCCGAAGGCGCGGTGCGCGAGTTCCAGGTCGGCACGCTCGCCTTCGTCGGAGAGGACGGCGTGCTGACGGGCGTCAAGTGCTGCCAAGTCGACGAGCGCCGCAAGCCGATCGCCGGCTCGGAGTTCATCATCAAGGCCGATCTCGCCTTCATCGCGATCGGTTTCCGCGGTCCCTTCACCGACAGCGTCGTGAAGGAGCTCGACGGCAAGCTCGACATCAACGTCGACCGTCGCGGCTCGTCCAATGTCGTCGCCAACGACAAGGATTACCGGACCTCGATACCGAAGCTCTGGGCGGCCGGCGACGTGCGCCGTGGTCAGTCGCTGGTGGTCTGGGCGATCCGCGAAGGCCGCCAAGCGGCGCGCGCGATCGACGAGGCGCTGATGGGTGAAAGCGTCCTGCCGCGCTGACCGGTAAGAACCGCAGAAGGATCGACGGGCCGCGGCGACGCGGCCCGTTTTCTATTGCAGGACAGTGTTTGCCTGCGGCAGCGCATAGTCGTCGACACGGCCGCGAGGCGGCGGCGGAAGCTGTCCTCTCTGCACCAGGTTCTCGCGCGGGGAGGGGAATGCCGCGGCCGGCGGAGGCTCGTCGCCGAGCAGCTTTGCCGCACCGTCGAGGTCCGGATCGGTGAGGTTGATCGGCTGGGTGGAGACGATGTTCTGCATCTGCGACGGCGGCAGGCTCTTCAGCTCCGGCAGATTGCCGCCGTCGAGCGTCACGAGGTCGGGGCTCGCCATGTCGCCGAGATGCCGACGCGCGGGCTTCTCGACGTAGAAGGCCATCTTGCGCTTGCCGGCGGCGGTGAGATTGATGCCGTCGGACCCGCGTAACCGGACCTGCTGGCCGTTGATGTCCGAGCCGGTGAGGATGAAGCGCCCCTCGGCATCGACGAAGCCTTCCCAGATGTCGATGAACTCGCCGCCATGCGCCTCAACCGTCTTCTGGTAAACGCCGTTCAGCATCAGGGCGTCGGACGTCATGTTCTGCGGCCGGAACGGCGGCATACCGACCCAGAGCAGTGGCAGCTTGCGATCGGTGACGATCTTGGAGAGCGCGGTGATCCTGCCCTCGTATTCCTTCAGCCAGTCCTCGGTGCGGAAGTCTTGCCTGCCGGTCGCCGTCACCATCTGCTGACGGTCATTGGCCCCGATCTCGACCACCACCAGATCGGGCTTCACCTCGTCGAGGATCGAGGGGAGTTCCGTCTGCCAGTTGTAATAGTCCTCGCGGACCAGGCCGGAGGAGCCGTTGCTCTTGCCGATGACGACAACCCCCGCCGAATTGGCGAAGGCTTCGTCGAGGCCCTCCGCAAGACCGCCGGCGATGAAGTCGCCGACGACGAGCACCTTGCGGGCGTTCTCCAGCTTGACGACGGGCGGTGGCGGCGGCGGGGTGGCCGGGCTCGCAACGCTTTTCGGCGCTTTCTTCGGCGCACGTGGCGTCGTGATCTTGCGCCGGGTCGGCAACGGCTCGACCGGCTCTATGTAGCGCGGCCCGCCGAAGAGCATGTCGAGCAGCGTCCTGCGCTCGCGGTATTGTGCCTGCGCGATTTCCGGCGCCGCAAACAGCGGCAGAACGAGGGCGAGCACGGCGAGCCAGAGGCTGCCGCGCCAATGCCTATGTCCACTCTTCTGCCGCATCACGTTCCACCGTCTGGTCGCTTTCCGCCCCGTGTCGCGGGGTCACACTATTCCGGACGTTGACGCCGGCACAATGTCAGTCGCGCAGCGCGTCGAGAAGGCGGCGGGAAGGTTCGCCGTCGACCTGCATCCCGAGCCGCGATTGCAGCGCGGTGATGGCCGCCTTGGAGCCGGAGCCGAAATTGCCGTCGATTTCGCCCTCGTAGTAGCCGAGTGCCTGCAGGCGCGTCTGCAACTCGAACTTCTCCTTGATGTCGAGTGTTCCATCCGGCCTCGGCCACGCCTGCCGCATCCCGCCGTAGCCGGCGATCTCGTCGGCGAGCAGGCCGACTGCCAGAGCGTAGCTGTCCGCCGCATTATAGCGCTTGATGACGAAGAAGTTCTTGGTCATCAGGAAGCCGGGGCCACCAGGACCGCCCGGCATCTTCAGCACCGCGCGGTCGCCGCCGTTCCTGAATCCCTTGCCGTTCGGCCGTGCAAAGCCGAGTTTAGCCCATTCGGCGAGCGTCTTGGTCTTGCCCTCATAGGCGGCGCCGCCCTTCGGCACGGCAATCTCGTAGCCCCAGGTCTTGCCCGGCCGCCAGCCGTTCTTGTCGAGCAGGTTCGCGGAGGTCGCGAGCGCGTCGCTGACCGAATGCCAGATGTCCTTGCGACCATTGCCGTCCGCGTCGACCGCATAGAGCAGATAGCTCGACGGGATGAACTGCGTGTGGCCCATGGCGCCGGCCCAGGAACCCATCAGGTTCTTCGAGGCGACGTCGCCGTTCTGCAGCATCCGGAGCGCGGCGATCAGCTGCTTCTTGGCGTATTTCGAGCGCCTGGGATCGGCATAGGCGAGCGTTGCGAGCGCGGTCGGCACGTGGTGCAACCGTTCCGGCGTCTCGAGGGCCGCGCCGTAGTTCGATTCCATCGACCAGATGGCGAGCAGGACATACCGGTCGACGCCGAAATGCCGTTCCAGCGCGGCGAGCGTCGAGCCGTACTTCGCAGCCATCTCCCGGCCGATCTTCACGGTGTAGGGATTGACCCGCGAATCCAGGTAATCCCAGATCTGTGACTTGAATTCCGGCTGGTAACGCGCCTTTTCCAGCACGGCCGGATCCGGCGATGAAACGCCTGCGAAAGCGGCATTGTAGGTGCGCTCGCTGATGCCGCTCTTGGCCGCGGTGGCATGAAAGCCGTTGACCCATTTCTTGAAGCCGGCGTCGGCCAGGGCGGTGCCCGGCAGCATGAGGGTGGCCAGCGAAATGCCAAGAGCTCCGAGAAGCTTGCGGTTCTGTCTGGTCATTGGAACTTCCCCGTTGTGTTACGGTTCATTTTCCAGCCTTGGTGAGGGCTGTTCACCTCAGGTTAAGGCAATTGCGTCAACAAATTCTTTACCATGGCGCGTCGGTCCAGCACAGGCCTTTGCGAAATGGCGGCAAATATATAAGAGTTCGCAGGCGTGAGAACGAGGCGTCTGCCGGCATGTCCTCAAGGAGGGACGAGTGGTTCAACATAACAAGCTCCGTAAGGCTGTTTTCCCCGTCGCGGGCCTCGGCACGCGCTTCCTTCCCGCCACCAAGGCGGTTCCGAAGGAAATGCTGACGGTCGTCGACAAACCCGTCATCCAGTACGTGGTCGACGAGGCGGCAGAAGCCGGGATCGAGCATTTCGTCTTCGTTACGGGGCGCGGCAAGGGTGTCATCGAGGACTATTTCGACATCCAGTTCGAGCTGGAGCAGACGCTGAAAGCAAGAAACAAGAACGCCGAACTGACCCTGCTCTCCGGTCTCTTGCCGAAGGCGGGCTCCGCGAGCTTCACGCGTCAGCAGGAGCCGCTTGGGCTCGGCCACGCCGTCTGGTGCGCCCGCGACATCGTCGGCGGTGAGCCCTTCGCACTGCTGTTGCCCGACATGATCATGCGGGCCGAGAAGGGTTGCCTCAAGGGCATGGTCGAGCTTTACGAGAAGACCGGCGGCAACGTCATCGCGGTCGAGGAATGCGCGCCCGATCAAGCCCACAAATACGGCATCGTCGGTGTCGGCGAGCAGCTCGAAGGCGGTTTCCGCATCACCGAAATGGTCGAGAAGCCAGCGAAGGGCACGGCTCCGTCGAACTTCTTCATCAACGGCCGTTATATCCTCCAGCCGGAGATCTTCGCGATCCTCGAAACGCAGGAGCGCGGTGCCGGCAACGAGATCCAGTTGACCGACGGCATGCTGAAGCTCGCAAAGACGCAAGCCTTCGCGGGCTACCACTTCAAGGGACAGACCTTCGACTGCGGCGCCAAGGACGGGTTCATCCTCGCCAATGTCAGCTTCGCCATCGAGCGGGCCGACATTCGCCCGACGATCGAGGAGCCGCTCAAGGCCCTTCTCGCCGCCCTCAAATAGGGCGGCTCAGCGCTTGGTCGTCAGGCCGACCACGGCGTTCCAGGTTTCGGAGTCGGTTGCGGATCGCCGGTCGGTGTATTCGTAGCCGACGTCCGCGGTCAGGTCGACGTAACGGTTGAGGCTGTAGCTCAGGCCCGCACCTGCGGTGTACTTGACGCTGTCGGAGACGCCGGCATCCGACGGGTAGTCGGTCCAGGCCGTGCCGCCGGAAAGGCGGGCGACCAGATCGCTGCGCAACTGATGCGTGACCGTGGTGTCGAGTGCGTAGATGACCGCGCCGCTGACGCCTGCCGTCGTCGACGGGTCGATCGTCGTGGAAAGCCGGAGGTCGACGTCGGTGCCGCGATGCGGCGACCAAGCGATGTTGCCGTCGACTGTCATGGCCGCGATGTCGTCGAGGCGGCTGTCGTCGAAATCCTGAATGCGGTAGCCGAGGGAGAGTTCTCCTCTCAGTTTCTCACCGAAATCCGAGGTGATGCCGGCCTTTGCCGCATAGACGTCCGCCGAACGGGCATATCCGCCCGAGTCGGTCTTCTCGTCGTAGAGGACGCGCCCGATCGATGCCTCTAGGAAGGGAATGAGCGCCGGGGAAATTTCATAGCCGAGCCGCGCGCGAAGCGTGCCCGCCGTCCGGTTTCGTTCGGAAAGTGAGACCTTGGTGCCGTCGGAGAGCTCGGCATCCGAATAGAGCCAGCGTTCGACGTCGGCACCGAGCGTTCCCCGCAGCCGTCCGAAATCGTGTTCGACGGAGGTGCCGCCGGTGAAATGGTGAATGCCGGACTGGACGGAGGCACCCGCGATCGCGTTCGGGTCGCTGGTGTCCTCGCGGCTGAAGCCGTAGCCGGCGCGCAGATGCGCGGTTGTGCTGTCGGAAAGATCGAGGCGCAGGTCAGCGTCGATATTGGCGCGCGGGTCGGTCGCACCGTCGCCGGAGAGATTGCGCTGCCAGTAACCTTCGCCGGTGACGGTCAGCTGGTGGCGGGACCAGTCGGAGGTGAGCGATCCCTTGAGGCCGGACTCCCAGAAGGTCCGCTGCTGTTTGTCTCCGCCTGTCCGGTTCGATTCGACGCCGAGCCTCTGGCTGAAGGCGGGGCGCAACGTCAAAGTGCCGAGCCGCACGCCGGGCGCTTCGGCATCGTCCGGCGTCGTGCGTTCCGGGGCGTACTGGACGGGAGACTCGCGAAGGTTCAGCCGCCCCATATCGGCAGCCTCCGGGTCCTCCGAAGGGACCGAGCCGGTCACGGTGTCAGCGGCCGCATCCGGCTCCGTCGGCTGACCGGCCTTGCGGGCGGTGGCAGGCGCGGTCGTGTCCATCGCCGGCGCGGTCCCACCGGTGGCTGCGCCTGTCGCAAGCGTGTCCTGGCCCTGACCCTGGTCGGCAGCGGAAGCCGGCAGCGGCTGCCACACGGCCTGTGCAGCCGCCGGCGAGGCGGCGGCGGCAAGACTGCCCGCGGTCAGGCAGGCGGCCAACAGGCGTGACGCCTGCGGGCGTCTTCCTCCGGCTCCGCTTCTTGCGATTGAATTCATGGGGTCCAGGCTCGGCGATCGCTTGAAAATGCTTACCCAAACGTAAAGCGTACCGCTGCTTTGCAGACATAGCCTTGATGAGCTAAGTACGTGTTTTCACAGAGCAAACTTCACCCTCGGTATTCAATCCCTATTGTGCGGGCGAAGCACTAATTTATGGTTAACAGTTGGTGAAAAAGAGGGCGCCGCCGGCGGTAGTACTCACCGTTCGTCTTAGCCGGTGGGTTCGCGTGCTGCAGATTAAAAAGGTACCGAGGAGTCCTGGTTAAGGAGGGAGCGAGGCTCGGGCGGAACTGAGTTCTGATCCGGCATGATTTCGATCCGGACTGGTGGACGGCTGATCAAGGATACGAATTCATCAGTTGGCCAAATTGCCGCGAAGATTTCTTCAATTGTAGCAGAGGGTTCGAACGCGAAACTTTTCATGTAAGAATTGGCCGGGTTACCGACATTATCGGCGGGTTCGAAGTAGTGTGCGACGGCGACAAATTTCGCTGCTTTGTGGCTCATTCGGTCCATTGCGAATCTCCTTTACGGAAAAAAGATATCACGACTGAAGAGCGAGTAGTCGGGTTATCCCCGATATCCTGTAGACCTATCTTTTCAATCCGCCCAGGCGTCGGGACAAACTGTGCTGGCCCATACGGTTAGTCCACATTCTGGGGCTTATGGATTGGGGGACTATCCTAATATGTCGATTTCCGAATAGCCGACTAAAGCCATGTGGTTAACGTTTGGTTGCGACCGTACCCGCCGCAGCACGGTGCCGGGCCGCCTCCTGTGGCAGCGACGCCACCAGGTTGTGCAAGATGTGTGGACCGAAAGCCGCAGCAGGCATGGAAATGTGGACAAGAAAAGGCAAAAGCAGTATGGGTCGCCCATGATCAAGCGCGCTGTCAAACTCGTCGAAGCCGGGGCTATCGAATCCGCCCTGCGCACCGTTGCAACTGAAAAGAGTGGTCTGGACGCCCTTCAAGGTGCCCTCACCGGATCCCTCGCGGGTCCCTTCTGCAACGCGATCAAGGTGATCGGCAGCATTTCCGGCCGCGTCGTCGTCAGCGGCGTCGGCAAGAGCGGCCATATCGGCTCCAAGATCGCCGCGACCTTCGCGTCGACCGGCACGCCGTCCTTCTTCGTCCATCCGGTGGAAGCCAATCACGGCGACCTCGGCATGATCGCCCGCGACGACGTGATCCTCGCGATGTCGTGGAGCGGCGAAAGCACCGAACTGCACGGCATCCTCTCCTATTCGCGGCGCTTCTCCATTCCGCTGATTGCGATGACGGCCGGCGAGACCTCGACGCTCGCGCGCGAGGCCGACATCGTGCTTCTGCTGCCCAAGGAGCAGGAAGCCTGCCCCCACGGTCTCGCACCGACGACCTCGACGATGATGCAGCTTGCCATGGGTGACGCGCTCGCCGTTGCGCTCCTCGAAGCGCGCGGCTTCACGGCGCTCGATTTCCGCACCTTCCATCCGGGCGGCAAGCTCGGCGCGATGCTGACGCACGTGACCGACATCATGCACACCGGTGACAGCATCCCGCTCGTCCCGCTCGGCACCTCGATGCCGGATGCGATCACCATGCTGTCAATGAAGCGCTTCGGCTGCGTCGGCGTCGTCGATGGGCAGGGCACGCTCTGCGGCATCGTCACCGACGGCGACATCGCCCGTCATCTCGATCGCAATCTCGCGGGGCTGACCGTGGATGACGTGATGACCCGCAATCCGAAGATCGTCGCACCCTCGACGCTTGCGACGAGCGCGATGGGTCTGCTCAACCAGCACAACATCTCGGCGCTCTTCGTCGCCGACGAGGACCGCACGCCGCTCGGCATCGTGCACTTCCACGACCTGCTGCGGATCGGCGTCGCCTGATCTCCGGTCAGGCCGCCTCCACCACCAGATCCCGTCCCGTTCCCGAAACGACCTTCACCCTGGTGCCCGCCGGCAGGTCCGGTCCCATGACCGACCAGTAAGTGTCGTCGAGGCGGATACGTCCGCGCCCCTCGACGATCGGTTCGGCAAGAGTGGCCGTCCGCCCGACGAGGCTCGCGCCCCGCTGGTTGAGCAGCGGTTCGTCCGTTATCTGCGCGCCCGAGGACAGGAAGCGGCGGCCGGCGAAGGTCGCAGCCACGGCGAGCACGGCGAAGACGAGAAACTGCAGCTGCCAGACCCAGAAGCCCATCGTCCAGAGCAGGATGGACAGGAGGCCTGTCAGCAGTGCGGCGGCCCCGATCCAGACGAGAAAGACGCCGGGCAAGGCCAGCTCGGCAGCGAGCAGAAGGAAGCCGAAGAGCCACCAGCTCCATGGGCCGAGTTCGCTGATCAGGCGCATCAGCATGGCTCAGGTCTCCTCGCTCGGCCGGTCGGTCGCGAAGGGATTCACCGCCGGCGTCGTACGGGCCGATGTCGAACGGGCAGGGGCCATGCGCGGGCGGGGTGGCTGCGCAGGTGCCTCGCCGAAGACCTCGCGGGCGATGGCGCCGATGCCGCCGAGCGTGCCGATGAGGCTCGAGGCTTCCATCGGCATCAGCACGATCTTCGAATTGGAGGCCGTGCCGATCGAGGTCATCGCCTCGGTATATTTCTGCGCCACGAAGTAGTTGATCGCGTTGATGTCGCCGGCGGCGATCGCCTGCGAAACCATCTGCGTCGCCTTGGCTTCGGCCTCCGCCAGACGTTCGCGGGCCTCGGCCTCACGGTAGGCGGCCTCGCGCTGGCCTTCCGCTTCCAGGATGGCGGATTGCTTGGCACCTTCGGCGCGCAGGATCTGCGCGTTGCGATAGCCTTCGGCTTCGAGAACCTGGGCGCGCTTTTCGCGTTCCGCCTTCATCTGTCGTGCCATGGCGTCGACGAGGTCTACCGGCGGGCGGATGTCCTTGATCTCGATGCGGGTGACCTTGATGCCCCAGGGGCCGACCGCCTCGTCGACGACCCTGAGCAGCCGCTCGTTGATCTGCTCGCGATTGGAGAGCAATTCGTCGAGATCCATCGAACCCATGACCGAACGGATGTTGGTCATGGTGAGGTTGAGGATCGCGTTTTCGAGATTGGCGACCTGATAGGCCGCCTGTGCGGCGTTCAGCACCTGGTAGAAGGCCACCGCGTCGGCGGAGACGCTGGCATTGTCCTTGGTGATGACCTCCTGGGTCGGAACATCCAGCACCTGTTCCATGACGTTCAGCTTGGCGCCGATCCGCTCGATGAACGGGACGATCAGGTTGAGGCCCGGTTCCAGCGTGCGGGTATAACGGCCGAAGCGCTCGATGGTGTAGCGGAAGCCCTGCGGCACCGTCTTGATCCCGGCAAACAGGACCAGGATGACGAGCGCCACGAGCGCAATGACGACGATATCTGAACCGGCGAGACCCATTTCTGCCCTCCTCTATACGGTGTAGGCCAATTGATCACTTCGGCACGTTAAGCGCAAGAAACAACAGCGGGAATTCGTCGGGGCTGGAGTGTCAGACCCAGCCTTGCAGTTCCCGGCGCACAACTTTTTCGAGCACGCGCATGCCTTCGGGGCTGTCGTTGAGGCAGGGGATGTGGACGAACTTTTCACCGCCGTGCTCGTGGAAGCTTTCAGCGGCCTCGCCGGCGATTTCCTCCAGCGTCTCCAGACAGTCGGACACGAAGCCCGGATTGATGACGGCGATCCGCTTCACGCCTTCCGTGGCGAGTTTCTCGACGGTCTTGTCGGTGTAGGGCTGCAGCCACTCCTCCGGCCCGAACCGCGACTGGAAGGTTACCATGAACCTGTCCTTCGGCAGACCGAGACGCTCGCGCAGCAGCCGTCCGGTCTTCTGGCAGAAACAGTGATAGGGGTCGCCCTGCTTGAAGTAGGATTGCGGGATACCGTGGAAGGAGGCGAGCAGCATTTCCGGCTGCCAGTCGAGACCGGCGAGCGTCTTTTCCACCGACACCGCCAATGCGTCGATGTATTCCGGGTCGTCATGGTATTGCGGCACGGTGCGCAGCGCCGGCTGCCAGCGCATCGCCATCAGCTTCTCGAAGGCCTTGTCGTTGACGGTCGCCGTCGTCGAGGCGGCATATTGCGGATAGAGCGGGAAGAGCAGGATCTTGTCGCAGCCAGCCGCCTGCAGCGCGTCGATCTTCGTGGCGATCGACGGCTGGCCGTAGCGCATTGCCCAGTCGACGACGACGTCCGGCAGGTCCCGGAGTGCCTCGGTCAGGAGGTCCGACTGGTTGCGCGTATAGGTGCGCAGGTAGCTCTCGTCCTTTTCCTTGTTCCAGATTTCGGCATAGGCTTTGCCGACCTTCTGGGGACGGGTGTTGAGAACGATGCCGAAGAGGATCGGGTACCACTTCCACGGCGACCATTCGATGACGCGCCTGTCTGTCAGGAACTCCCTCAGGTAACGCCGCATCGACGTGTAGTCGGTGCCATCCGGCGTGCCGAGATTGACCAGAAGGACGCCGACCTTTCCGAAGCGAACGGGCGGGTGATTGGCGGGCAGGTGGGTGAGGTCGGCTGTCATCGTTTAGTCCTGATCCTGTGTCGCTCTTGGCGGGGTACCAAGCGTCGCGTGTAAGACTTTACTTAAAAAGAAAAGCCGGTCCGGGGAAGCCCGGACCGGCGGCTCGACAACATCAAAGTGACGTTACTTCGAAGGGACCTCGAGTTCCTGGCCGACCATCAGGAAGTCGGGGTTCTTCAGCTTGTTGGCTTCGGCGATCTTCGACCACATCATGCCGTCGCCGAAGAGTTCCTTGGCGATTTTCCAGAGGCTGTCGCCGGCGGTCACCGAATAGGTCTTGACGGTCGCAACCGCCGCATCGGCCGGCGCCGGTGCCGGCGTTTCCGTCGCGGGAGCGGTGGCTGCCGGGGCCTGTGCGGCGCCTGCGACTTCCGCGACGCGGCCGTCGGTATACGGCTTGTAGGGGCTGTTCTTGGCGATGTAATCGGCCACCACCGTTTCCAGGCCCGGACCGTAGTCGTAAGCATTCGTCCCGGCGGTCGCGAAGATCTTGTAGCCATCGCCGCCGGCGCGCATGTAGTTGTTGGTCGCGACACCATAGGTCTTGGCCGGATCGAGCGGAACGAACGCGTCACCGTCCTTGACCTCGACGGAGATCACGCGACTGCCAGCCGGCTTCGACTTGTCGAAGCTGTATTTCAGGCCGGAGACCTGCGGGAAGCGGCCGGCGCCTTCCTCGATCTGGCCGAGGCCGTTCTCGAGCGCGGCGACGATATCGGCGCCTTTCAGACGGAAGGTGGCGAGCGTGTTCTGGAACGGCAGCACGCTCAGCACTTCGCCCATGGTGACGACGCCGCCGTCGATCGAGGCGCGCAGACCGCCGCCGTTCTGGATGGCGATCGTCACGCCCTGATCCTTGACGCGGTCGACCATGGCGTCGGCGACCAGATTGCCCATCGAGCATTCCTGGACGCGGCAGACCTCGCGCGAGCCGTCGATGACGTCGGCCGACTGGCCGATTTCCTTCTTCTTCAGTTCCTCGATCGGGCCGGCCAGTTCAGCAACCTTTGCGGTGTAGCCTTCATCCGGCTTGACGGAGGCATCGAGGAGCTTCGGCGCGCCTTCCGCGGACTTGACCACGCCGGCATCGTCGAAGACGACCTTCAGATCGCCGAGATACTTCGAATAGGCGTAGGCGGTCACGATCGGCACATCGACACCCGCTGGCGACTTGACCAGTGTCGGGTAGGGGCCGGCAGCCTTCTCGTCGGTGCTCGACAAGAGCGTGTGGCTGTGCCCGCCGACGATCACGTCGATGCCGTCGACAGCTTTGGCGATCTCCTGGTCCTTGACGTAGCCGACATGCGAGAGCAGCACGATCTTGTTGACGCCGGTCGCCTCGATTTCCTTCACCGCGTCCTTCAGGTAGCCGATCTCGTCGGCGAAGAGCACATCCTTGCCGGGCGAGGAGGTTTCGTCGGTATCGCTTGCCAGCACCGAGACGATCGCGACCTTCTCACCGCCGAATTCCTTGACGATGTAGGGCTTGTACTTGTCGGCGATCGGCGTGTTGAGGCCGGCGAGCGTATTGCCGGAGATCATCGGGAACTTCAGCGCCGCGATGAAGCGGGCGAGCTCTTCCGGGCCGTCGTCGAATTCGTGGTTGCCGATCGCCATGGCGTCGAAGCCGATGCCGTTCATGAAGTCGGCGATCGGGGCGCTCTTGTAGGTCGTATAGAAGAGGGAGCCCTGGAACTGGTCGCCGGCGTCGAGGACGAGCACGTTACCGCCCGAGAGCTCGCTGCGGCGGGTGTCGATCGCGGTCTTCACGCGGGCGATGCCGCCGAAGCACTCGTTCTTGCCGGCCTCTTCCTCCGAGCAGGTCGAATCATACTTGTTGATCGCCTCGATACGCGAGTGGAAGTCGTTGATGTGCAGGATGTTCAGCTCGAAGTCCGCAAAGGCAGCGCCCGCCGAAAGGGCAAGCGCGGAGACACTCAACAGGCCCAATTGAAATTGTTTCAACATCGGTTTTCTCCTGGTATCTGCGGCTTTCTTATTCAGCCGCCGTTCGTATTCCGCTCGGTATTCAAGGGACTTCACTTCGGCGCGATGTTTCCACCAAGTTCTGGAGACCGCAAGAGCAAATACACGTCGCCCTATCGTCCGGCACAGACGTGGTAAACCGGCGAGGCGACATGCGCGTGAAGGGAAGGCGGGTGCGTTTTCAGGACGCGCCAAGCAGAGCAAGACACACAAGGAGACACCGGACTGTCAGCCCGGCGTATCCTCTGCGAAAACCGGAGGTGGGACTAGGACCGGCGGGCGAGCGAGAACTGCTTTCCCTCCTGAGTAGTACAATTCAGCTGACTACCAACGCCTACGCTGCAATTAACCAGCGAGCTAGTTTTGCTGTAGTTCGAGAACATGTTGAGTTGGTAGATGCCGTCAGATTGCGCGACGTACGTGCCCGAGGCCATCAACGTGTTTGTTCCGTCAGCAGTTCTTGTTTCGAATCGTCCATTCGAGAATGTCGACAAAAGTCCGTTAGCGTCGACCCACGTGCCTTCGACGGTCGGCGCCTGGCGAACCGGCGGCAGCGGTCGCGGGCCACTGGAGTAGCATGCCGACAACGCGGTGGCACATACAAGCAGAACGCCGAGATTCCTGATTTTCATTCCTGTTTCCCCACATGGTCTGGGCCAGCCTGTGACCCGGAACCATGCCGCCAACAAATGGTGAAAGCAAGGCCAAGTATCCGCCTTTGCGCGGTTTTCCAATGCCGAGCGTCGTCGTTTAACCATTGCCAAAAGAAAACCCGCCGCGGAGCGCGGCGGGCGAAGGTCTGTCTTTCCTGATCTCGGTGGATCAGCGAACGAGGATGTTTTTGAACTGCCACGGGTCCTTGGTGTCGAGATCTTCCGGGAAGAGGCCGGGGCGACCGTCGAGCGGCGTCCAGTCGGTATAATGTCCCTCGACCGGACCGAGATAAGGCGACTGGACTTCAAGGCAGCGCTTGTAGTCCATCTCGTCGGCCTCGACGATGCCGGCTTCCGGGTTTTCGAGCGCCCAGACCATGCCGGCGAGCACCGCGGAGGAAACCTGCAGGCCGGTGGCGTTCTGGTAGGGGGCGATGCGGCGGGTCTCTTCGACCGACAGGCGCGAGCCATACCAGTAGGCGTTCTTCTCGTGGCCGTAGAGCAGCACGCCGAGTTCGTCGATGCCGTCGACCAGTTCATCCTCGTCAAGCACGTGCAGCACCGGCTGTGCGTTGCCGCCGTTGCCGAACATCTCATGCAGCGAGAGTACCGCGTCGTTCGCCGGGTGGTAGGCATAGTGGCAGGTCGGGCGGAAGGTCACTTCGCCGTCCTTGTCGCGAACCGTGAAGTAATCGGCGATCGAGATCGACTCGTTGTGCGTGACGAGGAAGCCGTATTGCGCGCCCGGCGTCGGGCACCAGCTCCGCACGCGGGTGTTCGCGCCCGGCTGTTCCAGGTAGATCGCGGCCTTGCAGCCCTTCTTGTGCTTCTTGGCGTTCTTCGGCATCCACTTCTCGTGGGTGCCCCAGCCGAGCTCGGCCGGCTGCAGGCCTTCCGAGATGAAGCCCTCGACCGACCAGGTGTTCCAGAAGACGTCGAGCGGCTTCGGATGCTTGGTGCGCTGGGTGTCGCGCTCGGCGATGTGGACGCCCTTGACGCCGACCTTCTTCATCAGGCGGGCCCAGCCTTCGCGGTCGTTCTGGTCCGGTTCGTCGAACTTGAGGCCAATTTCGTTGGCGAGGTTGACCAGCGCCTGCTTGACGAACCAGGACACCATGCCCGGATTGGCGCCACAGGTGGAGACGGCGGTGGTGCCGCCGGGATTCTTCTTCTTTTCCTGCCGGGCGGTTTCGCGCAGCGCATAGTTGGTGCGGTCGGCATTCTTCATGTTCTTGTCGAAATAGAAGCCGAGCCAGGGTTCTACGACGGTGTCGATATAGAGCACGCCGAGCTTGCGGCAGAGCCTCATGAGATCGAGCGAGCCGGTGTCGACGGAAAGGTTGACGCAGAAGCCCTGGCCGGTGCCGTCGGTCAGAAGTGGCGTCAGCAGCGTCTTGTAGTTGTCCTTGGTGACATGCGCCTGGATGTGGCGGACGCCGTGCTCGGCGAGCAGCGGAGCTTCGTCGTTGCGCGGGTCGATGACGACCATTCGGCTCTTGTCGAACTTGAAGTGGCGTTCGATCAGCGGCAGGGTGCCGCGGCCGATGGAGCCGAAGCCGATCATCACGATCGGGCCCGTGATCTCTGCATGAACCGGATAGTCTTGCTTGCTCATTCCACTCTCCTTCAGATGCGCAGTCCACCGCGCGGGCCTTGCAGAACCTCGCTGCAGCGGCCTTTCCGGTTCTCGGAACGCTCTAGATCATAAATTTCTGACACAATAAAGGGGCCTCAGGCGGCGCCGTTCTCGTCTCTATTTCCCGAGAACATGCCGCCGCGCAGGCAGGAAACGAGTTCGTCGCGCTTTTCGGCGAGACCCTTGTAATTCACCTGTGCGTCGGTCAGCGCGTCCAGTTGCCTGGCCAGCCTTTCGGCAAGATCGGCGCCGGCCGGATGGGTGGCGAAGGCGCGGATGGGATCGAGATAGATGCGGATCGTGAAGACGATGTCGCCGGAGACCGGCAGCTTGCGCAAGGTTTGCCGTTCGACCCTGACGATCGCTTCGTCCGCCGCGACTGTCGTCGACGACGGTTCGACGGGAAGCTTCGCCGATTGCGGGTGGAAAAGGGCGTGGCGCCAGTTGATCGACCAGTTGAACCGTTCGGCCGGCTGGTCGGGATGAAGACCGTCGAAGATGCGGTTGACGAGCGTGGCATTGCGCGTGCCGGCCTGAAAACCGGGAACGGCTGCGTGGACCTCCTCCATCGGGCGGCCGAACTTCTCCTTAAGCGACCACGATGACGGGAAGGAGAGATGGGCGGCGGCGATCTGCCAGCCGTTCTCGCGCCGGCGCATCAGGACGAGATCGTCCTGCACAAGAAAACCCGCCCGCAGCAGCGGCGGCATCGTCATGTCGGCAAGCTCGACCGAATGGCCGGCGACGTGCATCACATCGCCGGCGCGGCGGTAAATCTCTCCATGTTCCCGCGGCAGATAGTCGGAAAGCAGGTCGAGGCATTCCTGCTGGCCGGCGCGGGTGTCCGGCGCTTCCATGAAGATCTCGTCGGCATAAGGGCCGAAGAGGCGCCGTTTCTCGGAAAGCTCGCCTGCGAGCTGTTCGTCCGGCTCGGTCCAGCGGCGGAGGTCGAGCGGGCGCAGGCCGATGGTGAAGGGCGTCGACGAGCCGTCATAGGGTGTGCGGGGCGGCCTGGCGGATGTCGTGGTGGTCACCTCCATTGCCGCCGTTCCCTCAGGATTTCAGGATTTCGAAACCGGGTGCTGCCGTCGTCAGCAGCGTTTCGGTGACCTCGCAATCGGCGATGCCGTTCACCACGAAGGGATCTGTGGCGGCAAAGGCTTCGATCTCGGCGCGGTCGCCCGCGGCAAGAATGACGCCGCCGGTCCGCGGCACCTTGCGTCCGGAGGCGAGAAACCAGCCGCGCTCGTAGCCTTGCTGGAGCCAGGCGAGATGCTGGTCCATCAGGCGGTCCGCTTCTTCGAGGCTCTTCTTGTAGGTGAGGGAGAGTATCAGCATTCAGATGTCGCTTTCGATCAGTTCGGCCCGGATCAGGCCACGCAGGGAGTTGCCGACAAAGAATGGCTGGTCCTTGAGGTCCTGCGGGCGCAAGACCGAGCTGCGGGCCTTGCGCTCGCGGATCAGTTCGGCCCGGAGAATGCCCGCCAGCAGCCCGCTCGACAGTGGTGGCGTAATATATTGCCCGCCGATGTCCTCGACGAAGACATTGGTGATCGTGCCTTCGCAGACCTCGCCGCGCTCGTTGAGAAGGAGGACCTCGTCGGCCTCTTCGGGGGTGAACTCCGCCCTCGCGGCCTCGTAGGGCTCCCGCCGCGTCGTCTTGTGGCGAAAGAGGGCATCCTCGGAATCCATCCGGGTCCTGGCGATACGCACCTTCCAAACCGTGTCGGGCGCCTGCGGCTCGAAGGGTGTCGCCGTCACCTCGACCTGTCCGCGGAAGTTCATGGTGAGCCGGACACGCAGCGGCGCGTCGCTGGTCTTCAGCGCCTTGAGCTTGGCTTCGGGATTCTGCGGCTGGCGAAATCCAAGCGCATCGGCGGAACGCGCCAGCCGCCGCAGGTGCTGGTCGAGCCGCCGAAAGCCTTCGCCCGGCTGCCACCGCATGGTTTCGATCAGCGAGAAATCCATTGGTCCCCTACTGCGAATCGCGCCTTGAGCAGGCACTCCTCGTATTCGGCCTTCGCGTCCGAATCGAAGACGATGCCGCCGCCGACGTTGAAGACGGCCTCTCCATTCTTGAAAAGCGAAAGCGTGCGGATAGCAACCGAAAAACGCATCGGCCCCGCCGGGTCAATATAGCCGATCGCGCCGCAATAGACGTCCCGCGGTCCGACTTCCAGGTCGTGCAGGATTTCCATGGCGCGCATCTTCGGGGCACCGGTGATCGAGCCGCAGGGAAAGAGTGCAGCGAAGATGTCGGCTATGGTGATGCCGGGCGAGAGCTTCGCGCGGACATGGCTCACCATCTGGTGCAGCGTCGGATAGGTCTCGATCTCGAAGAGCTTCGGCACCGAGAGCGTTCCGACCTCGCTGATGCGGGAAATGTCGTTGCGCAGCAGATCGACGATCATCCGGTTTTCGGCCTGCGTCTTCTCGTCGGCCAGCATCGCGGCGATGATCTCGCGATCCTCGGCCGGCGTCTTTCCGCGGCCGGCCGTGCCCTTCATCGGATGGGTCTCGATGAAGCCTTCCTTGTCGACGGCGAAGAAGAGTTCCGGCGAGCGCGACAGGATGACCGGCCCTTCGAGGTCGACGAGCGCGCCGTAGCGCACCGGCTGGCGCTCGATCAGCGACCAGAAGGCGGCGAGCGGATCGCCGTCCCAGCGGGCGCGGATCGGCATGGTCAGGTTTGCCTGGTAGCAGTCGCCCTCACGCAGATGCCGGTGCAGCCGGTCGAAGCGGCGCTGATAGGACGGAAAATCCCAGGCCGCGTGCGGCTCGGTGATGAAGGGCGCATTTTCCTTGCGCTGCCGGGGTGCGGCGAGAGGGTGATCGTCGCCAGCGGGCGCATCGAAGACGCCGAAGCAGACGAGCGGCGTCTCGCGATCTTCGGCGGCGCGTGGCGCGAGCTTCTTCTCGAAGAGGTAGCCCGCTTCGTAGGAGAAGAAGCCGGCGAGCCACTTGCCCGACTGGTGCGCCTCGTCGAGGCGCGCAAGTGCCGTGAAGAAGCCGTCGGCGTCATGGGCGACGATGATCTCCGACGGCGCGGCAAAAACCGTGCATTCGCCGCGCGTATCGTCGCGGAAGAGGACATAACGGCCGGCTTCGGCCGGCGATGCGGCGGGCGTCGTCATGCAGTCTCGTCGAGCGCTTCCAGTTCGTCGATGAGGCTTTCGATCATCGACAGGCCCTTGGCCCAGAAGGACGGATCGGTGGCGTCAAGGCCGAAAGGCTTCAGGAGTTCGGAGTGGTGCTTGGTGCCGCCAGCCTTCAGGAGCTCGAAATACTTGTCCTGGAAGCCCGCCTCCGCCTGCCGGTAGACCGCGTAGAGCGAATTCACAAGGCAGTCGCCGAAGGCGTAGGCATAGACATAGAAGGGCGAATGGATGAAGTGGGGGATATAGGCCCACCACGTCTCATAGCCTTCCGAAATACTGATCGCCGGCCCGAGGCTTTCGGCCTGCACCGACAGCCAGAGTTCGCCGATGGTCTCGGCCGTCAGCTCACCCTCCTTGCGGGCGGCATGCACCTTGCGTTCGAATTCGTAGAAGGCGATCTGGCGGACGACCGTGTTGATCATGTCCTCGACCTTCTGGGCCAGCATCGCCTTGCGCTCGCGCCGGTCCTTCGTTTGGTCGAGAAGCGCGCGGAAGGTCAGCATTTCACCGAAGACGGAGGCGGTCTCGGCGAGCGTCAGCGGCGTCTGGCACATCAGCGCGCCCTGCGCGCCGGCCAGCACCTGGTGCACGCCGTGGCCGAGTTCGTGCGCGAGCGTCATCACATCCCGCGGCTTGCCGAGATAGTTCACCAGGACGTAGGGGTGGGCCGATGGCACCGTCGGATGGGCGAAGGCGCCCGGCGCCTTGCCGGGCCGCGCCGGTGCATCGATCCAGCCGCCGTCGAAGAAACGGCCGGCGATCGCCGCCATCTCCGGCGCGAAGCGGCCATAGGCGGAAAGCACGGTCTCCTTCGCCTCGTCCCAGGGGATCACGCGATCGGAGGTTTCCGGAAGCGGTGCGTTGCGGTCCCAGTAATTGAGTGTGTCCACGCCGAGCCATTTCGCCTTCATGGCGTAGTAGCGGTGCGAGAGGCGGGGATAGGCGGCCTTGACCGCGCTTGCCAGCGCATCGACGACCTCGCGCTCGACGCGGTTGGAAAGATGGCGGCTGTCGGCGATGTCCTGGAAACCACGCCAGCGGTCGGAAATCTCCTTGTCCTTGGCGAGCGTGTTCGTCACCAGCACGAAGATGCGGATGTTTTCCTTGAAGGTTGCCGAGAGCGCGAGTGCCGCGGTTCGGCGACGTTCAGGATCGGCGTCCTGCAGAAAGTTCAGCGTCGCCTCGAGCGGCAGCGCCTCGCCGTCGATCGTGAAGCGGAGGCTTGCCAGCGTCTCGTCAAAGAGCCGGTTGAAGGCGCCGGCGCCGGTCATAGACTTTTCGAGGAAGAGCTGTTCGATCCGGTCCTCGAGCTGGAAGGGCTTGTCCTTGCGCAGGTCGACGATCCACGGGCGGTAGTGGGCGGCGGCCGAGTCCCGGTCCATGCAGGCGTTCATGACCGCGTCGTCGATGCGGTTGAGCTCGAGGGTGAAGAAGAGGAGATGTCCCGAAAGATCGGTCAGCTTCGCCTGAACGTCGCCGAAGAACTTGCCGTTCGCCGTGTTCGTCATGTCCGAATAGTAAGTGAGCCCGGCATAGGAGGCGAGGCGGCCCAACAGGTCGTCGAGCGCCTCGTATTCGCGAAGCGCCGCCCCGATGCCCTCGTCACCCGTGGCGGCCGCCGCTTCTGCGAGCTTGCCCTTCCATTTCGCCTCGAAGGCGAGCGTATCCTTCTCCGACTTTTCGAGGTCGCGCTTGAATTCCGCGGAGGTCGGCGACGGATAGAGATCCTCGAGCTTCCAGACCGGCAGCGTTCCGAGTGCGGGCGCGCTCTCGGCAGCCACGGCGGGTTCGGCGGCGAGCGCGATGGCGGGGGTCCGGTGTGGGCGCATGGGGCAGTCCTTCCGTTTCAAAGGCGATTGGCGGTCAGGTTTAGAGCAGTCGGCGCCCGATGAAAACCGTACATCGCGACGGAAATTTGCCCGCAGAAGGCATGCCTCCGGCCCGGGTTCACGGCGCAACCTGTGCAAAAACGCGATTCGCTAAAATGCGAATGTTTTTGAAAACCGGATTTTCAGGCCTCTCCGGCAGCCTCGGGGCTCGAAGGTTCACAAACGCATGATGCGTCGGAATGATTCCGGGGAGCTCGAAAAGTGACAGCACACATTCTCGTTATTGACGACGACCCGCAGGAGCGTCGCTCGCTGAAGGCCGTGATCGAAAGTCGCGGCCATGCCGTGCACGTGGCCGAAAACGATCAGGCGGGACTGGAAGTCCTCAGAAAAATGCGCGGCGAGATCGACGCCGTGCTGCTCGACCTCAAGTCGGGGGAGGGTAATGGCCTCTCCGTGCTGTCGTTTCTCGATCGCCTGCGGGCCGACGTACCCGTCATCGTCCAGACAGCCGAAAGCGGCACCGATCTGGCCGTCGAGGCGATGCGCGCCGGTGCATTCGACTTCGTCGTCAAGCCGACCTCGCTCGAACGGATCGCCACGGCCGTGTCCAATGCCCTGAAACTGCATGAAGGCGATAGCTCTGGGCGCCCGCTCAAGCGCGGCCGTTCGGCTTCGGTCTCCTTCAGTGACATCATCGCGGCGAGCGCCGGCATGGCGCGCGTGCTCGAACTCGGCCGTCGCGCCGTCCAGTCGCACCTCCCGATCATGGTCGAGGGCGAGGCAGGCGTCGGCAAGGAGATGCTCGCCCGCGCCATCCATTCCGCCAGCGAAAGGTCCGGCCGGCCGTTCGTCGCCGTCAATTGTGCGGCGATCCCGCATGCGACCATCGAAGCGGTGCTTTTCGGGCGTCCGGAGCAGGATGGAGCCGACGAGGGGCATATCGGCAAATTCAAGGAAGCCGACGGCGGCACCCTGTTCATCGAGGAGGTCGGTGACCTTCCACTGCACGCGCAGGCGAAGCTTCTCGAAGCCGTTCAAAAGGGCGAGATCGTCGCTGCCGGTGGCCGCAACCCGCACAAGGTCGACGTGCGGATCATCGCCTCGACCAGCAAGGACCTCATCGAGGAGGTCAAGGCGAGCCGCTTCCGCGAGGATCTCTACTATCGCCTCAGCGTCTTCCCGATCACCGTACCGGCACTGCGTCGCCGCAAGGAGGACATCGTCCACCTGGCGCGTGCCTTTGCCGAAAGGTTCTCTGCCGAGCAGCGTCTCCAGCGGCCGCTCGGCATCGGCTCGGGCGCGCTCGCGCTGCTGACCGCCTACGACTGGCCGGGCAATGTCCGCCAGCTCGAAAACGCCGTATTCCGCGCGGTAGTGCTTGCCGAAGGCAACGAACTGACCGAGCGGGATTTCCCGCAGGTGGCCGCGCAGCTTCCGGGCCGCGGCGGAACGTTTGCGTCCTCCCTTCTGCGCGCCCCGTCGTCTCCTGCCGCAGAGCAAGCGAGCATGGTCGCAGGCGCCCCGTTCATGGCCGAATCAGGACAAGCCCCGGCCGTCGCGCCGGCAAATGTGGCAGCGCGGACGAACGTCATCGTCAGCACCGACGAGAGCGGCAATGTCCGCAAGCTTGCCGAGGTCGAGGAGGAACTGATTCGTTTCGCCCTCAAGTTCTACCGTGGCCAGATGAGCCAGGTGGCGCGAAAGCTCGGAATCGGGCGCTCGACGCTCTACCGCAAGCTCAAGGACTATGGAATCGATCCTGACAATCCGCAGAAGGATGCAGCTTGAGCAAGGTCAATGCAGCCCCGTTAACGCTCGGGTAAATATATTCCGTTAACAGCAGTAAATCACTTGTTAGGCAAGCGTTCACTATATATGGATTGAGTGCAAATCTGTGGCAGTTTTGCCATGGTGTTACCGCATTTGGCATTCATCTGGATAGCGTGGGACGCAGTCTTTCGGACGGGGATTGAATTGCAGATTACGGATGCAACGATCGCGCCTTTCGGCTGTGCCGAGCGCAAGGGAAAAGCTGCAAACGCGATTTCTGCCGTCAGGCATCTCTTCCTGGCTTTCGTGTTCGCCGCTCTTTCGCTAGCCGCATTTGCCGTTTCCGCCTCTGACGCGGCAGCAGAAACCCGCACGCTGAAGATTCATTTCGTTCATACGGGCGAAAAGGCATCGATCACCTTCAAGCGCAACGGTCGCTACGATGCGAGCGGTTTGAAGCAGCTCAACTACATTCTCCGTGACTGGCGTCGCAACGAGCCGACGAAGATGAACCCGCGTCTCTTCGACCTCGTCTGGCAGGTCTACCGGCAGGCCGGTGCTAGCGGCTACATCAACGTCGTGTCCGGCTATCGCTCGCCCGAGACGAACTCGATGCTGCGCAAGCGCTCCAAGGGCGTCGCCAAGGAAAGCCAGCACATGCGCGGCACGGCGATGGACTTCTATATCCCGGGCGTTTCGCTGAAGACGCTGCGCGAGGTCGGCATGAAGATGCAGGCCGGTGGCGTCGGCTACTATCCGAACTCCGGCTCTCCCTTCGTCCACATGGATGTCGCCGGCGTTCGCTCCTGGCCGCGCATGTCGCGCAACGAGCTCGTCCGGCTCTTCCCGAACGGCAAGACGCTGCACATTCCGAGCGACGGCCGGCCTCTGCCCGGCTACCAGCAGGCGATGGCCGAGTACAAGCAGCGGCTGAATTCCACCGATATCGTCGTCGCCGACAACAAGGCACCGGGCAAGCGCAAGAACCTTCTCGCCTTCTTGTTCGGAACCGGCGACGAGGACGAGGAAGAAGATGTCGTGGTGCCGAGCGAGCGCCCGGCCACCCGGCAGCAACCTGTCCTGACGAATTCGCCGCCTGTGATGATGGCCTCGGCTGCCCCGCCTCCGGGTGTGGAAACGGCCGCTGCGCCCGTCGTCGGGACCGCGCCCGCCGAGGCCGTGTCGGCGTCGGTCGACAACGCTCCGGTGCCGCTGTCGCGTCCCTCGTTCCGGCCGCAGACCGGCGATACCAGCCTTGCCGTCGCCCTTTATTCTCCCGCCCGCAATCCGGCTGAAGAGGCGCTGTCGCAGGTGGCTTCCGCCACGCCGCAGGGCAGCGAAACCTTTGCCGATCTCGAAACGTACAAGATCCCGGTTCCGACCCTTCTCGGCCAGCGCGGCATGAAGGGCGACGCCGAGGGCGAGATCATGACGGCATCCGTCGATCCCGCTCAGGCCGGCGCACAGACCGAAGACTTTGCCGTACCCGTCCCGGTCGGCCGCCCGGCCGTCGCCGAGGCTCTGCTCGCCCAGGCTGATGGTCAGGAAGAGGCGGAAGCCGACGAGATCGAACAGGCGATTCTGTCGCCCGAAGCCGCCGCAGCGCTCGAAGAAAGCCGGAAGGCCGATGCGGCCGCCGCAGAGGCAAAGGGCGCCCCTGTCGAAGTCGCCGCCCTTGATCCCCGGCCCGAGCCTTCGTCCCGGACCGTCGATTTCGGTGATGTCTTCGATGCCCCGGCGGCACAGAAGCCCGCGACATCCGGCATCGAGGCGGGCTTGCCGGCGAAGGGCGGGCGTCCGAGCCGCGCCGATGCCGAGGCAGCGCGCGTCGCGATGAGCGGCGGTACGGCACTCACGCAGACGATGCTGTCGCAATGGGCGATCAGCCAGAACAGGTTCGAAACCGTGGCAAAGCCGGTCAAGGCGCCGCGGGTGGTCAGCCGTGCGCTCAGCGCCGAGCCGGCGAAGATCTATCCTGTCGGCTTCAAGGGTGGTGCGCAGCCGGTCGATTCTGGCCGCTTCGGTCCGGTGACGCCCTGAGAGACCCGGAACGCTCGACAGGAATATGATTTCCAACAAAAAACCCGCCGGCATCCCGGCGGGTTTTTCGTTCACGGGCCGTGATGCCTTAGTTTACTGCGCGTCCGGCGGGCTCTCGATCATGCCGAGCGCATGCAGGTAGGTGTCGAGGATCAGATCCTCTTCCATCCGCTCCTGCTCGTCCTTCTTGCGCAGCGCGATGACCTTCTTCAGGATCTTGGTGTCGAAGCCCGTGCCCTTGGCTTCGCCGTAGACATCCTTGATGTCGTCGGCGATGGTCTTCTTTTCTTCTTCCAGCCGCTCGATCCTTTCGACAAAGGCGCGAAGCTGGTCGCGGGCGACGCCGTGGGCATCAGACATGAAATTCTCCTGTATCTCTGGAAACGAATTCGGATGGGTGCTGACCTGCCGCGAAGTGCGGCCCGCGTCAAGACCGGTTCGACGGCTGTGCCCTCATTCCTTCGGTCTGTTGCGCTCGAACGCCGCCTTCTGTTCCTCACTCGCCTCACTCTGGTGAAGCGCTTTCCACTCTTCGTAGGGCATGCCGTAGACGTGTTCGCGGGCCTCGTCCTTGGAGAGGTCGGTACCTGCCTCGCGTGCCGCTTCGTGGTACCAGTTGGCGAGGCAGTTGCGGCAGAAGCCGGCAAAGTTCATGAGGTCGATGTTCTGCACGTCGGTGCGTTTGCCGAGATGGGCGACCAGCCGGCGGAACGCTGCGGCCTCGAAATCTCTCTGCTGTTCGGGTGTGAGATCTGTCATGGGTTGCCTCCTCCTCAGGTGTCATAGGCGCCGGTGCGCGAGGCGAAGCGCCGGTAGGCATGCAACGCCGGATCGGCATTGAGCGCGGTGAAGATCGGCGCCAGCCGTTCGGCCCAGGCGTCGATGCCCGCGTCTCCCGCGATCAGGTCCTGGCGCACCTCGAGCAGCGCATGGGGTATGCCCTTCGTCATGCAGTGGCGATACATCGTATCGCCCTTCAGGGCGCCGTCATAAGGCTCGTTGTCGCCGATCACGAGATCCCCGTCGGCCCTCAGGCCATCGAGGAGCGGGTGCACCGCACGGTCGTCGGTATCCCACAGGACTGCGGCATGCCAGGGGCGAGGAACGCCCTTCCAGGCCGGCGTGAAGGAATGCAGCGAGAGCACCAGCGGCGCCCTGCCGGATTTCTCGGCGACCGCAGAGATCGTCTCGTCGACGGCGCGGTGATAAGGCCGGTGGAACCGCTCGATGCGCCCCTGCCATTCTTCCGCTGTAATCGGATGATTGCCGGGAATGATCGCGCCGTCGGAGATCTTCATGACGAGCGTCGGGTCGTCTTCGCCCCGATTGGGATCGATCAGCAGACGCGAGAAGCAGCCGAGCACGGCGGGCACGCCCAGCCGCTCCGCGAGCCGGCGGGTCAGGCCTTCGATCCCTATGTCGTAAGCGATGTGGCGGCGGAAG
This sequence comes from Ciceribacter thiooxidans, assembly GCF_014126615.1. NCBI lineage: Bacteria > Pseudomonadati > Pseudomonadota > Alphaproteobacteria > Hyphomicrobiales > Rhizobiaceae > Ciceribacter > Ciceribacter thiooxidans. The sequence goes on from NZ_CP059896.1 coordinate 653,099, forward strand.
GCTTCCTCGGCCAGGCCGAGCCGGCCGTATTCATCGGGAAGGCGGTTCATCGCATGGTCGGCAAGCAGCACCATGCCGCTGTCATAGTGGCCGGGTATGATTTCGAATGCAGTGAAGTCTTGCATGGATGAGGGGGCCCGTTTGGCTTTGCGGTTTGATGACATGGGGAAAGCGGAGCGCAAGCTTTCCCATGGGTCACGTTTGTGCCAAGATCGCGGTCGATGCTTCAGGTCTGAAATTTAATCGATTAGACTTAAGTTGACATTCCCGCCTCATCATCGCAAGAAAGCAACCGATGCACCAGAATGGAGTTCGATCGGAAATCGTGCCGAAGCGAAATTCGACCAAGAGCGCGCGCGGAAGCGTGCGCAACATGAAGTGCCTGATCATTGCCGGAGCCTTTCTTGCTCCCCTGGTGACGGCGGGTGCAGCCCATGCCGAATTCAGGGTTTGCAACGGTACGCAGAACCTGGTCGGTGTCGCCATCGGATACCGCGCCGCGGAGGGGTGGATCACGGAGGGCTGGTGGCAAGTGCCGGCTGCGACGTGCGCGACCCTGATCGAGGGCGAGCTCCAGTCACGTTATTATTATCTCTATGCTGAAGACGCCGCACGCGGCGGCCGCTGGGCCGGCGACATCAAGATGTGCGTCGCCGAGAACGAGTTCAAAATCGTCGGCGTACAGGATTGCTACGCACGCGGCTATCAGCAGATGGGCTTCAAGGAATATGACACCGGCCGCCAGGGCAGCTGGATGGTCCAGCTTTCCGACACGCCCGGCACGCAAGAAAGCCAGAATTGATGAAGCGTAACCGCAAGGTCAAGATCCTCGCCACACTCGGACCGGCATCCTCCGAAGAATCCATGATCCGAAAACTGCACGAGGCGGGTGCAGATCTCTTCCGCATCAACATGAGCCATGCCAGCCACGACGTGATGCGCACGCTGATTGCGCGCATCCGCAGCGTCGAGGCGGCCTGCGGCCGACCGATCGGCATCCTCGCCGACCTGCAGGGGCCGAAGCTCCGCGTCGGCAAGTTCGCAGCGACCACGGTCGAGCTCGTTCCGGGCCAGACCTTCACCCTCGACAACCGTGACGAGCCCGGCGACAACACCCGTGTCTACCTGCCGCATCCGGAAATTCTGGAAGCGGTGAAGCCGGGCCACCGGTTGTTGATCGACGACGGCAAGCTGCACCTGCGCGCGGAAAAATGCGACGGCAAGAGCATCGTCACGACGGTCGTCTCCGGCACCAAGATCTCCGATCGCAAGGGCGTGAGCCTGCCCGACACGCTGCTCGGCGTCGGCGCTCTCACCGACAAGGACCGTGCCGACCTCGACGCAGTGCTCGCGACCGGTGAAGTGGACTGGGTCGCGCTTTCCTTCATCCAGCGCCCGGAAGACCTCGCCGACGTTCGCAAGGTGGCGCGCGGCCGCGTCGGACTCATGTCCAAGATCGAGAAGCCGCAGGCGATCGAGCGCATCGACGAGATCATCGAGCTCTCCGATGCGCTGATGGTGGCCCGCGGCGACCTCGGCGTCGAGATGCCGCTCGAAGCGGTTCCCGGCCTGCAGAAGCAGCTGATCCGCGCCTGCCGTAAGGCCGGCAAACCGGTCGTCGTCGCGACCCAGATGCTGGAATCGATGATCTCCGCTCCGGTTCCGACCCGCGCGGAAGTCTCCGACGTCGCGACCGCCGTCTTCGAAGGTGCGGATGCGATCATGCTGTCTGCCGAGTCCGCGTCCGGCCAGTATCCGGTGGAAGCGGTTTCGACCATGGCTTCGATCGCCTTTACCGTGGAGCGCGAGCCGCATTATCCGGGCATCATCTATGCCCAGCGCGCCCAGCCAGAGGCGACCGGAGCGGATGCCATATCGCTCGCCGCCCGGCAGATTGCAGAGACGCTGAAGCTCTCGGCGATCGTCTGCTACACCTCGTCCGGCACCACTGGCCTGCGCGCCTCGCGTGAGCGTCCGGAAGTGCCGATCATCGCGCTCTCGCCGGTCATCCAGACGGCGCGCCGTCTCTCGGTGGTCTGGGGCCTGCACTGCGTCGTCTCGGAAGAGCCGACCGATCTCGACGACATGGTCAATCGCGCTTGCCGCATCGTCGTGCAGGAAGGGTTCGGCAAGCCGGGCGACCGGGTCATCATCTCCGCCGGCGTCCCGCTCGGCACCCCGGGCTCCACGAACATGCTGCGGATCGCCTATATCGGATCGGATGGCCTGAGCGGCGTCTGACGACCTCTGCCGCGAACGCCGAACGAAAAGCCGCCTCCAGGGCGGCTTTTTCATGCGTGGTTGAAGGACGTTCCGTGTGGGTCTACTGGCCATGCAGCCGCATGGCGGGAGCCGGTGCCGCAACACCGCCCGCTTTAACGCTCCGGGTCCAGCCTCTGCGCCATGGCCTGCAGGTCATGTTTGCGGCCCGCAATCTTCTCCATCGCCGAAATTGCGAGAAGGCGTGCGGCATAATCCGGCTTGTGGCCGAGGCCCTTGATCCAGACGAGTTCGGATCCCTCGATGTCGTGGGCTAGCCCGAGAGAATGGATCTGCGCCAGAACGATGTCGTCGCTGTCACCCGTGACGATCACCGTCGGTGCCTTGATCTCGCGATAGCGGGGCGAGAACCGCGACACGTAGCCATGCAGATTGGCGACATCTTTCGCATTGGCGCGGAAGGTGGCGGGGCGCAGAACGAGAGCGGGGGCAGTGTCTGCGACATAGGTGTCGGGACATGGATTGGGGTGAAAGACGTTCCGGGTGGCGGCTTCCAGCCGTGCCATGCCGGCATGCAGCGCCACCGTATGGCAGAAAAGGGGGCCGAGGACCGGCGTGGAGGCCAGGCGATAGTACCAGTCCACGCCACCCGGCCAGGGATGCGTCGCTGGCGCAAGGAACAGCAGGCCCACGGTCTTGTCGGGGTACAGAACGCCGAAGCTCGCCGCGATAGCGCCGCCGAAGGAATGGCCGACGATGATTGCCCGCTCGATGCCGCGCTTTTCCATGAGCAGCGCAATGGCCGCCGCCTGGCCGCCCGGATAGGCGTTTTCCGAACCGCCGCGTTCGGAATAGCCGTGGCCCGGGCGGTCGACGAAGAGCAATTCGGCGCGGTCTCGGAGAGGTTTCAGAAACGTCGTTGCCTGATCGCGCAGATTGCCACTGGCGCCGTGAATGAAGACGATGGGGGAAGGTCCGGATTCGGTCCGGCCGGGACGTGCAATGCGTTGATGGCGAAACCGCCGAGATCAATTTTTTCGCCGATATTGGGGACGCTCTGTTCGATCGCGCGGGCCCGCAGCGCAGTGCCGGCGGCAGAGAGCGATGCGAGGCCGACAAGGGCGGCGAGGGCGGAAAGGAGCATGATTCGTGTTCGGAAGGTTTAGGGCCGGGTCAGAGGCTATGGATTGACGGAGGTACCCTCATGTCCGGCTGCCGGCAAGCTTCTCCGAGAGCTTCGTCACGAGGTCCTGAGCTTCGCGGTCGGCCGGGTAGATCTCGAGATAGCGCTCCCAGGCCTTCAGCGACATTTCCTCCCGGCCGCGCTCGGCGAGGATCGCGGCCATGCCGGCGAGCGCGCCGAAGTGGCGCGGTTCGATCGCCAGCACGTGCTCGATATCGGACATCGCCTTGCCGTAGTTGTTCATCGTGTAGTGTAGCGTCGCACGCTGATTCCATGCGCCGACGAAGTCCGGCTTTAGCGTGATCGCCTGGTCGAGGAAGTCGAGCGCCGCGGGATTGCGCCTCTCCTTGATCGCTTCGGCCGCCCACTGCATCAAGAGGTCGATGGTCGGGCTGCCGGAGGTGTTCCAGTGCGTGGTGACCTCGGCGGCGATTTCGCTCGCCGCTTCCGGATCCCGCTCTCGCTTGAGATCGATCAGGAGCGCCTGGACGTCTTTCGCCGATTCGGCACCGAGCGTCTGCGCCTCGGCCGCCGCGTTCTCGGTGGAGGAGGGGCCGACATCCTGGGAGAGGGCGGGGCCGCAGGCAAAGAGGAAGCCCGCGATCATGAACGTGCAACGAAAATAGCGCATGCGGTTATGATAGACCGCCTGCGCTATGTTTCAAACTCAAAATCAAGAGAGGGCGCGGCTGTCGTTTCTCTCCATTCGCTCCGGAAAAATCCGGCCGATGGGGTGCGACGGCGGCGTGTCCCGCAGATCAGCCCTGGCGGGCCTTGAAGCGCGGGTTCTGCTTGTTGATGATGTAAACGCGACCCTTGCGGCGAACCAGACGGTTATCGCGATGACGGGCCTTGAGCGCTTTCAGCGAATTCTTGATCTTCATTTTCCTGATCCGCAACGGTTGCCGGGGAACTTTCGATTCGCCCGTTGTCTTCAACAATCAAAAGCGCGCCGCGGGGCGCGCTCCTTTAGGGTTGGTGGCCAATAGCCCGACAAAGCCCTTCGTGTCAACCGGTTGGACCGGTTTTCCAGCGCTCTGCGCCGGATTTTCCTGCCTTATCAGCGGCGTCTTGCCATGAGTTCGGTGACATGTCCCATCTTCCGGCCGGGACGCGCCTCGGTCTTGCCGTAGAGATGGACGAGCACGTCCGCACGCGAAAGCCAGTCGGGAACTTTGTCGATGTCGTCGCCGATGAGGTTGGTCATCACGCAGTCGGAATGGCGGCGGGGATCGCCGAGGGGGAGCGAGGCGATTGCGCGGATATGCTGCTCGAACTGCGAGACGACGCAGGCAGCCTCGGTCCAGTGGCCGGAATTGTGCACCCGGGGTGCGATCTCGTTGGCGACGAGGCCGCCGTCCCGCAGGACGAAGAATTCGATCCCGACCACGCCGACATAGTTCAGCGCGTCGAGGAGCTTTTTCGCCGCGTCGCGGGCGGCCTCCGCCGTCGCGTCCGTGATGCGGGCAGGCAGCGTCGATGTGTCGAGAATGCCGTCGCGGTGGACGTTCTCCGCCGGATCGTAGCAGGCGACGGCACCGTCGGTCCCGCGGGCCGCGATGATCGAGATTTCACGCTCGAAGGGAACGAAGCTTTCGAGAATCAGCGGCACGCCGCCCAGCGCCTCGAAGGCGCCGGCCGGGCTTTCGTCCACCGAGCGGAAGACGCGCTGGCCCTTGCCGTCATAGCCGAGGCGGCGGGTCTTCAGGACGCCGCATCCGCCGAAATCGGCAAGCGCCGCCTCGAGCTGCGCCTGATCGTCGACGGCATGGAAGCGCGCGGTCGGAATGCCGCAGCCGTTGAGGAACCGCTTCTCCGTCAGCCGGTCCTGCGCCACGTCGAGCGCCTTCGGCGGCGGATAGACCGGAACGTTGCGGGCGAGCATCTCGGCGGCCTCGACCGGCACGTTCTCGAATTCGTAGGTGACGATGTCGCAGTCAGCGGCAAGCTCGGCGAGCGCCACCGGATCGGCATAGGCGGCGGTGATCTGGCGGTTCGCCAGCTGTGCGGCCGGACAGTCAGCCTGCGGCTCGAGAATGATCGTGCGAAAATTCAGGCGGGAGGCGGCGATCGCCAGCATGCGGCCAAGCTGGCCGCCGCCGATGATGCCGATGGTGCGGGCGCTCATGCTTCGTCCATGGGGTATTCGGCGACCGTGGCGGTCTGGCGTTCCCGCCATTCGTCGAGCCGGTCCGCGAGATCTTCGTCAAAGAGCGCCAGTACGGCGGCGGCGAGCAGCGCGGCATTCACCGCGCCGGCCTTGCCGATCGCGAGCGTGCCGACCGGAATGCCCGCCGGCATCTGGACGATCGACAGCAGGCTGTCCTGGCCGGAAAGCGCCCGCGACTGGACCGGAACCCCGAAGACGGGCAGCGGCGTCATCGCCGCGGCCATGCCGGGCAGGTGGGCGGCGCCGCCGGCACCTGCGATGATAACCTTGAAGCCTTCGTCACGGGCGCCCTTGGCGAAGGCGACAAGCCGGTCCGGCGTGCGGTGGGCGGAGATGATGCGGGCCTCGTAGCTGACGCCGAGCGCGTCCAGCGTGTCGGCGGCATTCTTCATGGTTTCCCAGTCGGACTGGCTTCCCATGATGATGGCGACGGGAGGGCGCTCCTCGGTCATCGTCGTGGCCCTTTCTTTCAGGCGATGATATCGGGAATGATCTGGTCTTCGAGCTTGCTCAGCCGGTCCTTGATCACAAGCTTCTTCTTCTTCATGCGCTGGATGCGCAGGACGTCGCATCCGGTCGCCGTCATCGCGTTGATCGCGACGTCGTAGTCCTCGTGCTCCTGGCGGAGTTTTGCCAGCTGAAGCCTGATGTCCGCCTGTTCCTGATCGGGCATGTTCTCGTCCCCATGTCGTCTTTGCATCTTTGTCGAATGCGCCGAAGATTCGCGCAAGCTCCTATCACCAATTGCGGGTAACGGGAAGTTATCCTTGATCCCGAATTTGCGGCCAGAAGTCGCTGTTTTGGCCTTCGACAAAACACATTCTTCGTGTCACACTGCTGTCGTAATGCCTGAGGCCCCAGCGGTGGATGGCTGGAGGCAGGCGAAAGGAAGGACGCATCAAATGACCATTCAGGCTCATCTTGAATCGCTCGAAAAGAAGCACGTAGCCCTTGAGGAGAGGCTTCACACTGCTCTTACATCTCCCTCCGTCGATGACAAGGAAATCGCAGAAATCAAGCGCCACAAGCTGCGCATCAAGGACGAGATCGAGCGTCTGAGGTCGTCCACCCGACACTGACATCTTCTCGTTCCCGCCGGGCGGGCCGTCGGACCCGCCCCCGGCTGAGAGACAGTTTTCCGATCATCCTTTTGAGCCCCGGAAACCAGAGCGGTTTTCGGGGCTTTTCGTTGCCAGAGGTACTGCCGGGAGGCGAGACACGCGAGGCGAGGACAAGCGTCTGCGAAGGACAGTTCCGGCTCTCAGATCCAGAACTGGTCGAGCCAGAGCGTCATGCGGTTGAAGCCGGGTGTGTTGACCGCATAAATGCGTCTCGTGCCGGAGGTCGTGACGGTCACGAGGTTGCAGTCGAGGAGAGCCTTGAGGTGCTGGGAAACGGCCGGCCTGCTGATCGGCAGGCCCTTGGCAAGGTCATTGACGGTCCTGGGAGCCCGGCGAAGCTCCTCCAGGAGATGGCGCCGGTTCGGGTCGGCAATCGCTGCAAAGGGATCCGAGTTCGACATGGCGTCAACCTACGGCAAGTGGAGCCGCCCGGCAAGACGTGATGTGCAGCGCAGCAAGCCTCCGCCCACTGCGCGGCCGGTCTAGAACTGCAGGCCGTCCCAGATGAGTTTCGCCGCGGCGACGAGCACCATCCCGTACATCAGCGGATAGAAGATCGCGGGCTTCAGGTAACGGACGACGCGTGCCCCGATCAGCGTCGAGACGAGCGCGACGGGCAGCAGGGTGGCCGAGATGGTGAGATTGGTGGTGTCGAGACTGCCGAGCGCGAAATAGGGGATGACCTTGATGGCGTTGACGATCGCAAAGAAGCGCGTGCTGGTGCCGGTATAGGTCAGCGGATCGAGTTTCAGGGGCAGGACGTAGATCTGGAAGGGCGGGCCACCGGCATGGGCGACGAAGCTCGCATAGCCGGAGAGGCTGCCCCAAATGGTGCCGGCGACCGGACGTTCGGGGGCCGGCAGTCGTTCCTCGTGTCGTCTCGGGCCGAAGGTCTCGACGAAGTAGCGAACGGCGAAGAGGAGCGCGATGCCGCCGAGAATGAGGCGCATGGCGTTCGCCGAGACATAGGCCGAGGTCGCCCAGGCGATGGCGATGCCGAGGATCGCGCCCGGCAGCATGGTGAGGAGCGTCGCACGATTGTTGTGCTTGCGCCAGGCCCAGAGCGCCACCGCATCCATGACGAGAAGGATCGGGAGGAAGATCGCCGCCGCCTGCAGCGGTGGCACCACGAGCGCCATCATGGGGACGCCGATCAGGGCGAGTGCGCCGCCGAGCCCTCCCTTGGAAAGGCCGACAAGGACGACGGCCGGGATCGCGGCGGCGAAGAACTGGATGTCGGGCAACATTTGTTTCCATTGATACTTGGACGAGACCGGTCTATCGGATTCACTTGAACAAAACGAGGGCGGAATCCTGCACTCCCGCAGATTTCGCCGAAGATGGATTGACCGATGACCGGACCTGAAGACCGCTGCCGCCTTGTGCTGATCGTGCCCGACCTTGCCGACGCGGAGGAAAAGGCGCGCATCGTCGGTGACGCGCTGAGGGGCGGGGACGTCGCCTCCGTCATCGTGCCGCAATACGATCTCGACGATACCGCCTTCCAGAAACATGCCGAAAAGCTGGTGCCGGTCATCCAGGGGGCGGGCGCTGCCGCACTCGTCGTCGACAACAGCCGCGTCGCCGGACGGGTGAAGGCCGACGGCCTGCACATCACCGGCAATGCTGCAGCTCTCGCGGAAGCCTTGGAGAAGCATGCGCCGAAGCTGATCGTCGGCGGCGGCAACGCGATGGATCGCCACCATGCGCTCGAGATGGGTGAAGCGCAGCCGGACTACATTTTCTTCGGACGCCTCGACGGCGACATCAAGCCGGAGGCGCATTCCAAGAACCTTGCGCTCGGCGAGTGGTGGGCGTCTATGGTGGAGATCCCGGCCCTGGTGATGGGCGGCAACGATCCTGCCTCCGCGCTCGCCGTCGCCGAAACCGGCGTCGAATTCGTGGCGCTCAGCAAGGCGGTGTTTGCCGATCCGGCGCAGGCTGCGAGCGTGGTTGCATCGGTCAACGCGGTCCTTGACGAAAAAGCGCCACGGTTTGAAGATTGAACCTCGTCATGCGGTTCATTCGATATTCTCTCTGTCTCCTGGTTTCGTCCGTCTCCATTGCGCTCTGGAGCGGCGGTGCCGCGCCCGCTCGCGCTGAGGGCAAGGATGAGGCGCTCACCCGGCCGCTTCCGGCGGACGCCGGCAAGCTGGAGCGCGGCGATCGCCCGACCACAGGTGACGGCGCGGACGACAAAGCGGCGGGGCCTTCCGCCAACGGCCTGACCCTTTTCGAGCGCATGGGCGCGCCGCTTCCCGACCTGCCGCCCGAACCCGAATACAAGGGGCCGGTCGACGAAGCCTATGGCGCATTCCAGCGCGGGCTCTATCTCACGGCGATCGACAAGGCGCTGCCGCGGGCGCAACTCGGTGATCCGGCGGCACAGACGCTGATCGCCGAGATGACCTCGCGTGGTTTCGGGGTCAAGCGCGACGAGAAGGCCGCCGCCTTCTGGTACGGGCAGGCGGCCGCCGGCGGCGATCCTGCGGCGATGTTCAAATACGCACTTCTCCTGATGGAAGGGCGCGCTGTCCCGCGCGACAAGGCGAAGGCCGACGAATACATGCGCAAGGCCGCGGAGGCGGGCAACGCCTCGGCGCAGTTCAACTGGGCGCAGACGCTCGTTTCCGACAATCCCGGAGAGAAGGGCCTCAAGCTTGCGCTGCCCTTCTACGAGAAATCCGCCGAGCAGGGGATCGCCGACGCGCAATACGCCGTGGCGCAGGTCTACAATGCCGTGAGGGATCTGCCCGAGGAGAAAAAGTCGAAAGCTCGCTACTGGCTGCTGAGGGCCGCCCGCGCCGGCTTCGACACCGCCCAGCTCGACATGGGCATCTGGCTCGTGAACGGCGTCGGCGGCGAGCGGGACTACGACGAGGGCTTCCGCTGGCTGAGCATCGCTGCGAAGCACGGCAACGTCGTGGCGCAGAACCGTCTCTCGCATCTCTATGTCAATGCTCTCGGCACGCGCCCCGATCCGATCGAGGCGGCGAAGTGGTATGTCCTTTCGCGCCGCGCGGGGCTCAAGGACCCGACGCTCGAGGACTTCTATCTCGGACTGACCGACGAACAGCAGAAGAAGGCGATCGAAGCCGCGAACAAGTTCCGGCGCGGCTGAGCGTCCGCTCGCGTCGCTTCTGCGGCCACGGATACGGACATTTACGCTGGCGGTCGCCGCAGCGGAATGCGATGTTCCGAATCGGACGGGCATGTCACCGCTGGCAGGGGGCGGGATGGACGAGATCGAACTCTATCAGCGGCTTGGACTGGCGATCGCGATCGGCGCGGCGGTCGGCGTTGAACGCCACTGGCGCGCCAGGGACGAGCCCGAAGGGGCCCGGTCTGCCGGCATCCGCACCTTCACGATGATCGGCATGACCGGTGGCGTCGCCGGCCTTGTAGAAAAGTATCTTCCCTCCGGTGCCGCCGGATCGGGGCTGGCCGTCACCGGCTTTCTCGTCGCCATGACGCTGGTGGTCGCCGTCTTCGAGCTACGCGAGGCGATCGCCTCCAAATCCTTCAGCGTCACGTCGGTCGTTGCCGCCATGCTCACCTTCGGCCTCGGCGTCGTCGCCGTGCTCGGGGACATGACGCTCGCCTCTGCCGGCGGCGTCGCCCTGCTGGCGATCCTCGCGGCCCGGCAATTTCTCCATCAGGCGATCCAGCGCCTGCAATGGGCGGAACTGCGCTCCGCCATCATCCTGCTCGCCATGACCTTCGTCCTCCTGCCGGTCATTCCCAAGGAGCCGGTCGGCCCCTTCGGCGGTGTCTCCCCGGCAAGCCTCGTGCTGGTCGCGATCACGCTCGCCTCTATTTCTTTCGTCGGTTACGTCGCGGTGCGCATCCTCGGCTCTTCGCGGGGCGATCTGGCCGCCGGCGCCATCGGTGGCCTCGTCTCGTCGACGAGCACGACCATCGCCTTTGCCCGGCGGGCGGCAGAAGGAGAGGGGAGCCGCACACTTGCAGCCGGCGTGATCGCTGCGGGCGCGGTGTCGCTTGCGCGCACCGCCTTCCTCGTCGGAACGCTCGCCCCCATGTTGCTGCCGTCGCTCTTGCCGCCACTCGGCGTCGGCGGGGCCGTGATGACGATCTACGCGCTCGTCCTTGCCGCGCGCATTCCCTCCGGCGACGGCGCGCGGATACCGCAAAACCCGTTCGAACTGTCGGCGGTCGCCAAGATGGCGTTGCTGCTGGTCGCCGTCGCCTTCCTGGCGCGTGCCGCATCGGCCTATTTCGGTGCGACCGGCCTCATTCTCGCGGCCGGTCTGTCCGGGCTCGCCGACATCGATGCCACGACGGTCGCCGTCGCCGGCATGCTTCCGGCGCTCGACCGGGGAACGGCGGTCGAGGCGATCGGCGTCGCCGTGCTCGCCAACATCGCGGCCAAGGCCGTGTACGCCTCGGCGCTTGCCGGCGGCACTTTCAGCCGTCATCTCTGGGCAGCCTCGCTCCTCGCCTCGCTCGCAGCCTCGGCGGTTCTGCTCGCGCCGCTGGCGTCCTGAAGACTGCCGCTTGCCAGCATTGGTGGCCGAAGCCCCTTGAATTCGGGCGATTTTTGTGGTCTTGAACCGGCTCCGCGATCCTTCAGGCGCCGCCGCTCACCGAAGCCGCGCGCCTCGCTGCAAATTTCAAGGAAAAAGACCGAAATGGCCCGCTCAGCTCTCCTCAATGTCATGGTTCAGGCCGCGCTCAAGGCCGGCAAGTCGCTGGCGCGCGATTTCGGCGAGGTCCAGAACCTGCAGGTCTCCGTCAAGGGACCCGGCGACTTCGTCTCGCAGGCTGATTTCCGCGCGGAGAAGATCGTCAAGGAAGAGCTCCTGAAGGCGCGCCCGACCTACGGCTTCCTCGGCGAGGAGGGTGAGGAGATCATCGGCACCGACGGCTCGCACCGCTGGCTCGTCGATCCGCTGGACGGCACCACCAACTTCCTCCACGGCATTCCGCAGTTCGCCGTCTCGATCGCGCTCGAACGCAGTGGCGAGATCGTCGCCGGCGTCATCTTCAATCCGGCGACCGACGAGCTCTTCACCGCCGAGCGTGGCGGTGGCGCCTTCCTCAACGACCGCCGCATCCGGGTCGCGGCGCGCAAGACGCTCTCCGACTGCGTCATCGGCTGCGGCATCCCGCATCTCGGCAAGTCGAATCACGGCAAGTTCCTGCTCGAGCTGCGCCACGTGATGGGCGAAGTCTCGGGCGTGCGCCGTATCGGATCGGCCGCCCTCGACCTCGCCTATGTCGCGGCGGGGCGCTTCGACGGTTTCTGGGAAACCCACCTCAACGCCTGGGACATCGCGGCCGGCCTGATCCTCATCCGCGAGGCGGGCGGCTTTACCAGCGACGCCGACGGCGGCACCGACATGCTCTCGACCGGCACTGTCGTTGCCGGCAACGAATATATCCAGAAAGCGCTCCTCGAGGTCATCGGCCGGCCGGTGCCGAAAGCCTGACGCCGATCCGCCGGCTGTGGCCGGCGGGCGCTTTCCCCTTCAATTCGTCTCAATTTTCCACTAGCCTCCGGCAGCAAGATTCCGGGAGGCTGAGGACGATATGGTGAAAGTGAAGCTGGCGGACCTGGAAGTGGCCGAGACGGGGACGGGGAATTACGAGCACAAGCTCTCGAGCCCGATGCCCTTCTTCACCACCATGCTGATCTTCCTGATCATCGTGGGCTTCATCACCGCTATTCTCTACCGGCAGGCCCATGCGGCCTTCGTCACCAATCCCGGGCTGAACGGGCTCATCCTCGGCGTTCTCGCCGTCGGGATCATCCTCGTCTTCACCCATGTCCTGGCGCTGCGGCCGGAAGTGCGCTGGTTCAATTCCTTCCTCGCGGCCGGCAGCGCCGACAAGGTCGGGCGTGAGCCGCGCCTGCTTGCGCCGGTGCGTTCGCTGATCGGGGGGCGGCGCGACCTTGCGATCTCGACGGCCTCGCTGCGCTCCATCCTCGATTCGATCGCCACACGGCTCGACGAGTCGCGGGACACGTCCCGTTACCTCATCGGGCTTCTCGTCTTCCTCGGCCTGCTCGGCACCTTCTGGGGGCTGCTCGGCACCATCAGCTCGATCACCGCGGTAATCCAGTCTCTCGACCCGACGTCCGGCGACAGCGCCGACGTGCTGCAGGCGCTGAAGAACGGGCTCACCGGGCCGCTGAGCGGCATGGGCACGGCGTTTTCGTCCTCGCTGCTCGGCCTTTCCGGCTCGCTCATCCTCGGCTTCCTCGACCTGCAGGCGGGGCGCGCGCAGAACCGTTTCTACACCGAACTCGAAAACTGGCTTTCCTCGGTGACGGATGTCGGCTCCGACCTCATGGTTGCCGAGACGCCGGCCGTCTCCTCCGACGACATGAAGCGGCTGATCGGTCAGATGCACAAGCTGATGACCCAGCAGGCCGGCGCCAGCAACGAGCGTTCCGTCGCCGCCGTCGCCAATCTCGCCGAGGGCATCCAGGGTCTCGTCAAAAACATGCGCAACGAGCAGCAGATGCTGCGCGACTGGATCGAACAGCAGCAGGAAGACGCCCGCGCCATGCGCAAGGTCCTCGAGCGCTTGAACGACAAGATGGGCGGGGACGAGTAACCGATGGCCCTCGCGCGCAACCGCCGCCGGGAACGCGGCGTCGACTACTGGCCGGGCTTCGTCGATGCGCTCTCGACTCTGCTTCTCGCCATCATGTTCCTGCTCACGGTTTTCGTGCTGGCGCAGTTCATCCTCAGCCGCGAAATCTCCGGCAAGGACGAGGTGCTCAACCAGCTGAACAGCCAGATCGCAGAGCTCACCGAACTGCTGGCACTGGAAAAGAGCGGCAAGCAGGATCTCGAAGACACGCTTGCGACCCTGCAGTCGTCGCTTTCCGCTTCCGAGAGCGAGCGCAGCCGCCTCCAGCAGCTTCTGGCGAGCGGGGCGGGTTCGGCGGAGGCTGCCAACAGCCGCATCGGCACGCTCAACCAGCAACTCGACCAGGAGAAAGAAGTAAGCGCCCGAGCGTTGAGCCAGGTGGAATTGCTGAACCAGCAGATCGCTGCGCTTCGGGCGCAGATCGCCGCCGTCGAGCAGGCGTTGCAGGCATCCGAAGCCAAGGACCAGACCTCGCAGGCGAAGATCGCCGATCTCGGACGTCGCCTCAATGTCGCTCTCGCCCAGCGCGTGCAGGAGCTCAATCGCTATCGGTCCGACTTCTTCGGCCGGCTGCGCGAAATTCTCTCCGACCGCGAGAACATCCGCATTGTCGGCGACCGCTTCGTCTTCCAGTCGGAGGTGCTGTTCCCGTCCGGCAGCAGCAACCTCAATCCCGAGGGCGAGGTCGAGATGGCCAAGCTCGCGGCCGCGCTCATCGATCTCGCCAAGGAAATCCCGGCGGAAATCAACTGGGTGCTGCGCGTCGACGGCCATACCGACAACGTGCCGCTGCTCGGCACCGGCCGCTATGCCGACAACTGGGAGCTCTCCTCCGCACGCGCCATCGCCGTCGTCAAGTTCCTGATCTCCCGGGGCGTGCCGTCCAACCGGCTGGTCGCTGCGGGCTTCGGCGAGTTCCAGCCGATCGCCGAGGGCGACAGTCCCGAGGCGCGCTCGCAGAACCGGCGCATCGAACTCAAGCTCACCGAACGATAAGTCGTCCGCCTCTTACAGGGCAGGGTTGTCAAATCCTTACGTGTTCGTAAAAGTAAGAAACGGACACGGAGGGGGAGACGATGGATTTTGATGTGCTGGTGATCGGGGGAGGGCTTGCCGGGCTCGTCGCCGCGACGGAGGCGGCGGACCGCGGGCTCAGGACCTGCATTCTCGACCAGGAAGGGGAGCAGAACCTCGGCGGCCAGGCTTTCTGGTCGCTGGGCGGCCTCTTCTTCGTCGACAGTCCCGAACAGCGGCGGATGCGCATTCGTGACAGCTACGAGCTGGCGCGGCAGGACTGGTTCGGTTCGGCCGGCTTCGACCGTGCGGAAGACCACTGGCCGCGACTGTGGGCGGAGGCCTACCTGCAATTTGCCGCCGGCGAAAAGCGCGAATGGCTGCACGGGCAGGGAATGCGCTGGTTTCCGGTTGTCGGCTGGGCAGAGCGCGGCGGCTCGCTCGCCGCCGGCCACGGCAATTCCGTGCCGCGCTTCCATGTCACCTGGGGAACCGGCCCGGCGGTCATCGAGCCTTTCGTCCGCCGCGCCCGCGCCGCCGAGGCGGCCGGCCGCATCGCTTTTCGATTCCGCCATCAGGTCGACCGGCTGATCGTCACCAACGGCGCGGTCACGGGTGTGCAGGGCACGGTCCTCAAGCCGGACAGCATCCAGCGCGGCGGGGCAAGTTCGCGCAATCCCGTCGGCGAGTTCGAGATCAGCGCCGGCGCCGTGATCGTCACCTCCGGTGGCATCGGCGGCAATCACGACCTCGTGCGCAAGAGCTGGCCGGTCGACCGGCTCGGTCCGGCGCCGAAATCCATGGTCGCCGGCGTGCCGGCCTATGTCGACGGCCGCATGCTCGCGATTGCCCAGAGCGCCGGAGGGCGGATCGTCAACGGCGACCGCATGTGGCACTACACCGAAGGCCTACGGAACTACGATCCGATCTGGCCGAACCACGGCATCCGCATCCTGCCGGGGCCGTCCTCCTTCTGGTGCGACGCCGACGGCAATCGCTTCCAGGCGCCGGCGATGCCAGGCTTCGACACGCTGGCGACGCTGAAGGCGATCCGCGCGCGCGGCCACGAATACAGCTGGTTCATTCTCACCAAGGCGATCATCAAGCGCGAGTTCGCGCTCTCCGGCTCGGAGCAGAACCCGGATTTGACCGGCAAGGACATCCGGCTCCTGCTCTCGCGCCTCGGCCGCAATCCGCCGGGGCCGGTGCAGGCCTTCATGGACAAGGGCGAGGATTTCGTCGTCCGCGACAACCTGGAGGATCTCGTCGCAGGCATGAACGAACTGACAGGCGAACACCGCCTCGGCGTGCAGCACGTCCGCGCGCAGATCGAGGCGCGCGACCGGGAACTCGATAATCCGTTCAACAAGGATGCGCAGATCACCGCAATCCACGGCGCCCGCAAATATCTCGGCGACCGGTTCATGCGCACGGCGAAGCCGCACCGGCTTCTCGACCCCAAAGCCGGGCCGCTGATCGGGGTCCGCCTGCACGTGTTGACGCGCAAGACGCTCGGCGGTCTGCACACCGACCTTCATGCGCGCGTGCTCGGTGCCCGCGACGAGCCTATCCCTGGCCTCTACGCCGCCGGTGAGGTCTCCGGTTTCGGGGGCGGCGGCATGCACGGCTACAATGCGCTCGAAGGTACCTTCCTCGGCGGCTGCCTGTTTTCCGGGCGAGTCGCCGGCCGCTCGGTCGGCGCCTGACGGCGGCGCGGAGCCGCCGCTATTTTGCGGCGGCGCTCAGGTCGTGGGCACCGGTCTCGAACTGCAGGCGGGCAAGTTTCGCATAAAGCCCGCCTTCGCGGATCAGGCTCTGGTGCGTGCCTTCCTCGGCGATTCGGCCGTCGTCGAGCACGAGGATGCGGTCGGCCTTGAGCACGGTCGCAAGCCGGTGGGCGATGACGATCGTCGTCCGGTCCTGCATCAGGCCGTCGAGCGCCTTCTGCACCAGCGTCTCGCTTTCGGCGTCGAGCGCCGAGGTCGCCTCGTCGAGCAACAGCAGCGGTGCGTTCTTCAAGAGGGCACGGGCGATCGCGATCCGTTGGCGCTGGCCGCCGGAAAGCGTGATGCCGCGTTCGCCGACCTGTGTGTCGAAACCCTTCTCCAGCCGGTCGATGAATTCCCGCGCCTGCGCGGCTTCTGCCGCGGCGATCACCTCGGCGCGGCTTGCGTTTGGTGCGCCGAAGGCAATGTTGTCGTGGATCGTGGAGGCGAAGATCGTGACGTCCTGCGGGACGATGGCGATGCGGGCGCGCAGTGCGTCGGGCGCGACCTCGCGAACATCGACGCCGTCGAAACTAACGGTGCCGCTCACCGGATCGTAGAAGCGCAGCATCAGCGAGAAGACGGTGCTCTTGCCGGCACCGGACGGGCCGACGATCGCCACGGTCTCGCCCGGCTCGACCTTGAAGCTCAGGCCTTTCAGCGCCGAACGGTCCGGATGGCTCGGATAGGAGAAATGGATGTCGTCGAATTCCACCCGGCCGATCGCCGGTTCGGGGAGCGGCTTCGGCGAGGCGGGGGCGGCGATCGCCGGCTCCTCGTGCAGCAGTTCCATTAGCCGTTCGGCGGCACCGCCGGCCTGGGCGAGTTCGCCCCAGACTTCCGAGAGCGATCCGAGCGCGCCGGCGGCGATCACGGAATAGAGCAGGAATTGACCGAGCGTACCCGCGCTCAGCGTTCCGGCGAGCACGCTCTGCGCGCCGTACCAGAGAACGGCGACGACGCTGCCGAAGACGAGGGTGATGGCAAAGCCGGTAAGCAGCGCACGGGAGCGGATCGCCGTGCGCGCGGCGGTATAGGCGCTTTCCACCGCATCGCCGTAGCGCGCCGTCGCAATCGCCTCGCCGTTGAAGGCCTGCAGCGTGCGGGTCGCGCCGATGGTCTCGCTCGCATAGGCGGTTGCCGCGGCAAGCGTATCCTGTGCGGCGCGGGAGCGCTTGCGCACGGACCGGCCGAAACCGACCAGCGGAAAGACGATCACCGGTATGGCGATGAGGACGAGAACCGAAAGCCGCGGGCTGGTGTAGATCATCATGCCCACGGCGCCGAGACAGAGGATGGAGTTTCGAAGCGCCAGCGACGCGCTCGCGCCCACCGCCGACTTGATCTGCGTGGTGTCAGCGGTGAGCCGCGAGACGATCTCGCCCGACTGGTTGACGTCGAAGAAGGAGGGAGACAGCCGCGTCACGTGCTCGAAAACCGCGCGCCGCAGATCGGAGACGACCCGTTCACCGATCGAGATGACGTAGTAGTAGCGCATGGCGCTGGCGATCGCGAGCAGCACCGCCATGACCACCAGCATGCCGAAATAGCTGTTGATGAAGCCGCGGTCGGCGCCGCTGAAGCCGTGGTCGATCATCCGCCTGACCGCAAGCGGCAGGGCGAGTGTCGTTGCCGCGGCCAGCGCCAGGAAGAAGAGGGCCGCCGTGACCATGCCACGGTAGTGCATCAGGTAGGGCAGGAGCCCTCCAAGCGGCTTCAACGAACGTCTTCTTTTCGACTCTGGCTCGGTAACCTCGGACACCTTGGCATTTCTCCCGTTCGCCTTCGCGCTGCCGCGCTTGGGGCTCTTGTTATCCTTGCGCCCTTCATGTATAGGCACGGCATCGAATTGGGAAGCCGTGGCCTGATCGGGACTACGGCTTCATTTATTAAATAGGTTCCGAAGATGCAAACGCGGCTTTTCGGTTCCTCCGCCACAAGCAGGAAGATCGTTATGAAGGCTGACATCCATCCCGAATACCACATGATCAAGGTGGTCATGACCGACGGCACCGAATACGAAACCCGTTCGACCTGGGGTTCGGAAGGCGCTGTCATGAACCTCGAAATCGACCCGAAGTCGCATCCGGCCTGGACGGGCGGCAACCAGCAGCTCATGGACCGCGGCGGCCGTCTTTCGAAGTTCAACAAGCGTTTCGGCGGCCTCGGCCTCTGATCGCTTCGAAGCTTCCGCTTCAGTTTTCAAAGCCCGGCTCGTGCCGGGCTTTTTGCATTTGAGGACTCTGGTGCCGGAGCGTGCCTTTCGACTGCCCGCCGAAAACGAAAAATCCCGGCGAGGCGGTGCCTGCCGGGATGATCTGGGTGCGCCGTTTGCCTTCGCTCAGTTGCTGGTGAAGGCGGTCCGCAGGAGGTCGAGCTGCGCCTTGACGCTGTTCTCGTTGTCCGGGACGACCTCTGCTTCCGCCGGGCGGTAGATTTCGCGGTCGAGCAGGGCGATGCGGTTCTGCAGGCGCAGCGAGCGCTCGACGAGATCGCGGAAGGCTTCCGGCAGGTCGTTCCAGCCGGGCGCCGACTTGTCAACGTTGAAGCCGTCCAGCCGGACCTTGCTCTTTTCCGACAGGACCTGGTCGCGGCTCATCTCGCCATTGTTGACCGCCCGCTGCAGCAGCAGCCACGAGGCCATCTGCATCAGCCGCGTGGTCAGTCGCATCGATTCGGCAGCGTAGAGCACGGAGGCCATCCGCGGCAGGACCTTGGCGGCGGAGCGTCCGGGACCGTCGAGATAGGCGGCCGTCTCCTCGACCAGCCCCATGCCTTCCGAATAGATCGCCTTGAACTGGCTCGAAGTGGCAGCGCGACCGGCAAAGCTGATCGTATTCAAACCGACTTCCGACATGGTCTTCACCCCTGTTTTACGCATAACTCTTGTGGCCGCATCTTGTTGCATTCTCGGGGAATGCTTGCCGGCTCTTATGACGTCACGATGCTATCAATAGCTTAAACGCGCAAGCCAAATCTTAAGGAAAGGTTAATTCCCACAGTTTTGCCGAGTGCCCGTCAAAACGCCAAAAAAAGAGCCGCGAAAGCGGCTCTCAAGGTAAAACAGGGAGAAAATCAGACCTATTCGCCATGAGGAGAAACTGCCTGAATCCAGAAGCTCTGGATGAAAGTTACATTAACGAAAAAGCGTTAATGAAGAGTTAATCAGGTGCCGTTGAGTTGACCTTCCTTGTAACAGTTCATGTTCTTGAACAAGGATGCCGGTTTATACTTTCGGGCGAAACAGGCTCTCCGCGGCAAGCTTGCCGGCCTGCTTGCGCTGCCGCTCGGCGTCGAGCCGGGCGATCTCCTCTTCGAGGAGGCCGATCCGCGCCGTCAGCTCGTCTGCGGAAAGCATCGAGAGATCGGAACCGATCTCGTGAACCGTCTTCTTCTTTGGACGCTCGTCGTCGCTGATGCTCATGGACTATGTCTCCTGGCTGGCGGGTTCGGTCTCCGCGACATCGGCGAGCGGCGCGGCACGCGGATCGAGATTGAGGCTTTCCGGGGTGCTGGTCGGCGCGGCACCCACCGGGATCTTCGGCACGTAGTCGCGCTCCTCCGTTGGCACTGCGGGACGCAGGCGGCTGCGGTAGATGGCGTAGGTGGTCAGCAGCCCGTGCGACGTCGCCGTCACCGCGAAGAGCGCGTAGGGCCCGAGCTTGGTCATCACCGGGCCGCCGAGCGTCGGGCCGATGATCGTGCCGATGCCGAAGAGCAGCAGGAGGCCGCCGGAAACCTTCACGAAGTCGTCGGCGCGGGCGAAGTCGTTGGCATGCGCGACCGCGATCGGGTAGAGCGCGTTGGCGGCGGCACCGTAGAGCGCGACGAAGCCGATCAGGATATAGGCATCGTGCGGCTGGACGACTGCCAGAACCACGGCGGCGAGGGCGGCGACCCCCGACAGCGCCGCCAGCACGTAGCGGCGGTCGGTAGTGTCGGAGAGCTTGCCTGCGGGAAACTGCATTATCGCGCCGACGAAGATGGTGAGGCTCATCATCACCGCGATCGTCGTTGGCGAAAGGCCCGCACGCGCGCCGAAAACGGCGCCGAGCGTGCCGTAGGCGCCGTTGGCGATGCCAATCAGCAGTATGCCGATGAAGGAGATCGGCGAATTGCGGTAGAGGCTGCGGAGATCGAGGCTGACGGATTTCAGCGGCTGCGGTGTCGCCGCAGTCGACAGCGTCGTTGGCAGCATGGCGAGGCAGTAGAAGATGCCGCAGAACATGAAGAGGATGGTGGTCGACGGATCGCCGAACGGCACCAGCATCTGTCCTCCGACCACCCCGATCAGCGTGATCGAGATGTAGAAGGAGAAGATCATGCCGCGGCTCTCATTGGTCGCGCGCTCGTTCAGCCAGCTTTCGATGATCATCGAGGTTCCGGCCGTGCAGAAGCCGGTCACGGCCCTCAGCGCAACCCACCAGTACTGGTCGACCTGGATGCCGGTCAAAAGCGCGATGATGGCGATCAGCGCGATGAAGCTCGAGAAGGCGCGAACATGGCCGACGCGCATGACCACCTTCGGCGCGAAGAAGCAACCGAGCACGAAGCCGGTCGCCCAGGAGGTGCCGAGCAGGCCGAGGATCTCGTTCGAATAGCCCTCGGCGGACCCGCGCACGGGGAGCAGCAGCCCGTGCAGGCCATTGCCGAGGAAGAGGAACAGGGTGCCCAGGAGGAGGGCGAGGACGGGCAGCAAGTTACGGCGCATGGTTGCGATTCGCAGCCTTCTGTTCGAAACGTTCTAGAGGTCGACTGAAACGTCACAGATTGCAAGATGACCGTGTCGAAGATCAGTCTTGCCCCGGCGTTGATTGAGAAGCAAAAGTGTCCGCCGTATGACGCTTCTCCGATTCTTCCGCAAGGACCTTCAATGACCAAAGCGATCGCCGCCTTCCTGATCCTCGCGATGGTCGTGCAACTCATCAAGCCGCTCGGGGTTCCCGGGCTGCGTCGGCGAGGCGACTTCTGGAAGCTCGCCGTGCTTGCCTTCGTGATCTGGTCCGTGGTGCTTCTTATCCGCCCGTGACGGCTCAGAGCGAGAGGGTGCCGCGCATCACCTCGATGCAGTCTCCGGTGATGTCGACGGTGTGAACATGGCCGTCGCGCTTTTCCACCGCGACATGGATATGGCTTGCGCGTCCCATCTCCACACCCTGTTCCACGCGATAGCTGAAATGACCGTGCGGCGCCGGCTCGAGCGACGTCAGGAGCGCGCCGAGAGCGGCCGATGCACTGCCCGTCGCCGGGTCCTCCGGCACGTTGTCGAGCGGCGCGAACATGCGTGCGCGGATGTGCCCGCCGCCAAGCCGCGCGTAGAGGAAGAGCGGGCAATCGCTCTCCTCGGCGGCAAACGTGGAGCACATCTCTTCCAGCGTCTCGACGTTCGGCTTGGCGCGACCGAGCGCGTCGAGGTCGGAAAGCTCGGCGACGACGAATTTGAGACCGACGGAGGCGAACAGGGGCACATGGCGGTCGGCGACGACGTCGCGCGAGGAGAGGTTTGCCGCGCGGGCGAGGAGCGGAACCGGAACCTGTGCTCCGAGCGAAAGCGGCTGCGGCGCCCGGATCGTTGCCCCGCGCACGGTGTCGCCCGCCTTGCGCAGCGTGACGGTGACGAGGCCGGCCTTCTCCTCGAAGCGCAGCGCCTCCCCGACGGACTGGCCGAAGATCCGGCCCAGTCGCCCGACGACGAAGGCAGTGCCGACATTCGGATGGCCGGCGAAGGGAACTTCCGTGGTCGGCGTGAAGATCCGCACCTGCGCGGTGTTGTCGATATCCTCCGCCGGCAGCAGGAAGGTGGTCTCGGAATAGCCGAACTCGGCAGCGATCCCCTGCATCTCCTCCGTCGTCAGCCCGCAGCCGTCGAGCACGACGGCGAGCGGATTGCCGCGAAAGCGGTGCTCGGTGAAAACGTCGACGGTGACGAACGGACATTCCCGCATGGCTGATACTCCCTGGCCGCGATCCCGGTCGTATCTATAGCGAAAAAGCCCGGCGCAGGCCGGGCTTTCGTGTCATCGTGACAAAGAGGTGGCCGTATCAGGCCTTGTTGACGCTCGCGTTGTAGATCTGGCCGATCGTTTCGGCGAGGCTCGCGTCGAATTCTGCGTCGGTCATCGAGACGCGCAGCTTTTCCGTCAGCGCGCGCGAGAAGCTCGCGATCATGCCGTGGTTGTGGCTGAGCTTTTCGCAGGCGTCGGCGGTGGTGTAGCCGCCCGAAAGCGCGACGACGCGGACGACTGACTTGTGGGCGACCAGAGGCGCGTAGAAATCGGCGGTGGTCGGGATCGTCAGCTTCAGCATGACGGCTTCGCCAGCCGGAAGCTTGTCGAGCTGCGCGGCGATCTCGTCGCGAAGAATGGCTTCGGCCTCGACCTTGGTCGGGCTCTTGATGGAGACTTCGGGCTCGACGATCGGGACGAGGCCGTGGCCGATGATCTGGTGTGCCACCTCGAACTGCTGCTTCACGACGGCGGCGATCCCGGCCTTGTCGGCCTCGGCGATCACCGAGCGCATCTTGGTGCCGAACATGCCCTTTTCGCGACCGCGGACGAGGAGGGCGTCGAGATCCGGCATGGCCTTCATCATCTGAACGCCGTTCTGTTCGGCTTCGAGGCCCTTGTCGACCTTGAGGAAGGGCACAACGCCGCGCTTTTCCCACAGATAGGACGGAACGGGCTCACCCTCGACGTCGCCGTCCATGGTCCGCTCGAACAGGATCGCGCCGATGATCTTGTCGCCGGTAAAGGCGGGTGCGGTCATGATGCGGACGCGCATGGCGTGCATCAGGCGGAACATTTCCTCGTCGCCCTGGTAGTCGGACTCGGAAATGCCGTAAAGGCTCAACGCTTTGGGTGTTGAACCACCGCTTTGATCCAGCGCCGCAATGAAGCCGGGTGCAGAGGTGATCTTGTTCAACATCTTCGCGTCTACCATATCTCACTCCTATCCCTACGATGGCGCGACATGCGCTCACGTGGTTCGTTGATGTTCCGACCAACCGGCGACGCCGAATTGATCATTCCCCGGATTGATATCGCTGAGATGTTCGGCTGTTTCGCCTTCTCCCGGGGGCTGCAACTGGCCGATAACAGAAGTTTCCCTAAAGGCAAATCCCGGTCTAATTGATTGAAACGATTGAAATTATTTCAATCGTTTAAAATAGCTGAAATCTTTAAACCGGCTGCGACGGCGGCGCGAATGCGGACGATCCGCGCCGCCTGATGGCATATAGGGCGGTCAGGCCGTCCTGGACAGGACTGCGACGCCCGGCAGTTCCTTGCCTTCCATCCATTCGAGGAAGGCGCCGCCGGCCGTGGAGACATAGGTGAAGTCGTCGGCAACGCCGGCATGGTTCAGCGCCGAGACCGTGTCGCCGCCGCCGGCGACCGAGACCAGCTTGCCGTCGCGGGTGCATTCGGCCGCGTGGCGGGCGGCCGCGACGGTCGCCTTGTCGAAGGGCGCGATTTCGAAGGCGCCGAGCGGGCCGTTCCAGACGAGTGTGGCGGCGCGGCTGATCCAGGCATTGACCGCCTCGACCGATTTCGGCCCGACGTCGAGCACCATGGCATCGGCGGGGATCGCGTTGATGTCGACCGTCTCATTGTCGGCACCGGCCTTGAACTCGCGGGCGACCACGCCGTCCGAAGGAAGGACGATGGCGCAGCCGGCGGTCGCGGCTTCCAGCATGATCTGTTTTGCGGTGTCGGCGAGGTCGTGCTCGCAGAGCGACTTGCCGACATTGGTGCCGTTGGCGGCGAGGAAGGTGTTGGCCATGCCGCCGCCGATGACGAGCGCATCAACCTTCTTCACCAGGTTCGTCAGGAGGTCGATCTTGGTCGAGACCTTGGCGCCGCCGACGATTGCCACCACCGGACGGGACGGCTTGCCGAGGCCCTTTTCGAGCGCTTCGAGCTCGGCCTGCATGGTGCGGCCGGCATAGGCGGGCAGGTGATGAGCGAGGCCCTCCGTCGAGGCGTGGGCGCGATGGGCGGCGGAGAAGGCGTCGTTGACGTAGATGTCGCCGTTCTTCGCGAGTTCGGCGGTGAATTCGGGCGTGTTCTTTTCCTCGCCCTTGTGGAAGCGGGTGTTTTCAAGGAGCAGGATGTCGCCGTTGTTCATCTTTTCGATCGCGTCGGCAGCCGGCGCGCCGATGCAGTCGGAAGCGAAGGCGACGCTCTGGTCCAGCACTTCCTCGACGGCCGGTGCGATCAGCGAAAGCGACATGTCGGCGACCGGCTCACCCTTTGGACGGCCGAAATGAGCGAGCAGGATAACCTTCGCTCCCTTTTCCGAAAGCTCGCGAATGGTGGGCGCCACGCGCTCGATGCGGGTGGTGTCGCTGACCTTGCCGTCCGTCACCGGAACGTTGAGGTCCACGCGGACCAGTACGCGCTTGCCGGCGATGTCGGTCAGATCGTCGAGTGTCTTGAAAGCCGCCATGGTTATACCCGTCCCTCCAGTCTCGTTGGGTTCTAAAAACGTGAGGGCCGGACATTACTACGCCTGCCCCGCGACGCAAGGCGAGGGCGGGCAAAATTCATTCGGCCGCCTTGCGAACCTTGCGGAGATAGTCGCGCAGTGCGTGGGCAATCTCCCGAAGATTGAGGAAGATCGGCAGTTTGGTGGCCGGCGCCACCGGTTCGAGCGAGACGCCGACCGAGGCAATATGTCCCGTCTCGTCGATGTCGCGGACGATCAGGACGATCGTGCCGAGACGGACGCGATCGGCATAGTCCGACCGTCCGCCAAGCCGCTGCTCGATCAGTTCGGCGACGGACATTGTGCGCTCCGCATCACTCACCGAGAGCGGGCCGTAGGCCTGGTCGAGGTTGTCCACGCGGGTCGACGGCGCGATCGCGAACATGCCGAAGAACTCGCTGTCGTTCTCGTCCACCGGCGCCTTGCTGGCGAACAGGCGGTCGAGCAGGCGCGAATAGCCCGGCGCGATGAAGAGATAAACCTGGTCGTTCTCCTTGAGCCGGCCGGCATACTGATAGCGCATCGACTTGCCGTCGCGGATGACGAGCGAGGGCATCGCCCAGCGCGGAATGCGCTCGCCGCGCAGCACGGGGCTGTCGGCGACGACGCGGTAGGCGAGCAGCTCATGGTTGGCGGCACCCGGCAGGTCGAGTTCCAGCTTGTCGACCGCGCCGATACGCGGCGGGATGATGAGCCCGAGCTTGCGGGCGACGGGCTTGATCGTCCAGCCCTGCAGCAGCAGCGAGATCATCACGACGATGAAGGCGGCGTTGAAATAGATCTGCCCGTCTTCCAGGTTGCCGAGGATCGGCAGGATGGCGAGCAGGATCGATACTGCACCGCGCAGGCCGACCCAGGCGATGAAGCCGGTTTCGCGCTGGGTGTAGTCGAACGGCAGGAGGCAGAGCCACACCGCAAGCGGACGTGCCACGAAGACCAGGAAGAGGCCGAGGATGACCGACGGCAGCAGGATCTGCGGAAACTGCGAAGGCGTCGCCAGCAGGCCGAGGACGAGGAACATGACGATCTGTGCGAGCCAGGTCATGCCGTCCTGGAAGCGGGTGATCGACCCGCGGGCGGGAATCTTCTGGCTACCGGCGTAAATGCCGGCCACATAGACGGCGAGGAAGCCGCTGCCGCCGACCGCGCCCGTGTAGGAGAACACGAGGAGGGCCATCGTCAGCATGAAGATCGGCGCAAGCCCCCGTTCGATGGAAATCCGTTTCAATACGAAGACGATGATCGCGCCGCCGATCAGCCCGAGCGCGAGCCCGAGCCCTATCTGTTCGACGAAGAGGCGCAGGAGCTGCATGTCGAAGCCGTTATAGCCCTGGCCGGTCGACAGGAGCTGCACCAGCGCCATGGTGAGGAAGATCGCCATCGGATCGTTGGTGCCGGACTCGACCTCCAGCGTCGAGCGCACCCGATCGCGGATGTTGATGCCGCCGATGCGCAACAGGAAGAACACCGCCGCCGCGTCGGTGGAGGCGACGATCGAGCCGAGCAGTGCGCCTTCGAGGAAAGAGAAGTCGAGCAGCAGGTGCGCGAGCGCGCCGAAGAGACACGCGGTGATCAGGACGCCCGCGGTCGAGAGCAGCAGCGCCGGCGTCGCCGACAATCGGAACGACTGCAGGGAGGTGCCGTAGCCGGAATCGAACAGGATGATCGCGAGCGCCACGGAGCCGAGCGCATAGGCAAGCGAATTGTTGGAGAAATCGATGCCCAGGCCGTCGACACCGGTCACGAGGCCGATCAGCAGGAAGAGCAGGAGGAGCGGAGCGCCGAAGCGGAAAGCGAGCAGGCTCGAAAACGCCGCCAGGAGGACCAGCGCCGTGCCCACCAGCGTCATCGCATAGAATTCGTCCACCCGCGCATCCCCTTCGTCGCCGCCCGTATCGTATCGTCCCGCGCCTGCCGATCATACCGGACCTGCGGACGCAGCGCGACGGCGTCGACAACGCTTTCCGCCCCGATGTCGGGGTCGGTGTAGGGCCGGGAACGATCTGGCAGGACTGCCGAAAGACGAGAGTCGTACTTGTCGCCCGCAATCGTGATCAGAGTAGGGCGGGAGCAGGAAAAATGAAAGGCGGCCCGGTCTCCCGGCCCGCCTCATCAAGGACAATAGTTGGGTCGATCGCTCAGATGAGCTTGCCGAGCGCGACCGCCGTGTCGGACATGCGGTTGGAGAAGCCCCATTCGTTGTCGTACCAGGTGAGGATACGGACGAAATTGCCTTCGAGCACCTTGGTCTGGTCGATCGCGAAGATCGAGGAGTGGCTGTCGTGGTTGAAGTCACGGCTGACCAGCGGCTCCTCGGTGTAGCCGAGAATGCCCTTCAATGCGCCGTTCGAAGCCTCCTTGATCGCCTCGTTGATTTCCTGGGCGCTGGTATTCCTCTTGGCGACGAACTTGAAGTCGACGACCGAGACGTTCGGGGTCGGCACGCGGATCGAGGTGCCGTCCAGCTTGCCCTTGAGGTGCGGCAGGACCAGGCCGACGGCCTTTGCGGCGCCGGTCGAGGTCGGGATCATGGAGAGCGCTGCCGCGCGGGCGCGGTAGAGATCCTTGTGCATGGTGTCGAGCGTCGGCTGGTCACCGGTGTAGGAGTGGATCGTGGTCATGAAGCCGTGGTCGATGCCGACGGCATCGTCGAGCGTCTTGACGACCGGCACCAGGCAGTTGGTGGTGCAGGATGCGTTGGAGACCACCAGGTGATCCTTGGTCAGCTTGTCGTCATTGACGCCGAAGACGACGGTCAGGTCAGCGCCGTCGGACGGAGCGGAGACGAGGACGCGCTTAGCGCCGGCGGTCAGGTGCGCGGCCGCCTTGTCGCGGGCGGTGAAGATGCCTGTGCATTCCATCGCGATGTCGACGCCCATTGCGCCGTGGGGGAGTGTTGCCGGATCCTTGATCGCCGTGACCTTGATCGGCTTGCCGCCGCCGACGATGATGGTATCGCCTTCGACCTTCACATCGGCCGGGAACTTGCCGTGGATCGAGTCGTAGCGCAGCAGGTGGGCATTGGTTTCGACCGGACCGAGGTCGTTGATCGCGACTACTTCGATGTCGGTGCGACCGGATTCGACGATGGCGCGCAGCACGTTGCGGCCGATACGGCCGAAGCCGTTGATGGCAACTTTAAGAGTCATGGCGTTCACTCCCGTGTAGAAAAGAAATTCGAAACTAATGGATCACAGGGCGTTGGCAATCGCCCTGCGACAATTTGACGTTAGCCAAGCCGGGCTTCGGCGGCGGCAACCACGGCCTCGGCGGTGATGCCGAAGTGCTTGTAGAGCTCCTTGTACGGGCCGGAGGCGCCGAAGGAGGACATGCCGATGAAGACGCCGTCCGAGCCGATGATGCTGTCCCAGCCCTGGCGGATGCCGGCTTCGACGCCGATCTTCACCGGCGCATTGCCGATGATCGCCTCACGGTAGGCATCCGGCTGTTCGGCGAAGAGTTCGAAGCAGGGGACCGAAACGACGCGGGCGGGAATCCCCTTGCCGGTGAGCTCGGCCTGTGCCTTCAGCGCGATCTCGACTTCCGAGCCGGAAGCGAAGATCGAGACCTTCGCGTCGCTTGCCGAGACGAGTTCGTAGGCGCCGCTGGCGCAGAGGTTCTTCTCTTCATATTCCGTGCGTGCTGCGACGAGGTTCTGGCGCGTCAGCGCGAGACCCGACGGACGGTGCTTCTGCTCGAGAGCGATCTGCCAGCATTCGGCCGTTTCGGTGGCATCCGCCGGGCGGAACATCAACAGGTTCGGAATGGCACGGAGCGCCGCCATGTGCTCGACCGGCTGATGAGTCGGGCCGTCTTCGCCGAGGCCGATCGAGTCATGGGTCAGCACATGGATGACCCGGATGCCCATGAGGGCGGCAAGCCGGATCGACGGACGGCAATAGTCCGAGAAGATCAGGAAGCCGCCGGAATAGGGGATCAGGCCGCCGTGAAGCGCGATGCCGTTCATGGCGGCGGCCATGCCGTGCTCTCGGATGCCGTAGTGGATGTAGCGGCCGGAGAAGTCGGTCGGGGTGATCGACTTCGTCTGGCTGGTCTTGGTGTTGTTCGAGCCGGTCAGGTCGGCGGAGCCGCCGAGCGTTTCGGAAAGCACGCCGTTGATGACTTCGAGCGCATCCTCCGAGGCCTTGCGGGTTGCGACCGTCGGCTTCGTTTCGGCGAGCTTCTTCTTGTAGGTGTCGATCGTGGCGTCGAAATTGCCCGGCAGATCGCCGGCGAAGCGGCGCGTGAACTCTGCCCGCTTGTCGGCGTCTGCCGCCGCGAGGCGTTCTTCCCAGTCCTTGCGCGCCTTGGTGGAGCGCAGGCCGGCGAGGCGCCAGGCGTCGAGCACGTCGGCGGGGATGGTAAAGGCTTCCTCGCTCCAGCCGAGTGCCTTGCGGGTCGCGGCGATTTCGTCGGCGCCGAGCGGCGAGCCGTGGACCTTGTGGGTGCCGGCCTTGTTCGGTGCGCCGAAGCCGATCACGGTCTTGCAGGCGATCATCGTCGGCTTGTCGGACTTGCGCGCCTCTTCGATTGCGGCGGCGATCGCTTCCGGATCATGGCCGTCGACCGAAAGCGTGTTCCAGCCCGAGGCGCGGAAACGGGCATGCTGGTCGGTCGAGTCGGCAAGCGAGACCGCGCCGTCGATCGAGATGCCGTTGTCGTCCCACAGAACGATGAGCTTGTTGAGCTTCAGGTGGCCGGCAAGCGTGATCGCTTCCTGGCTGATACCTTCCATGAGGCAGCCGTCGCCGGCGATCACATAGGTGTAGTGATCCATCAGCTCGGCGCCGAACTCGTTGGTGAGCTTCTTTTCGGCAATCGCCATGCCGACGGCGTTGGCAATCCCCTGGCCGAGCGGCCCGGTGGTCGTCTCGATGCCGGAGGCGTGGCCGTATTCGGGGTGGCCTGCGGTCTTTGCGCCCAGCTGGCGGAACTGCTTGATGTCCTCGATCGTCATGTCCTCGTAGCCGGTGAGATAAAGGAGGCTGTAGAGGAGCATGGAGCCGTGACCGGCGGAAAGCACGAAGCGGTCGCGGTCGGCCCAGAGCGGGTTCTTGGGATCGAACTTCAGGAAACGGGTGAAAAGGACGGTCGCGACGTCGGCGGTTCCCATAGGCATGCCGGGATGGCCGGAATTGGCCTTTTCAACGGCATCCATGGCAAGAAAACGGATCGCGTTGGCCATCCGGTTGTGTTTTTCGGGAGAAATCATCATTTTTCCGCTTGTTCCGAGTCACTGGGGATGTCCGCACCGCGGCGGACCGCCTGAAGGCGGCTGATCCATAGCAGGTGAGGCGCGCGAGTCAACAAATCCGCTGGGTTTGCGGTTCCGATCCGCCAAGATTTCGCCTCGCCGGAACGCCGTAACGGGCGTGTTCGGTCGTCGTCCACAGGATAGGCAAATCCGTGCCTCTCCGGTTTTATTGACGGGTGGCAATACAAGCGAATACTGTCGGGGAAACAGGATGGCGGGCTTCGGTGTCCGATTCGGTGACTTTTTTCGGAAGGCCGGGACAAGACAATGTCGACGGACAATACGGTTGAGGCGGCGCTCGGCGCCCTGCGACAGGCGATTTCGGGCCTGGAGAACGCCGTCGACATGCGTTTCGAGGCCCAGCGGGAGAATGCCGAGGTCGAAAGCGAGGTCAAGCGCGTCCATGCCGACCGCGCACGGCTCGCTCAGGAGCTTGACCAGTCGGAATTTCGCGCCAACCGGCTCGAGGAAGTCAATCGCGAGGTCTCGCGGCGGCTGGTGACGGCGATGGAAACGATACGGGCGGTACTCGACCGCTGACGGCGGCGGCTGCGTAGTCCCGAATGCGGAAGGGCATATGGCACAGGTAACGGTGACGATCGACGGGAAAGCCTACCGCATGGCCTGCGAGGAGGGCCAGGAGCCGCATCTCTTCGAGCTTGCGACCCGGTTCGACAACTACGTCTCGCACCTGAAATCGCAGTTCGGCGAGATCGGCGATCTGCGGATCACCGTCATGGCCGGCATCATGGTGATGGACGAGCTTTCGGAAATGAACCGCAGGATCGCCGAGACGGAGCGCGAACTCGCGAGCCTGCGCGAAGGCCGCGACACGGCAGCGGCCGGAAGCCAGCGCAAGGAAGAACTGCTCGCCACGACCATCGTCGAGCTTGCCGAGCGGCTGAACGCGATTACGCGAAAGCTCACGGCCCGCCCTGCGGGCACCGCTGCGCAGGAAAGCTGATCTTTGGATCTTTTTGACGGCCCGACCTCTGGCGCGGCGGGGCGTTTGGTCCTATATCAGGGATCGCGGTCTGCGCCTCACGACAGGAAACCACAATCCCTGGGGCCATACTCGATCCAGAGGGAGCTGTCCCTGGCCAGGCCCGTGGGCTTGGACACACGGCGCCCACCTACTTTTGTAGGCGCCCAGGATCGTAAAAACTCCATCGGTTGCCGTGGATCGCACTTTCTTCTTCTTCACATCGACGGCCGTTGCGCGAGGGCGAGCATCGCCCCGAAGGCGATCATCATGCTGCCGCTCACGCGGTTCACCCAGCCGAAAGACGACTCCCCCCTCGCGAAGCGGCCAGCACCCCGGAGAGTGCCCATGTACCAGCCACCCCATTTTCGCGAGGATCGTCGCGAGGTCCAGCATGCCCTTATCCGGAACCATCCTCTCGGGCTGCTGATTTCGTCCGGCGAAGGCGGGCTTCTCGCCAATCCGATCCCCTTCCGGCTGGTGAACTCGGATCTGGGGATGGGAACGCTTCAGGCGCATATGGCGAGAGCCAATCCGCAATGGCGGGCGCTTGCCGCCGGTGCGGAGGTTCTCGTCGTCTTCCAGGGCGCCGATCACTACGTGACCCCGTCCTGGTACGAGACGAAGCGCGAGACCGGCAAGGTCGTGCCCACCTGGAACTATGCCATCGTCCAGGTGCGGGGGACGGTCCGGGTGATCGAGGACAGCCAGTGGCTCCGTGCGCTGGTGGGCCGGCTGACCGACGGCCACGAGAGCAGGCGCATGATCCCATGGGCTGTCGACGATGCGCCCGACGACTTCATCACCGCGCAGCTCAAGGGCATTGTCGGTATCGAGGTGCAGATCACCGCCATCGAAGGCAAGTGGAAGGTCAGCCAGAACCGCAACGAGGCCGACCGCCGCGGCGTTGCCGAAGGTCTCGACGCGGAGGCAAGTGACACGGCCGGGGCGATGGCCGCCATGGTGCGCGAACGGGGCGGCCTCTGAGCGCTCACACCTGAAGGTGTAACTGCTTCTCGCGCTCGACGTAGCTGCGCTGCAGATCGGTGACGTAATCACGGACGATCGGGACCGCGTCGCGGGTCCGCGACAGTTGCAGGTGGAAGACCATCTGGCTGCCGGCGCGGAACATCATCTCGCAGCTGATCAGATAGAATTCCCACATGCGGGCGAAGCGCTCGTCATACATGGCGACGACCTTGTCGCGGTTCGCCTCGAAGCGCCGGCACCAGTGGGCGAGCGTGGTCGCGTAATGCACGCGCAGCACCTCGATGTCGGTCACCCACAGGCTGTTCCGCTCGGTGACCGCGACCACTTCCGACAGGGCCGGGGAATAGCCGCCGGGAAAGATGTACTTGCGAAGCCACGGGCTCGTCGTGCCGGGCGGGCTCATGTGGCCGATCGAATGGATGAGGGCGACGCCGTCGTCCGGCATCAGCGCGTTCAGCTTCTTGAAGAACTCGTCGTAGTGCTGGACGCCGACATGCTCGAACATGCCGACCGAGACGATCCGGTCGAACTTTTCCTCCACGTCGCGGTAATCCTTCAGTTCGAAGCGGACGCGGCCCGCAAGGCCGGCATCGGCCGCCCGCTTCGTCGCGAGCGCATGTTGCTCCTTCGACAGCGTCACGCCGACGACCGAGACGTCTTCCAATTGCGCAAGATAGAGTGCGAGATCGCCCCAGCCGCAGCCGATATCGAGCACCTTCATGCCGGGCTTCAGGTCGAGCTTGGCCGCGAGCAGCCTCAGCTTGTTGCGCTGCGCCTGTTCCAGCGTCTCTTCCGGGTCGCGGAAGTAGGCACAGGAATAGAGCATGTTCTCGTCGAGGAAGAGCTTGTAGAGATCGTTGCCGAGATCGTAATGGTGGGCGACGTTCTGCTGGGCCTGCCCTTTGCGGTTCGACTGCTCACGCTTGCGGAACCGCATCCGCACCGCGCGGATCGCCTTCTGGATCGGATAGGAGCCGAGCGACAGCCGGTTGATCGAAAACAGCATCAGGAAGTCACGCAGGCTCGAGCCTTCCTCGAACCGCATGGTGCCGTCCATATAAGCTTCGCCGGCGACGAGCTCCGCCTTGAAGACGAGACTGCGGTAGAGCTTCGGATCGGTAAGCCGCATCGTCACCTGCGGCCCCTCCTGCAATCCGCCGAAGACATGCCGCTTGCCGTCGGCGTCGATGACCGTCAGCCGGCCCTTCTTGATGAATGACTTCAGCATATGGGAAAGCAGGAACATACAGACCTCGCGCGCTGACCGGAACGGTCTGCATGTTAGCGCATTCCTCAACCGTTGCGAGCGGCAATTGTCGGTGTCGCCAACCGGACCGCGACGACTTGCAATGGCGCGCATAGCGGCTAATACGAAGTCTCGATGGCATAAGGTGCCGCGCGGATCGGTCGGCGGCGGCGCGGGGAGACGGAATGACGGGGAATGCGGCGATGAAGGCGCAGCTGCGCAAGGAACGGCTCGAGCGGCGGGACGCGATCCCCGCCGATACGCGGATCGAATACAGCCTAGCGATCGCCGCCTTCGGAGAGGCGCTGGCGTTCGAGCCCGGAGCGGTCGTCGCCGGTTTCCTGCCGATCCGCTCGGAAGCGGACATCCGCCCGCTGATGGCGCGGCTGCGCGAGCGCGGTGCGCGCCTCTGCCTGCCGGTGGTGCTCGACCGCGAGACGATCGTCTTCCGCGAACTCCTGCCCGGCACCGAACTCGTCTCGACCGGCTTCGGCACCCGCGGGCCGGGGCCGGAGGCGGTGGAGCTCGATCCGGACATCCTGCTGGTGCCGCTCGCCGCCTTCGACGGCCGCGGCCACCGCATCGGCTATGGCGCCGGCCATTACGACCGGGCGATCGCGCGATTGCGGCAAAAAGGGCTTAATCCCCGGCTGATCGGCATTGCATTCGCCTGCCAGGAAGTGGCACATGTCCCCTTTGAACCGCACGATGTCGGGCTGGAAGCCGTGGTGACGGAAGACGGCATGCGGACTTTTGGATGATGATGACTGGATACGCGAATGCGCTTGCTTTTTCTCGGTGACATGGTCGGCAAGACGGGACGGACGGCGGTCTGGGAGCGGCTTCCCGGCCTGATCTCCGACCTGAAGCTCGACTTCGTCATCGTCAACGGCGAGAACGCCGCCGGCGGCTTCGGCATCACCGAGGATATCTACCTCGAAACCATCAATGCCGGTGCCGATGTCGTCACCACCGGAAACCACGTGTGGGACCAGAAGGAGGCCGTCTCCTTCTGCGAGCGCCACGACCAGTTCCTGCGGCCGGCCAACTATCCGGCG
This sequence comes from Ciceribacter thiooxidans, assembly GCF_014126615.1. Taxonomy (NCBI): domain Bacteria; kingdom Pseudomonadati; phylum Pseudomonadota; class Alphaproteobacteria; order Hyphomicrobiales; family Rhizobiaceae; genus Ciceribacter; species Ciceribacter thiooxidans. The sequence goes on from NZ_CP059896.1 coordinate 687,208, forward strand.
GGAACGCCCGGCAAGGGCTCCGGTGTTTTTTACGCCCGCAATGGCGCGCGCGTGCTCGTCGCCAACATCATGGGACGGGTCTTCATGCACCCGGAACTCGACGATCCCTTCACCTCGGCGGAGGCAATCCTGTCGGCCTGCCCGCTCAAGGAACAGGCCGACGCCATCGTCTTCGATTTCCACGCCGAGGCGACCAGCGAGAAGCAGTGCTTCGGCCACTTCGTCGACGGTCGCGCGAGCTTCGTCGTCGGCACCCATACGCACGTGCCGACCGCCGATCACCAGATCCTCAACGGCGGCACGGCCTATATGTCGGATGCCGGCATGTGCGGCGATTACGACTCCTCCCTCGGCATGGAGAAGGAAGAGCCGCTCAACCGCTTCATCTCGAAGATGCCGAAGGGGCGCTTCGAAGCGGCCCACGGGCCGGCGACGATCTGCGGCGTCGGCGTCGAAATCTCCGACCGTACCGGCCTCGCCGAGAAGATCGCGCCGCTCAGGATCGGGCCGCGGCTCACCGAGACGATCCCGGATTTCTGGCGATAAGCCTGCGACGGCGGCTCTAACGCGAATGTGAGCCTCTCCGGCTTTACCTCGCCGCCGTCCTGGCCCATCCTCTGCCATCGGATGGATGGTGCGGGGCCGGCATGATGCTGCGACTTGCCATGGCGTTCATTTCCTTGATTCTTGCCGCGGGTGCCGCCGGTGCCCAGGAAGAGCGCCCGCCGGTCAGCGAATGCCAGCTCGTCGCCGATAATCTGCCGAAGGCGACCTTCGTGCGCTTCGATGCTTCTCCCTCCCTTCAGCTCGCCGCCGCCGAGCGCGAGGTGACGATCACCTATCTCGGCCATTCGACCTTCCTGATCGAAACGCCGGGCGGCATCTCGATTGCGACGGATTACAACGGCTGGCTGCGTTCGCCGCGCGTGCCGGACGTGGTGACGATGAACAAGGCGCATTCGAGCCACTACACGCTCGCCCCGGACCCGGCGATCGCCAATGTCCTGCACGGCTGGAGCGATACGCCCGGCGAGAAGGCGGTGCATCGCGTCGTGGTCGGCGACGCTTATATCCGCAACGTCACCACCGATATCCGCAGCTTCGGCGGCTTCGAGGCGAACGGCAATTCGATCTTCATCTTCGAGGTCGCGGGGCTCTGCATCGGCCATCTCGGGCACCTGCACCACGAGCTGACGGACGGGCACTTCGCCGAGATCGGGCGGCTCGACGTCGTCATGGTTCCCGTCGACGGCGGGCTGACCATGGGCGCCGACAGCATGAGCCGCACGGTCAAACGGCTGCGCTCGGCGCTGATCCTGCCGATGCACCGCCGCGGTCCGCCGATTTCCGATTTCCTCGCGATGTTCGACGCGGACTTCGACTGGAAGATTTCTGACAGCGCGACCGTTACGGTCTCCATTGCCACGCTGCCGCAAAAGCCGCTGATCCTCGTGCTGAGGGGCGTCTGAGATCCGCTTACCGGCGGGTGAGACGGACTTCGCCCTCGACGGCGAGCCCGATCTTGCCGCGACCGAGCTGCAGGAGCCGGATCGGCAGGTGCTTCTCGTCGAGCCGTCGCCGCAGCAGCAGGAGGCGAGTCTCGAGGTTGTCCTTGTAGTCGGGCAGACGGAGGCTCGTATCGAGGCGGATTTCGCGATTGGTGAATTCCCGCCGACCACCCTCGAGATAATGGTGCAACATGTGCACCAGCAGCCGCCCCGCCACGCCCTTGATCACATAGTCGCCGTTGATGAAGACGCTGTCGTCGAATGGGTGATGGGCGACATCGACCCGGCTGCCGTCCGCCACCGGAACCGTATGCGCCGGAAGAGCGGCTTCCGGATCGAAGGACATGCGTTCGCAGAGCGCGAGCGAGACCGCCGCCTGCCGGGCAACGATCGCAAGGGCTGCCTCGTCCTCGCGGGTGAAGGCGAGGCGCCGATCGCTCTCGACGAAGAGGACGCCCTCGACGTGCCCCTGGACGAGGAGGGGTACGGCGATCTGGCTCATCGCGTCGGCCATGCCCGGCAACACGATCTCCCGCGTCCGGTTCTCGTCCGGCGAGGAGTGTCGCACCGCCGATCCGAAGCGGCGGATGCGGCTCATGTCGCTCACCTTGACGGTCCTCCCGCTCGCCGCCGCCGATCCGATCAGCCCTTCGCCGAACGGCACCTCGGCGCCGATGCCCGAGGGTACATAGCCGGTGCTGCCGATCGCGGTGATCTGGGCCTTCTCGCCGTAGCTCTGGAAAAGCATTGCATGGCCGAAGCCGAGATGCGCGGAAATACCTTCGAGGAGTGCATCGACGACACCGCCGGCATCCGCCGCCGCGGCGACGGCCGCGACAATGTTCTCGGCGGCGAAGAGCCGGTCCGGCCGCGGGCGTCTGGGCGCATCGACCGCCTCGACCGGCGAGGGCACCGCTTCGATGGCGACGACACGGAACACGTCGACGCAGCGCAGCCGCATGACGTCGCTTAAGCCCACCTGTGCGCCGCCGGCGGCGACCTCCTGCGCGAGCCGGTCGAAGAGGGCGCCATCCTCCAGCGTATAGGCGAAGGCGAGCTGCAGCCGGAACTGCGCGCCCGTGAGACCGTCGACCACGACGAGGGTCGCCTTCGGGTTGAGGCGGATATTGGCGGCGGTCTTGGCGAAGAACTGGTTGGAGAGCGCCACGTGTTCGTCGTCGACCATCGACACGTGGGAGAGATAGGAGATGTTCGGCACGCCTTCGGCATCGGCGGTCGCGATGATCGAGGGAATGACGCCTTCGAAGCAGGCCTCGAGGTCGCGGAGCGTAATTGTCATGTCGATACACTCCGGAGTTTCGACCCCGCCTTCGCGCCCGGCGTCTGCACATAGACCGAGGCGACGTCGATCGTCACCAGCCGCGCATCCCGGTGGCTGAGCCAGGGCGCGATGATCTCCGGCGCCAGTCCGAGGCGCATCAGCGCCGACACCATGGCGACCATATAGCGTTCCGAGCGGTCGATCTCGTCTGCCGCTGCGTCCCGCACCTCCGCCTTGCCCTTGATCTGGTACGTCACGTAGTCGGCGGGGCGGGAGAAAGTCACGGCGACCATTCCGTTCGCCCTGAGGTTGGCGATCGTGCCCGGCCACTGCCAGGCGGAAACGACGAGCGCGATCCGGCGTCCGTCGAGCGGCCATGCGCCGACGCCGCGGCCGACCTCCGGGCGGCGGTCGGCGTCCGCCGTCCCGATGATCTGCATTACCGGACTTTCGATGAAGGCCGCCAGTTCGTGGTCCAGCATGGAATCTCTCCTCTTACGACATGCATAGCGCAGCCCGCGAAGTTTTAGGATTCCCACCGCCCGGCTTAGCAAGCTTTTAGGAAACGGCCGCCGCCGAAGCGCCTATTGGCAGGGCTCCAGCGAATGAAGGAGAGCAGCATGAAACAGCAAACGACAGCGATGTCCGAGAATTGCGTCGCCGTGATCGGCGCCGGACCCGGCGGACTTGCCGCGGCGAAGTGGCTCGCGGCCCACGGGCTCGAACCGGTCGTCTTCGAGGCGTCGGCCCGGATGGGCGGCCAGTGGAACTCGACCTGCGCGACCAGCGCCGTCTGGCCGGGCATGCGCACCAATACGAGCCGGATCATGACGGCCTTTTCCGATCTCGACCACGCGCCCGGTAGCGCGACCTATCTCACCCAGGACGAGATGCTCGACTATCTTGAGCGTTACGCCTTCGTCTCGGGACTGCTGCCCAAACTGCGGCTGTCGACGCGGGTGGAGAGCCTCGAACCCGCGGCCGGCGGCGGCTGGCTCATCCGCTCGGCGAGTGGCGGGCGCGGGCGCTCGGAAGTCTTCCGGCGGGTCGTCGTGGCGACCGGCCGCTGCGGTACGCCGTCGGTCCCGGAAATATCCGGCCTCTCGGGCTTTTCCGGATCGCTCGGCGCCATCCACGCCGCCCAGTACAACGGCGTCGAGCGCTATCGCGGACGCCATGTGCTCGTCGCCGGCTGCTCGATCAGCGCGCTCGAAATCGCCTCGGAGCTCGCCTATGGCGGAGCGCGGGTCACGGTGGCCAACCGCCGCCAGCGCTATGTCCTGCCGAAGCTGATCTCCGGTGTGCCGACCGAGCACGTGATGTTCAACCGCGCCGCAGCGCTTCTCGGCGGCGTCTTGCCGCCACCGGAGCTTGCCGCGGGGCTGCGGGCCAAGGTGCTCGCCGTCGCCGGCAATCCGGCGCAGTTCGGCGCGCCCGCACCCGACGACGACATCTTCGCCGCCGGCATCACGCAGTCGCAGCAGTTCCTGCCGGCGGTGGCGGAGGGGCGCATCACCGTCATGCCGTGGATCGAGGAGATCGACGGCAACCGTGTCCTCTTCCGCGGCGGCCGCCGCGGCGAGTTCGACGGCATCATCCTCGGGACCGGCTATCGCCTGTCGCTGCCGTTCCTCGATGCCGCAACGGCAGCGAAGCTCGGCCTCGACGATGTCCACATGGACCTCCACGACCACACCTTCCACCCCGACCTGCCGGGACTGGCCTTCCTCGGCCTTTACGATCTCGTCGGTCCCTATCTGCCGGTGCTGGAGCTGCAGGCCCGCTGGATCAGCTATTGCTTCGCCGGGGTCGCGCCGATGCCGTCGCAGGCGGAGATGGCGGAAGGCGTCGAAAGGGCGAAGGCCATGCGCGCCGGGCCGCCGGCGGTGCCGATGCATGTCGCCGCCCTCGGCTTCGCGCGCAATGCCGGGGTCGATCCGGATCTCTCCGCGCGGCCGGATCTCGAACGGGCGCTGCTCTTCGGTCCGCTTTCGGCCGTCTCCTTCCGCCTCGACGGTGCGGATGCGCTCCCCGATGCGACGACGCGGGTGCAAGGGACCGCCGCCGCCTTCGGCGCAGTCACCCATCCCGCCTTCACGGCGGAGGAACAAGCGATCCGCGGTCTCGTGCGGCGCGAGGCATTGTCTTCCGCCGCCTGATCCTCCGGGGCCGCCTTCGGGCGGCCCCCTCGCAACCGCCCGCCCGGATGGTCCGGCGGCGGAAATACCCCTGCTGCACTTGAATCGGGCGGTTTTCGCTCTTATAAGGCGCCATTCCCAACAATAAGTGTGATCAGGGGTGCCATGGCTGGCCATTCACAGTTCAAAAACATCATGCACCGCAAGGGCCGTCAGGATGCCGTGCGGTCGAAAATGTTCTCCAAGCTCGCGCGCGAAATCACGGTTGCCGCCAAGACCGGCCTGCCGGACGTGACCATGAATGCGGCACTTCGCCTGGCTGTTCAGAACGCCAAGGCCCAGTCGATGCCGAAGGACAACATCGAACGCGCCATCAAGAAGGCATCGGGCGCCGATGCCGAAAGCTATGACGCGATCCGATACGAGGGTTACGGTCCGGGCGGCGTCGCCGTCATCGTCGAGGCGCTGACCGACAACCGCAACCGCACCGCATCCTCCGTGCGCTCGACCTTCTCGAAGGCCGGCGGCGCGCTCGGTGAAACCGGCTCGGTTTCCTTCTCCTTCGACCGTGTCGGCGAAATCACCTACAAGCTTGCCGTCGGCGACGCCGACAAGGTGATGGAAGCGGCGATCGAGGCCGGCGCTGAAGACGTCGTCACCGACGAGGATGGCCACACGATCTATTGCGGTTTCGAGGACATCAACGAAGTCTCGAAGGCGCTGGAAACGGCCCTCGGCGAAGCCGAATCCGTCAAGGCGATCTGGAAGCCGCAGAACACGATCGAAGTCGACGAGGAAAAGGCGCAGTCGCTGATGAAGCTCATCGACACGCTGGAAGACGACGACGACGTGCAGAACGTCTACTCGAACTTCGAAGTCTCCGACGAGGTCATGGCCAAGCTCTCGGCCTGATCGTCAAGGCACGACACAAGAGAGGCCCGGTTGCTCGCGCAGCCGGGCCTTTTCATTGTTTGCTCGTGACGCCCGTGCGGCCCCTCATCCGCGTGCCGACACCTCACCGCAAGCGGGCCTGAGGAGGGGACGGCGGCTATGCCAAACTCTGTCATGCTCGGGCTTGACCCGAGCATCCAAAGCGAAGCAAAATTTCCCGTATGGCGGGATTTGTCTACATCGTAACCAACCACAAGTATGGTACGCTCTATATCGGCGTCACGTCCGATCTGGAGCGCCGGATCTATGAGCATCGCGAAGAGCTTGTGAAAGGCTTCACATCCACCTACGGCCTGAAGCGCCTTGTGTGGTACGAAGAGCACCAGAGCATCGGCACCGCCATCCAGAGAGAAAAGTCTCTGAAGCGTTGGTACCGTCGATGGAAGATCGAGCTGATCGAGTCCCTGAATCCGGACTGGCGCGATCTGTACCTAGAACTGTGGTAGACCTTGCGAAGATGTCGTGGATCCTCGGGTCAAGCCCGAGGATGACTGCCCTGCTGAAAGCCTTCGCGTCGAGTGCCTTAAGCCGCCGCGCCGCGGGCGCCGCCGATCACGCCGACGAGGTCGTTGACGATGCGCTCGATCTGGCCGCGGTCGTCGCCTTCCGCCATCACGCGGATCAGCGGTTCGGTGCCGGAGGGGCGGATCACCAGGCGGCCGCTCTTGGAGAGCTCGCTCTCGGCGTCGGCGATTGCCTGCTTGACCGTCTTGTCCTCGAGCGGTTTGCCGCCGGAGATGCGGACGTTGCGCAAAAGCTGCGGCACGGGATCGAAGCGGTGGCAGATCTCGCTCACCGTTTTTCCGGTGCGTTTGACGCAGGCGAGAATCTGCAGCGCCGCAATGATGCCGTCACCGGTGGTGCCGAAGTCGGAGAGCACGATGTGCCCCGACTGCTCGCCGCCGACATTGTAGTGGTGCTGGCGCATATACTCGACGACGTAGCGGTCGCCGACCTTGGTGCGGGCGAGATTGAGCCCCTTGCCGTTGAGGAAGCGTTCCAGCCCGAGATTGGACATCACCGTCGCCACGATGCCGTCGCCCTTGAGGCTCTGGTCATTCGCCCAGGTCTCGGCAATCACCGCCATCAGCTGATCGCCGTCGACGATCGCACCGTTCTCGTCGACGATGATGACGCGGTCGGCGTCGCCGTCGAGCGCGATGCCGATGTCGGCGCGCACTTCGTGCACCTTCTTCTGCAGCGCCGAGGGGTGGGTCGAGCCGCAATCGAGATTGATGTTGGTGCCGTTCGGTTCGTTGCCGATGGTGATCACCTCGGCGCCGAGTTCCCAGAGTGCGGCGGGCGCCACCTTGTAGGCGGCGCCGTTGGCGCAGTCGATGGCGATCCGGAGTCCGTGCAGGGTGACGTCACGGGGCAGGGTGCGCTTGACGAATTCGATATAGCGGTAAATGTCGCCGTCGACGCGCTTGGCGCGGCCGATTTCCTTCGCCGGTGCGAGCTGCGCGTAAATGTCCTTGTCCAGGAGCGCCTCGATCTGCTGCTCGATCTCGTCGGAGAGCTTATAGCCGTCCGGCCCGAAGAGCTTGATGCCGTTGTCGGCGAAGGGATTGTGCGAGGCGGAGATCATCACGCCGATATCGGCGCGCAGCGAGCGGGTCAGCATGGCGACCGCGGGCGTCGGGATCGGCCCAAGCAGGAAGACGTCGAGGCCGGCGGCGGTGAAGCCCGCAACGAGGGCGTTTTCCAGCATGTAGCCGGAAAGCCGGGTATCCTTGCCGATCACCACGCGGTGGCGGTGATGGCCACGGCGAAAGATGGTGCCGACGGCAATGCCCACCCGCATGGCGAGATCCGGTGTCATCGGAAAGACGTTGGACTGTCCACGGATACCGTCCGTACCGAAATAGCGACGTGACATGTGTACTCCCGAAGTGCATTGGCGGCGCCGCGGATGGTCTCAGGCTTCCTCTCGCGACTGCGCGCAAACGGGGCCGAGGGGCGCGGCACCCTCTCGGGCTGCTCATGCCACAAAACACGCGAAACGGCACGTAAATTCGCGTCAATGTCCAATATATCCTGTTACCGGAAACGAAAGGGACCGCCGGTCTTTCGAGCGGCGGTCCCTTGTTCCTGCAGGAGATCTGCGGTCAGGCGTCAGTGCGGCTGGGGTTCCAGGCCGCCCTCGGGCTCTCCGCCCTTGGCGCCGGTGTCCTTCTTGGCGCCGGTCGTCGGGACGGCGGAGCCGCGGCTCGGCGGCGTGTCGTCGCCGAGGTCCCGCGCGGGCTTTTCGCCCTTCAGCAGCGCCTTGATCTCGTCGCCGCTCAGCGTTTCGTATTCCAGCAGCCCCTCGGCCAGCGCGACGAACTCGTCGTGCTGCTCGGTGAGGATGCGGTGCGCGTCGACATAGGCCTCGTTGATCAGGCGGCGCACTTCGTTGTCGATCTTCTGGGCGGTGGATTCCGAGACGTTGCGCGTCTGCGAAACGGAGTGGCCGAGGAAGACTTCCTGCTGGTTCTCGCCGTAGGCGACCTGACCGAGTTCGTCGGAGAAGCCCCACTGGGTGACCATGGCGCGGGCGAGCTTGGTCGCCTGCTCGATGTCGGAGGCGGCGCCGGAGGTGATGTTCTCCTTGCCGAAGGTCAGTTCCTCGGCGACGCGTCCGCCCATCATGATCGCCAGCCGCGAGACCATCCACTTGTAGCTCATCGAGTAGCGGTCGCCCTCGGGAAGCTGCATGACCATGCCGAGCGCACGGCCGCGTGGAATGATCGTCGCCTTGTGCAGCGGATCGGCGATCGGCACGTTGAGGGCGAGGATCGCGTGACCGGCCTCGTGATAGGCGGTGAGCTTCTTCTCGGCCTCGGTCATGGCGGACGAGCGGCGTTCCGCGCCCATCATGATCTTGTCCTTGGCGTCCTCGAATTCCTGCATGGTGACGACGCGCTTGTTGCGCCGCGCCGCCATCAGCGCTGCCTCGTTGACGAGGTTCATCAGGTCGGCACCGGAGAATCCTGGCGTACCGCGGGCGAGCACCTTGAGGTCGACATTGGGCGCCAGCGGAACGTTGCGGGCATGAACCTTGAGGATGCGTTCGCGGCCGACGATGTCCGGGTTCGGAACGACGACCTGACGGTCGAAGCGGCCCGGACGCAGGAGCGCCGGATCGAGAACGTCGGGACGGTTGGTCGCGGCGATCAGGATGATGCCTTCATTGGCCTCGAAGCCGTCCATCTCGACGAGCAACTGGTTGAGCGTCTGCTCGCGCTCGTCATTGCCGCCGCCGAGGCCGGCGCCGCGATGGCGGCCGACGGCGTCGATTTCGTCGATGAAGATGATGCAGGGCGCATTCTTCTTTGCCTGCTCGAACATGTCGCGGACGCGGCTTGCGCCGACGCCGACGAACATCTCGACGAAGTCCGAACCCGAAATGGTGAAGAAGGGCACGTTGGCCTCGCCGGCGATGGCGCGGGCGAGGAGCGTCTTACCGGTACCGGGCGGGCCAACCAAAAGCACGCCGCGCGGGATACGGCCGCCGAGGCGCTGGAACTTCTGTGGGTCGCGGAGGAATTCAACGATCTCCTCGAGGTCCTGCTTGGCCTCGTCGACGCCTGCGACGTCATCGAAGGTGACGCGGCCGTGGGCCTCGGTGAGCAACTTCGCCTTGGACTTGCCGAACCCCATGGCGCCGCGCGATCCGCCCTGCATCTGCCGCATGAAGAACAGCCAGACGCCGAGGATCAAGAGCATCGGCAGCAGCGTGCCGAGATAGCTCAGGAAGCCGGACGAACCGTCGGTTTCGGGCCGTGCGACGATCATCACGTTCTTCGACTGCAGCTTTTCGAGCAGCATGTCGTCGATGACCGGCGCATAGGTCTGGAAGGCTGTTCCGTTCTCGACGTAGGTGCCGATGACGCGATTGCCGGTGACGGTTACGTCGCGGACACGGCCGGAATCGACTTCGCGAAGGAACTGAGAATACGGGATTTCGCGCGAGCTTGTCTGGGACGGCGACGTCTGGAACATGCTGAAGAGAGCGATCAACAGCAAGGCGATGATGGCCCACAGCGCGAAATTACGAAAATTTGGGTTCATTGAACTCCCCGAACAGAAACAGCCTGCATTGCCTGCGGCCGGTATGATTATCCGTTAACATAGGATTGCGGTGCCGCCTTGCCAAGGAAAACCGGTCTCACGAATGCGTTTTCCGTCAACAAGACCTAAATTGGCGCAACGGGATACCGGGATCTGCCGAAGAGTGCGGCAAGAACGTCGGCGACGGCGAGATCGAAAACCGGCAGGAAATGATCGAAGGGCGCGAGCACAGGCTCGGTCGATAACGTCTCCATCTCGGCCGTCGCAAGGGGGCGCCGCCATCCGGGGAAATGACATGCGGCAGAACTCGTGCCCGGTATCGCGCAAGCATGCGGGGGAGTGCCTTGTCGTCATCCCCGACGGGCAGGTCCGTGCCGGGCCCGATGCGGGTTTCCTCTTCGCCGCCGTTCGTGACGAGAAAACGGTCGTCCCAGCGTGCAGTTTGTCCCGGCGCGACGGTGACCTCCGGCAGATTGCGGTTTTCCCGCATCAGATAGAACCCGTCGCGCCGCTTCCAGCCAAGCGTGCGCGCGACCGTCATGCGGCCGTGCCCGGGTGAAAGTGCGAAGGCGGTGAGGCGATCCATCTGCTCGCCCGCCGGCAGATAGGACCGGCCGCCGAGCACGGCGAGCAGGAAGGCCAGCGCATGGCGCAGCACCTCCGGTTCCGCGTCGAATGCTTCAGGCGCCAGCCGGACGATGGTTCCGTGCCGGACCGTGGCGGTGGCACGCAGCAGGTTCGCGGCTTCCGTGGAAAGGCGGATGCGGCGGGTGGCGGCGGTACGGTCGACGATGGGCGACGTTCCTTCGATCGCTACGCGGGTGCGAACCCGCTCATAGGCGGGGTTCAAGTTGCTCGGATCGTCGATCCAGCCGAGGTCGTTCCGGGTCAGGAAGGTACGGATCGCCCCGCGGCGGACGGAAAGGAAAGGCCGCACGATCCAGAGCCTGCGCTCGTAGAGGGTGGCAGGCGCCATTCCGGCAAGACCGTGGGGGGAGGGGGCGCGGGCCGTGCGCATGACGACCGTCTCGTCCTGGTCGTCGGCGGTGTGGCCGGTCACGAGAAGGTCGGCGTGACGTTCGGCGACGACATCGGCGAGGAGACGGTAGCGCGCCTCTCGCGCAGCCGCGGAAATGCCGGTCGTGGGCTTCTCGCCGAGCCAGCGGCGGGTTTGGTGCGCAATGCCGAGGTCGCGGCAGAAGGCGGCGACGCGTGCTGCTTCGCCGGCGGAGTCCGCCCTCAGTGCGTGGTCGATCGTCGCGGCGAGAAGGGTGTGGGGGTGTGCGCCTGCGGCAATGCGCCGATGCAAGGCGAGGAGAAGCCCGGTGGAATCGCTGCCGCCGGAGATCGCGACGAGAATGCGCGAGGGTTTTGCGAGCGACCTCAGGAAATCCGAAACGGCGTTTTCTGGCGAGGTGTCCCGCTCGGGCAGGATGTCTGCGGGCGCGTCCATGACGACGGCCGCGTCAGCAGCTCAGGCGTTTCTGTTCGGTCGCAACCTTGTTGACGACGGCGCGCGAAGCCTTGGGGTAACGGCGTGTTACTTCCTTGAGCGTGGCGCACGCGGTGTCTGTGTTGTCGAGGGCGGCGAGCGACATGCCGAGCTTCAGCAGCATTTCCGGCGCCTTCGGCGAGGAGCTGTAGGCCTGGTGGGCGTTCAGGAACGTCTTGGCGGACTCGTTGTACTTGCCCTGCGAGTACTGCGCTTCGCCCAGCCAGAAATGCGCATCGGCGGCTTTTCGGCTCTGCGGATAGCGGCTCAGGAAGTCGTTGAACTCGTTCTCGGCAAGACCGTAGTCGCCGGAAAGGACGTGGCCGTAAGCGACCTGGTAGACGTCGGACTCGCTGCCGAGCGAGGCGACTTCGGCACCGCCCGCGGTGGTCGGCGTGTCGACGCCGGGCAGGTTGCTGCTGCTCTTGGCGCTTGCATTGATCGAGGCGGAGACGGGCATGCCGCTCGAATCGAGCTCGATCGAGCCGAGGGTCTGTTCAGGTGTCCCGAGCTGTCCGTTCGCGCTTGCCCCGGCGGATGCCGGGGGCTCGGTGGCGATGACGCGGGCGACCTCGTCCTGCTGCGCGCCGCCCTTGACCGGGGCCTCGAGTGCCCCGCTCTTGGTCGACTTCGACTTCTCCAGTTCCTGGAAACGGAATTCGTTGTCTTCCTGGAACTTGCGGATCTGCTCCTGCATCTGCAGGAGTTGGTAGCTCATTTCCTCGACCCGCCCGTTCAAGGTGCGGATCTCTTCTTCGAGCTGGAGTACGCGGACGGAGGCGTCGTTGCTCTGGGCGAGCACGACCGGCTGCCGCGCGTTGGTGCTCGCCGGCGCCTGCACCGCCGACGGACCACCCGGCATAAGCTGCATGGAGCTCGCGGTGCCGTACAGTCCCCCAGCGAGACCGTCGCGAGCATCGCGGCCATGGCAAGTCGTTTCATGTCAAGTTCCCTGTTTCGATCTGATCCTCGCGCACGCCGGCGCGGACAGCCGATTCTTTCCAATCGCGGGTAAAAAGCAACTGAAGTTCGGCCAAAGTATGGAGAAAAGACAGAAGGCGGCCCCTTGCGGGAGCCGCCTTCGACTGTCGGTCGGAAAGCCTTTTCTCAGAGGCCGGCGCCGCCGCCGAGCACGGTGACCGCGCGGCGGTTCTGCGACCAGCAGGAGATGTCATCGCAGACGGCGACCGGACGTTCCTTGCCGTAGGAAATGGTCTTCATGCGGTTCGCCGGAACACCGCGCGAAGCGAGATAGTCGCGGGTCGTGGCGGCACGGCGGGCGCCGAGCGCGAGGTTGTATTCGCGGGTGCCGCGTTCGTCGGCATGGCCTTCGACGGTGATCGCGTATTGCGGATACTTCATCAACCACTGGGCCTGGCGGTCGAGCGTCTGCTGGGCGTCGGCACGGATCGACGAGCTATCGGTGTCGAAGAAGATGCGGTCGCCGACGTTCACGGTGAAGTCCTGCTGCGAACCCGGGGTGCCAGCACCGCCGGCGCCGAGGCCGAGGTCGGAGGCGCTGTTCGGAAGGTTCTTCTTCGAGGCGCAGCCGGCGAGGGCAAGCGTGAGGGCCAGCGCGACGATGGCGGGATTGCTCGCGAGTTTCTGCATGCGGCTCGTGGCCGGAACGTAAGTACGGCTCATTGCCGGTCTCTCCTTGAATGTCTTCGGTTAGGGTTGCCGGACTCTAACCGTTCTAGGTTAACCGGCATCGAACGAACATGGTTAACAGGGTTCTAAAGCACCGCTGAAAGCGGCTGATTTGCAGCACTTTACGGCAAGAAAGAGGCGCAATTGCGCCTCATTCGAGGAGAGGCGACCAGGCCGGGTCCGAGGCGTAGGTCGGCGTCTGGATCATCTGCTCGTTGTAGCCGGTGAGGTCGATCGAGTAGAGCTGCGGCCCGCCGGCGCCGGCGGCTTGACGGAAGAACATGATGACGCGGCCGTTCGGCGCCCAGGTCGGGCCCTCGTTGTGGAAGCCAGTGGTCAGGATGCGTTCGCCCGATCCGTCCGGCTTCATCACGCCGATCGAAAACTTGCCGCCGGACTGCTTGGTGAAGGCAATGAGGTCGCCGCGCGGCGACCAGACCGGCGTGGAATAGGAACCGTCGCCGAAGGAGATGCGGGTCTGGCCGGAGCCGTCGGCGCCCATGACGTAGAGCTGCTGGCGTCCGCCGCGGTCGCTTTCGAAGACGATCCGCCCACCGTCCGGGGAATAGGAGGGCGAGGTGTCGATCGCCGCGGTGTTGGTGAGCCGCGTCGTCGTGCGCGAGCGCAGGTCCATCGTGTAGATGTTGGCGTTGCCGTCCTGCTGCAGGCTCATGATGACCCGCTGGCCGTCGGGAGAGAAGCGCGGGCTGAAGGTCATGCCGGGGAAGTTGCCGACAACCTCGCGCTGTCCGGTTTCGAGCTGCAGGAGGTAGACGCGCGGCTGCTGGCCTTCGAAGGACATGTAGGTCACTTCCTGGCGGTTCGGCGAGAAGCGCGGCGTCAGCACGATGTCCTTGGTGTTGGTCAGCATGCGGACATTGGCGCCATCCTGATCCATGATCGCGAGCTGGCGCTTGCGGTCGGCCTTGGGGCCGCTCTCGGAAACGAAGACGACGCGGGTATCGAAATAGCCCTTCTCGCCGGTGATCCGCTCATAGATCGCATCGGCAATGATATGGGCGACACGGCGCCAGTTTTCCGGCTGGGTGAAGAACTGCTGGCCGGTCATCTGCTGGCCGGCGAAGGTGTCCCACAGGCGGAACTCGGCACGCAACCGGCCGTCACTCTCGCGGTTGATGCGGCCGACGACGAGCGCCTGGGCGTTGACGACCTTCCAGTCCTCGAAGCGCGGTGCCTTGTCCGGGTTGGAAACCTTTTCGATGAAGGCCTGGCGGTTGACCGGGGCGAACAGCCCCGAGCGTTTCAGGTCCGCCTCGATCACCTGGGATATTCGGGCGCCGATGTCGTCGCCCGACACGAAGTCGGTGATGGCGATCGGCAGGGGTTCGACATTGCCCTTGTTGATGTTGATCTCGACGAGCGCGTTCGCCGGCGTTGCGAAGGCGCCGGCAAGGCCGACGATCACCGCCAGATATCGAAGAAGATTGAGCTTCATCATTCGTTTCAGGCCTTTAGCTTTTTACATCATTTCGCTGGGGTCGAAGTTCACGATGACTTCCGACCATGCGTCGTATTTGTCGGGCGGAAGATTGGTGAAGGGCGCCGAGCGCAGGACCGCACGGCGCGCGCTCGCCATCATGACTTGCTGCGTGGAGGCTTCGCCGCCGCTGGCGGTGACTTCGGGGTCTCCGACCAGGTTGCCGGATTCATCGAGGCGGAACTTCACCCGGATGACCATGCCTTCCATTCCGGCGAGGCCGGGAATGAACGACCAGTTGTTCTGGATCACGCCCTTCAGCGCATCCATTTCGCTCTGGCTGAGCTTCGAGCCGCCGGTGGTCTTCTTGCCGCCGAATGCCGCCTTGTCCTGGGACGCCTTGGCGCCGCCGGCGGTCGGATCGTTCTTGTTCAGGAGGGCTGCGATCTCGTCGGCGTTGAAGTCGCTTTCCTTCGACGACTTGGACTTGGCCGATTCCTGATTCTTGTCGGCCTTCTTCTTATCCGGAGCCTTCGCCGTCTGGGTTTCCGCCGGCTTCTTCTCGGCGGGCTTTTCAGCGGGCTTCGGCTTCTCCGGCTTCGGCTTGGCGGCCGGCAGCGGCACGCTTTCCGGCAGCGGGATTTCCTCGGCGGCGGTTTCCTCGGGCTTGGCTTCGGGCTTTGCCTCGGGGGCGGGCTCGGGCTTCGTCTCGCTCGGCGGTTCCGCCTTGGCGATTTCGGTCGAAGGGTTGGTCGCCGTGTCTTCCTTGATGATGTCCTGGATGTCGTTGGTCACGTCATCCTGCTTGGGCTGGACCTTCTCGACCTTTTCCGGCGCGGCGGAGGATTCGGCGCTGTTCGGCTTGGCGTTCGGGGTCGGCACCGATTTCAGGTCGACCTTGTTGTCACCCAGGTTCTCGGCGTTCTCGACCGAGGCCGGCTTCTGCGTCGGAACGGGTGCGGACTTCTCGGCGACGGGCGCCTTCTTGTCGCCCTGCTGGATCTGGGTGATCTCCTCGATCGGCACGATGTCGACCGGCAGCGCCTCGACGTCGGCGACGTCGAAGGACTGAGGCGCGCTGATCGTGACCAGCGCCATGATGAGCGCCAGCACATGCAGGACGGCCGATGTGATGAGACTGCCTTTCATAGCGTCCGATCACTTTTCCTGTTCTTGCAGCGTCACGAGGCCGATGTTCTTGTAACCGGCCGCGGAAATGCGGGCCATGACCTTCATCACGGTGCCGTAGGCGGCGGTGGTGTCACCGCGCACGTAGATGCGTTCGTTATAGCCGGTGGTGGCGATTGCCTGCAGCTTGGCGACGACCTCGTCGATGGCGATCGGGGTTTCCTGCAGGAAGACCTCGCCCGCCGGATTGACCGAGATGGTGATCGGCTGGGTGTCGGCGTTCATCGCCTTCGCCTGCGTTTCCGGCAGGTCGATCGGCACGCCGACCGTCATCATCGGCGCGGCCACCATGAAGATGATCAGCAGCACGAGCATGACGTCGACGAGCGGCGTCACGTTGATCTCGCTCATCGGCTTCCTCTTGCCGCCGCCACGACGCGAGCCGCGGCGACCGCCGCCACCGCCATTCGATCCAACAGACATTGCCATCGGTCAGTCTCCGTAACCGGCCGCCCTTACTGGGCGGCCTGACGCGGTTGCAGCTTCTCGTCGATCTGGCGCGAGAGGATGGCCGAGAATTCGTCGGCGAAACCTTCCATGCGGGCCGTCAGCTTGCCGGCGTCGCCGGAGAAGCGGTTGTAGGCGATAACCGCGGGAATAGCGGCGACGAGGCCGATCGCGGTCGCGAGCAGTGCTTCGGCGATACCCGGGGCCACGACGGCGAGATTGGTCGACTTCGATCCGGCGATCGCCTGGAAGGAGGTCATGATACCGACGACGGTGCCGAAGAGGCCGACGAAGGGCGCGGCCGAGCCGATGGTGGCAAGCGAGCCGAGGCGCGCTTCCAGCTGTTCGGATTCGCGCGCGAGCGTCACGTCCATGGCGCGGTCGATACGCATCTGCAGGCCGATTGGCGAACGTGCGCCGCGCTCGAAGCTCTTCTTCCATTCCCGCATGGCGGCGACGAAGATCGCGCCGAGGCCGGTATTGCTGCGCTCGGCAAGGGTCCGGTAGAGTTCCTCGAGCGACTGGCCCGACCAGAAAACCTGCTCGAACTGGTCGAACTGCCGCCGTGCCCTCGTGTAGCTCATCGTCTTGTCGATGACGATCGCCCAGGTCCAGACCGAGGCGGCAAGCAGCCCCAGCATGACCAGTTTCACCACGAAGCCCGCCTGTATGAACAGACTCCAGAGGCTCACGTCCTGCGTCGCCGCTGCCAAATCAACTGCTTCCATCGCTTTGTAATCCCCGAAATCCAAACGCCCGGCACGAGACCGGGCGGTTCAAGATTGCTTGCCTATAAGGAGTCCGGTCGCCATCCGCTTCAAGCTCCCAGAACGCCTTGTCGCGTTCAATTTTGGTCAAACGAAGGCGTGCATCGCACAAATCTGCGTGCTGCCAGTAAGCCCCGATATGGTTAAAATATCGTTAGCGCGGCGCCTGTGCGCTCGAGGTGAGGAACTGTGTCGCCAGCCCCTCTGGCAGGCGGCGCGGCCGTCCGAGCCGGTTGACGACGGCAATCGTCACCTTGGCTGCGATCAACAGTTGCTCGCCGCGGCGGATCTCCTGCTCCAACACCATCTTCGCGCCGCCCGCCTTCACCGTCGTCGTCAAAATCTCCAGCACGTCGTCCATGCGCGCAGGGCTCTTGAAGTCGATTTCCATGCGGTGGACAACGAAAACGAGGCCCTCGTCGTCGATGCCGAGAAGCGCGCTCTGCTCCACGCCGAGGCAGCGCAGATAGTCGGTGCGGCCACGTTCGAGAAAGTGCAGATAGCGGGCGTGGTAGATGAGGCCGGAGAAGTCGGTGTCCTCGTAATAGACCCGCTGGAGCAGGCGATGGCCGGTTTCGACGAGTTCGCCGCATATGGAAATCGCTTTGTTCGTCAAATGCTTATCCTTTTGCACTCTCAATAGTTCAGGGTTTTGTGGAGCCGGACCGACGGCATTGTAGTTCTGTCACAAATGGGCATTATCAGAAATCGAGCTCAACCGGCACAGGAGTCGATACCATGCGAATAGCAGTGATGGGCGGTGATGGTTTTGTCGGCTGGCCGACGTCCTTGCATCTTTCCGATGCCGGCCATGATGTCCACATCCTCGACAATCTCTCCCGCCGCTGGATCGACACCGAACTCGGCGTGCAGTCGCTGACGCCGATGGATTCCATCCAGGAGCGCACCCGCGTCTGGCATGCCGAAACCGGGCGCCGCATCCATTTCCACCTCATAGATCTCGCCCGCGACTACGAGCTCCTGAAGAACTGGCTCGCCGAATACCGGCCGGACGCGATCATCCATTTCGCCGAGCAGCGGGCGGCGCCTTACTCCATGAAGAGCGACCGCCACAAGAACTACACCGTCAACAACAACATCAACGCGACTCACAATCTGCTGAATGCGCTGGTCGAGCTCAATCTCGACGCCCATCTCGTGCATCTCGGCACCATGGGTGTCTACGGCTATTCGACCGTCGGTGCCGCAATTCCCGAGGGCTATCTCCCGGTCGGGGTAGAGACGACCTCCGGCGAGACAGTTGCGCAGGAGATCCTCTACCCCGCCAATCCCGGCTCGATCTACCACATGACCAAGTGCCTGGATCAGCTTCTCTTCCAGTTCTACGCCAAGAACGACGGCCTCAGGATCACCGATCTCCATCAGGGCATCGTCTGGGGCACGCACACCGAGCAGACCCGCCGCCATCCGCAGCTCGTCAACCGCTTCGACTATGACGGCGACTACGGCACCGTGCTCAACCGCTTCCTGATCCAGGCGGCGATCGGCTATCCGCTGACGGTGCACGGCACCGGCGGGCAGACGCGGGCCTTCATCCACATCCAGGATTCGGCGCGCTGCATCGAAATTGCGCTCAACAACCCGCCAGCGCGCGGATCGCGGGTCGAGATCTTCAACCAGATGACCGAGACGCACCGGGTGCGTGACCTCGCCGAGATGATCGCCGGCATGACCGGTTCGGAGATCGCCTGGCTCCCCAATCCGCGCAAGGAAGCGCCGGAGAACGACCTCGTCGTCAAGAACGACAAGTTCCTCGGCCTCGGGCTCGAACCGACGACGCTTCAGGGCGGGCTGCTCGACGAGATCGTCGAGGTGGCGAAGAAGTTCGCTTACCGCGTCGATCGTTCGCGCGTTCCGGCCGTCTCGGCCTGGACGAAGGACATCGCGAAGACGATCAACCGCGATCCCGAAGGCAAGAAGCTGAAGTCCGTCTCATGATGATGGGCAGCGAAACCGTGCGGGGCATCCGCTCCGCAACGGCGGCCCGTTCGCGGGAAGCCTATGTCACGCTCGTGACCAATGCCGACTACGCCATGGGCGCCACGGCGCTCGCCCGCTCGATCCGCCTTTCCGGCAGCGGCGCCGACATCGTCGTCCTCCACACCGGCGGCGTCGGGGCGGCCGATCTCGCGCCGCTGGAAGCGTTCGACTGCCGGCTGGTCGAGGTCGAGCACCTGCCGCTCTCCGACGCCTTCAACGAGCGCCACGCTCGCGGGCGGCTGCATGCGGACGCGCCCTTCACCAAGGGGCGCAAGCCCTTCTTCCACACGCCAGTCGACAATTTCTGCAAGCTCCGGCTGTGGCAGCTCATCGACTACCGCACCTGCATCTTCATCGATGCGGATGCGATCGTTCTGAAAAACATCGACCGGCTCTTCGAATATCCGGAATTCTCCGCTGCGCCGAACGTCTACGAAAGTCTTGCGGATTTCCACCGGCTGAATTCCGGCGTCTTTGTCGCCCGGCCGTCGCTGCTCACCTTCAAGGCCATGCTGGACCGGCTCGACCAGCCGGACGTCTTCTGGCGGCGGACCGACCAGACCTTCCTCGAGGCGTTCTTTCCGGACTGGCACGGCCTGCCGGTCTTCATGAACATGCTGCAATATGTCTGGTTCAACCTGCCGGAACTCTGGGACTGGAAGGCGATTTCCGTCCTCCACTACCAGTATGAGAAGCCGTGGGAGGCCGATCACCCGAAGAGCGCCGCGCTCCGGCCGCTGATCGATCTCTGGCACGCCTATCACACCGGCGACGGCATACCCGACATCGCTGCCCTTCCCAATCCGTCGCCGGCGGTGGCCGCATGAAGGTTCTGGTGTCGGGCGGAACCGGCCTCGTCGGGCGCTATGTCGTCGAGGAACTGCTGACCGCCGGATATTCGGTCGCGGTCGCCGGCCGGCAGGCACCGCCGCCCGGTTATTTCTCCCGCCCGGTCGGCTCCCGGCCGCTTGTCCTCGATCCAGAGGCGGACCCCGCTACCGCCTTCGACGACGTTTATCATTTCGTCCATGCCGCCTTCGATCATCTTCCGGGAAAGTACCGCGGCGGGGAGGGGGATGATCCGGACGGTTTCCGGCGACGCAATCTCGACGGCACCGTGGCGCTCTTCGAGGCGGCGAAGAAGGCCGGGCTGCGACGCTGCATCTTCCTGTCGAGCCGCGCCGTCTATGACGGCTGTCGTGAGTCTCCGCCGTTCCGCGAGGACATGGTGCTTTCGCCGGAGAGCCTCTACGGCGAGGTCAAGCTGACCGCCGAACGGGCCTTGTCGGACCTCTCCGCGCCGGGATTCGCGGGCACGAGCCTCAGGCTCACCGGCGTCTACGGCGATCTCCGGCCGAACAAATGGGACAGTCTCTTCGCCGACTATCGCGCCGGCCGCCCGGTCGCCGCCCGCGCCGGCACCGAGGTGCACGGGCGCGATGTCGGCCGGGCGGTCACGCTCGTGCTGCAGGCAGACACCGCGAAGGTCGCGGGGAAGGCCTTCAACGTCTCCGACATCGTCGTTGACCGCCGCGACCTGCTTTCGCTCTATGGTGCGCTCGTCGGCTGTCCCCATCCCCTGCCGGATGCCGCCGATCATGCCGGGATCGGGGAGATGGTGACCGACCGCATCCGGGCGCTCGGCTGGCAGCCGGGCGGACGGGCGCTGTTCGAGGCGACGATCGGCAGCCTTGCCGGGCAGGACGCGGGCTGAGGTCCGGATCGGTTTTCGCCGTCAGCGCATCAGCTCCGCCTCGGTCCAGCCGAAGGCCGCCATGGCCTCCTGCCGCGCTTCCGCATCGTCGCCGACGATGAACTCGTCGAGCTGCGGCGGCTTCACGCTGGTGCCGGCGAGCATCGCATGGACCTGTCCGCGATGGTGGGTCTGGTGTTGGAAGAGGTGGCTCAGGATGTCGTCGCAGCGGTCGTGCTGCACGCGGTCGTCGCGATGGACGGCGACGATCCGCGCGAGATCGCCGGCCGTGAGCCGGTCGCAGAAATCGAGAAGCCGCCGGTCGACGGCGGCTTGCGCTTCTGCCAGCGCCGGCAGATCGAGGAACGGCTCCTCGTCCTCCCAGGCCTTCGGCCCCAGCGCCCCGCCTTCCAGCGCATCGACATAGAACCAGTCGACGACGATGATGTGGTTGAGGGTCTTGAGGATCGAGGGAAAGAAGCTGGTGCGCGCCGCCTCCAGTTCGCCCGGCCGAAGCCGCGCACAGGCCTGATGCAGCCGCCAGTTGACGAGCGCATTGTTGCGCGCGAGCTTGCGGAAGACGCGGGTGGGATCGGTCAGGTCGTCCATGGCTGCGCTCCCTTCGTAACCGACCGGTGCACCGTCGCGGACCGGCCGCTATTCATCCTCCAGCGTCAGACGGAATTGCGCGGCTTCGAGGTCCTTCGGCGGCTGCAAGCCGAGATGTTTCCAGGCGATTGCCGTCAGCACGCGGCCGCGCGGCGTGCGCTGGATGAAGCCCTGCTGGATCATGTAGGGCTCGATGATGTCCTCGATCGCGTCGCGCGGTTCTGAAAGGCCCGCCGCGATCGTCTCGATGCCGACGGGGCCGCCACCGAAATTGACAGCGATCATGTTGAGATAGCGCTTGTCGAGCTGGTCGAGACCCATATTGTCGACCAGGAGACGCGTCAGCGCCTCATCGGCGATCTCCCGCGTCACGGCTTCGGCGCGGGCGACCTCGGCAAAATCGCGCACGCGGCGCAGCAGCCGGCCGGCGATGCGCGGCGTGCCGCGGGCGCGCCTTGCGATCTCGCGCGCGCCTTCGTCAGTCATGCCGAGTCCCATCAGCCGCGCGCCGCGCCGGACGATGCTTTCGAGTTCCTCGACCGTGTAGAAGGAAAGCCGCACCGGAATGCCGAAGCGGTCGCGCAGCGGCGTCGTGAGCAGCCCGAGACGGGTGGTCGCGGCCACGAGCGTGAATTTCGAGAGATCGATCTTCACCGAGCGGGCGGCCGGGCCCTCGCCGATGATGAGGTCGAGCTGGAAATCCTCCATCGCCGGGTAGAGGATTTCTTCGACCGCCGGGTTCAGCCGGTGGATTTCGTCGATGAAGAGAACGTCGCGCTCCTCGAGATTGGTGAGCAGGGCGGCGAGATCGCCCGCCTTGGCGATGACCGGGCCGGAGGTCGAGCGGAAATTGACGCCGAGTTCCTTCGCCATGATCTGGGCGAGCGTCGTCTTGCCGAGACCGGGCGGACCGACGAAGAGTACATGGTCGAGCGCCTCGCCGCGCCCCTTCGCCGCCTCGATGAAGATCTTCAGGTTCGCCCGCGCCTCGGCCTGGCCGGTGAACTCGTCGAGCGATTGCGGGCGCAGGGTGGCGTCGATGTCCTCGCCGCGCTTGTCGGGCGTAATAAGGCGATCGGCTTCACTCATGGGGCTTCATCCGTTTCGACGGCGATAATGACAGCAGCGCCGGGGCCGCTCAATGGTCTTTGACCGGATCGGGGTCTTTGACCAGATTTGCCGCGGCCGGTAAAGCCACGGATCGCCGTTCCCCTGTCGCGTCTCACCGCGACAGCTCCTTCAGCCCCAGCCGGATGAGCTTGGCGCTGTCGGCGCCGTCGCCGGCGGTCTTCAGGGCTGCCGCGACCGCGTTTGCCGCCTGTTCGCGCGAATAGCCGAGATTGGTGAGCGCCGAGACGGCGTCGGAGACCGGGGCAGGGGCCACGCCTTCGCCGAGTTCCTGTTTGAGGCCGATCGTGCCCGCGGCCTCGCCGGCGAAGGCCGGCGCCTTGTTCTTCAGTTCGGTGACGATGCGCACCGCGACCTTCGGTCCGACGCCCGGCGCCCGCGAGACCGACGTCTTGTCCTGCAGCGCGATCGCATTGGCGAGTTCGGACGGAGTGAGGGTGGAGAGGACCGCGAGCGCCACCTTGGTGCCGACGCCCTGGACGCTTTGCAGCAGGTTGAACCACTCCCGCTCGAGCGCCGTCAGGAAGCCGAAGAGTTTCAGTTGGTCCTCCCGGACATAGGTCTCGACGAAGAGCACGGCGGCCTCGCCGGCCGAGCCGAGCTTCGACAGCGTGCGCGAGGAGCAGTGGGCGATATAGCAGACGCCGTGGACGTCGATCAGGGCGTAGTCGCTGCCGATTTCCTCAATGGTGCCTTTGAGCTTGCCGATCATGAAGTATGGTCCGTCGGGTGGTGGGTGCGAATTGTCAGCCGGTTGCGAGGACCCTGCGCATCCGCTCGCCGCCGCGATTGTGGGCGTGGCAGATGGCGATCGCCAATGCGTCTGCGGCGTCGTTGCCCTTGAACTCGGCCTTCGGCATCAGGATCTTCAGCATCATGTGGATCTGCTGCTTCTCGCCGTGGCCGACGCCGATCACCGACTTCTTCACCGCGTTGGGTGCATACTCGGAGACCGGCAGGCCGGCGCGGGCCGGAACCAGCATGGCGACGCCGCGCGCCTGGCCGAGTTTCAGCGTCGCAACGGCGTCCTTGTTGACGAAGGTCTGTTCGACGGCGGCCTCGTCGGGCTGGTAGGAATGAACGATCTCGGCGAGCCCGTCATGCAGCTGGCAGAGGCGCGAGGCGAGGTCCATGTCGCCGTCCGAAGTCACCGTGCCGGAAGCGACGAAACGCAGGCTGTTGCCGAGCGTCTCGATGACGCCCCAGCCGGTGCGCCTGAGGCCCGGATCGATACCGATGATGCGAATCGCACTTTGCATGGCTCACCCTATTCCGTCTCCCGGAGGGTTTGCCAGCAAAATGTGAACAAAACAAAAACATTCAACAACAAGGGATCGTGATCGATGCCGCGCCGGCCCCGGGGTGGCAATCGCGATTTGCCTTTCTAAATAGAGTTCTCCGACCAAGAGACCAGATGACGCAGGGGCTGCCGATGGTACCGTTTTCGATCCTCGACCTTTCACCGGTTGCCGAAGGACACACCGTCGGCGAGGCGTTGGAAGCGTCGCGGCGGATGGCGCAGAAGGCGGAGACCTGCGGCTACAACCGCTTCTGGCTCGCCGAGCATCACGGCATGCCGGGGATCGCCAGTGCCGCCACATCGATCGTGATCGCCCATGTCGGGGCGGCGACCTCCCGCATCCGCATCGGCTCGGGTGGCGTCATGCTGCCCAATCACTCGCCGCTCGTGATCGCCGAGCAGTTCGGCACGCTGGAGGCGCTCTTTCCCGGCCGCGTCGATCTCGGCCTCGGGCGGGCGCCCGGCACCGACATGCGCACGGCGCGGGCCCTCCGCCGCAATCTCGAAGCCTCCGCCGAGAGCTTTCCGCGCGACATCATCGACCTGCAGCGGCTGCTGGGTCCCCGGCAGGAGGAGCAGACGGTGATTGCGGTCCCCGGCAACGGCAGCAACGTGCCGCTCTGGCTCCTCGGGTCGAGCCTCTACAGCGCCCACCTCGCCGCCGCGCTCGGCCTGCCTTATGCCTTCGCCTCGCATTTCGCCCCGGACCAGCTGATGGAGGCGATTGCGATCTACCGCGAGCGCTTCGAACCGTCGGAACAGTTGTCGAAGCCCTATGTCATGGTCGGCGTCATGGCGGTTGCGGCGGAGAGCGATGCGGAGGCGCAGCACCTCTTCACCTCGGCGCAACAGCAATTCGTCAATCTGCGGCGCAATGTCCGCCGACCGTTCCCCCGTCCGGTCGAAACGATGGACGGGCTCTGGTCCGACGTCGAGCGTATGGGCGTCGAGCATACGCTGCGCTTCGCGATGGTCGGCGCGGCGTCGACGGTGGAAGAAAAGCTCTCCGGCTTCCTCGAAGAGACGGGGGCGGACGAGCTCATCATCTCCACGCCTGTGCACGACGTCGAGGCCCGGCTGCAGTCGATCGAGATTTTCAGTAGCTTCTCAGGGGTCATGAAACCTGCACATTGAGCCGGGCCCTGGCGCAAGATTTCTTGTCTCGGAGGGTATTTTCATCGGCTTTTCAGCGCTTCTGCGAGATATTGCCCCCTAAATTAACCGGCGTTTAAGTAAAGCTTCCCAAGGGTAGAGTATCACGGTCCGTCTGGTGCCGCGCTCGCCCGCGAGCCCGCGACCGTATCAAGGGGAATGGCGCCGCAAAGGCGCAATGCGGGAAGGCTGGATAGAGTAATGCACCGGTTCAATTCACTGTCCTCGAAAGTCATAGGTATTTTTCTTTTGCTCACGGCGGCGTCGGTCGGCGTACTGAACGTTCTCGCCTATTACACGTCGAGCAGCATCTTCGGCCGCCAGACCTACCACGCGATGGAGAGCACGCTCACCTTCCGCGGCGACATGCTGAAGGAACAGCTCACCCAGATGGAGAACCAGGCGACCTCGATCGCCAAGATCGAAAGCCTGCAGCAGGCGGTGACCTCGCTGAAGAGCGGCTGGAACACGATCGTCAAGAACTCGGGCGATGCCCATGCGGAACTGCGCTCGGTCTTCGTCGACAAGAACCCGAACCCCGCGAACGAACGCGAGAAGCTCCTGAAGCCCGAGGGTCCGAGTGGCTTCTATTACGGGGCGCATGAAAAGACCCAGGCCGAAGTCGCCGGCTTCCTCGCCGACACGCAGTTCCGTGACCTGCTGATCGCCGACCAGACCGGCAACGTCATCTATTCCTACAAGAAGGACCGCTCGTTTGCCGAAAACGTGACGACCGGCGACTTCCAGGCATCCGGGATCGGCCGCGCCTTCGCAGCCGGCGCGGAAGCCGCCGCCGGCGCCACGGAGGATGCAGCCCCGACGCGCTTCTCCGGTCTCGTCGTCGGCAGCGATCCGTCCTCGCCCGACATCTACTTCGCGGTGCCGGTCGTGAAATTCGGCGCCTTCAAGGGCACGATCCTCTTCCAGCTCAGGGAAAGCGCCGTCGCCGGCATCCTCTCCAAGGGCATCAGCGCCGAGAGCGGCGAGCGCTCGGCGATCCTTTCCGGCGACGGAACGGGGATCGCATTGACGCCGGACGGCCATCTCGCTGATATCTCCGCCGCTCCCTTCGGCTTTGCCGCCGATGCGATGACGGCAACGGATACGGTCATCGCCGATTTCGACCGCGACGGCGATACCGCCCGCGCCTATGCCCGTCCGATCTCCTTCGGAGAACACGACTTCCTGGTGGTCGAGAGCATCGGTCTTTCCGAGCTCAACGCCGGCTCGCTGGAGATCGCCGGCATCCTGACGGCGATCGCCGTTGCCGCGCTCGCCGTCATGGCGGTCGCGACCGGCGTTCTCACCCGCCGCCTCTTCGCGCCGCTCGCCAGGCTTGCGACCGTCACCGGCGACGTTGCGAACGGCAAGCTCGACGACGTGGTCGGCAACCAGGACCGCAAGGACGAGATCGGAACCATGGCGCGCGCGCTCGAACGCTTCCGCACCGCGCTCATCGAACAGCATCGTCTGGAGGCCATGAACGAGGAGAACCGCGAGAAGTCCGAAGTCGAGCGCCGGCAGCGCTTTGCCGAGCGCGAAGCCGAGGCACGTACGCTGCAGGCGGTCGTCGAGGCGCTGGACGAGGGCCTCGACCGGCTCGCCGGCGGCGATCTCGACTTCCAGATCACCCAGGTCTTCCCGCAGGATCTCGAAGGCCTGCGGCACAACTTCAACAAGGCGCTGTCCACGCTCAGCCAGACGCTCTCGGGCATCGGCGGAAACTCCGTCGCCGTCCGCGAGGGCTCGGAAGAAATGCGCGCCGGTGCCGACCAGCTCGCCGCCCGCACCGAACGCCAGGCGGCCGCGATCACCGAGACCGCAAGCGCGATCAAGGCGATCACCGATGCGGTGAAGACGCAGATCGCCCGTGCCGAAGATGCCGAGCGGCTCGCCCGCAACGCCAAGAACGACACCGAGCATTCCGGCCACATCATGCGTGACACGATCGCGGCGATGGAAGCGATCCAGTCGTCGTCGCAGCAGATCAACCAGATCATCGGCGTGATCGACGAGATCGCCTTCCAGACGAACCTGCTGGCGCTCAATGCGGGCGTCGAAGCGGCACGTGCCGGCGAAAGCGGCAAGGGCTTTGCCGTGGTCGCCCAGGAAGTGCGCGAGCTCGCCCAGCGTTCGGCCGCGGCCGCCAAGGAGATCGCGAGCCTGCTCGCCAAATCGACGGGCGAAGTGGCAAACGGCGTCTCGCTGGTAGAAAAGGCCGGCTCGGCGCTGGAGGGTATCGGCGCGCACGTCGTTGCGATCAACGGGCAGATCGGCGAGATCATGGAGTCGACGCGCGAGGAAGCTCAAACGCTGGTCGAGATCAACAGTTCCGTCGGTCAGATCGACATCATGACCCAGCAGAACGCGGCCATGGTCGAGGAGACGACGGCGGCCATCCATCGCCTCGCTTCCGAGGCGGTCGAGATGGACCAGCGGCTCGGTCAGTTCCAGCTCGCCCAGTCCGGGCGGGTCGCCGACGAACAGTACGGCCACGACGCGATGCGCCGTGCGGGCTGATCAATAGAGCGACTTTCCTTGAACCACACTAAAAATGCCGGCCCTTGGGCCGGCATTTTCTTTGGTGATAGTGTCGACCCGTGCGCCTGACGGGCGCCTTACAGTAAAACCCCAAAAAAATATGGTTAAGCACTAGAGTTAACGAGTAGGCTTAATGTCGTGTTAACTCCAATTTGCGATCTTTCTGTCGAACAGGCACGGCGCCAACCCCACGGCGGAAGAAAGTGCGCGGAGTAGCGACAGATGACCAGATTGCCCATAGCATTTGCAGCAGTGCTTCTTGCAAGTACGTCGGCCTTTGCTGCTGACCTTTATGTCGAGCCCGAACCGCAACCGGTGGCACCGGCCTTCGGCGGTTTCTACCTGCGCGGCCATCTCGGAATGAGCAACCAGCAGCTCGGCAGCCTCGAACATCCGCTCTTCAACGACGTCGAGATCCACGAATTCCTCGACGAAGGCGGCTTCGACAGCGCGCCGCTCGCCGGCGTCGGTATCGGCTACCAGTTCAACGACTGGCTGCGCGCGGACGCCTTCGTCGAATATCGCGGCGATGCGAGCTTCTCCGCACTCGACCGCTACGGCCATACCGGCGGGGCAGGGACCGTATGGGACGGCACCAACGACTATTCGGGCACCAAGTCGGAATGGTTGCTGATGGCGAACGCCTATGTCGACGTCGGGCACTGGTATGGCCTCACGCCTTATGTTGGCGCCGGTATCGGCGCGTCGCGGAACACGATCTCCCACTTCAGGGACGTCAACGTTCCGACGGCTGGCGTCGCTTACGGCGACACGGCCTCGACCTGGAATTTCGCCTGGGCGCTCCATGCGGGCGTCGCCTATCAGGTGACGGACCGCATGACCCTCGATTTCGGCTATTCCTACATGAACCTCGGCGACGCCAAGACCGGCGATCTCAAGGCCTATGACGGATCGGTCACCAACGAGCCGATGCATTTCAAGGACATCACGTCCCACGATATCAAGCTCGGTTTCCGCTACTCGCTGCAATAGCAGCGTCGCAGACGGAACGCCTACCAGAAAGCCGCCGGAGCGATCCGGCGGCTTTTTTCGTCGCGGCGATGTTTTTCTTCTCCCTGTCAGCTTCCCGTCAGATAGCGGTCAGCCAACCGTCAGCCGGTGTTGAGTATTCATAATCCCATCTTCAACACGGAGGACAAACCAATGAAGACCTACACCGCAGTATTCGCCGCCCTTCTCGCCGCTTCCACTTCCTCGTTACTTGCCGCCCCCGCCATGGCCACCGAGAAATGCTCCACCGTCGCCCAGTGCCTCGGCCACGAGACTTCTTCGGCCGGCAGCAACCGTTCAAGCGACGACAACGGCAAGGGCGACACCGACCGCAACCGCGAGCGCAACGAGCGCAACGGCAATGACGACAACGGCCGCGGCGAGAACGACCACGGTGCCGGTCACGACAACGGTAACGACAGTGATCACGGCGGCGGCCATGACGGCGGCAGCGACCACAACGGCGGTAGCGACAACGACGATTGATCGTCCGCCCGGAACGCTTCCGGCATAGCCTCCTCGCATCACAGCCGGGAGCGTCGACGGGACGGGGCCGCCTTCGGGCGGCCTTTCCGCGTTCGGAGAGGCCTATTCCTTAACGAAGATGCTTAACGGATATGCTTAACGGCGGGTTAACCAGTCCCCGGCATAGTGCGGGCTGATGATCGTTGGTCCGGGCGGCGCACGCTGGCCCGAACAGGAAAAATGCCATGAAGCCGGCCCGCCTCTTCACCGTCTCCGTTCTTGCGCTCGCAGCCCTCGCCGGTTCGGCGCGCGCCGACGACAAGGATCTCATCGACGCGCCCGAAGTCGACATCACCGCGGGCGAGCCCACGGCCGGGCTCTATCTGCGTGCCGATCTCGGCTATTCCCCCTGGACCGGCGACGACGATGCTTCCTACCGCTTCAACGACGCGGGCGGCGCGCTCCTCAACTCGGGCGATTTCGACGATTCGCGATTCGGCAAGCCGCTCTCCGGCGGCGCCGGCATCGGCTACCAGTTCAACGACCTCTTCCGCGCCGACCTGACGGGCGAGTTCTTCGAGGGAACCTTCGAAGGCTCCGGACGTACCGTGCAACCCTGTTCGGGCGCCGCACCCGCCGGCACCGGATGCTCCTATGGCGGCAAGGCGGATTTCCGCGCCTATGGCCTGATGGCGAACGGTTACGTCGATCTCCTCAACGTCTCCGGCTTCACCCCCTATGTCGGCGCCGGCATCGGTGCGACCCATGTCGCCTGGGGAACCTTCAACGCGAGCGCGAGCTGCGTCGACGGCAGCGGCGCCTGCGGCGGCGCGACCTTTGCCGACGCGCGCTACGGCGGCGAGGACGGCTGGCGCTTCACCTATGCCCTGATGGCGGGCGTCAGCTACAGCGTCAGTGATCGGGTGAAGCTCGATATCGGCTATCGCTTTTCCGACATCGCCGGCGGGGCGATGTTCTCCGGCGGCAGCTCGGGCGAAGACGCCGGCCTCCGGCGTCACGAATTCCGCGCCGGCGTGCGCGTGAGCCTCTGGTAAACTCCCGCTCCTTCATCCCGTCTTCTAGCGAAGGTCCATGTATCTCGTCAGACTCTGGATTCTGTCGGGTGAGATCGACCTCTTGAGGAAAGCGACTTGCCCGCTGTCGGCGGCGAATTTTCCGCCGTGATCCGCGATCACTTCGGCACATGCTTCGCACTCGAACAAGACGGCAAAGTACAGCGGACTTGCTCCGCTCTCCTTGGCATTCGGATCAGCATGTCGTGAAATGAGAAGTTCCGTTATCGCGACGGAACGTGCTCGCGCTACGGCTGCCAGCGGCAGAACCCCGTCCCAGTTCCTGCGGTTTGGATCGGCGCCTTCATCCAGGGCTTTAGCTACGCCCGCGACGGAGGATCTTCCGATCGCCTCGAGCAGTGCGTCCGTGCCTGACGGGCGAGCGTCGCAACCAGCAGCCAGGAACGAGAGTGACAACCACAAAGGTCGCAGCCGGAATTTCATTATGTCTTTCCCAATGGAATTTCCTCATTGGAGGCTGCCGAATTGGCTACTGTCGGCGACATTTCTCCGATGTCTTCAGTAGGCGGAAATCCGCCGAATGCAAGCCAGGGACTGTCCGGACGCCGGCGACGTGCGACGTTTTGACTGCAACGGTTGCGGCAAAAATTTTCCGGATCGCGACACAAAGCGCTTGACTGGAAAAGGGCGCAGGACTAACGACGACGGCGGGACACCTCTCCCCAACGAGAGGCTAATTACCTGGAAGGGTATCTATATGGCTGATATCGTCGCCCCCGCCGCGCGTCCGGCGAATGCTCACTTTTCTTCTGGCCCCTGCTCGAAGCGCCCCGGTTGGTCGCTCGAAGCGCTCGCTGATGCTCCGCTCGGTCGTTCGCACCGCGCCAAGGTCGGCAAGACCAAGCTGAAGCAGGCCATCGACCTCACCCGCGAAATCCTCAACGTGCCGGCGGACTACCGCATCGGCATCGTGCCCGCCTCCGATACCGGCGCCGTCGAGATGGCGCTCTGGTCGCTGCTCGGCGAGCGCGGCGTGGACATGCTCGCTTGGGAAAGCTTCGGCGCCGGCTGGGTCACCGACGTCGTCAAGCAGCTGAAGCTCCAGGACGTCCGCAAGTTCGAAGCGGCCTACGGTGAGCTTCCCGATCTTTCCGCCGTCGATTTCGACCGCGACGTGGTCTTCACCTGGAACGGCACCACCTCGGGTGTTCGCGTCCCGAACGCCGATTTCATCCCGGCGGACCGCAAGGGCCTGACCATCTGCGACGCCACCTCGGCGGCGTTCGCGCAGAACCTCGACTTCGCCAAGCTCGACGTCGTCACCTTCTCCTGGCAGAAGGTGCTGGGCGGGGAGGGCGGCCACGGCATGCTCATCCTCTCGCCGCGCGCCGTCGCTCGGCTGGAAAGCTACACCCCGGCCTGGCCGCTCCCGAAGATCTTCCGCATGACCAAGGGCGGCAAGCTGATCGAGGGCATCTTCACCGGCGAGACCATCAACACGCCGTCGATGCTCTGCGTCGAGGACTATATCGACGCGCTCCTCTGGGCGAAGTCGATCGGCGGCCTCGAAGGCCTGATGGCCCGCGCCGACGCCAATGCCAAGGTGATCGCCGACTTCGTCGCGGCGAACGACTGGATCGCCAATCTCGCCAGGGACCCGGCGACGGCCTCCAACACCTCCGTCTGCCTGACGATCGTCGACAAGGACGTTCTGGCGCTCGACGCCGACGCACAGGCCGCCTTCGCCAAGGGCATCGTCAACCTGCTCGACAAGGAAGGCGTCGCCTACGACATCGGCGCCTATCGCGACGCGCCGTCCGGACTTCGCATCTGGGCCGGCGCCACCATCGAGAAGGCCGACATGGAAGCGCTGATGCCTTGGCTCGCCTGGGCCTACCAGACGCAGAAGGCGACGCTTTCCAAGGCTGCGGCCTGACACCGATCCGGCTTCGCCTGCGGGCGAAGCCCTCTTTCCCGAATTCTGACACACGAACTCTTTGAAGGAGGCCTCGTCATGGCACCTCGCGTTCTCGTATCCGACGAACTGTCGGAAACCGCCGTCCAGATCTTCCGCGATCGCGGCGTCGAAGTCGATTTCCAGCCAAAGCTCGGCAAGGACAAGGAAAAGCTCGCCGAGATCATCGGCAACTACGATGGTCTCGCCATCCGTTCCGCCACCAAGGCAACGGAGAAGCTGATTGCGGCTGCGACCAACCTCAAGGTCATCGGCCGCGCCGGCATCGGCGTCGACAATGTCGATATCCCGGCCGCTTCGCGCCGCGGTATCATCGTCATGAACACCCCGTTCGGCAACTCGATCACCACCGCCGAACATGCGATTGCCCTGATGTTCGCGGTCGCCCGCCAGATCCCGGCCGCCGACGCCTCGACCCAGGCCGGCAAGTGGGAGAAGTCGAAGTTCATGGGTGTCGAGATCACCGGCAAGACGCTCGGCGTCATCGGCGCCGGCAATATCGGTTCGATCGTCTGCGCCCGCGCCATCGGCCTCAAGATGCACGTGCTCGCCTACGACCCCTTCCTGTCGAAGGAACGCGCCGAGGAGATGGGCGTCACCAAGGTCGAACTCGACGAATTGCTCGCCCGCGCCGACTTCATCACCCTGCACGTGCCGATGACGGACAAGACCCGCGGTATCCTCAACAAGGAAGCGATCGCGAAGACGAAGCCCGGCGTGCGCATCATCAACTGCGCCCGCGGCGGCCTGGTCGACGAGGCGGCGCTTGCCGAAGCGATCAAGTCCGGGCATGTCGCCGGCGCCGGCTTCGACGTCTTCGAGGTCGAGCCCGCGACGGAAAGCCCGCTCTTCGGCCTGCCGAACGTCGTCTGCACGCCGCATCTCGGCGCCTCGACGACGGAAGCCCAGGAAAACGTTGCCCTGCAGGTCGCCGAACAGATGTCGGACTACCTCATCAAGGGCGCAGTTTCCAACGCCATCAACATGCCGTCGATCTCGGCGGAAGAAGCCCCGATCCTGAAGCCTTTCATCCGGTTGGCCGACGTGCTCGGCTCGTTTGCAGGGCAGGTCACGGAAAGCCCGATCAAGGAAATCGAGATCCTTTATGACGGCCAGACGGCGACGATGAACACCAAGGCGCTGACGTCTGCGCTTCTGGCGGGCCTGATCCGCAATCAGGTCTCCGACGTCAACATGGTTTCGGCGCCGATCATGATCAAGGAAAAGGGCATCGTGCTCTCCGAGGTCAAGCGCGACAAGACCGGCGTCTATGACGGCTACATCAAGCTCACCGTCGTCACCGAGCGGCAGACGCGTTCGGTCGCCGGCACGGTCTTCTCCGACGGCAAGCCGCGCTTCATCCAGATCAAGGGCATCAACATGGACGCCGATGTCGGTCAGAACATGATCTACATCTCCAACACCGACGTCCCCGGCATGATCGGCTTCATGGGCACCACCCTCGGCGAGGGGCGGGTCAACATCGCCAACTTCCAGCTCGGCCGAGAGAAGGAAGGCGGCGACGCGATCGCGCTTCTCTATGTCGACGGCGCCGTCGATCAGGCCGTCCTCGACAAGCTGACCGCCAACCCGGCGATCAAGCAGGCGAAGCCGCTCGTCTTCAACGTCGACTGAGAAAGCCTCCCGTCCAGGGAAGTGACCGAATCCCGGCGCGGATCTTGACGATCACCGCCGGGATTCTTTTGCCGGTCGGCAAGGCGAGGCCGCCGCCGCCGGTCAGGGCAATTCTGTCTTGATAAAGACAACTTTTGGGCGACGAATGTCCCGATGTCGCTTCTGCATTTCCGCAAGCGACGCGGAGGATTTCCCATGTATATCGCCAAGTTTGCAGACTTGACCGCTGGCTGTCTGTTAGCCCTTACCCTCGCCACACCCGCCTTCGCCAGCACGACTGTCAATGTCGATCTCTGGGATAACGGCGGGACATGGGACTTGTCGCAGAACATGCATCGAGGCATGGGCATGCAGGGTGGGATGATGATGACCATGATGGGCGTCAAGGTCGACAAGGCAATCGTTCCGGCCGGAAAGGTTACCTTCGAGGTCAAGAATGTCTCAAAGGAGACGATCCACGAAATGCTGGTCGCCCCGATCAAGGACGCGAATGCGACGCTACCTTTCATAGAGAAAGAGAATCGCGTTGACGAAGAAGCCTCCGGCGATCTGGGCGAGGTTTCCGAACTCGATCCCGGCCAGACAGGTGCGCTGACACTCGACCTCAAGCCGGGCCTCTATATCCTGTTCTGCAATGTGCCGGGGCACTATACGGCTGGCATGTGGACCACGGTCGAGGTCAAATAGGCCTATCCGTATGAAATTCGATTGCCCCGCGGTCATGCGGCAGCGATCGCGCTTCGCTATGCCACCGTCGACCAGGCCATCCTCGGCAAAGCTGACCGCCAACCCGACGATCAACCAGACGAAGCCGCTGGTCTTCAACGTCGACTGAGGCAGTCACCCATCCATACAAGGCCCGGTGCGGAATTTCCGCGCCGGGCCTTTTCATGCCTGCCCGCGGCTCTCGCGGCGGAAACGGGCGGGCGAAGTGCCGAAGGCCGTCTTGAAGCGCTGCGAGAACGAGGGCAGGGAACGATAGCCGCAGCGCTCGGCGATCTCGGCGACGTCCAGTCCGGAGCGGGAGAGCAGCGCCCTTGCCTTCGCCAGCCGCCATGCGGTGAGATATTCGATGGGCGGCAGGCCGACATCGGCGGCGAATTCCGCAGCGAACCGGCTGCGCGACATTCCGGCGACCTTCGACAGCAGGTTGACCGTCCAGTCTTGCTCGGGCGCATCGTGCATGGCGTAGAGGGCGCGCGAGAGCCGCCGGTCGGCGAGTGCGGCGACAAAGCCGGTGCGGGTCTCCTCGTCCATGGAAAGGCGGCGGATCGTCTGGATCAGGATGATCTCGACGAGCCGCGTGACGATCGCCGGCATCCCCTGTTTCCGGCCCGTCGCCTCCATCGTCAGCAGCCGGAGAGCCGCGGCGGCGGCCGCCTCGTCCCGCAACTCGGCCGGGCGGACGACCAGAAGCGCCGGCAGCCCGGCAATCAGCGGATGGGTGATCGCCTCGTCGAAGGCGCAGAAGCCGCAGAGCAGGCGCGTCGCCGGATTGCCGCCCGTGTTCACCACCCCGTCCTGTGGCGGATGCCGTGCCAGCACCTCGGCGAGATCGACGGGCGGCCGCATCGGCAGGTCGGAGACGATCTGTGCGCTTCCGTGCGGCACGATCGCGAGATCGCCTTCGACGAGCCTTTGCGGCTCTTCGTCCCCGACGCGGATCCAGGCATCCCCATCGAGCACCACGTGGAAGCGGATATGCTGCCGCTCCTTCGGCAGGCCGACCGAGAACACCTTAGGAAACGCCGCTTCGAAGTAGAGCCGGGTTTCGAGCCGCAGCGCCGAAAATATCCCCGTCAGAATGTCATTCTTATTCATCGCAGTCGATCTCGGGACGTTTGGATAAAAACACGAGATGGTTCGAGGCTGCGCCTGCATCCGCCCGATGTCAACATCGCGGCCACGATCGGACCTTGCCGACCGGAACGCGCCCTGAAACACCCGACCGGGAGGTCCCCATGTTCTCCGGAAATCTTCTCGCCCTTGCCGGCTTCGCCCTCGTCATGTCGATCTCGCCGGGGCCGTCGAACGTCATGCTGCTCGCCTCCGGCATGAATTTCGGCTTCGCCCGTTCGCTGCCGCTGCTCTTCGGGGTGACCTGCGGTTTCCTGTCCATGGTTCTGGTCGTCGGCCTCGGGCTCGGCGAGGTGCTGGCGATGTCGCCGGCCGTCTACCTCGCGCTCAAGGTTCTCTCCGCTGCCTATGTCCTCTGGCTCGCCGTGAAAATCGCCCGGAGCGGCGCTTCGGGCGCGGCCGACGATCCTTCGATGGCCCGTCCGATCGGCTTCGTCGAGGCGGCGCTTTTCCAGCTCGTCAATCCGAAGGCCTGGGCGGTGGCGCTGATCGTCACGGCGTCCTACACCGATCCGTCCCGCTATCTCGCGAGCCTGATGGTGCTGATTGCCGTCTTCGCGGTGGTGAACGTACCCTCGATCGGCCTCTGGTCGCTTTCGGGCCAGGTCCTGAAACAGGTTCTCGGCGAAGGAAAGTACGTCGTTCCGTTCAACGTTGCGATGGCGGTTCTGCTCGTCGCCTCGATGGTGCCTGTGTTCATCGGGGCTTAAGGCCCGGTCGAGCCACAGTGGACCAAATGCCGCACTCATGTTGACCTCACGAGGCGTCGCGCTAGTTTCTTGGTGGTTATCCGCAGCAACCAGGAAGCAGACGCGATGTTTGATGCCCTCAATGCGGAAGTTCTGGCGCGATTCCAGTTCGCCTTCACCGTCTCTTTCCACATCATCTTCCCCGTCTTCTCCATCGGACTTGCGAGCTACCTCGCCGTTCTCGAAGGCCTGTGGCTCTGGAAGAAGGACACGGTCTATCTGGAGCTCTTCAATTTCTGGAAGACGATCTTCGCCGTCGCT
This sequence comes from Ciceribacter thiooxidans, assembly GCF_014126615.1. Taxonomy (NCBI): domain Bacteria; kingdom Pseudomonadati; phylum Pseudomonadota; class Alphaproteobacteria; order Hyphomicrobiales; family Rhizobiaceae; genus Ciceribacter; species Ciceribacter thiooxidans. Next base: position 723,533 of record NZ_CP059896.1, read on the forward strand.
TTCGCCATGGGCGTCGTCTCCGGCATCGTGATGTCCTATCAGTTCGGCACGAACTGGAGCGCCTTCTCCGACAAGGCGGGACCCGTGATCGGGCCACTGATGGGATACGAGGTGCTGACGGCCTTCTTCCTGGAGGCGGGCTTCCTCGGCGTGATGCTCTTCGGCCTCAGGCGGGTCGGAGAGGGGCTGCACTTCTTCGCGACCTTGATGGTCGCCGCCGGCACGCTGATTTCCGCGACCTGGATCCTCGCGGTGAATTCCTGGATGCAGACGCCGACGGGTTTCGCCTTCAACGACGCGGGCCAGTTCGTGCCCGTCGACTGGTGGCAGATCATCTTCAATCCGTCCTTTCCTTACCGCCTCGTCCACATGGTCATCGCCGCCTACCTGACGACGGCCTTCGTGGTCGGCGGCGTCGGGGCCTGGCACCTGTTGCGCGGCACCGCGCCGCGTCGCTCCGGCCGCATGTTCTCGATGGCGATGTGGATGGCGGCGATCGTCGCGCCGATCCAGATCGCCGCCGGCGACCTGCACGGGCTCAATACGCTCGAGCACCAGCCGGTGAAGATCATGGCGATGGAGGGCCATTTCGACAGCCATCCGGAAGGCGCGCCGCTTTATCTCTTCGGCCTGCCGAACCAGCGGGAGCAGCGGCTCGATTACGCGATCGGCATTCCGAAGGTCTCGAGCCTCATCCTCAAGCACGATCTCAATGCGCCGCTTGCCGGCCTCGACACCGTGCCGCGAGACCGGCAGCCGCCGGTGGCGATCGTCTTCTGGTCGTTCCGGGTGATGCTGCTCGTCGGCTTCCTGATGCTCGGCGTCGGTCTATGGAGCCTCTGGAACCGTTACCGCGGCACGCTCTACGGCAATTCGGCGCTGCACCGCGTCGCGGTCCTGATGTCGCCTGCGGGTTTCGTCGCGGTGATCGCCGGCTGGGTCACCACGGAGGTCGGCCGCCAGCCCTTCACTGTCTACGGGCACATGCTGACGGCAGATTCGCTCTCGCCGATCGGCGCGCCGGCGGTGGGCGCCTCCCTCGTCGCCTTCATCATCGTCTATTTCCTCGTCTTTGGTGCCGGCACCTTCTACATGCTCCGGCTGATGGCGCGGCTGCCGCACGACCCGACGCCGGAACTCGGTGAAGGACCGATCCGCACGTCGGGCGTCACCCCCGGCCCCGCCGGCAACGCGCCCCAGGGAGGCTGACATGCCCTTCGATCTTGCTTTCGTCTGGGCCGCCCTCATCGCCTTTGCGGTCCTCGCCTATGTGATCCTCGACGGCTTCGACCTCGGGATCGGAATCCTCTTCCCGTTCTTCCCGGAAAAGCACGACCGCGACCAGATGATGAATTCGGTCGCGCCGGTATGGGACGGCAACGAGACCTGGCTGGTGCTCGGCGGCGGCGGTCTGCTCGCTGTCTTTCCGCTCGCCTATGCGACCATCCTGCCGGCCCTCTATGCACCGCTGATCGCCATGCTGCTCGGGCTCATCTTCCGCGGCGTCGCCTTCGAATACCGCTGGCGCACGCGGCGGGCCGAGCGCCTGTGGGATGCCGCATTTGCCGGCGGATCGCTGGTCGCGGGCTTTTCCCAGGGCGTCGCGCTCGGCGCGCTGGTACAGGGCATTCCGGTCGAGAACCGGGCCTATGCCGGCGGCTGGTGGGACTGGCTCACGCCGTTCTCGGTGGCGACCGGCATCGCCCTCGTCGTCGGCTATTCGCTGCTCGGCGCGACGTGGCTGGTGATGAAGACGAGGGGTACGCTTGCGGCACGGGCGGCGGACTACGCCCGCGTCGCGGCACTGCTCACCGTTGCCGGCATGGGCGTCTTCAGCCTCTGGACGCCGTGGCTGAAGCCGCTCTACCTCGAACGCTGGTTCGGCTTTCCGACCGCCGTCTTCACCGTGCTCGTGCCGCTCATGGTGATCGCCTGCCTCTATGCGATCATCCGCGGCCTGCAGCAGGGCAGGGAAGTCCAGCCCTTTCTCGGCGCACTCGGCCTCTTCGTCCTCGGCTATGTCGGGATCGGGATCAGCTTCTATCCCTATATCGTGCCGACCTCGATCACCATTCAGGATGCGGCGGCCCCGCCGGAGAGCCTCGCCTTCCTTCTGGTCGGTGCCGCCGTGCTCGTGCCGATCATCCTCATCTACACCGGCTACGCCTACTGGGTCTTCCGCGGCAAGGTCGATCCGGAGGAGGGCTATCACTGATGGCCGGTTCCGGTCTCGCAAAACGGCTGTTCTGGTTTCTGGCGCTCTGGGCCGGCGGGGTCGCGAGCGTGCTCGTCGTCGCGCTCGCGATCAAGGCCGCGCTCGGCGCTTGAGCGGTCCGGTCCCGGGATCACGGTCGAAAAAGAGGGCTTCGCGACTTCAAATCCCTGTCGGGGAACGCCATATGAAGGCGCCGAGGACGTCTGCGTCCGGCGAGGCACATACACGAGGAGATGAAATGCGACGCTACGGCAAGTTTCTTGGAATTCTGGCGATCGGTCTGGCGACCATGCTGACGTTCGCCGATCTTGCCGAGGCGCGACGCGCCGGAAGCTTCGGCGGTTTCGGCAGCCGTGGCACCCGCACCTACAGCGCACCGCCCGTCACCCGCACGGCCCCCGCGACGGCTTCCCCGATCGAGCGCAGCATGACGCCGCAAAGCCAGGCCACGCGTCCGGCCGCCGCGCCGAACCAGACGGGGCGCACCGGCGGCCTGTTCGGCGGCCTCGCCGGCGGCCTGATGGGCGGCCTGTTGATGGGTGGCCTGTTCGGCATGCTGATGGGTACGGGCTTCGGCGGCGGCTTCGGCTTCCTTGGCCTTCTGCTGCAGGGTGTACTGATCTTCCTGGCCATTCGCTTCGCCATGCGCATGTTCGGCAATAACCAGACCGCCTATTCGGGTGCCGGCGCCGGTTCTTCGGCCCGGAGCAACGTCGCGAGCGGCCCCGGCTTCCATATTCCGCGCATGGGCGGCGTCGATTTCGGCGGCTCGTCGGCATCCGCCGCACCGCCCAAGCCGTCCGCCTCCGCCGACGAGATCGGCATCAGCCAGGCGGATCTCGACCGCTTCGACGGCCTGCTGAAAGAAATGCAGACCGCCTATATGGCCGAGGACTATTCCGCGCTCCGCCGCATCACCACGCCGGAAGCCATGTCCTACCTCGCCGAGGAACTGAGCGAGAACGCCACCAAGGGGGTCAAGAACGAGGTGCGCGATGTCCGGCTGCTGCAGGGTGATGTCGCCGAAGCCTGGCGCGAGGGCCATGTCGACTATGCGACCGTCGCCATGCGCTACGAGAGCATCGACGTCCTGCGCGACCGCGCGACCGGCAAGGTGGTGAGCGGCGACCCGGACAATCTCACCGAATCGACCGAGATCTGGACCTTCGTCCGCCGCCCCGGAACCGACTGGCAGATCTCCGCCATCCAGGCGGCAGGCGAGGCGGAGTAGCCGCCGCCGTCCGGGTTTGCCTCTTCTCCCCGCTGGGAGAAGCGCCGGGTGTATGCGAGGCGATGACGGGGACGTAGGGACGTCGCGTGCGGTCGTGGATCCTCGGGTCAAGCCCGAGGATGACGATCTTCCGTGTCTCGCAAAGCGGTACCTCACCGCGCCGTCTGCGCGAGTTCGGGCATCAAGTCACCCCGTGGAACGTCATCCCGTTCCCCAACCTGTCTTTGGGCGCGGGTCGGCGCATACGCCGTCATCCTCGGGCTTGACCCGAGGATCCACGCCATACCGGCCAAAGGCGGAGGAGATGGCCTTCTCCGCCCCCCCGCCGGCCTTCTCAGTCCGGGCAGCTCTGCAGCTGCCGGGCGTAGGTATAGGTGATTTCGGTGAAGCGCTTGGCGCCGGAGAGCGCTTCGCTGTTGTTTCTCCAGCTGCCCTTGGCGTAGCCGGCATGGCCGGAATGGTAGGCGAGGTAGAGCTGGTAAGGATCGTTGAGCGGGATGCCGTTCTTCAGCGCGCTCTCGCGGTGATACCAGCCGATGAAGGACATCGCGTCGGAGAAATCGGTGCGCCGTGCCGACCAGCGGCCGGTCTCGCGCTGGTAACGTTCCCAGGTGCCGTCGAGTGCCTGCGAATAGCCGTAGGCCGTCGATTTCCGTTTCCAGGGGATGAAGCCGAGCAGCTTGGTGCGCGGCGGGCGCGCATTGTGCTTGAAATTCGATTCCGTGTAGATCGTCGCCATCAGGATCGGCACGGGCACGCCGTATTCCCGTTCGGCACCCTTTGCCGCCCGCCGCCAATTGTTGAACAGCCCGTCACGCTGCTCGAATATCGCGCAGGCATTTCGGGTCTGGCTCGGCGGTTTCGCACAAGCGGTCAATGCCAGCAGAAGGCCAACGACAATTACGCCACGCATCGCTAATCCTCACTTCGACGGACAATCCTATTAGGTAAAATTTAACGAAAGGTTTTCCGATCGAGGCTTTTGCGTCGCCGTGCTGCTTCGCCGGCGGAACTGGCGGATCGCGCGAAGACAGGGTAAAGGCAGTCTCAGGTTGTCCGTGGCGAGCGAGCAAGGAACATTCAATGAGCACCCGGCCGACGCCCCTGCCGGTCGTCGCCTTCCATATCCACCAGTGGAAAAGGCGGCTGCTGGAGGCCTATTTTCCGGAATGGCGCTTCCACTACATCCCCTTTCACCTCGGTGACGATGCGTTCCGCACCGTCTGGGCGCCGCGGATCGCCGCGCTCGGCAACACCGCCTTCGTCGTCTGGGGACCGAACCTGCCGGAGGCGGCGCGCGCCCATGCCGCGGCGTACGGCATTCCTGTCCATTTCGTCGAGGATGGCTTCCTGCGTTCGCTGCAGTCGAGCGCCGGGCAGAGCGCACCCTTCTCGCTGACGGTCGACGGCAAGCGGCCCTATTTCGACGCGCGCGGCCCTTCCGACCTCGAAGACCTTCTGAGAACTCATGATTTCGAAGGCGATCCAGCGTTGCTCGCGCGGGCAAGTGCCGGCATCGCGGCGCTCCTCGAGAGCCGGGTCAGTAAGTACAACGCGCCTGAGGCCGCGCGAACCGCGCCGGCAAGGGGCGACGGACGCCGTAGCGTGCTGGTGGTCGGGCAGGTGGAGGACGATGCCTCGATCCGCTTCGGCTGCGACCGGCTCTTCCGCAACAACGATCTCGTGCGGCTCGCGGCTCAGGAAAATCCCGGCGCCCGCATCGTCTACAAGCCGCATCCCGACGTGCTGAAGGGCGTGCGCAAGGCGCAGTCCGATCCGCAGGAGGTCGCGCATCTCTGCGAGATTCTCGTCGACCCGGTTCCGCTTCCGGACGTGCTGGAGGCTGCCGACCATGTCTATACCATCACCTCGCTCGCCGGCTTCGAGGCGCTGTTGCGCGGCAAGCCGGTGACGGTGATCGGCTCGCCCTTCTACGCCGGCTGGGGCCTCACCGACGACCGGCAGGCCAATCCGCGGCGAGGGAGAAAGCTCAGCCTCGAGGCGCTGTTTGCCGGCGTCTATCTCCTCTATCCGCGCTATTTCGATCCGCTGACGGGGGCGGCGAGCAGCTTCGAGGCGTGTCTTTCGCAGATGATCGCCTGGCGCGAGGAGGGGGTGCCGGCGGAAAGCCGCCGGCTCGTCGGAACGCGCCGGCGCACCGCGCCCTGGCGGCCTTACGGTCCCTACGGCCTCCTCGGCTGGCGGCATCTCCTGCCGCCGCTCGTCGCGCCGCTCGTCGCCCGGCTCGGCTCGGCCGAAGATGCGGAGAGCTACCGTCGTGATCCGATCGGCTTCTTCCGGGAGCTTTCCGATCCCGGTTTCCGAAGGCTCGGGCGGCTCCTCTATCCCTTCGACGACGACCGCTTTGCCGCCGGCTTCGACCGGCCGCCGGCGGAAAATTAGAGGCGTTCGCCTCTCTCGCCGAGAACCTGTTCGCCGTCTTCCTTGGTGAAGGCGCCCTTGAACGTGTCGGCCGGCAGGATGTCGAGCACGGCTTCCGAGGGCCGGCAGAGCCGGGTGCCGAGCGGCGTCACCACGAGGGGCCGGTTGATGAGGATCGGGTGGGCGAGCATGGCGTCCAGCAGCGCGTCGTCGGTCAGCGCCGGGTCGTCGAGGCCGAGCTCGGCATAGGGCGTGCCCTTCTCGCGGATCGCCTCGCGCACGGTGAGCCCCGCATCGCGGATCATAGTGGCGAGTTCGTCGCGGCCCGGCGGCGTCTTCAGGTATTCAACGACCGTCGGCTCGATGCCGGCATGGCGGATCAGCGCCAGCGTGTTGCGCGAGGTGCCGCAGGCGGGGTTGTGATAGATGACGACGTCCATGTTCATGCCTTTTCGGTGGAGATGCCGCGGGAGACGGCGGCGCCGCGTTCGTACCATCCCTTGCTGCGGTTGACGATCCAGACGACCGACAGCATGACCGGAACCTCGATCAGCACGCCGACGACGGTGGCGAGTGCGGCCCCCGACTGGAAGCCGAAGAGGCTGATCGCCGCGGCGACGGCGAGCTCGAAGAAGTTCGACGCGCCGATCAGGGCGGAGGGGCCGGCAACGCAGTGCTCTTCGCCGGACCAGCGGTTGAGGAGATAGGCGAGCCCCGAGTTGAAATAGACCTGGATCAGGATCGGCACGGCAAGCAGGCCGATGACCGCCGGCTGCGCAATGATCTGCTCTCCCTGGAAACCGAAGAGCAGGACGAGGGTGGCGAGCAGCGAGACGAGCGACAGCGGTTGCAGACGGGCGAGCAGGCGATCGAGCCCTCCCGGCGTGCCGGCGGCAAGCAACCGTCGCCGCAGCAGCTGCGCCACCACGACCGGGATGACGATATAGAGCACCACCGAGAGCACGAGCGTGTCCCACGGGACGGTGATCGCCGAAAGCCCGAGCAGCAGGGCGACGATCGGCGCGAAGGCGATCACCATGATCGCGTCGTTCAGCGCCACCTGCGTCAGTGTGAAATGCGGTTCGCCCTTCGTGAGGTTCGACCAGACGAAGACCATCGCCGTGCAGGGGGCGGCGGCGAGGATGATGAGGCCGGCAATATAGGAATCGATCTGCCCCGCCGGCAGGTATGGCCGGAACAGCCAGCCGACGAAGAGCCAGCCGAGCAGCGCCATCGAGAAGGGCTTGACCGCCCAGTTGACCAGCAGGGTGACGCCGATGCCGCGCCAGTGGCGGCCGACTTCGGAAAGGGCCGCGAAGTCGATCTTCAGGAGCATCGGCACGATCATCAGCCAGATCAGCACGGCGACGGGCAGGTTGACCTTGGCGATTTCCAGCGCGCCGATCGCATGGAAGAGCGCCGGGAAGAGATGGCCGAGTGCGATGCCGGCGATGATGCAGAGGCCGACCCAGATCGTCAGGTAGCGTTCGAAGGTGGACATCAGGCGACCTTTCCGCCGGCCGTATCGGCGGCTCCGTGGCTTGCGCCTTCCATGGTGCCGATCTGCTTCAGCCGGGTTTCCAGCGCGAGCTTGTCGATCGAGGAAAGCGGCAGGCTGGTGAAGACGGTGATGCGGTTCTTCAGGAAGCGGGCGGCCTGGCCGAAGGCCCGTTCCTTCTCGAGGTCGGAGCCTTCGGCCGCGGCCGGGTCCTCGACGCCCCAGTGGGCTGTCATCGGATGGCCGGGCCAGACCGGGCAGGCCTCGCCGGCGGCGTTGTCGCAGACGGTGAAGATGAAATCGATCTCCGGCGCGCCGGGCTCGGCGAATTCGTCCCAGCTCTTCGAGCGGTAGCCGTCCGTCGGATAACCGAGAGCGGCGAGTGTCTTCAGCGCCAGCGGATGCACCTCGCCCTTCGGGTGGCTGCCGGCGGAGAAGGTGCGGAAGCGTCCGTTCCCCTCCTTCGCCAGGATCGCCTCGGCGAGAATCGAGCGGGCGGAATTGCCCGTGCAGAGAAAGAGCACGTTGTAGATCCTGTCGGTCATGGTCGTCGTCCGTAGGTTGTTTGCGGCGTGAGGGCGGTCATTATGCGCAGGCTGCCGGCGGGCAGCAGGGCGCAAGGTCGGCGATCAGCGGCGCGCAGAGCTCGGCATTGCCGCCGCAGCAGTCCTTGAGAAGATAGAGCGTCATCGCCCGGAAGCAGGCGAGGTCGGCGCGGTAGAGGATTGACCGGCCCTGCCGCTCGCCCGTCACCAGTCCCGCCTGGGCGAGCGTCGAGAGATGCGCCGACATGGTGTTTTGCGGCACGCCGGCAAGCCGCGCCAGCTCTCCCGCCGGCACACCGTCGGGTTCCCGCGCCACCATCAGGCGAAAGGTCTGCAACCGCGTCGGCTGCGCAAGCGCGGCCATCGCCGCGATGACATTTTTTTCATCCATATATCCAGAATAATGGATGGATTTGGTGTGTCAAGGCGCGAGGTATGGGGGAGGGTGAGCCCTGTTTCCGTGGCACACGCCTCACCTTCGCCCCTCACCCTGACCCTCTCCCCGCAAGCGGGGCGAGGGAACGGTCGCGGCGGCGCCACGAGTCCCTTCTCCCCATCCCGATGGGGAGAAGGTGCCGGCAGGCGGATGAGGGGCTTTTTCACCCGCCGAGGGAGAGGAATGGTCGCAGCGCCGGCCGCAGACCGATCTCCCCCTCGGCGGGGGAGAATGGAATTTCAACATCTTAGCCGCAGGCTAAGTGTTAGAAATTCCAAGTGAGGGGGGAGGTTTCACCTGTTTGACATCCCCCTCACCTGCGATTTCTGGCACTTACGCCTTCGGCCTAAGCTGCCGAAATCGCTTCCTCTCCCTCAAGGGGAGAGGACTGGCCGCAACGCAGGCCGCAGGCCGATCTCCCCTTGAGGGGAGATGTCACCGACGGTGACAGAGAGGGTGAGCCGCCCCACTTCGGCTCACCGCAAAAATTCCCCAACGAAATCAAACCCCACCCCTCATTTTCATTCACCCCCTTCCGACCTGTCGTAGAATCACCCCGTTCCGCCGTCGGATACACCGGACCATGCGAAGTCCGGCGAGGCGGGACCGGCGCCGGGGTCGACGACTGTCGCAGGTCGAAAACCCCGGCCGCTGCAACGGTCTCCCTCCGCGGGAGGCGGAAGGCGAGACGGTCCGGACCGGCTCGCCGTCACCGCCGCTAACGCGGGCGTGCCTCAGAGGCACACAGACAGGCGCCCGGGGAGCTTGAAAAAGCTCCCCGGCGAAAAGACGGCGGGGTGAGTTTCAGGATCGTGAATGATCCCGGCTCATCTGCCGGCGAGGGTCAGGCCGGACGGTACCATCCGGCGGGATCTTCCCGGGCCACCGGCCAGGCGTCAGCGAAGGTCCGTCACCGCACGGATGAGCGCTCGACGCCGATCCGCGCCGGCCGATGTCGAGACGTCAAGTCCCGGCAGAGGCGCCGCCTTGCCAGAGAGACGCATGCAGCGGGACAGAACGCCGAACGGGGCGCCGAGAGGTGCCATATAAAATAACTTACGAGGCAGCTTTCAGCGCCCCGTCCAATCCCCGCGTCCGAAAGGACAGAAGGGGAAACCGAAATGCCAAATGCCACGGCGGGAAACCGCGCGTGAACGCATTGTCGTACCAGACGGCCAGGCCGCCGACGGGCGAGGGTGACAAGCCAGTTCTTTGAAAATAAGGGGAATTGGCAGCGGGAGAGCATTTCCGCCAATACCGTGCGACGGTTGATATCAGATGCTGACCGGTTTCGTGGCGGCTGGCCGCCATAGGGCTCCGTCGCTATGCCGCGAACGCTCCCGGCCGGCTCGCGGTCACGTCAGGATAGGAAGTATTTCGGATAACGGGACTTGATGTCGTCGATCTGGGCGAGGGTGCCGGAGAGATGGCTGCGCACGGCGTCGACTGCCGCCGAAGTGTCGCCGGCAGCGATACGGTCCACGATCAGACTGTGGTAGTGAACTATACTCGCCGGCTTGCCGGGATCGGGCAGGTTTAGGTTGCGAAGCCTGTCGATATGTCCCGATCGCGACACGATCAGATCCCACAGGTTTGACACGCCTGCCGCATCGCACAGGGCCCGATGAAACAGGCGGTCGAGTCGAGAAAAGCGCTCAAGGTCATTGTCTTCCAGGGCAGACTTCTGGAACGAGAGTACCTTGGCCGCCGAAGCGAGTACCGTCCGGTCGTGGCTGTCGGCAAGCCTGCGCGCGACCTCGAGTTCGACGGACAGGCGAAGGAATTGGGTCTCTCGCGCCTGCTCGATGTCTATCTTCGATACTTCGGTCTTCGACTGGGGGAAGATGACGAGAAGCCCTTCTTCCTCCAGCTTCAGCATCGCGTCCCGCACCGGAGTCTGACTGACTCCATAGTAGGCTGCAATTTCCTGACGCGACAGGTTACGCCCGGGTGCCAACTCCAGCGTCACAATCCGCTCGCGAAGTGCAGCATGGATCTGCTCACTCGCGGAGATGCGCCTGATCCGCGGCGATGCGGCCTCGCCGAGCATTGCGGCATCCGCCGTGTAGGTCAGTTCTGGCAAGTTCATGGTCGATAGATATCCCAGCCTTTGGCGAAACGGAATGCCATCATAGAACATCGTTGACTGAGATGCACTAATATATTAGTGCATTAGATGACGGGTGGATCATCCCGTCCTTAGTCGATGGGAGGACATCATGAATTTCAAGAAGACGGCCGTTCTTGCGGCCTCGGTTTCCCTGTTCGCCACGGTGGCGTCGGCGGAAACCTTCAATATCCAGACCTCTTTCAATGCAGGCGATTTCTCCACCCAGTACATCACCGAAAACTGGCTTCCGAAGATCAAGGAAATGACCGGCGGCCGTGTGGAGATCGTGCTCACCCCCAATGGTTCGGTCGTCCCGGCCAAGGAAACCCCGGATGCAGTCGCCGCCGGCGTGCTCGATGGCGATTTCACCTCGGTGAACTACTTCTCCGGCCGCGAGCCTGCCTACGCCATCATGGGTGACCTCATCTCCGGTTACGATACGCCCGAACAGATGCTCGGCTTCTGCAAGGATGGCGGCGGCGAAGCCGTCATGCAGAAGGCCGCCGATGCCGTCTCCGGCGGGGAGGTCCATGTCGTCGCCTGCGGTCCCTATTCCAAGGAAGCCTTGCCCGCGCGCGTGCCGATCCGTACCTTCGAAGACCTCGCAGGCAAAAAGATCCGCTCGCCGGAAGGCCTTGCGGCCGCCGTTTTCCAGGCGGCGGGGGCCTCTCCGGTTTCGATCCCGTTCTCCGAAGTCTACGGTGCGCTGGAAAAGGGGATCGTGGATGCGGCCGATGCGTCAGCCTATGTGAACAATGATGCGACCGGCCTGCACGACGTTGCGCCTTATCCGCTCTATCCCGGCATTCACTCGATGCCCTCCATGCAGTTCACCATCAACAAGCAAAAATGGGACGCTCTGTCGGAGGCCGACCGTACGGCTCTGCGCGACTGGTGGTACGAAGCCATGTCCGCGATGACCGCAGAGGTTGCCAAGAAGGACAAGGAGTTGGCGGCCCGCGACAATGCCGGCGGCAAGATCGAGGTCATCAACTGGGCGCAGGAGGATCGCGACCAGCTGCGTGAAGTCGCACGCAAGCAGTGGGAGGTCTATGCCGAGAAGTCTCCGCTTGCCAAGGAGGCGTTGAACGCCAACGTAGCCTACATGACCCAGATCGGCCTTTTCAAGAAGTAACGTCAAGTTCGACCGGGCGCTGCCGTCACATGCGGCGGCGCCCATAATTGAAGTCATCTCAAAAGGCCGCGTGATGAGACGTTTTCTCGCCACCTATGCCGACGTCATGGACCGCGTCAGCGTGTTCGTGGGCCAAGGCTGTTCCGTGCTCTTTTTCGCTTGTATCGGCGTCTCCGCGCTGGAGGTCGTCATGCGATACGGTTTTGACCGTCCGACGGTCTGGTCTACCGAACTCGCCATGACGCTGTGCGCATCCGCCTGGGTGCTTGCCGTCGGTTATGTCACCGAGCGCCATCGTCACATTTCGATCACGATGATCGAAACCCTCATCAGCCCACGTCTCTGGCACGTCTTCCGGCTGTTGCAGATGCTGATCTCCGCCGGCGCCATCCTGGTGTTGACGCTCGCGCTGTGGGGACCCGCCGTCAAGGCGTTGCGGCATGTCGAGTACTCCGGCACCGCGCTCAACTCCATCCAGCCGACCTACCTGAAGGTGTTGTTGGTAGTCGGGTGCATTCTTTATCTGCTGCAGCTTGCCGCGAACGTCATTCGCTGGGCGCACGGAACCGAAGGGGAGAGCGCCGGTGGGCATTGAAACCATTACGGTCCTGATCGTCCTCTCGCTCCTCGCGTTGATGGCGGTCGGCGTTCCGCTCGGCATCACTACGCTGACGGTGTCGCTCGGCACGGCGCTTCTCTATTTCGGCGAGCGGGCCGGCTATTTCATAGTCGCCGCCAATGTCGGCGAAGTTCTGCACAAGTATGAACTGATCGCCGTCCCGTTCTTCGTTTTCATGGCCAATGTGCTGGAGCGATCGGGGATCGCCCATTCGCTGTTCGACAGCATGGCCGTCTTAGGCGGGCGGTTCCGCGGTTCGGTCGCCGTGCAGACCTGCATCGTCGCCGTTGTCCTTGCCGCCATGTCCGGCATCATGGGGGGCGAGATCGTCATGCTCGGTCTCATCGCGTTGCCACAGATGTTGCGCCTCGGCTATGACCGCAAGCTCTCGATCGGGATCATCTGCGCGGCGGGGGCGCTGGCTACCCTGATCCCGCCGTCGGTCGTGCTGATTGTCTACGGTCTTGCTGCGCAGGTCTCGATCACCAAGCTCTTTGCTGCCTCGGCAATCCCCGGCCTGCTCCTGGCGACGCTCTACATTGCCTACATCATGGTGCGGGTGCGACTCAATCCGGCGATGGCCCCGATCTACGACATTCCGGAAACCGGCCTGCCATTCTTCAAGCGTCTGAAATTCCTCAAAGGTGTCATCCTTCCGGGCATCCTTATCGGTGCGGTATTGGGGGTCATTTATTCGGGAGTTGCGACGGTCACCGAAGCCGCGGCTGTCGGCGCCGTCGGCGCGCTGGTCGTCGCCGGCGTCCGCAAGGAATTGACCTGGGCCATGACCCGCGACGCCATGCGCCAGACCGTGTTGACCGTCGGGTCGATCATCTGGCTGGTGCTCGGCGCGATCTCGCTGATCGGCATCTATAACCGCATCGGTGGCGGAGAATTCCTGCGTGGTCTGCTGACCGCGCTGGATATCGCGCCGATCTGGGTGATCGTCGTGATGATGCTGATTGTCATGGTGCTCGGCACGTTTCTGGAATGGATCGCGATCATCTTCATAACCGTGCCGATCTTCGCACCGGTGGTGATTGACCTCGGATTCGATCCGATCTGGTTCGGCGTGCTCTTCGCCATGAACATCCAGATCTACTACCTGTCGCCTCCCTTCGGCCCTGCCTGCTTCTTCCTGAAGTCAGTGGCGCCGAAGGATATCCAACTGCAGGAGATTTTCGCAGCCGTGCTCCCGTTTATCGCGTTGCAGGCGGTCGGATTGTTCCTGGTGCTGTTCTTCCCCGACCTCGCCCTCTGGCTACCGTCGATGCTCAACTGAGGAGATCGATCATGAAGATCACCGAAAAGGATCTGACACGACAGGACGAAGACATCGCGCCTCAGGAATTCTTGGAAGAGGAGGCGAGGGACTATCGCTTCGGCAACCTGCCGGAAGTCGTCGGCCTCGTCTTCACCGTCTTCGTCATTTGGCTGACATTCGCATTCACCGGATAAGATCATGACACGCAAATCTCCCCCGGACCTACGTTCGGCACGCTGGTTCTCACCCGACGATCTCCGTAGCTTCGGCCACCGGTCGCGCATGATGCAGCTCGGTTATTCCGAAGAGGATTTCCGGGACCGGCCCGTCATCGGCGTCCTGAACACCTGGTCTGAGCTCAACACCTGCCACGCCCACTTCAAGGAACGCGTGCAGGATGTGAAACGGGGCGTGTTGCAGGCCGGTGGATTTCCCGTCGAGATGCCGTCGTTGTCGGTTGACGAGAGCTTCACCAAGCCGACGTCGATGCTCTACCGGAACATGTTGGCCATGGAGACGGAGGAGATGATCCGCTCTCATCCGCTCGACGGCGTCGTGCTGATGGGCGGCTGCGACAAGACCACGCCGGGTCTGGTGATGGGTGCGATCTCGGCCGGTGTACCGATGATCTATCTTCCGGCCGGCCCCATGCTGCGCGGCAATTATGCCGGCAAGATTCTTGGCTCCGGGTCGGATGCCTGGAAGTATTGGGACGAACGCCGTGCCGGCAACATCACCGACGAGGAATGGCTTGGCATCCAGGGCGGCATTGCCCGTTCGGCCGGCACCTGCATGACCATGGGAACGGCCTCGACCATGACGGCGATCGCCGACGCCATGGGCCTGACACTGCCCGGTGCCTCGTCCATTCCGGCGGTCGATGCCGGCCACCAGCGCATGAGTGCCGATTGTGGCCGTCGTATCGTCGAGATGGTTTGGGAAGATCTGACGCCGGACAAGATCATTTCCGAGGGCGCCTGCCGCAATGCCGCCGTGGTGGCGATGGCGACCGGCTGCTCCACCAATGCGGTGGTCCACCTGATCGCCATGGCGCGCCGCGCCGGTGTGGATCTCACTCTCGACCATCTCGACGCGCTCGGCCGCGTCACGCCGCTGATCGCCAATGTCCGCCCCTCCGGCAAGGACTACCTGATGGAGGACTTCTTTTATGCCGGGGGTCTCCGCGCGTTGATGAAGCAGATCGAGGATCGCCTCGACTGCTCGGCGATGACCGTAACCGGCAAGACTCTCGGGGAGAACCTTGAAGGCGCAAGGGTTTACAACGACGACGTCATTCGGCCGCTGTCGAACCCAGTCTACGAAGAAGGCTCGCTGGCGGTGCTGCGCGGAAACCTCTGCCCCGACGGGGCCGTAATGAAACCGGCCGCCTGCGATCCGAAGTTCCATGTCCACCAGGGACCGGCCCTTGTCTTCGACAGCTATCCCGAGATGAAGAAGGCCGTTGACGACGAAAACCTCGACATCACGCCCGACCATATCATGGTTCTGCGCAATGCAGGTCCACTCGGCGGTCCGGGTTTCCCCGAATGGGGCATGCTGCCGATCCCGAAAGCCCTCATCAAACAGGGCCATCGTGACATGCTGCGGATATCGGACGCCCGCATGTCCGGAACGTCCTATGGCGCCTGCGTGCTGCATGTGGCGCCCGAGAGCTTTGTTGGCGGCCCGTTGGCGCTGCTCGAGACCGGCGACATCGTTCGCCTCGATCTGCCCAACCGCCGGCTCGACATGCTGGTCGACGAGGCGGAACTCGCCGCCCGCAAGGCCGCCTGGAAAGCCCCGGAGCGCCGTTTCGAACGCGGTTGGGGCTACATGTTCTCGCAGCATGTCACCCAGGCAGACCAGGGCTGCGACTTCGACTTCCTGCAATCCGATTTCGGCCGCACGGCCGGTGAACCAGATATCTTTTGAGGCAACCCATGACCGACTATGTCCTGTCCGACGACACGCGTGCGATCTTCAAGCGCATTTCTACCGCTTCGATCGCAACGCAACTCTTCAAACGTGGCCTGCGTAACCAGTTCATCCAGGGCGTTTCGCCGGTCTCGCCCAAGGAAGAGAATATGGTGGGGCAGGCTTTCACGCTGCGTTATATCCCCGCCCGTGAGGACCGGAACCCGCTTGAGGTCTTTCGTAATCCCGACCATCCCCAGCGCGTTGCGGTGGAAACCTGCCCGCCCGGCCACGTGCTGGTGATGGATGCGCGCAAGGATGCGCGAGCGGCGACCGCCGGCTCGATCCTTATCACCCGCATGGCGGTGCGCGGTTGCGCCGGCGTGGTTTCGGACGGCGGCTTCCGGGATGCCCATGGCATCGGCAAGCTCGACATGCCGGCTTACTGCGCCAAGCCTTCGGCGCCGACCAACCTGACCCTTCATGAGGCACTGGACATCAATGTACCGATTGCCTGTGGCGACGTCGCGGTGTTTCCGGGCGATGTCATCGTCGGCGATCGTGACGGTGTGATGGTGATCCCGGCCCACCTTGCCGAGGAGATTGCGGAAGTCTGTGCCGGGATGGAGAGCTTCGAGGATTTCGTCCTGGAGCAGGTGGCGGCGGGCGAAAGCATCATCGGGCTTTATCCCTGCACCAGGGACGAGAACCAGAAGAAATACGAGGAATGGCGGACGAAGACCGGTCGTTGACCCGGCACGTTGCCGGAGAAACGCCGAAAGCTCGCTTGGACGCTTTGCTGAATGAGGCGGCGGTGTCGTGCAGCGGCCTGACCGTCCCCATGCCGGTTACGACGACACGACGCCGATGACACCGGAAGCATGTCACGCTTGACCCGGGGCTTGGATGCCAGCCGACAGCGAAAGTGCCCGCTTCCGCTCAATCGTCCTTCTCGGAGCCTGCTATACGCTTCACCTCCGCGGCTGCTGTTTCAAGCAGGCGGTCCGACAGTTTCTCGCCCGTCAAGATCCGGGAGAGAGTCACGGCGCCGACCATGAGCGAAAGTGCTGCCATTGCCTTGCGCGACGCGTCTTCGTCATCGCTGGCCGGCATCATTTCCTCGAGGACCTGCAGATGTGCCTTAATGCCGTCCCGAAATGGCTTGCGGACCTCTGGGCTCTGGCGAGCAGCATCCGCGCCGAGAGCCACCAGCGGGCAGCCATCCCCCGTTTCTCCGCGGTGTCCTGGAGAAAGATAGAGATCGATGACGGCCTGGAGCGGATCGGAGCTCGAGGCGGCGGCCGAGGACCATTTACTGGTCGCGCTTTCCATGGCTCGCTGCGACGCAAGTGCTGCGAGATCATCCTTGGATTCGAACTGCTTGTAGAAGCCGCCCTGGGTGAGGCCGGCGCCTTTCATCAGATCCTTCAGGCCGATGCCATCAAAGCCCCTCTCGCGAAAGAGCCTGCTGGCGACATTGATGACCGTCTCGCGGTTCGCCTCGGCCTGGGCGCGACTGACTCTCATGAGTGCCTCCATTTAGATTACTATTGACATCTATATGTCATTTAGAGTTAGGTTGCAATCTAAGAATTGTACCGCCACCGTCAAGAAGGCCAGTGTCATGAAGCGCAAGATCCTCCTCTCAACCGTGGCAGTGGCTGCTCTCGTCGGTGCCGCCGCTGCGTTTCTCCTGCTTCCATCCACGAACAGAGATGCGGAGGCGGCAGATCCCCGCAGTCTGCCTCCGCTCGTCAGCGTGACGAAGGTCAAGACCCCGGATACCGCGAACCGAAGCTTCACCGGCACGGTTGCTGCCCGGGTGCAGAGCGATCTCGGCTTTCGGGTTCCCGGAAAGATCGTCGAACGGCTTGTCGGCCTTGGCGAAGAAGTCAAAGCCGGGCAGCCATTGATGCGGGTTGATGACACCGATCTGCGCCTTGCCCTGTCGGCAAAGCGCAACGTTGTTGCTGCTGCCAGGGCAACATTCGTTCAGGTACAGGCCGACGAGCGGCGATATGCCGCCCTCGTCAAGAACGGCCTGGCAGCGTCTCCGCAGAAATACGAACAGTCGAAGGCTGCGCTCGATACTGCGACCGCCCAGCTCGCCGCGGCCGAAGCAGAGGCGAAGGTCGCCGAGAACGAAGCTGCATACGCAGTTCTCGTGGCAGACGCGGATGGCACGATCGTCGAGACGCTCGGCGAACCGGGGCAGGTGGTCTCGGCGGGCCAGCCGGTCGTCCGGCTTGCGAAGGCAGGTCCTCGCGAAGCGCTCGTCTGGTTGCCCGAAAATCTCCGACCCGATGTCGGCGCCGTCGCGAAGGCAAAGATCTATGGCCATGGTACCGAAGAGGAGGCGGCGCTCAGACAGATTTCCGACGCTGCCGATCCTCAGACCCGGACCTATGAGACACGCTGGGTCTTGCAGGGGGCTGCGGCGTCCGCGCCGCTCGGGGCAACGGTCACGATCAGCCTGCAGAACGAAGCGGCACAGTCGCATGCCGAAGTTCCCGTCGGCGCACTGCTGGATGACGGCATCCGCATGGGCGTCTGGGTTTTGGACGGGCAGACTTCCAGTGTGCATTTCCGGGAAGTGAAGGTCGAGCGGATCGGCGAGGAGAAGGCCGTCGTCTCAAATCTGATGACCGGGGAGGTCATCGTCGCCCTTGGCGCGCATCTGCTTCAGGACGGCGCAAGCGTGCGCACCGGCGTGGAGAAGCCAGAGGCGGCAAACTGATGAGCTTCAATCTCTCCGCTCTCGCCGTTCGTGAGCGAGCCGTCACCCTCTTCTTCATTATCCTGCTGGCCGCTGCCGGCGCCTATGCCTTCGTCAAGCTCGGCCGAGCCGAAGACCCCTCGTTCACGATCAAGACACTCACGGTTACGTCCGTCTGGCCGGGCGCGACCGCACGTGAGATGCAGGATCTCGTCGCAGAGCCGCTCGAAAAGAGGATACAGGAGCTGACCTGGTACGATCGTGTGGAAACGACGACGCGGCCGGGCTACGCCTTCCTGACCGTCACGCTCAAGGACAATACTCCAGCTTCAGCCGTCGAAGGGGAATTCTATCAGGCGCGCAAGAAACTCGGTGACGAAGCCCGAAATCTTCCCGCCGGGGTCATCGGTCCTTTCGTCAACGACGAGTATTCTGACGTCAGTTTCGCCCTCTATGCCCTGAAGGCGAAGGGCATGGCGATGCGCGACCTCGTGCGGCAGGCCGAGACGATCCGTCAGGACATGCTTCACGTCCCGGGTGTGAAAAAGATCAACATTCTCGGTGAGCACCCCGAACAGATCTTCGTCGAATTTTCCTATTCCAAGCTGGCAACGCTCGGGATCTCGGCGCAGGACATCGCGTCTGCCCTGCAGCGGCGGAACACCGTAACCCCCGCAGGATCGATCGATACGCAAGGCCCCCAGGTCTTCATCCGGTTCGATGGCGCCTACGACAGCGTCGAGTCGATTGCCAATACGCCGATCGTCGCCGCCGGCCGTATCCTCAAGCTGTCGGATTTCGCCGAGATTCGTCGCGGATACCGGGACCCTCCCACGTATCTCATTCGCCACGACGGCGAGCCCGCCATCATGCTCGGGGTGGTCATGCAACAGGGCTGGAACGGCCTTGAACTGGGCAAGGCTCTGGAGGAACGGTCCTCGACCATCGCGCAAGCCCTCCCGCTTGGCATGACGCTCGCGAAAGTGAGCGATCAGGCGGTCAATATCGAGGAAGCGGTCGGCGAGTTCATGCTGAAATTCGCCATGGCGCTCGGCGTCGTCCTGTTCGTGAGCCTCATCAGCCTCGGCTGGCGCGTCGGTATCGTCGTCGCCCTTGCCGTTCCGCTGACGCTCGGCGTGGTCTTCCTCATCATGCTGGAGACCGGACGGTTTTTCGACCGCATCACGCTCGGCGCATTGATCCTGGCGCTCGGCCTCCTCGTTGACGATGCCATCATCGCCATCGAAGTCATGGTGGTGAAGATGGAAGAAGGCATGGACCGCATCAAGGCGGCCGCCTATGCCTGGAGCCACACGGCCGCCCCGATGCTGTCCGGTACCCTCGTCACCATCATCGGGCTGATGCCGGTCGGCTTTGCCAGGTCCACAGCCGGCGAATATGCCGGCAACATCTTCTGGATCGTCGGCTTTGCGTTGATCGTCTCGTGGATCGTGGCGGTGATCTTCACGCCCTACCTCGGCGTCAAGATGCTGCCGGCGATCAAGCCCGTGGAAGGCGGCCACCACGCCATCTACAACACGCCGAATTACCGGCGCCTTCGGGCCTGATCGAATTCGCGGTCCGTCACAAGTTCCTGACCTGTGGTCTTGTCGGTGTCGCCATGGCCGTCTCGGTCATCGGCATGGGGTCCGTGAAGCAGCAGTTTTTCCCGACGTCGGACCGTCCCGAGGTTCTGGTGGAAGTGCGCATGCCGGAAGGGACGAGCATCGAGACGACGACCGCAACGGTCGAAAAACTCGAAGGCTGGCTGAAGGAACAGCCCGAAACGAAGATCGCCACCAGCTATATCGGCCAGGGCGCACCGCGCTTCTTCTTCGCCATGTCGCCGGAACTTCCGGACCCGGCATTCGCCAAGATCGTTGTACTGACGCCGGACGCGGAAGCACGCGAGGCTCTCAAGCACCGTCTGCGGACGGCAATCGCCAGCGGTCTCGCTCCGGAGGCCTATGTGCGGGTGACGCAACTCGTGTTCGGTCCTTATACGCCGTTCCCGGTAGAGTTCCGTCTCATGGGACCGGATCCGGATGAACTGTACAAGATCTCCGAACAGGCTCTCGCGCTCATGAAGACGGTGCCCGATGTCCGCCAGGCGAACCGCGACTGGGGCAACCGCACACCTGTGCTGCGCTTCATTCCAGATCAGGACCGGCTCAACCTCATCGGCCTTTCTCCGGCAGAGGCTGCCCAGCAGATGCAGCTGTTGCTGAGCGGGGTTCCGATCACACAGGTGCGCGAAGACATTCGCAATGTCCCCGTGGTGGCGCGCAGTGCCGGCGAAAACAGGCTCGATCCCTCGCGGCTGGCGGACTTCTCGCTGATGAGCAGGAACGGTCGTCCGGTGCCGCTCGACCAAATCGGTCACTCCGAAATCCGCTTCGAGGAGCCGGTCATGAAACGCCGTGACCGCACCCCTGTCGTCACGATCCGTTCGGACATCAACGAGGCGATGCAGCCGCCGGAAGTCTCCAAGGAAATCCTGAAGGCCCTGCAGCCTCTGATCGCCTCGCTACCGCTCGGATACCGGATCGAAATGGGTGGTAACATCGAAGAGTCGCTGAAGGCGAATGTGGCCCTCGCTCAGATTTTTCCGGCGATGATTGCCGCCATGCTCATCGTCATCGTCCTGCAGGTTCGCAGCCTGTCGACCATGACGATGGTGATGCTGACCGGGCCACTCGGCCTCGCGGGCGTCGTTCCGGTCCTGCTCATGTTCAATCAGCCCTTCGGCTTCAACGCCATTCTTGGCTTGATTGGACTAGCCGGCATCCTGATGCGAAACACGTTGATCCTGACAGAGCAGATCAAGGAAAACCGGGCGGCCGGTCTCGATGACTATCATGCCGTCATCGAAGCGACCGTGCAGAGGACGAGACCCGTCATCCTGACGGCGCTTGCTGCCGTGCTCGCATTCATTCCGCTGACGCATTCGGTCTTCTGGGGATCGATGGCCTATACACTGATCGGCGGCACGGCCGTCGGAACCGTGATGATCCTGCTGTTCCTGCCGGCACTTTATGCGACCTGGTTCCGTATCAGGCCGCCCAGGGCAGAAGCGTACCGGCATCCCGGCCAAGAGGTTGATGGGTCCAAACTAGTAATGGCGGCCGAGTGACCCGATGTCGCGCCGTGACAGCTGGTTCTTCGATTGGATGCGAGCGCTTGGCGATTTCTCTGATCCGGATATCAGCCTGTTGATCGCCGAGAACTGAGCGTCTGGCGCCGTTGTGCAGTTCATCGACATTTTTTGGCTCTTCCCGCTCAACACCCCTTGATTTTTTATATTTCGAATGACATCTAAAATCAAAATAGATGTCGATTAACATCTATAAAGCTTACCGAGGCCTCGCGATGCTTATGACGAGCGGTCGGCCTGGACCAGAAGATAGATCGCAGCAAAGGAGGCCGCCGTGCCCAAACAGAAAGTTGTCGTGATAACAGGGGCCTCCTCCGGGATCGGCGAGGCAACGGCCCGTCTTCTCGCGCAGAACGGCTACCGCGTATTCGGCGGCGCGCGTGATCCCGGTCGGGCGAAGCCGATTTCCGGCGTCAGATTCGGGACGCTTGATGTGACCGATGATGCATCCGTCGTGGGCTTTGTCGATTGGGTTCTGTCCGAGGCCGGAAAGATCGACATCCTGATCAATAATGCGGGGGTTTCCCTGGCGGGCCCGGTCGAACAGACGTCAATTGCCGAAGCAAAGAAGGTCTTTGATGTCAACGTCTTCGGCCCGCTTCGCATGATTCGCGCGATCCTGCCGCCGATGCGGAGTGCGCGCAGCGGTCTCGTCGTCAATATCAGCTCGGTTCTGGGCTTTCTGCCGGCGCCGTTCATGGGCATCTACGCGAGCACCAAACACGCGCTCGAAGGCATGTCCGAATCTCTCGATCACGAGATTCGGGATTTCAACGTCCGCGTCATCCTGATGGAACCCACGTTCACGAACACCAATCTCGACGTCAACGCGGCGAAGACGGAGGCGCCCTTGGGCGTTTATGCCAGCCAGGCCGAGGCGACGATGAAGACCGTTGTGGCGCAAATCAAGTCTGCACCGGGTCCAGAACTCGTCGCAGAGAAGATCCTTGCGGCTCTCCAGGGCTCGTACAAGATGCGTCAGCCCGTAGGACATCAGGCAACTCTTCTCAGCCGTCTGCGCCGGTTCGTGCCGGCAAAGGGCTTCGACGGAAGCCTGCGAAAGTCGTTCGGTTTCCGCAAGGCCTGACTTGCGGAGAACGCGTTGTCAAAACCGGTCCGCCGGCACAGTACTCGCGAGAGGCGTCTTAATCTGCCGAACCGGAACGCGGCGAAGGATCGAACGGCGGAGCTCTCCGATCCTTCGGGAATTCTCCCAAGCGGTATCGGACCTGCACTGCACCGACATCTTCGTCCGGGAACACCCGGCGATATTCCACTCGGGGAACGCCGCGCGTTCAGCGGAAGGAACGGGCTTGAATAGCCGATGAGCCGGGGAGGGCCCCGGCTCATCGTGATCGCCGTTCTGGTGCTGGAGGTCTGGACGATCGAGGGGCGTATTCGGCCCTAGAACTTGTAGCTCCCGCCGACGAGAACCTTGTGCTGGGTCGCCCCGAAATCCCCGATTGCCGAGCCGAAACCCTTCTTCTCGAAGTCGGAGTACCGATCCTCTCATCAGGATATTGTCGAGCGGTCGCCTGCTGCGTGCCTACATCACGAAGCAATAACCGAACGCGATGAACGTATGGGCGACCTTCTCCTTGCTCGCGGCGTCCAGGGTCGGAGTCGAAAAGGGTGCCGATGCACTTCTCGCCGAGCTGAGATGACGGGGCGAGCGGACCAGACGCGATCCGCACTGTTCCAGCGTCCGCTTCCCTCCGCTCGCGCGGGACCGCAATCGTCAGCAACACGATCGAACAGGATGCCCGGTTCTTGTCCGATTTCGGCCATCGCATGTCCATCCGGCCCGTCTATCCTGTTTCCGGACCAAAGGAGATCGAGATGTCCGACACCGAATTCACCATTGCCCGCATTCTTCGCGATCCGCTCATCCGGCAGGTTCTGCGTGCCGACCGTACATCGCTCTTCGACTTCGCGCGCCTGCTTCGAGAGAACGCGATTCGGATTCGCAGCGCCTCGACGTCTTCGAGGCTGATTGTGCAGCCCATGCCTTCCGATCGTCGTGACCAGGACCGGCGATCGCAACAAAGCGCAACACGATAGAACACCAGTTGACATCGAACCGGCTATTGACAGGTGCCTGACAGTCACAGAGGGCATTCTCTCAATGCATACATATTCCGCCGTGGCCGACCGACTGCAGGTTCTGGTCTGCCTGTCCAACCCCAGAGGGCTGTTGCTCGTGAATGAAATACTGACCCGGGAAGGCTTTGCGGTTACGACGGCAAGTACTCTGGGCAAATTCGAGGATGCGATGCGGTTGGGCGGGTTCAGGGCGATTGTGACGGCGACCGAGGCTATCGGCGCGATCCGGGAGATAATGAGACTGTCGGTCGTCAATATCCGGGCGTCCATCCGCGGATGGGTGGACGCGCAGACGGGCGATCGTAGCTGTCTGTTCGACAGGGCGGCCTTTGTGGCCGGGCTCCGGAGCGCCACCGGAAGCGGCCTCGTCGGACCGGGTACGAGCCGATGACCGGGAGGCATGCGATTCCGGTCGCAAAAGCGAACCAGCCCGAGCATATCGGCAAGCGGATCGTCCTGCACTTTCCCGGTTTCGAGCCGCTCGATGCGCATAAGCATCGCCAGCGCTACGAGCGTTCGCTGCGAAAGACGACGACGGTCTGGGGTTTTTCAGCCGACGCAGGCCCGATCCGCGGACCAGGCTCCAGCCGGTATTTCGACGTCGCGAGCCAAGGCGCAACGTGGTGCACGTCGAGCCGCATTCATATCTTCGATCACAACGACATCGTCGAGCAACTGAACGGAAGGCCGCTTGCCCGGCGGCTGGCCCTTGGGTTCAGCAGTGCCGCTCGCGTCGTTCTCGGAGGTGGCGCTTTTGCCTATTTCCGGCACGCCTGGCGCTTCGGCCTGTTCTTCGTCTTTCCATTCCTGCTTGTCGGGCTGGCCATGGCGGCGAGCCTTGTGATCGCCGCATATCCGCAGTGGCTTGGCCTTGACCCGTGGCACTATCCGCTGGCGATCGTGCTTGCCTACGCCTTCTTCTTCTCGATTTTCCTTCCGTGGTCGGATCGGTTTCACACCCTGCATCTGTTCTCCGACTGGGAGATGGCGGTCGCCCTGGCGCGCCTCGACCGGCCCGAGGTTCTCGCCTGGCTCGAGGACTGTGCGGCGTCGGTGAGGGCGGCGCTCTCCGGGGAGGCGGACGAATATGTCATCAGCTCCCACAGCATGGGTTCGAGCGTCGCCGTGCATGTCCTCGGCATGCTGCTCGAAAGGGAACCGGAACTGCTCAAGGGAAAGCGCGTGGTCTTTGTCACGCTCGGAGGAGCGGTTCTGCAATGCGCCCTGCTGCGCCCCGCCGAGGTGTTGCGGGCGCGCGTGGGCGTGATTGCGCGGACGAAGGAAATATCATGGCTGGACATCCAGTGCCTGACGGACGCGGTCAACTTCTACAGGTCGAAGGTGGTTGCGCTCGCTGGGCATCCGGATGCCCCCCAGGCAAAAATCGCGTTCGTCCGTATCAAGCACATGCTGTCCGCGGAGCGCTACCGGCGGATCAAGCGGGACCTGTTGCGCGTCCACCGGCAATACGTTCTCGACAGCGACCGGCGCGCATCCTTCGACTTTTCGCTGATGACGGCCGGACCACTTCCCGCCGTGTCGTTCGCAAACGACATCCGCGCTCACATGCCGTAGCTTGACCGTGAAAATCCGGTTCCGAGATGTCTCGTAACGTCTTCCCCCACGGTTGACGCATCAAAGCGCGGAAGGTGGGGGAGCGCAAGAGAAGCAATGAAGACGCCTCGAGCGGACGTCAAAGAAGGCGCGACGCCTATTTGGCAGTGTGACCGGATTTTCGTTTTTCCGAAATCGCGTGTCAAAAAATTCCGGAAATTCGCGGACGGCTATAGGGACAAATTGTTACCTATGTGTGCGGGTCGGACAGAAAGGAAACCGAACTGCCGGATGCCGCGGCGGCAAACCGCGCGTGAACACATCGTCATAGCCAGCGGCCATGCCGCCGAAGGGCGAGGGCGACACGCCATATCTCTGAAAATAAAGGAAAATTGGTAGCGGGAGAGGGACTTGAACCCCCGACACGCGGATTATGATTCCGCTGCTCTAACCACCTGAGCTACCCCGCCACAGGCACCGTGAAGAGGTCGTTTCGACCACCCCGGCGTCAGGATGTGCGGCTTATAAGGTGCCGCTCCCGTTGGTGTCAAGCGCCCCATTGTCTTTTTGGGGCGCTTTTGCAGTCTCGTTCGCCGGCGGCCTTTTGCGGCCATCCGGAGCGGCGTTTTCCGATGCTTTCGTCCTCAGGCGGCGGCAGGCGCCGAAAGCAGCGCCTTCAGCGAGGCCTCCGCCGGGGCCGATCGTTCGGAGCGTTCGATGAAGCCGCCGCCATAGACGCGGGCGTCGGGGCCGGGGGCCGAATAGAGCACGCAGGCCTGTCCCGGGGCGATGCCGGCCTCGCCGATTTCGAGGTCGACATAGACGCCCTTGTCGTCGGCGTGCAACACCGCCGGTGCCGGCGGGCGGGTCGAGCGGACCTTGGCGAAGCAGGCGAAGCCGTCGGCGGCTTCTTCGCGAAGCGTCCGGTCGCCGAGCCAGTTGATGTCGCGGAGGTATACCCGGCGGGTGTCGAGCGCCTCCTTCGGACCGACGATCACGCGCCGCGAGCGGGCGTCGAGATAGACGACGTAGAGCGGCTCGCCGGTCGCGACGCCGAGGCCCTTCCGCTGGCCGATCGTGTAGTGGAGGATGCCCTCGTGATGGCCGAGCACGCGGCCGTCCATGTGCACGATGTCGCCGCCGAGCGCCGAATCCGGCCGGAGCTTGGTGATGATGTCGGCATACTTGCCCTGCGGCACGAAGCAGATGTCCTGGCTGTCGGCCTTCTTGGCGACGACGAGCCCCATTTCCTCGGCAAGCGCGCGGGTTTCGGCCTTGGAGAGGCCGCCGAGCGGGAAGCGCAGGTAATCGATCTGTTCCTGCGTCGTCGCGAACAGGAAGTAGCTCTGGTCGCGCTCGCTGTCGACCGGACGGAAGAGCGCGCGGTGGCCGGGATCGTTCGCCAGCGGTATCGCCCGCGAGCGGATATAGTGACCGGTCGCCAGCGCATCGGCGCCGAGTTCTTTGGCGGTCGCAAGCAAGTCGGCGAACTTGACCGTCTGGTTGCAGGCCACACAGGGGATCGGCGTCTCGCCGGCGACATAGCTTTCCATGAACGGGTTGATCACCGTGTCGCGGAAGCGCTGTTCGTAGTCGAGCACGTAATGCGGGATGCCGAGCGTCTCGCAGACGCGGCGGGCATCGTCGATGTCCTGTCCGGCGCAGCACGAGCCGGCGCGGTGGACGGCGGCGCCATGATCGTAGAGCTGCAACGTGATGCCGAGGACATCGTAGCCCTCGCGCTTCAGGATGCCGGCGACGACGGAGCTGTCGACCCCTCCCGACATGGCAACGACGACGCGCGTATCTTCGGGCCTCTTGTAAAAATCCAATGTGTTCACGGGCGTTCCGCCAGTCTTGAAATCGGTAACGGGTGTCTCTGGCAGGCCTTTGTCGCCTGCCGCCGGGGCGCATGGTCGCGCTCGTTCGGCAAGTCCGGGATCTTAACCCGATCGTCCGAGGGATATAGAAAGGAATGTCCCCGCACGCAAGGGGCGGTGATTCGCGGGCTCTCCCGCGACAGCTACACGAAGAGGCGCGACGCGATGAACCCGGCCCTTTCCCTCGCCGTGACGGAGGAGTGCTTCCCCGTCGCCGGCGCCTTTACCATCTCGCGCGGCTCGCGCACCGAGATCCGCGTCGTCACCGTCGAACTTTCCGACGGCACCTTCCGCGGACGCGGCGAATGCGTGCCCTATGCCCGCTACGGCGAGACGGTGGATGGCGTCGTCGACGTGATCCGGTCGCTCGAGGCCGACCTTCGCCGCGGTCTCGACCGCGCCGCCCTGCAATCGCGGCTGCCGGCGGGGGCCGCACGAAACGGGCTCGACTGCGCGTTCTGGGACCTTGAAGCCAAGCGCGCGGGGCGGCCGGCCTGGCAGTGCGCAGGGCTTGCGGCACCTCTGCCCGTCGAGACGGCCTTCACGCTTTCCCTCGACACGCCGGAGAAGATGGCGGACGCCGCCGGGCGCAATGCCGGCCGGCCGCTGCTGAAGGTAAAGCTCGGGGGCGAGGGCGATCTCGAACGCCTCGAGGCGGTGAGGGCGGGGGCGCCGCGGTCGAAGATCATCGTCGACGCCAATGAGGGCTGGACGGTCGAGCAGTATCTGGCGCTGGCGCCGACGCTCGTGCGGCTCGGCGTTGCGCTGGTCGAGCAGCCGCTCGCCGCCGGAAACGATGGCGCGCTTGCCGAGATCGAACGCGTGCTGCCGGTCTGCGCCGACGAGAGCTGCCACGACCGGACCTCGCTCACGCATCTTGCCGGCAAGTACGACGCGGTGAACATCAAGCTCGACAAGACGGGCGGGCTCACGGAGGCGCTGGCGCTCCGGGACGAGGCGATCCGGCAGGGGTTCGACATCATGGTCGGCTGCATGCTCGGCACCTCGCTCGCCATGGCGCCGGCCTTCCTCGTGGCACAGGGTGCGCCCTACGTGGACCTCGACGGACCGCTGCTGCTCGCCGCGGACCGCGAGGACCCGATCCGCTACGAGGGCTCGCTCATGCAGGCGCCCGATCCGGCTCTCTGGGGCTGAAGGCGGGCGCGCATATCGATGACACAGGAAGAGGGGCAGGTAATGGACAGCGACGAATTCCGCGCGTGGTCGCGGCGGGTGGCGGACTGGGGCGTCGATTATCGCGAGAGCCTGCGCGAGCGGCCGGTGCGCGCCAGAACGAAGCCCGGCGACATCGCCCGGCAGATCGCCGACGCCGCGCCCGAGGCGGGCGAGCCGATGGAGGCGATCTTCGCCGATTTCGAGCGGATCGTCCCCGACGGGCTGACCCACTGGCAGCATCCGCGCTTCTTTGCCTATTTTCCCGCCAATGCGGCGCCGGCCTCCGTCGTCGCCGACTATCTGGTGACGGCGATCGCCGCGCAATGCATGCTCTGGCAGACCTCGCCGGCGGCAACCGAGATGGAGACGCGGGTGGTAGACTGGCTGCGCCAGGCGCTCGGCCTGCCGGCGGGTTTTGCGGGCGTCATCCAGGACTCCGCCTCCACCGCGACGCTCGCCGCCGTGCTGGTGATGCGCGAGCGGGCGCTGAAATGGGCGGGCAATCGCGAGGGATTGTCCGCGCACCCGGCGGTGCGCGTCTACGCCTCGGAGCAGGTCCATACTTCCGTCGACAGGGCGATCTGGATTTCCGGCATCGGCGCGGACAATCTCGTGCGGATCCCGACCAAGGGGCCACTGCACGGTATGGACCCGGAGGCGCTCGATGCCGCGATCCGTTCCGATCTCGCGAACGGCCTTCTGCCTGCGGGCGTCATCGCCTGCACCGGCGGCACCTCGATCGGCGCCTGCGATCCGATCGACCGGGTGGCCGAGGTCGCCCATGCGCACGGCCTCTACCTGCATGTGGATGCCGCCTGGGCAGGTTCGGCGATGATCTGCCCGGAATTCCGTACGCTGTGGGAGGGGATCGACGGGGCCGACTCCATCGTCTTCAATCCCCACAAGTGGCTCGGCGCCCAGTTCGACTGCTCGGTACAGTTCCTCAAGCACCCCGAGGAGCAGGTGCGAACGCTCGCCATCCACCCGGAATACCTGAAGACGCACGGCCATGATGGCATCATCAACTATTCGGAATGGTCTGTGCCGCTCGGGCGCCGCTTCCGGGCGCTGAAACTCTGGTTCCTCATGCGCCACCACGGGCTCGAAGGCCTGAGAGCGATGATCCGCAACCACGTCGCATGGTCGGTCGAACTCGCCGGACGGCTTGCCGCCGAGCCGGACTTCGAGATCGTCACGGAGCCGGTACTGTCGCTCTTCTCCTTCCGCCACAGGGGCGGGGAGGATGCGGACCGGCACAATCTCGCGCTGGTACAGGCGATCAACGACGACGGCCGCATCTATCTCACGCAGACGCGTGTCGCAGGTGTGATCGCCATCCGCTTCCAGGCCGGACAGTTCGACATGACCCGCGACGACATGGAGGTGGCGTTTGCGACGATCACCGAGCTAGCGCGCAGCCTGACGTGAAGCGGCGCGGCGGATTAGAAAGTTTCCGGGACGGCGAGAGAATGGTGGACGAAACGGTCGAGCGGAACAGCGCAAAGGAGGGCGGGCAGCCACGCGTCCGGCTGCGGCATTTCTCCCGTTCGCTGCCGATGCTGCTGCTCAGGGCACGCGAAGCGATGATGCGGCATTTCCGCAATTCGCTGCGCGTGCACGACATCACCGAACAGCAGTGGCGCATCCTTCGTGCGCTGGTGACGGTGCCGGAAATCGAGGTGACGGAACTCGCCCGTGCGACGTTCCTGCTCGGGCCGAGCCTTTCGCGCATCCTGAAGGATCTCGAAACGCGGCAACTCATCGAGCGGCATCAGGACGAGAACGACCTGCGACGCTCCCGCATCGCGATCAGCAAGGCGGGTCTGGGGCTCATCGAAAAGGTCGCGCCGCAATCCGAAGAGATCTACGGCGAGATCACCCGTGCCTTCGGTGCCGAGCGGATGCGTGAGTTGCAAAGGCTTCTCGAGGATCTGGAGACCGTGGCGAACGGTCTTGATGCTCGCGGAATTCCGGACGAGAAAAGCGACGACGGCGAAGAGACGTGAGCAGCGTCATCCGCTCCTGCCCAGGGGGCCGTACGATAATACTCAGCCACACAGGAGTTGGTCTTGGCAAAGATGATACATTCGATGATCCGCGTGCTCGACGAGGCCCGCGCGACGGATTTCTACGGCAAGGCGTTCGGGCTCGAGGTCGCCGAACGGCTCGATTTCGACAGCTTCACACTTGTCTATCTCAGCAATCCGGAGAGCGAATTCGAGCTCGAACTGACGATCAACAAGGGGCGCGAGGAGGCCTATGCCCTCGGTGACGGCTACGGTCATCTCGCCGTGTCGGTCGATGATCTCGACGCGGAGCACGCGCGCTTCACCGAACTCGGGCTGAACCCCGGCAAACTCGTCGAGTTCAACCGCGACGGCACGCTTTTCGCCCGGTTCTTCTTCGTGACCGATCCGGACGGCTACAAGATCGAGGTCCTGCAGCGTCACGGGCGCTTCAAGTAAGATGCGACGACCTAGGCCGGGGCGATGCGTCCCGGCCGCACGTCCTGTCCCTCAGTGCCAGGCGGAGCGGAATGCGCGTGCCTTCGCCTTGGTCCGGTCGATCGCATGGCGCAGCCGGTAGGCATTGCGCGGGGAGAGGTGCTGCTGCACGGCCATCGAATGTCCTCGCCAGACGAAGCCGTTGCCGAACCATGCCGATACCCAGAGAACCGGCAGCGCGAGATCGCGCAGCACGAGGGCGAGGGGTGTGTCGCGGCCGAGCGGCCAGCAGAAGGCACGGATGACGAGAAGCTCGCAACCGTACCAGAGGGCGCCATAGGCGAGCACGGCCGCGGGCGACCAGAGACCTGCGACGCTGCCGGCAATCGCGGCTGCGAACGGGAAGGCGCCGCCGACCAGAATTTCCGGCAGGAAGAACAGCGGAAACGACACCCTCCGCAGGCGTGCCCAGCGAAGCTGCCGCCGCCAGATGCCTTGCCATGTGCGCCGGCCGAGCGGCTGCGGGAAGGGAATGTCGACGAGGCGGACCGAAAGGCCGGCCTCGCGCACGATCTTGGTGGAGGCCGCGTCCTCCGCGACCTCGTCGGCGAGGCGGGCGAAGCCGCCGGCGCGGTCGATCAGGCCGCGGTGGAAGAGCATGGTCTTCCCCTGGGCGAAGCCGAAGCCGATCTCGTCGGCGAGCATCTGCCAGCGCGCCTGGAAGCTGTTCAGCCATGCGGCCTCGACCTCCGCCGCGAACCCGGCCGGTGCGGAGCCGACGGGCGGGGAGCATACCATGCCGGTGTCGGGCTCCCAGCGGGCGAAGAGCTGTGCGAGATAGTCCTTGGGCGCCAGCACGTTGCTGTCGGCGAGAACGATCCAGGGATAGCGCGCCGCCTCCCAGCCCTTGACGAGGTTGTTGAGCTTCGGGTTGACGCTGACGCGGCTGTTTCCGACGAGGAGCGAGGAGGCAACGTCGGGGTGCTCCGCCATCAGGCGCCGTACCAGCGGGATAGCCGGATCGTCGGCGTCCTCGACGCAGAACACGACTTCGTAGACTGGCCAGTCGAGGAGGAAGGTCGAGCGCAGCGTCGCTTCGAGATTGTTCTCGATGCCGCAGAACGGCCGCAGGATGCTGACGGCGGGCCGGGCGGTCTGCGCCGGGTGGGTCGCCTTGCGGGTTCTTGTCTTTCGCCGGTAGATCCAGCCGAGGCTGACGAGGTGGATAAGCAGGGCAGTCGCGCAGAACGTCATGATCAACATGGTCACGATCCTTGTACCATCCGCTGCCTGATACTATCGCCACATGACAATTCTGCAAAAGGGTATTGCCCTCCTGCTACGAAAGATGGGGACGCGGGGGATGAATGCGGATTTGTCTCCGCTACCGGTCAGATGTGGCCGGATTTGCCGCGGCGGAGAACGGTGACGAGGCGCCAGCCGAGGAGAAGCGCCACGATTCCGGCGGCGAGGAAGCCGCTCGCGTCGCCGACGATCTCGGCGATGGCGAGGATGTTGTCGCTGAAGACGATTCCGAGACCGACATGCAAGGTGACCCATACCGCCTCGCCGGCGACGCCGGCCGCGGTGAAATGCGCCCAGGAGAAGCCGGTGGCACCGGTCACCAGGTTCATGTAGGGGCCGAGCGGACTGAAGAGCCAGCGGGTGAGAAAGATTCCGATCGTCGCGTGGCGGGCGATCTCCTGCGTCGCGCGGTCGAGTGCGGCCTTGCCGGCCGGCTTCCTCGCGATGCGGCCGGTGACCGCCCGGCCGGCGAAGCGGCCTGCGAAGTAGCCGATCTGATCCCCGCCGACGGCTGCTGCAAACGCGGTCACGAAGACCGCCATCAGCCCGAAGTCGCCGGCAGCCGCGAAAGAGCCCATCAGCATCATCACCAGAGAGGCCGGA
This sequence comes from Ciceribacter thiooxidans, assembly GCF_014126615.1. Lineage (NCBI taxonomy): Bacteria > Pseudomonadati > Pseudomonadota > Alphaproteobacteria > Hyphomicrobiales > Rhizobiaceae > Ciceribacter > Ciceribacter thiooxidans. The sequence goes on from NZ_CP059896.1 coordinate 755,817, forward strand.
AGCGGCAGTCCCAGGCAGCTCAGGCCGGCAACGGCCGCAAGCAGCGGCAATCCGTAGACGGGGACGAGCGCAAGCAGGGTCTCGCTCATCGGCCGGAGCCACCTTCCCGGAGCCTTGCAATTGCCCGGTCGATCTCGGCGCGGAATTCTTCAGGCTTCACGCCGCGGTCGCGGGCGAGCTGTTCCACCGTCGGGCGCCGGCCGGAGCCGAGCGGGCCAATCCCCAGCGCTTCCGCAAGTGCCTCGCGCGGCAAATCGTAGGAGCGGGCAATATAGCCGATCGTCATCCAGTTCTCGATCGGCTGGTCGCGATGCTCCGGTGCGCTCCAGTAGACGACGTAGAAGGCGAAGCGCGCCGCGAAGAAGAGCGCGAGCGCTGAAGCCGCGACGAAGGCGAGAAGCAGCACGCGGTGTTCGCGCCAGAGGATTGCCGCTCTCTTCATCTCGGTCGTGCCCCATACCGTCCGGCGAGGTTCGCCGGACTTGACTCGGTCCGCCGTCCTCTTTCATTCAGGAGCGAGTTAACCGCAAAAGGCGATGGCCGACAATGAGCGCAGCAGACGTCAGACTGGAGGAGAGCTGGAAAAGGGTTCTCGGGCCGGAGTTTTCCAGTCCCTACATGCAGCAATTGCGGGAGTTCCTCGTCGCCGAGAAGGCGAACGGCAAGAACATCTTTCCGAAGGGTGCGGAATATTTCCGGGCGCTCGACCTGACGCCGCTCGGAAAGGTGCGGGTGGTGATCCTGGGCCAGGACCCCTATCACGGCGCCGGCCAGGCGCACGGCCTCTGCTTCAGCGTCCAGCCGGGCGTGCGCATCCCGCCGTCGCTCGTCAATATCTACAAGGAACTGGAAACCGATCTCGGCATTCATCCGGTCCGCCACGGCTTCCTCGAGAACTGGGCGAAACAGGGCGTGCTGCTCCTGAACAGCGTGCTGACGGTGGAGGAGGCTCGCGCCGCCTCGCATCAGGGACGAGGCTGGGAACGCTTCACCGACGCGGTGATCCGCGCCGTCAATGTGGAGTGTTCCTCGGTCGTCTTCATGCTCTGGGGCTCCTATGCGCAGAAGAAGGCGGCCTTCGTCGATCGCGAGCGCCATCTGGTGCTCAGGGCACCGCATCCCTCGCCGCTTTCGGCGCATAACGGCTTCTTCGGCTGCCGGCATTTCTCCAAGGCGAACGAGTTCCTGCGCTCACGCGGCCTGGAGCCGATCGACTGGCAGCTTCCGGCCGATCCCGTGCTTTCGCAATAAACTGCCGCCGATCGTCTGCCGCCGTGCTTGCGGCCGTCGCCCGCCTGTCGGATAGTGCGGCCCTGTCGTTCAGATAGGGAGCCCGTGCATGAGCAATCGCCTCAAATTCTTCATCGATGGCCAGTGGGTCGATCCGGTCCGGCCGGCGCTGCTCGACGTCATCGATCCTTCGACCGAAGAGGCGTTCACGCAGATTGCCATCGGGTCGGCCGCCGACGTCGACCGGGCAGTGGCGGCGGCAAAGGCGGCATTCCCGGCCTTTGCCGTGACGTCGCGGGAGGAGCGGCTTTCGCTTCTCGAGCGCATTCTCGCCGCTTACAACGACCGGATCGACGACATCGCCGAGGCGGTCAGCCGCGAAATGGGCGCACCGCTTCCCTTCGCCCGTGATTCGCAGGCGACCTCCGGCTCGGCGCATCTCGAAACGACCATCGAGGCGCTGAAGAGCTTCGCCTTCAGCGAGAAGCGCGGGACGACGATGATCGTGCGCGAGCCGATCGGCGTCTGCGCGCTCATTACTCCTTGGAACTGGCCGCTCAACCAGATCGCCTGCAAGGTGGCGCCGGCGATCGCCGCCGGCTGCACGATGGTGCTGAAGCCGTCGGAGATCGCACCGATTACCGGGGTCATCTTCGCCGAGATCATGGAGGCGGCGGGCACGCCGAAGGGCGTCTTCAATCTCGTGCACGGAACCGGTCCGGACGTCGGCCAGCCGATGGCGAGCCATCCCGACGTCGACATGGCCTCCTTCACCGGATCGACGCGTGCCGGCGTCGCCGTCGCCAAGGCGGCGGCCGACACGGTGAAGCGGGTGGCGCAGGAACTCGGCGGCAAGTCCGCGAACATCATCCTGCCGGATGCCGATTTGAAAGTTGCGGTGAGCAAGGGCGTCGCCGGCTGTTTCGGCAATTCTGGGCAGTCCTGCAATGCGCCGACGCGCATGCTGGTGCCGGCCGAGCGCCACGACGAGGCGCTGGCGGTCGCGAAAGCCGCCGCGGAACCCTTCGTCGTCGGCGATCCCCGCTCGCCGGACACCCGGCTCGGTCCGGTGGTCAGCCACGTCCAGTTCGACAAGATCCAGACGCTGATCGAGGCCGGCATCCGCGAGGGGGCGACGCTCGTCGCCGGCGGGCCGGGCCGGCCGGAACACCTCAACCGCGGCTACTATGTGCGCCCGACGGTCTTCGGCAACGTTTCGAACGATATGACCATCGCCCGGGAGGAAATCTTCGGACCGGTGCTCTCGATCCTGCCCTATCGGGACGAGGAAGAGGCGATCGCGATTGCCAACGACACGGTCTACGGGCTTGCCGCCTATGTCCAGTCGGGGGATATCGGCCACGCCCGCAGGGTGGCGGCACGGCTCAGGGCCGGTTGCGTCCATATCAACTATCCGGCGTGGGACCCTTATGCCCCGTTCGGCGGCTACAAGCAGTCCGGCAACGGCCGCGAATACGGCGAGTGGGGCCTGCACGACTTCCTTGAGGTCAAGGCGGTCACCGGCTACGGCGAGTGAGCGTCGGCGCATCCGTCCGCAGATTGCCGTCTTTTCGCCGTTCCGGCGCCTGAATTCGACTGCCGGGCGCCATGGCCGCGAAAAAAATGTGCGATCACCGGTCTTTGATTCTGCTTCTTTCTTCTCCCGGATTTTAAAGGGATTTTTGCTTCTTACGGCCTCAGTGATGCCGTTTCGGCCTCTCCATCGGGCGTATTTCCCGGAACAAAAAAACGAGATTCACGGTTTTCCGGCCATGGTAAACAGCCAGAAAGGATGAAGCCATGAAGACGAAACTGCTAGCTATTACCGCCCTTGTTTTCGGTGCACTTGCCGGGACGAGCGCGGCGCAGGAAGGCACCGTGACCGGTGCGGCCGGGGGCGCCGTGACGGGCGCTATCGTCGGCGGTCCGGTCGGTGCCGCGGTCGGTGGTGTCGTCGGCGCAATCGCCGGGACGGCCGTCGCTCCGCCGCCACCTGAAGTCGTCACCTATGTCGAGCAGCAGCCGGCACCGGCCACGGCCGTGGTCGTCGACCAGCCGATCGCCGTCGGTGCGACGCTGCCGCAGGAGGTGGTCCTGGTTCCTGTCCCGGACAATCCGACCTACGCCTATGCGGTGGTCAACCAGCAGCGGGTGATCGTGGACCCGCAGACCCATGTGGTCGTGAGCGTGGTCCAGTAAGACCCGACTCAGCAAGATCCGACCTTGTCGAAGGGAGCCGTGAAGGCTCCCTTCTTCGTTGTCCGTGTCTTACTTATTTGCCTGCCGTCACCGGCTTGCCCCACTCGGCGATCGCGATGCCTCCGAGCACGAGGACGAGCGCGACGAGGTGGAAGAGCTGCACCGGTTCGGAGATGAGGGTGACGGAGAGCAGCGTGCCGAAAACCGGGACGAGGTTGATGAAGAGGCCCGCCCGGTTGGCGCCGATGCCCTCGACCCCCTTGATGTAGAAGATCTGCGAGATGAGCGACGGGAAGAGTGCCGCATAGGCGATGAGCGCCCAGCCGGTGAGATCCGGCACGACCAGATTTCCGGCCGCCGCCTCCCAGAAGACCAGAGGCAGGGCGCTCAGGGTCGCGCCGAGGGAAGCGCCGGCCATCATGCTCTTCCAGTGCAGCGGCGGCTTCCAGCGCAGGCCGACCGTGTAGATCGCATAGGCGACGACGGCCAGCAGCAGCAGGGCGTCACCGTAGTTGAGGGTCAGTGCGAGCAGCGCCGCGAGATCGCCGTGGCCGGCCGTCAGCGCGACGCCGACGAAGCTGATGAGGAAGCCGACGATCTGGACGAGGGACACCGGTATGCGGAAGAAGGCGAAGTTCAGCACGAAGATCAGGACCGGGATGCCACCCTGTTCGATCGCGCCATTGACCGCACTGGTATATTGCAGGGCGGTGTAGAGGAAGCCGTTGAAAGCGGTGTAGCCGATCGCGCCATAGGCAAGCAGCAGCAGCCAGTTGCGCCGGAGCACCGGCCAGTCGGTCTTGAGCTGCGGCACCGAAATGATTGAGATCAGGATGGCGGCGATCGCCCAGCGGGAAAGATTGAGCGCCATCGGGCTGATGTGCCCGATCGCCAACTTGCCGACGACGGTGTTGCCGCCCCAGAAAAGCGTGCAGACGGTGAGCAGAATATAGGATCGAAAAGGCAAGCGGCTTACCTTCGGCTTTTACACGGGACTGGAGGTATGTTGCGTCGGTCAGGCTCTCGCAAATAGGCGAGGGACGGGACGTTGTCACGCAAAAAGCCAAATCGCCTTTCACAAACAGGTCGATTTTAAAAAAGCAACACAGTATAGATGCGCGGGTTTGAATAGGGCGCAGCCAGCGCAGATAGGCAGGATTTCGAGATGACGAACGTCGTGGTGGTCGGGTCGCAGTGGGGTGACGAGGGCAAGGGCAAGATTGTCGACTGGCTCTCCGAGCGCGCCGATGTCGTGGTACGTTACCAGGGCGGGCATAATGCCGGCCATACGCTGGTCATCGACGGGGTGAGCTACAAGCTGTCGCTCCTGCCCTCCGGCGTCGTCCGGCCCGGCAAGATGGCCGTGATCGGCAACGGCGTGGTCGTCGACCCGCATGCGCTCGTCGCCGAGATCGGCCGGCTGGAGGCACAGGGCGTCAAGGTCACGCCGGAAAACCTGAAGCTCGCCGACAATGCGACGCTGATTCTCTCGCTGCACCGGGAACTGGACGGCATGCGCGAGGATGCGGCCTCCAATTCCGGCACCAAGATCGGCACGACCCGCCGCGGCATCGGCCCGGCCTACGAAGACAAGGTCGGCCGTCGCGCAATCCGCGTCATGGACCTCGCCAACACCGAAGCACTGCCGGGCAAGGTCGATCGGATCCTCACCCACCACAACGCACTGCGCCGTGGTTTCGGTGTTCCGGAGATCAGCCACGAAGCGATCATGAAGGAACTGACGGATGTGGCCGATCGCATCCTGCCCTTCATGGATACCGTCTGGAGCTATCTCGACAAGGAGCGCCGCAAGGGCTCGCGCATCCTCTTTGAAGGCGCGCAGGGCTCGCTGCTCGACATCGACCACGGCACCTATCCGTTCGTGACCTCGTCGAACACCGTCGCCGGTCAGGCGGCCGCTGGCTCCGGCATGGGGCCGGGGGCGCTTGGTTACATCCTCGGCATCACCAAGGCCTACACGACCCGCGTCGGCGAAGGGCCGTTCCCGACGGAATTGCACGACGAGATCGGTCAGTTCCTCGGCGAGAAGGGGCATGAATTCGGCACCGTGACGGGCCGCAAGCGTCGCTGCGGCTGGTTCGACGCGGCGCTCGTGCGCCAGGCGGTCGCCACGAACGGCATTTCCGGCATCGCGCTGACGAAGCTCGACGTCCTCGACGGTCTCGACGAGATCAAGATCTGCGTCGGCTATAAGCTCGACGGCAAGGAGATCGACCACCTGCCGGCGAGCCAGGGCGACCAGGCTCGCGTCGAGCCCGTCTACATCACGCTCGAAGGCTGGAAGGATTCGACCGTCGGCGCTCGCAAATGGGCCGATTTGCCGGCGCAGGCGATCAAGTATGTGCGCCAGGTCGAGGAGCTGATCGGGGCGCCGGTGGCGCTGCTTTCGACCAGCCCGGAACGTGACGACACCATACTTGTGACCGACCCGTTTGAGGATTAATGTCGGAATTCTTTAACGAATTGTCCGCCGGCGGATGCCGGCGATCAAGAGAAAGTGCTCATGGCTGATTTCATTTCGGTTATCCGGCGCGCCGTCGACGGCCTGTCGAACAACACACCGGAGATGCGCGCGAAGGTCTATGAAAAGGCCCGTAGCGCAGTGGCGCGGCAGCTGGAGAACATGTCGCCGCGTCCGCCGGAAGAGATGCTGCGCCGCCAGATGGACAAGCTGGAAGCCGCCATCCAGGAGGTCGAAGCCGAGCACATCGAAGCCCTGCCGGAAGAACCGGAAGCCGCCCTGCTGGAGGAAGAACTGGGGATCGCTCCGGCCGCCCCGGCCCATGCCGAGCCGGAACCTGAGCCCGAGGCTGAACCCGAGCCAGAGCCCGAGGCTGAACCTGAGCCCCAGCCAGAGCCCGAGCCGGAAACCTATGATGAGCCCGTAGCCGAGGAAGACCACGCGGCTCATGAGCTTCACCACGAGCCGGCAGAGGAACAGGCGGAGGAAGAGGCCGCGGCGGAGGTCCATGAGGAGCCTGCCGCGCCGGTCTCTACGGTGTATGCGGCGGAAACCGTAGAGGACGAACACGCAGAGCCTCCGGCAGAGGAACATGCCGAGCCCGCCTACCACTACGAAGAGGCGGAACCCGAGCATGTCGCCTGGGGCGCGGAGGGCGAGCACGCTACCGCGCCGGTCGAGGAAGTGTACCCCGGTGAGCCGTGGCCGCATGCGGCCGAGGAACAGCCGGCAGAGGTCGAGGCGGAAGAGCCGGTCGCTCCCGCCGAGCCGGAAGGCGAGCAGCCGGTCGCCGCTGCGGAGCCCGAGGTCGAGGAAACGGTAGAAGAGGAGCCGACACCGGCTGCGCCCGCTGCGTGGACGGAGAGCGTTCCGGATTACGACCGAACCTACGGCGACTGGGTGGAGAACGCGCGCGAGGAGGAAACGTCGCACGAGGTCGAAGCGCCGGAAACGGCTGCTGCGCCTCCGGCACCGACGATGCCGGAGGCGTCTGTCGAACCGTGGCAGACGACCGAAGAACCGCAGCCGGAGGAGACGCCAACTGCCGCGCCCGCCGCCAAGGCAGCGTCGCACGACATCGATCTGCTCGACTGGGACACCACGGCCTATCAGCCGCCGGCCGGCGTCGACGGAAGCAAGGGTGGCGAAGCGCAGAATTTCGACGATTTCGCCGACTGGTATGCGGCGGTGGCGACACCCGCGGCCGGAGCGGCGCTCGAAGCAGGCGAGACCGCGGAGGGTCAGAAGGCGGCCCGCGCAAACGAGACGGCGGCGATAACCGGCGGTACGGTTCCCCCGCGGAGAAGGTGCCGGGCAAGCCATACCGCATCGAACAGACCAAACGGCGCAATTATGCGCCGATCGCCGTCGGTGTGCTCGTCGTGGCGGCGCTTGCCGGCGGCGGCTACGAACTCTGGGCAAACCGCGACGCGGTGACGACATTCGTCGGCGATTCCGTCGCTTCGCTGACCGCGATGGTCGCGGGCAAGGGCACGGAAACGACGACGCCACCGCCTGCCGAGACGGCCACAAACGAGACGTCGCCTACGACGGCGACGCCGCCCGAGGCGGGTGCCGAAACGAAGGCTCCCGACGCCAAGGCGCCGACGTCTCCGGAAGAGGGCGCCGCGACGGGGCAGAAGTTCACCCAGCGTCTGCTGGCGGACGGGACCGAAGTCGATGAAGGCGCCGGCACCGTCGCCGCGAACGCGGGCACCGAAGGGCGCTCGGTCTCCGAGCAGAACGTTGCCGGTACGCAGCCTTCCGGCCAGGCAGGGGCAACCGCCGGCGGTCCGGCCGCTGGCACGACCGCGACGCCGCCGGTCGATATGAGCAAGCCCGTCGTCGGCGAGAAGGCCTTCCTCTACGAGGAAAAGCTCGGCCAGACGTCGCCGACGGCGATCACCGGCGCCGTCGAGTGGACGGCGCTCAACGACACGAGCGAGAACGGTCGCCCCAATCCGGCGATCCAGGGCAAGCTTTCCATTCCCGATCGCGGGCTTTCGGCGCTGATCACCATCAAGCGGAATGCCGACAATTCGCTGCCCGCGAGCCACCTGATCGAGGTCGTGTTCTCGGTGCCGGCAGATTTCGAAGGCGGCGCGATCGACAGCGTCCAGCGCATCGCGATGAAGCGGACGGAACAGGATCGCGGCGATCCGCTGGTGGCCGTCTCGGCGAAGATCACCGACGACAGCTATCTGATCGCGCTCAACGACTTCCAGGACGTGGTTGCACGCAATCTCGATCTGCTGCGCACGCGCAACTGGATCGATATCCCGGTGACCTACCGCAACGGTCGCCGGGCCCTGCTGACCCTCGACAAGGGCACGGCCGGTGTGGCTGTCTTCGACGAGGTCCTGAAGCAGTGGACCGCACTGGACAACGGCAACAGCGGCGGCTGAAGACAATAAAAAAGGGTTTCGGGCGAGAGCCCGAAACCCATAATCGTAGAATGCGCACAGGCGACCACGCCGCCGCAAAGATGACTGTCGCGTCGCCCGCCCGTCAGGGCTCAGATTGCCGCCACGCTCCGGAAATTCCGAGGATCAGGCTTCGACCACGCTGAGCGCGGAGGCGCGCTGAAGCGCCTCCTTCTGGACGGCTTCCTGCACCTTTTCGAAGGCGCGGACCTCGATCTGGCGGACACGTTCGCGGCTGATGTCGAATTCCGCGGACAGGTCTTCCAGCGTCACCGGATCCTCCGCCAGACGGCGGGCTTCGAAGATTCGCCGTTCACGATCGTTGAGGACGCTCATGGCGCGGGCCAGCATGCGCCGGCGCGTTTCGAGCTCGTCCTGCTCGATGAGGACATCTTCCTGGCTGTCGTGTTCGTCGACGAGCCAGTCCTGCCACTGGCCGGATTCACCCTCGGCGGCACGGATCGGCGCGTTCAGCGACGCGTCGCCGGAGAGCCGGCGGTTCATCGAGACGACCTCGTCCTCGGAGACTTTCAGCTTGGTGGCGATCTCCGTCACCTGCTCGGGTTTCAGGTCGCCTTCCTCGATCGCCTGGATCTTGCCCTTGAGGCGGCGAAGGTTGAAGAACAGCCGCTTCTGGTTGGCGGTCGTCCCCATCTTCACCAGTGACCAGGAGCGCAGGATGTATTCCTGGATCGCAGCCTTGATCCACCACATGGCGTAGGTCGCCAGGCGGAAGCCGCGTTCCGGGTCGAATTTCTTGACTGCCTGCATCAGGCCGACATTGCCCTCGGAGACGACTTCTCCGATCGGCAGGCCGTAGCCGCGATAGCCCATGGCGATCTTGGCGACGAGGCGCAGGTGGCTGGTCACGAGCTTGTGGGCGGCATCGCGGTCGTTATGCTCGGCATAACGCTTGGCCAGCATGTATTCTTCCTGCGGCTCAAGCATCGGAAATTTGCGGATTTCGTCGAGATACCGGCTGAGGCCGGCCTCGCCGGCGGCGATGGTAGGCAAATTATTGCGGGCCATAAAGCACCCCCTTCCTTGTGTGCGTCGGTCCCCTTGAGTGACCCCAGTCGATAGGCGGACCGTTTGGCATGGCTTCTGGACGAAGCCCATGCCAAGCCATATGCCAGATAAGTACGGCAAAACGGTGATTCAAGCCATCCTCATCGCGTTATATCATTACATTTCGGTAACCTCGACCGTCTCCGCGGTCACAAGCGCGTGAGGCGTTCCAGCCCGTATGACTGGCTCCTCCGATAGCGGTCGAAATCCCCGTCGAACTGGCCGCGCGATACGCCGATATCCTTCAGCGTCTGGTCGGAAAGGCCGTGAAGCGCGTTCCTGTTGCGCCGCCGTTCCCGCATCCGTCTAAAGAAGGCCGCGACGCCGGCGAGCCACGAGGCCGCATGTGCGGGTCCGCCTGCCGGACGGTCGGTCGTGCCGCGGTTCATCGTCACTTCGGCAGAGGTTGCGTGCCCGGCCGACGAAAGGTCGACCACATTCCGCCGCGGGCGTGTCCGCCCCGGATCATGGTTGTCCATCACTGTTCTCCTGTCAGAAAGGACCGGCCCGTCCGGGCCGGCCGTCAAGCAGAGGTCGTTCGGTTTGCCTCAGTTCTGCACGTGTGCTGCGGGCTGGCGGCCGATCGCCTGATAGGCTTCCCGCAGCGCATCCGCGCATTCCTGGCAACAAACTTCCACGGTCTTGCCGCCGATCCGCACGGCGATGCGCGTTTCGTCGAGCTTGCAGTCACAGGCAGCACATGTGTCGTTCTTCATCATCCGCTCCTTTGCATCGGCTGTTTGTCTACGATCTAAAAATGCCTCTTTCGTCGTTCTGCCGCTGTCAGATTCTTTAGCGATTTATCGCCGGCTCAACGCAGCCCGACAAACCGCTGGAATTCCGCCGGCGTACGGCCATAGGCCTGTCGGAAGGCCGCGCTGAAGTGGCTGTGGCTCGAAAAGCCGAGTTCGAGGCCGAGCGCCGTCAGGTCGTCATAATCCCCCAGAAGGTCGAGCGCCTTGGCGAGCCTCAGACGCAACTGGTAGCGATAGAGCGGCACCCCCTCGACCTGCTGGAACACCTGGGTAAGATAGACGGGGGAGACGCCGGTTTCCGCGGCGATCTCGCCGAGCGTCCAGCGGCGGGCGAGGTCGGAGGAGAGCACGAGCTTCGCCCGGTCGGCGAGTTTCCTGCGGCCGTAGCTCGGAGACGAGCCGCCGCCGGTGTTGCGCCGCCCGACGGCGCGTCGCACGAGCGTCAGCGCCAGCGTCTCGCCCTCCAGCATTTCGGCGGTACCTGTAGCAAGTCCGTGGCGCAGCAGGGCGACGAGAGCCTGGGCGCGCGCATCGATCTGCAGTTTCTGCTTGTTGAAGGCGAAAGCCGGTATCTTCGTGCCATGGGTGTCGGCAACGAGCTCGGCGAGCAGGTCTTCAGGCATCGCCACGCTCAGGCAGGCATCGCCGCCGGCGACCGGATGGCTGACCCGATAGGCCTCGTCACGATTGAAGAGAAGCACCTGGTTCGGCTCGGCGACGACATCTTCCTCGCCGATGCGCCGCACGAAGACGCCGCGGTAGGGAAAGATGAGGCAGGTCTGCGACGCCCGTTCTTCCTCACCCATCTCGCGGCACGCGCCGTCGCAGATGACGTCGCGAACGACGACGCTCTCCGTCTCGAGCAGCAGGTTCACCACGAAGGCCATGGCCGGTTCTCCAGTTGGGGAGGAAGAACATAACGCGAACATGCGCGTTCCGCCACCCGTTTCTTGAGAAATCGACCGATATGAATCGTTATCCGGCGTCGAGGCTCAGATTGCGCGCAACGCCTCGATCACCTTGATCATGTCGTTCGGCAGGGGCACCTCAAAGCGCATGACCTCGCCGGTCGAGGGGTGTTCGAACTGCAGCAGATAGGCGTGCAGTGCCTGGCGCGGGAAGCGATTGACGATCGTCCGCGCGGGTTCCGGCAAGAGGTTCGCCTTGGTGCGGAAGGCCGCGCCGTAATCGACGTCACCGATGAGCGGATGGCCGATATGGGCCATGTGGACGCGAATCTGGTGGGTGCGGCCGGTCTCCAGCCGGCACTCGACGAGCGAGGCGATGCAGGTGGAGTCGGGCTTTTCGCCGTAGCGTTCGAGTACCTCGTAATGGGTGATCGCCTCGCGCGCGTCGTCGCTCTCCTCCCGCTTGACGGCCCGCTTGGTGCGGTCGCCGCCGCGGCCAAGGGGCGCGTCGATCGTTCCGTGCAGGCTCCGCGGCCGGCCCCATACGACTGCCTGGTAGGCGCGCTCCAGCGGCCCGGTGCGGCCATGGTCGGCGAACTGGTCGGCGAGGTGGCGATGGGAAAGGTCGTTCTTGGCGACGACAATGACGCCCGACGTGTCCTTGTCGAGCCGATGGACGATGCCCGGCCGTTTGACCCCGCCGATCCCAGACAGGCTGTCGCCGCAATGGTGGATGAGCGCGTTGACGAGCGTTCCCGTCCAGTTGCCGGCTGCCGGATGGACGACGAGTCCCGGCGGCTTGACGACGACGATCAGGTCCTTGTCCTCGTAGACGACGTCGAGGGGGATATCCTCGCCCTTCGGCTGCGGGTCCTCCGGCTCCGGCATCACGATCACCAGGCGGTCGCCGGGGTGGATCTTGCGCTTCGGCTCGGTGGTCGGCTGGTCGTTCAGCGTGACCGCGCCCTGCTCGATCAGCGCCTTGACGCGGCTGCGTGAGAGGCTTCCTTCGAGATGGGCGGCAAGCCAGGCGTCGATGCGACCTTCGGCATCGTCGCCGGTAATCAGCTCTTTCCTTGCGCTTTCGGGTTGGTTAAAGGGGTCGTTCATCCCTGCGATCCTGCGTGACGGCGGTTTCCCGCCCGGTTCGCTCTCGATCAGAACGGGCCACGGCCGGTCGCTCCGAAGGAAAGGCAAGCGTATATGACGAATTTCGAGCCAGAAGAACAGGAAGAAAAACCGCTCGATCCGGCGCTCGAGAACGTCCGCCGAAAGATGGTGCGTCTGCAACTCGTCTCCGCGGGCATCATGTTCGTCAGCCTTATGGCGGTGTTGGCGGCGGTTGTCTACAAGGCGACCAAGACCGAGACGCGTGAACCGGTCGCATCAACCTCGCTCGCCATCCCGGCCGACCAGCCGGTGACGGCGACGGCCAGCCTGCCGCAGGGCTTCACCGTCCAGTCGACATCGCTTTCCGGTGCCCAGATCCTGTTCTTCGGCCAAATGGCCGACGGTACGCGCAAGGCGCTCGTCTTCGACATCACCGTCGGTCGCGTCGTTGCGGACGTGACGGTTGGCGGGCAGTGATCCCAGCTGTATGACGCAGGCGCGCGAAAGAACGGAGATCACCGATCCGGACGATCCGCGCATCGCGGAGTTTCGGCACATCCGCGAGCGCGATCTCACGGGACGTGAAGGACGGTTCGTCGCCGAAGGCACGGTCGTCCTGCGCATGCTGGCGGCTGCACACCGGGCGGGTCGCGGTATCCGCGCGGAAAAGATCCTGCTCCTGCGCAACCGCGCCGCCGGTCTCGCCGACATCCTGTCGCTCTTTCCGGCGGATGTTCCCGTCTACGAGGCGGAGGCTCCGGTGATCGATGCGATCGCCGGGTTTCACCTGCATCGCGGCGTGCTGGCGCTCGGAATACGCGACGCCGCACCGCCGCTGAAGGACCTGTTGCAGGGGTTGGCCGGGGACGCCCTCGTGCTTGCCGCCTGCGGTATTTCCAACCACGACAATATCGGCGCGATGTTCCGCAATGCCGCGGCCTTCGGGGCGAGCGCCGTAGTGCTTGACGAAACTTGTTGCGATCCGCTTTACCGCAAGGCGCTGAGGGTTTCGGTCGGCTCCGTCCTCACCATGCCTTATGCGCGGGAAGGCTCGATCCTCGACATGCTCGGGGCGCTTGCCGAAGCAGGGTTTGCGATCTGGGCGCTGTCGCCGAAGGGCGGGACCGAAATCCGCGACATTACGCCTTCGCCACGGCTGGCGCTGGTGATGGGAACGGAAGGCGAGGGGCTGCCGGAGGCGGTGCTGTCGCGGTTCCACACCGCCCGCATCGCCCAGTCTCCGGACCTCGACAGCCTGAACGTCGGCACGGCGAGCGGGATTGCGCTTTACAGCGCGGCGATGGCGAAGCGCATCCTCTGATCTATTCGGAAGTCGTCTGAACGGCCGCCGTCGGCAGCGACGGATCGAAGGCCACCGCGCGTTCGGCGAGTGACCTGCGGGCCGCGTCGCCGCGGAGCGGAACCCGCGAGAGCAGGGTACGGATCGGCGAGCCGGCGCCTTCCCGGCGGGCGGTAAGCGCGATCATCTTGGCGGCGATCTCGGCGATTTCCTCGCGCAGCGCCTCGTCGTTCGCGGGCGAGGTCGCCTTCATCAGCCGCTCGGTCAGCGCCGTGTGGCGGTGGCGCAGTTCCTCGGCGAGGAGATCAGGATCGATTGTGGCCGCCGGCTGCATCAGCACCAGCGGGTCTTCGGTGGCTTGCTCGGGAATGTCGATCTCCTTGATGTCGGGCGCCGAAATGTTGGCCGCGCGAAGGGCGCGGAGCGCCGCGCGCACCTGGCGGTTGCCGGCCTTCAGGTTCTCCCTGAGCGTCGCGATCTCCTTCGTCCGGCGTTCGATGACGGCATCCTTGTCTACGACCTCGGCCATCAGCCGCGCCAGCCTGTCGTCGAGCCGCAGCAGCTTGTCTTCTTCCTGCGCCAGCCGCATCTCAGCGTCCTTGGCACGGCGGGTGGCGAGCTTCGTCTCCCGCCCCAACTCGTCGCGCTCGGCCCGCAGCGTCTGCACCCGCATCTTCAGGTTCTCGATCTCGGTGTCGCGACCGCTCTTCTCGATCTTGAGGTCGTCGATCTCGCGGTTCATGCGGGAAATGCGCACCACCAGGCGTTCGATCTCGAGGTCCTTGGCGATCGCCGTCTCCTCGGTGCGCTTCAGCGTCGCGTGCAGATGCAGCGCCTCGCTCTCGGCACGCCGGATCTCCGCGCGGAAATTCGCCGCCTCGACACTCATCTCGTCGATCTGGGTGCGGAGGTCCTGGCTTTCGGCAGACAGCCGGCTGGTCTCGGTGGCGAGCGTCTCGTTCTTGATCTTCAGGTCCACGGACTTTTCACGCTCGCGCTTCAAGTCCTGGGACATCCGTGCGTTCTCGGCGGCATAGACGGCGCGGGCCATGTCTTTCTGGGCACGGACCTCGCGCGGGCTGAGCGGCGTCGTCGCCTTCAGGCGTCTCTCGGTGTAGCGGACGATGCGCTTGTGAACCGAGGGGGCGACCAGCATCACCAGGAGAACCGCCGAGAGGAAGCCCAATCCGAACAGCAGTGCATATTCAATCACGATCGCGCCATCTCGACTGAGCTATTGCGGACACCCTGCCTGTCATTAAACACGCGGCTTGCCGGAGAACAAGCGGGCCTGAGAACCGCGGGCGGAGAAAGTCGCCCGATTTTTCGGTTCCCGAACGAAGCGTCTGCCCGCTCAGAAAGGATTCCAGGTCGGCTGACGGGTGAGCTTCAAATAGCCGACATTGATGCCGAGGCGGGCGCCGACACCGGTGCGGATCGGAACGAGGACGACGTTCTGGTTCTTCAGAACGGTCATGCCGAGACCGGCGACGATATAGGCCGAGCCGCTGACGCCGCCGTAGCGGGCAAAGAGGGCGTCGATGCTCGGGAGATCATAGACCAGCATCATCGCGCGCGTGCCGTTGCCGCCGTAATCGAGGCCGAGGGAAGGGCCCTGCCAGAAAACGTCGTGCTGACCGGCATTCTTGGTATAGAGCATGCCCTCGCCGTAGGTCAGGCCGGCAATGAAGGCGCCGGAGCCTTCTTGGCCAAGGATGTAGCCGTTCGGCAGCCCGTACTGGGAAAAGGCCTTCTCGATAACCTTGGCGAGCGCGCCGCTGGTCTCACCGAAGAAGCTGTGACCGGCGTCGACGATCTCCTGGGCGGTGTACTGGTCGCTCGCGGCCGCGACCGGTCCGGCCTGGAAGCCCATGCCGACAAGAAGGACGATCGTCGCCATCAGCGCACGAAGGCCTGCGATCTCGCGGATGAAGTCAAGGCGCATGGGTTCCTCCAAACTTTTCGATGCGGGTGCATCACTATGCCGAGTAAAACTATTTAGTCGTGATCGCCTTAATAATCGGTTTACCAAATATGGTGTCATTATGGCGCGAGGATTCCCGGCCGACCGGGAAGGCCGCTTGCTCATGGCGCCCTGTTTCGCAGGGTGACCGCGCCTCCAGGAGACACCGATGCCGAAGAACGCCAACCTCACTCTCGCCGGTCCCGATCTGGCAGCGCTGCTGTGCAGCCGTGTCTGCCATGACGTGATTTCGCCGGTCGGAGCGATCAACAACGGGTTGGAACTCCTCGACGAAGGCGGCGCCGACGAAGATGCGATGGAACTCATCCGCACCAGCGCGCTCAACGCCTCGGTGCGGCTGAAGTTTGCCCGGTTGGCCTTCGGCGCTTCCGGATCGGTCGGCGCGTCCATCGATACGGGAGAGGCGGAAAAGGCCGCGCGCGATTTCGTTGCAGCCGAAAAGAAGACCGAACTTGCCTGGAACGGCCCGCGGGCGATCATCGCCAAGAACCGGGTCAAGCTGCTGCTCAACCTCTTCCTCGTCGCCTATAGCGCCATTCCGCGGGGCGGCTCGATCGACGTGACGCTCGAAGATCCCGAATTCGAAGCGAAATTCCGCATCACCGCCAAGGGCCGCATGATGCGGGTGCCGGCAAAGTTCGCGGAAATCTGCTCCGGCACCATCGAGGAGGCGATCGACGCCCATTCGATCCAGCCGTATTACACCGTGCTTCTCGCCGAAGAATGCGGCATGGAGATCAAGTATTATCTGACGGACGAGGAAGTCGTCTTCACCGCCGAGCTCGGCTCCGCGGCCTGAGCCGTTACACTGCCCGGTCGTCCGCTCTCGCGGGGCTCCTGTCCCCGTGGGATGCAGCAAAATCTGCCCCGCAACGGGACGAGTGGCGGTAACTTTTCCTTAGCGGTCTCGTCCTAGACTATGTCTCGGCCCAGTGCTGCAATTCGGGGTGGAAAACCGGGAGTCTCTGATGCAACGTCTGATGATCGCAGACAGTTCGGATATCGTCCGCAAGGTCGGCAAGCGTATCCTCTCGGAGATTGGTTTCCTCGTTCTCGAGGCCGCTTCCGCCCGCGATGCGCTGTTGCGCTGCGAGACCGAACTTCCGAATATCCTCATCGTCGACGCGGGACTTGACGGCGCGCTCGACCTCATCACCAATATACGCGCTCTGCCGGACGGCAAGAGCGTGTTGATCTACTACTGCGTGATCGAGGCCGACCTGAAAACCATGATGGCGGGCAAGCGTGCCGGCGCCAACGAGTTCCTGCTGAAACCCTTCGACCGCAAGATCCTGACGCAGATCTTCACCGGCAAGGCGATCGCCGCCTGATCTGACTGAAGAAATCCGCGCTGCCGTCCGCCCGGTCCCGCCGCGGCGGACGAACTGTTTTTTGCACACCGGGGTTTTCCGGGCAAAATCGCAGGCACAAAAAAACCTGCCCCGAAGGGCAGGTTCCAGGAATGCGGGAGGGGAGGGCCCTGTCAGGCCGTTTCCATGTATTCCGAACCATCCGGCTCGCGCAGGACATAGCCGCGGCCCCAGACAGTTTCGATGTAGTTGGCGCCGCCGGCGGCGTTGGCGAGCTTCTTGCGCAGCTTGCAGATGAAGACGTCGATGATCTTCAGTTCCGGCTCGTCCATGCCGCCGTAGAGGTGGTTGAGGAACATTTCCTTGGTGAGCGTGGTGCCCTTGCGCAGCGAAAGGAGCTCCAGCATCTGGTATTCCTTGCCGGTCAGGTGAACACGCTGGCCACCGACCTCGACGGTCTTGGCATCGAGGTTCACGATCAGTTCGCCGGTAATGATGATCGACTGGGCATGGCCCTTCGAACGACGGACGATCGCATGGATGCGGGCGACGAGCTCGTCCTTGTGGAACGGCTTCGTCATGTAGTCGTCGGCGCCGAAGCCGAGGCCACGGACCTTGTCTTCGATACCGGCCATGCCGGAAAGGATGAGGATCGGGGTCTTGACCTTGGAAAGACGGAGCGTACGCAGGACCTCGTAGCCCGACATGTCGGGCAGGTTCAGGTCGAGCAGAATAATGTCGTAATCATAGAGTTTTCCGAGGTCGACGCCTTCTTCACCGAGGTCGGTGGTGTAGACGTTGAAGCTCTCGGATTTGAGCATCAGCTCGATGCTCTGCGCTGTGGCGCTGTCGTCTTCAATGAGTAGAACCCGCATAATTATCCCCTTTACCGCCGCCGAAAGGTCGAGTTGGCCCCCTACGCGATACGGATCCAGTCGTTGCCTGATTTGAAGGCTGCCACCAAATGGTTAACAAATTCTGATTCCCTCTGGCAAGGTGTACCGAATTTATTAAGCAAAGATACCAGTCTCCTGTTTTTTCACAGATTTCGGGCATCGCCATAAGTGAATCAACTTGCGAGGAAAGCACGCTAACCGATTCATTTGACTCATCATTGTCGCAGGCCATTTTCGGACCCTGGCATTTACCGACCCTTAAATGATCGTGCCTATCATTAACGATGCCCGTAAACGAAAGGTTACCAGCGGTAGTTTTTCGTTAACCCCGGCGGACTTTTTGAAGAGACTGATTCGTCCGAGCGGCAAGGGCAGGTAGTTTTGAGCATGTGTGGCGGGGGGTCTCGCATCACGGGAGTATTGCGTATGAAGTCGCGTGAGAGCCTATTGCGCCTGAAGGAATTTCAGGTCGCCGAGAAGCGTCGGCAATTGCAACAACTGCAGACTATGATGTCCGAATTCGATCGCATGGCGAAAGAACTCGAGAACCAGATCATTCTCGAGGAGAAGAAGTCCGGCATTTCCGATCCGAACCATTTCGCCTATCCGACCTTTGCCAAGGCGGCGCGCCAGCGTGCGGACAATCTCCAGATCTCGATCCGGGAACTGAAGGTTCAGCAGGACGCAGCCGAACTGGCGCTGGAAGAGGCGGAGGCCGAAATGGCGAAGGCCGCCGCGCTCGGGGAGCGCGACAGCCAGATGCGCGCCCGCGCATAGGCGGACGCACCTCAAGGGCGTCCAGAACGAATTGCAAAATGCCGCGACCAGAAGTCGCGGCATTTTCGTTTTCAGGTGGAGATATCGGCGGGAACGGTCCGTCGGCCGGTCAGAACTGAATGACGTCGTTCCATTCGGGATGGCGATTTGCCTGCGCCCGGAAGAAGGGGCAGAGCGGGATGATCTTCCAGCCGCCGGCGCGGGCCTGCTCGACGACATGAACGGCAAGTGCCTGGCCGACACCCTTGCCGCGAAGAGCGTCGGCGACCTCGGTATGATCGACGATGATGAGGCGAGGGGAGGTACGCGAATAGGTCATGACGGCATCGGCGCCGTTCAGCGTCGCGCGGTAGCGTCCGCCCGATCCCGTCTCGTCGTGGCTGAAATCCATCTTCCTGCTCCTCGTTGGGGACAATGTTGCGGCGGTGGGCGCCGGTTAGTCGACCGGCGGACCGCGCTTCAATATGGGAGGCGGATTGCAAAACGAAAAGGCGCTCGATGTATTCGAACGCCGGATCGTGGGAGATAGGCTTCAGCCCGCAGGCCGCCAATACGGTTCAGTGGCGGTACTGCTGGATACGGGTGGTGCGAAGGCCCGGCAGGCCGTGGTCGTTGATCGAAGACTGCCAGGAAAGGAACTCCTCGACCGTCAGCGTATAGCGCTCGCAGGCTTCCTCGAGGCTCAGCAGGCCGCCGCGCACCGCGGCGACGACTTCCGCCTTCCGCCGTATGACCCAGCGGCGCGTATTGGCCGGGGGCAGATCGGCGATGGTCAGTGGACTGCCATCGGGGCCGATGACGTATTTTACTCGCGGGCGGATCATATCGGTCATTGGACTCTCTACACATACTCAAGACCACACGAGCGCATGCTAGCCGGGCATCTTTAAAAATTGCCTAAGCAGGCAGTTACGATTTGATAAGAATTCTATCATTTTACCGGCTGTGGTATCCGCTGGGCGATTCTGCGGCTGCCGCTACGTAAATTTGAGCGGAATGCATAGGAGTCATTCCTAAAGAACAGTATTCGTTCTCGTTAAACGATGTATAAGGCCCGCAAACAACGCGGACGGAAGTGCATTTTCTTCGCCGCGAGGCCTTCGTTTCGACGAGCGCACCCTCCTCCGCCCATAAAGACGGATCGTTCTTGCGTCTCGGCCGCGCTGGCCAACAGCATTTCGTCATCGACAGCCATTTTCAGGAAATGCCCGCGAGGGCATGAGGACATCATGTTGACAGGCCGCAATCACGCATACCGTATGTCGGACGACGCGCCGGTCGAGGAGCAGCTTTCCTGCGAGCAGAAGCTTTCCGGCTTGTTGCGGCGCTTCGGACTGGATTTCTATCTCGTTGCAGCCTTCCCCGCGTCGCAAGCCACGGCTTTCGCCGACAGTCTCGTCGCCTCGAACTGGCCCTCCGGCCTCATCAAGGCGTATGACCGGAGCGGATGCTATAAAGAGAGTGCGCTCGTGCGCCAGCTCCGTGACACGCTGCAGCCGCTGTCCTTTTCGGAGTGGCCGTTTCTCGACGGGCGCCTGCAAGGAAACGCGGCGCCGATCGATGTTTCCGGCGGCTTTGAAAGGACGCTCGCCTTCGCCATCCAGGATCAGGACCGCCAGCGTCTGATCTTTGCCTTCTCCGGACGACGGAGGCCGCTCGGCGAGGACGAGGTCGCGATGCTCTATCTCTCCTGTCTTGCTCTCGTCGACGACGGCCTCGGTCCCTCTCGCCCGTCGCCGGCGGAACCGCTGAGCGGTCGCGAACTCGATTGCCTCAGGTGGTCGGCTGAGGGCAAGAGCAGCGATGAGATCGCGATCATCCTCGACATTTCCTCCCATACGGTCGTCAGCTATCTGAAGAATGCGCTGCGCAAGCTCGGCGCGGTCAATCGCATGCAGGCGATCGCCCGCGCCTGCCGGCTCGGACTGATCTAGGCCGATCGAGCCTAGATCATCGCCGCCGAAAGCTCGGTCCGGCCGTAGCCGAACTGAAGCTCGGCGCTGCCTCCGTGCCGGAAGGAAAGCTCGTCTCCCGCCGAGAGCCAGGTCACAACCATGGCCGACTGAAACGTCCCGGACGATAGGGCAGGGCCGTGGATCGTGCTGATGCCGGTCGTTCCGTTGACGGTGAGCGCGATCTCATGCCCGGAAGAGGACAAGAGAGCGGCGCCGATGCTCACCTGATAGATGCCGGTCGCCGGAACCGTCAGCGCGTGACCGTATCCCGAGCCGAGAGCCGGTCCGAGCGCAAACCCGCCTTGGGCGACATGAAGGTCATCGAAGCCCGTATCGCTGCCGTCGACCGGTGTGAACGTCGAGGTGGCGAGCGAGGCGCGCACGGCCGGACGTCCGGCCATCTCGACAACACCGGCGGGCGAGATCGCCAGCGCAGTCGTCCAGGTGCCGCCGTCGGGACTGACCTTGATCGCGAAAGCGTCGGAGCCTGCAAGCCCCATCTCAGCGCGGCCCTGCCAGCCGGACTGGAAGAGCAGGGATGCGGTGTCGGCGGCGGCGGCCTTGTTGATCTTCACCTGATGGCCGTGGCCGGCATGGCTGAAGAGGCTGGCATCGGCCGCGACGGCGAGCCGGTTGTAGCCATCGGCGGCGGTATTGACGCCGAGCGTCTCGACTGCGGCATCCGCCGGCAAGGGCAGGTCGTGCCATGCACCCTCGGAGAAGACGACCAGTCGCCCACGCTGAAGGTCGAAGGCGCGCCAGCCCGGGCGGGGTGCGATGAAGATCCAGCTGCCGTCCTGGCGAAAGGCGAGGCGGCCCTCCCTGCCGCTCCAGTCGCCGGTCGCCGGTGCGGTCGTCCAGTAACACGCCCCTTCATCGGCATTCGCCGGCGGCAAGGTCAGGGTGTCGACGATCACCAGCTGGACGAGGGCGTCGAGGCGCTGCAGGCCCTCGTTATGGGTGACATGCTTCTGCGCCTGAGCGGCGAGGAGGTAGGGCAGGGCGAGATTGGCTGTGGCATCGGTCATGGTCGTGCTTCTCCGGTTGATGCGCCGTCCGGTGCCGGTCGATGCCGGCACAGGTCGCGGCGCAGGTTCGGAGAATTTTCTCACAGCTCAGGGGACGGTGAACGAAAACGGGATCTCTTCATTGAAAGGAAAGCGTTTTTTCGCCCGTTGCCGCGGAGACGCCTGCCTCAGACCGGCTGACGCCTGCCCCAGGCGATGAAGGAGGGATTGGCGAAGTCGCTGTCTCCGGCCTGCCGGATCTTGCCGTAAAGGAGCGGCATGCCCTCGAGGTCGAGTGTGGCCCCGCCTGCCGCCCTCAGCACTGCGTCGCCTGCGGCGGTGTCCCATTCCATCGTCCGGCCGAAGCGTGGGTAGACGTCGGCAATTCCCTCCGCCAGCAGGCAGAATTTGAGCGACGATCCGACGGATGTCCGTGACGAAACGCGCTGCCGGTCGAGGAATGCCTCGGTCTCGGGCGTGCTGTGCGAGCGGCTGGCGACGGCGACCATTTCTTCGGCGACCGGGCGGGCGTGAATGGTCTTGCGGGCGGAGATGGTGAAATCCGGCGCGATCAGGAGCTTTTCCGCACCCACAGAGGAGCCGCTGTAGGCGACACCCTTGGCCGGGGCGTAGACCACGCCGGCGACCGGTGCGCGATTGACGATGAGAGCGATGTTGACGGTGAAGTCTTCGCGGCGGTTGACGAACTCCTTCGTTCCGTCGAGAGGATCGACAAGAATGAATGTCTTGTCGGCGATCTCCGGCACCTTTCCTGCGGCGACGGATTCCTCGGCGACGATCGGAATGGCCGGAAAGGCTTCGCCGAGGATTGCGAGTATGATCCGCTCGGCGCGCTCGTCGGCTTCGGTCACCGGGGAGGCGTCGTCCTTCAGACGGACAGTCGCCCCGGCGTCGAAGACGTCCATGATCTCTCGCCCGGCATCGAGCGCCGCCTTCTCGAAGGTGTCCAGTACTTGCATTCCGCGTCCTCCTTCTTTGCCGCGCTCAGGGACAGGCGATCACCAGAATATGGCTGGCCGTCACCGTTAAGCTATGGCAGGATTGATGAAAAGCCGGCGCGTGTTTTCGGCCGCCGTTTTCATCGGGGACGGTGGTGCTGCCCGTCGGTCGGCTGCCGCGAACGGCCGTCGCCGCCGCGACGGGAGGTCCGCATGGCGATCCGTCCTCTCCGGCAATTCGGTGGGATTCCCGGCTATGACTATTTCCGAAGCAATTTACGTCGCTTTTTTGGGTGTTTTGCCGCGGAAATCGCCAAATCTGTGGGGGAAACCAACAAAATGTGCGTGTGGAAGCTTTTGCGCTTCACATTTTCACCGAAAACGCTATCAAATCCCGAACGCCAAAAAACCCGGAACGGGGAAACTAAAAAGGGACGCGTTGACGACCGCGTCTGGGGGATAACATATGGAGTATTTCGTCCAGCAGCTCATAAACGGGCTGACTCTTGGGTCTATCTATGGCCTCGTAGCCATTGGCTACACCATGGTCTACGGCATCATCGGCATGATCAACTTTGCCCATGGTGACATTTTCATGCTCGGCAGCTTCGCCGCCTTGATCGTCTTCCTCATCCTGACATCGTTCTTCGCAGGCATTCCGGTCGCGCTCGCGCTGCTGGTGATGCTGGTCGTTGCGATGCTGATGACGGGCCTCTGGAACTGGGTGATCGAACGTGTCGCCTATCGTCCGTTGCGCGGTTCCTTCCGGCTTGCGCCGCTCATCACCGCGATCGGCATGTCGATCGTGCTTTCGAACTTCATCCAGGTCGCACAGGGCCCGCGCAACAAGCCGATTCCGTCGCTCGTCAGCGACGTTTATCACATTGGCGCGGTCACCGTTTCTCTGAAACAGATCATCATCGTCGTCGTCACGGCGGTGCTGCTGTCGATCTTCTGGTACATCGTCAACAAGACGCCGCTCGGCCGTGCTCAAAGAGCGACCGAGCAGGACCGCAAGATGGCGGCACTCCTCGGCGTCGACGTCGACCGTACCATCTCGATCACCTTCGTCATGGGTGCAGCGCTCGCAGCGGTCGCCGGTACCATGTACCTGATGTATTACGGGGTCGCCTCGTTCGCCGACGGCTTCACGCCCGGCGTCAAGGCCTTCACGGCCGCGGTTCTCGGCGGCATCGGTTCGCTTCCCGGCGCGGTTCTCGGCGGGTTGCTGATCGGTCTCATCGAGTCGCTCTGGTCCGCCTACTTCACGATCGCCTACAAGGATGTCGCGACCTTCGCGATCCTGGCTTTCGTGCTGATCTTCAAGCCGACCGGCATTCTGGGCCGTCCTGAAGTCGAGAAGGTGTGATCCGATGGCGAATACTGCAACCGTGCAAAACAACGCCCAGTCGGGTCATCTCGTGAAGGCCTTCAGGGAAGGCATCTTCGCCGGCGTGATCGCGCTCGGCATGTTCATCCTCTACATCGGCATCAAGACCGACCAGGACATCTCCAATACACTGATCTGGTACCCGCGCTGGGGACTTCTTGCCACGTTCGTGGCGATCGCCGCAGTCGGCCGTTTCGTGATCGTCGGCTTCCTGTCGCCCTGGCTCGCCGAGCGCAAGGCGAGCCGTGCCCAGGTGCCGGTCCACGAGATCGAGGCAAAGGAGAGCTTCTTCCACAAGCACTTCCTCAAGATCGCCCTGCTCGCGCTGGTTCTTTACCCGCCGGTCATCCTCTCGATCTACGGCATCCAGGGTTCGCTGAAGTTCGTCGACAACTTCGGCATCCAGATCCTCATCTATGTGATGCTCGCCTGGGGCCTCAATATCGTGGTGGGTCTCGCCGGTCTGCTCGACCTCGGCTATGTCGCCTTCTACGCGGTCGGCGCCTATTCCTACGCGCTGCTGTCGCAGCAGTTCGGGCTCTCCTTTTGGGTCCTTCTGCCGATCTCGGGCATCCTCGCAGCCTTCTGGGGAATCATGCTCGGCTTCCCGGTCCTCAGGCTTCGCGGCGACTACCTGGCGATCGTGACGCTCGCCTTCGGTGAAATCATCCGTCTGGTGCTGATCAACTGGACCGACGTCACCAGAGGCACGTTCGGCGTCTCGGGCATCCCGAAGGCAACACTGTTCGGCATCAAGTTCGACGCCTCGCCCGACGGCTTCGCCAAGCTCTTCGGCTTGCCGATGTCCTCGGCCTATTACAAGATCTTCCTCTTCTACCTGATCCTCGCGCTCTGCCTGCTGACGGCCTACGTGACCATCCGCCTGCGCCGCATGCCGATCGGTCGGGCCTGGGAAGCACTGCGCGAAGACGAGACGGCCTGCCGTTCGCTCGGCATCAACACGGTGACGACCAAGCTGACCGCTTTCGCCATTGGTGCGATGTTCGGCGGCTTCGCCGGCTCCTTCTTCGCTGCCCGCCAGGGCTTCGTCTCGCCGGAATCCTTCGTGTTCCTGGAATCGGCGGTGATCCTGGCGATCGTCGTTCTCGGTGGCATGGGCTCGCTGACCGGCATCGCGGTCGCCGCGATCGTCATGGTCGGCGGTACCGAAATGCTGCGCGAGATGGAATTCCTGAAGCAGATCTTCGGGCCGGACTTCACGCCGGAGCTCTACCGCATGCTGCTCTTCGGCCTTGCGATGATCATCGTTATGCTCTTCAAGCCTCGCGGCTTCGTGGGCTCGCGTGAACCCACCGCCTTCCTCAAGGAGCGCAGGGCGGTATCCGGAAGCTTTACCAAGGAGGGTCACGGCTGATGACCTCCGGAACCGAAAACATGACGACCGACAACATTCTGAGGGTGGAACATCTGTCGATGAAGTTCGGCGGACTGATGGCCATCAACGATCTCTCCTTCGACGTGCGGCGGGGCGACATCACCGCCCTCATTGGACCGAACGGCGCCGGCAAGACGACCGTGTTCAACTGCATCACCGGCTTCTACAAGCCGACGATGGGGATGCTCACGCTCACCCAGCGTTCGGGCAAGCAGTATCTGCTCGAGCGGCTGCCGGACTTCGAGATCACCAAGCACGCCAAGGTGGCGCGTACCTTCCAGAACATCCGTCTCTTCTCGGGGCTGACGGTTCTTGAAAACCTGCTGGTCGCGCAGCACAACGCGCTCATGCGGGCGTCCGGCTACACCGTTCTCGGCCTACTCGGCCTGCCGGCCTACAAGCGGGCCGCCAAGGAGTCGATCGAAAAGGCGTCGCACTGGCTGGAGAAGGCCGACCTCATCGATCGCGCCGACGATCCGGCGGGCGATCTGCCCTATGGCGCGCAGCGGCGTCTCGAGATCGCGCGGGCCATGTGCACCGGGCCGGAACTCCTCTGCCTCGACGAACCCGCAGCCGGCCTCAACCCGCGTGAGTCGGCGGCCCTCAACGCCCTTCTTCACAGCATCCGGGGCGATACCGGGACGTCGATCGTGCTGATCGAGCACGACATGTCGGTGGTCATGGAGATTTCCGACCACATCGTGGTGCTCGAATACGGTCAGAAGATCTCGGACGGCACGCCGGATCACGTGAAGAACGACCCGAAGGTCATCGCGGCCTATCTGGGTGTCGAGGATGAAGAATTGGATGAAGCGATTTCTGAGGTCGAAGCCGTATCGGGAGGGCAGAACTGATGTCCACTGAACCGCTTCTCAAGGTAAAAGACGTCGAGACCTATTACGGCAACATCCGTGCGCTCGGCGGGGTGAACGTCGAGGTTCATCAGGGTGAAATCGTGTCGCTGATCGGCGCCAACGGCGCCGGCAAGTCAACGCTGATGATGACGATCTGCGGCAGCCCGCAGGCCCGTTCCGGTCAGGTCGTCTTCGACGGCACGGACATCACGCGGATGCCGACGCACCTGATCGCGCGTCGCCGCATCGCCCAGTCGCCGGAAGGTCGCCGCATCTTCCCGCGCATGACGGTCTTCGAAAACCTGCAGATGGGCGCAGGGCTCGACAACCTCAAGTATTTCAACGAGGACGTCGACAAGATCTTCACGCTCTTCCCGCGCCTCAAGGAACGCCAGCATCAGCGCGGCGGCACACTTTCGGGCGGAGAGCAGCAAATGCTGTCGATCGGCCGCGCCCTGATGGCGCGTCCGAAGCTCCTCCTCCTCGACGAACCCTCGCTCGGTCTTGCCCCGCTGATCGTCAAGGGCATCTTCGAGGCGATCAAGAAGCTCAACAAGGAAGAGGGGCTTACCGTCTTCCTCGTCGAGCAGAATGCCTTCGCGGCGCTCAAGCTGTCGGACCGCGCCTATGTGATGGTCAACGGCCAGGTCACCATGAGCGGCACCGGCAAGGAACTCCTCGCGGACCCGCAGGTCCGTGCGGCCTACCTTGAAGGCGGCCATCACTGATCGGGTTAGGGGGAATTTGACATGCAAGGATTGTTTTTCGAGACCGACACCGGCGTCCGCTACGTCCTGCGGTTCCTGGTGCTGCTGCTCGGTTTCTGGACCGCGTGGCGGACGGGCAAGGCTGTCGCCGAAGGCTGGCAGCACTATCCGACGGTGATCGTCTATACATTGCTGCTGGGCGTCGTGATGCGCTTTCTGCATTACGCGCTCTTTCAGGGGCCGTTCATCAGCCCCTTCTATTACGTAATCGACGTCGCTCTGCTGCTGGTCTTTGCGACGGCCGGATACCGGGTCCGGCGGACCCGTCAGATGGTTGATAACTATTACTGGCTTTACGAGAAGACCTCGGCCTTCTCGTGGAAGAAGAAAGATTGACAGCCACGTTTTTCTTGTCACAGATTGCGACAAGAAGGGCCTGGCTTTCAATACAGAGTGGAACAGATTTCCGGCGCAGTGATGGTGGGTATTGCGTACGGTTTCAGAAACCTAACCTGCCTAAAAAATTGGGAGTAACAATATGAAGAAGCTTCTTCTTTCTGCTGTTGCGCTGACGGCCATGATGGCCTACGGCGGCAGCGCCTGGGCCGAAGTGCTCGTCGGCGTCGGCGGTCCGCTGACGGGTCCGAACGCCGCTTTCGGTGCTCAGCTCCAGAAGGGTGCGGAACAGGCTGCAGCCGACATCAACGCTGCCGGCGGCATGAACGGCGAGCAGATCAAGATCGTTCTCGGCGACGACGTTTCCGACGCCAAGCAGGGCGTTTCGGTTGCCAACAAGTTCGTCGCTGACGGCGTCAAGTTCGTTATCGGCCACTTCAACTCCGGCGTTTCGATCCCTGCTTCGGAAGTCTACGCCGAAAACGGCCTCCTGCAGATCACCCCGGCATCCACCAACCCGCAGTACACCGAACGCGGCATGTGGAACACCTTCCGTACCTGCGGTCGTGACGACCAGCAGGGCGCGGTAGCCGGTGCCTACATCGCCGAGAAGTTCAAGGACGGCAAGGTCGCGGTCGTTCACGACAAGACCCCGTATGGCCAGGGCCTCGCCGACGAAACCAAGAAGGCGATGAACGCTGCCGGCGTCACCGAAGTCCTGTACGAAGGCATCACGCCCGGCGACAAGGACTATTCGGCTCTGATCGCGAAGATGAAGGAAGCCGGCGTCACCGTCGTCTACTTCGGCGGTCTGCACACCGAATTCGGCCTGATCGAGCGCCAGGCTGCCGACCAGGGCCTGAAGGCTGCCTTCATGTCGGGTGACGGTATCGTGTCGAACGAACTCGCTTCGATCGCCGGCGACGCCGTCAACGGCACGCTGATGACCTTCGCTCCGGATCCGCGCAAGAACCCGGCTGCCAAGGACCTGGTCGAGAAGTTCCGCGCTGGCGGCTTCGAACCGGAAGCCTACACGCTCTACTCCTATGCAGCTCTGCAGGTGATCGCCGAAGCGGCCAAGAAGGTCGGCTCCAACGATCCGGAAGCCATCGCCACCGCGATGAAGGAGCAGGGCCCGTACGCAACCGTCATCGGCGAACTCGGCTTCGATGCCAAGGGCGACATCACGCGTCCGGACTACGTCATGTACACCTGGAAGAAGGGCGAGGACGGCAAGTACTCGTACTTCCAAGACTAATTCTATCCCTCACCGGATTGACGGAAAGCCCGGCCTCGTGCCGGGCTTTCTGCGTTTGGGGAGCGAATAGGGAATAGGGAATAGGGAATAGGGAATAGGGAATAGGGAGTGTACTCTCGGGGCCGTTGACGCGGGGCGAGCCAGGATCTCGGCTACTCGCTATTCGCCCACTGCCTATCCGGCTTACGCCTCGTGCAGCACGTTCGCTGCCTTGACTGCGGCGGAGGCGCGGTTCTCGACGCCGAGCTTCACGTAGATCTGCTCGAGATGCTTGTTGACGGTTCGGGCGGACAGGCCGAGAATTTCGCCGATGTCGCGGTTGGACTTGCCCTTGGCGATCCAGGCGAGAACCTCGGATTCGCGTGCGGTCAGGCCGAAGGTGCGGCGCAGGGCCTCGTCGCTGTTCTTCGCGCCGGCCGTCAGGCGGAAGAGATACTCGTCGGGTCCGATCACGCCGAGAAACGCAAAGTGCAGCAAGGCGTCGCCGGCCGGCGGATACGAAAAGGCGGCTTCCCCGCCCTGACCCTGCTTCCCGCGGACTGTCATCCATGCGGCAACGGCGGGTGCCACGAGATCGGCACCGTCGTCGCGGCCGGTCGCCTCGCGGATCAGCCGGGAGGCTTGTGGTGTCGACCAGCGGATGCCGCCGTCGGCGCGGAAGGCCACGAGATGGCGACCGGTGGCGTCGAGCGCCACGCGGGCGCTGCGGGCCGAGCGGGCGTTGGCGAGATGCACCCGGATGCGGGCGCGCAGCTCGTCGATGTTGATCGGCTTCGTCAGGTAATCGACGCCGCCCGATTCCAGCGCGTGCACGACGTGCTCTGTTTCGGTGAGGCCCGTCATGAAGATCACCGGCACCTGCGCTACGGCCGGGTCGGCCTTCAGCCTGCGGCAGGTCTCGAAACCGTCCATCGTGGGCATCACCGCGTCGAGAAGAATCAGGTCGGGGCTGATGCGTCCGACGATCGCGAGTGCCGCCTGCCCGGAGGTCGCGATCAGCACCGAGAAGCCGGATTGCTCCAGCGCTTCCGTGAGGAAGCCGAGCGCCTCCGGGCTGTCGTCGACGAGCAGCACGATGTCGCGGGGTTGGAGCGCGTCAGCCACGGGTTTCGACCCTTTCCGTCTCGTAGGTCTTCAGGAGAGCGAGATAGCCCGGAATGTCGAAGGACTGCACATGGACGCGGAGCGCCTCGGTGAAGGCGAGATGGTCCGGGTCCGCGCCGATCTCGCCGAGCTTTGCCTCTATGCCGCGGATATAGCCGATCTCTCCGAGCCGAACGAGTTCATCAATGTGACCGGCGGCAGGGGGCTTCGGCCTTTCCGGCGCACCGGTCTTTCGCGTCGTAACCTGCTCGTCGGCATAGGTCCAGTCGAGGCCGAGATACTTCGCGAGCTTGTCGCGCAGCCGGCGCACGTCGACCGGCTTGGCGATCGTGTCGTTATGGGCGTCGCTGCCGCCGTTCGATACGGAGCCGTCGCCGATATTGGCGGAGAGCATCAGGATCGGGGCGCTCTGTCCTGCCTCCCGCAACCGCTCCACGAGCTGCCAGCCGTTCATGCCGGGCATGGAAATGTCGACGAGAAAGAGGTCGGCCTTGACCCCCTCGATCAGGGTCAGGCATTCCGGCCCGCCGGCGGCAGTCAGCACCACGAAGTCGAGCGGCGCCAGCACCTCGCGCATCAAGTCGCGGTGGTCCTCGTTGTCGTCGACGACGACGATGGTTCGGCGCGGTCCGGTATAGGAGACGATCTTCCGCTCGGGCGCCGGCGCGGTGTTCGGCCGGTCGACGGCCGAAAGCATCAGTCGCACGCGGAAGGTCGATCCTTTGTCGCGCTCGCTCAAGACGCCGATCTCACCGCCGAGCGTATTGGTGAGCAGCTTGGTGATCGTCAGGCCGAGGCCGAGGCCGGGGAGGGGGCGGACATTGTCGGCCTCGCCGCGCTGGAAAGGCTCGAAGATCCGCGTGAGTTCCTTCTCGGCGATGCCTCGCCCGGTATCGGAAACCGTGAAGGTCGCGACCTGGCTGCGGTAGTCGACCTTGAAGCTGACGCTGCCGCGGTCGGTGAACTTGATCGCGTTCGAGAGCAGGTTGACGAGGATCTGGCGCAGCCGCTTCTCGTCGGTGCGGACATATTGCGGCAGGCCGCGGGCGCGCTCGTGGACGAAGGCGAGCCCCTTGGCCTCCGCCTGCGGGCGGAACATGTCGGTGATCTGGTCGAGGAAGTCCTGGATGTCGAGTTCGTTGGAATAGACCTGCAGGCGGCCGGCCTCGATCTTGGAGATGTCGAGGAGACCGTCGATGAGGCCGGAGAGGTGATCGGCGGAACGGCGGATGACTCGAATAGCGGATTGCCGCTTCGGCGGGATCGTCTCGTCGCGCTCGAGGATCTGCGCGTAGCCGAGCACCGCGTTGAGCGGCGTGCGCAATTCGTGGGAGAGGCCGACGACATAGCGGCTCTTGGCGCGGTTGGCGGCTTCCGCCGTCTCCTTCGCCGACTGCAGGGCGGCGTCGGTCTTCCGGTGGGCGGCGATCTCCTTCAGCAGCAGCGTGTTCTGGCGGGAGGATTCCTCCTCGGCCACGACCCGGCTGTCATGGGCGAGCACGTAGAACCAGCTTGCGACGCCGGCAATCACCGAGAAGACGAAGAAGACGATCAGCGCCGTGCGGTCGACGACGGCCGCGGTCTGCGGCGACGCCGCGCCGACCTGATGGGCGATGAGCGTCAGGATGGCGCCGATGCCGGTGATCGCGACGACGGCGGTCATGGCGTAGCGGCCGAGCCGCGTCGAAAGCCTCGTGATGATGCCCTCCGGCAGAAACGAGCGGGCGACGGCCGCGGTCTGCGCGTCGAGCCGTGCATGCGGCTTGCAGATGTCGTGGCAGCGGCTGTCGAGCGAGCAGCAAAGCGAGCAGACGGGGGCGGCGTAAGCCGGGCACCACGCCATGTCCTCGGGCTCGAAGGGATGCTCGCAGATGGAGCAGGTGATTGCGGTCAGGTTCTTCCAGGCCTGCCGCGGCTTGCGCGCAAGATAGTACTTGCCGCCCGTCGCCCAGGCGATCAGCGGCGCGATCACGAAGGCGACGAGCGTCACATAGGTGGCGAGCGAGGCCATCAGCGGGCCGAACAGCCCGAAATGTGCGGCAAGGGCGAGACCGCCCGAAGCGAGGAGCGTGCCGAGCCCGACCGGATTGACGTCGTAGAGGTGGGCGCGCTTGAACTCGATGCCGGGGGGCGCAAGCCCGAGCGGCTTGTTGACGAAGAGATCGGCGGAGACGGTGCAGAGCCAGGACATGGCGACGATCGAGAAGATCCCGAGCGTCTCTTCCAGCAGCCGGTAGATGCCGAGCTCCATGAGCAAGAGCGCGATGGCGACGTTGAACACCAGCCAGACGACGCGGCCGGGATGGCTGTGGGTGAGGCGGGAGAAGAAATTCGACCAGGCGAGCGAGCCGGCATAGGCGTTCATCACGTTGATCTTCAGCTGGGAAACCACAACGAAGCCGGCCATCAGCAGCAGGGCGGCGGTGTGGTTCGGGATCATGTAGCCGAAGGCCGTCACGTACATGCGCGCCGGGTCGGCGGCTTCACCCACCGGAACGCCGGTCGAGAGCGTCAGCACGGCGAGGAAGGAGCCCGCCAGAAGCTTCGGCACGCCGAGGACGACCCAGCCGGCGCCGGCGAGGAAGACGGCGATGCGATGATGAAGCCGGCGCCCGCCCTCCGGTGGCAAGAACCGCAGGAAGTCGACCTGCTCGCCGATCTGCGGCATCAGCGCCAGGATGACGGCGGAGGCCGCGCCGAAATCGACGAGATCGAAGGGGGCGGTCTCGCCCATGGCGGCGGCCGGATGGCCGATGCCGGCGAAGGCTCGCCAGAGATCGATCTTCTGCCAGTCGAGGGCCGCAATGAAGATGAAGGGCAGGATGTTGAGGACGATCCAGAACGGCTGCGTGACCAGCTGGAACTTGGAGATCAGCCGGACGCCGTAGGTGACGAGCGGGATGACGACGGCCGCCGAGACGATGTAGCCGATCCATGGCGGAACGCCGAAGGCAAGGTCGAGCGCCCCGGTCATGATCGATGCCTCGATGGCGAAGAGCATGAAGGTGAAGCTCGCATAGATCAGCGAGGTGATGGTCGAGCCGATATAGCCGAAGCCGGCGCCGCGGGTCAGGAGGTCGATGTCGACGCCGTGGCGGATGGCGTAGCGGGTGATCGGCACGCCGACGAGCAGCATGACCACTGCCGCCGCCAGGATCGCGAGACTTGCGTTGGTCGTGCCGTAGGAAAGCGTGATGGTGCCGCCGATTGCCTCCAGCGCCAGGAAGGAGATGGCACCGATCGCCGTCTGCGAGATGCGCGAGGATGAAAAGCGCCGCGCACCCTTCGCCGTGAAGCGAAGCGCATAGTCTTCGAGCGTCTGGTCGGCAACCCAGCGGTTGTACTCGCGACGGACGGGGATGATGCGTTGGCGTGCGGCCATGCCTAAAAACTGGCGCCTTCTTCAAAATGACTATTCTCTGTGCATTTTCATGGGATTTGCGCAAATGGCAAGGGCGATTTGCCGGACGGCGTTTCGCAGAACGCCGCTCTCTGCCCTCGCTATGCGGAAGGCGAACGTGCGGGGAGGCACCGGTTATCGCCGTTTTCTGCGCAAAACCTACCGGCCGGCGAAATTCTCCTTTCGAGACGTCGGCCGGTCCGATAAGCGAAGGATACGTGCAATCTCAGCGGAATGGGTCGTCCGGGATGATGGAGCTCTTTACGACAGCCGGAATGGCGGCATTTTTCGAAGTCGTGGCCATCGATCTCGTGCTGGCGGGAGACAATGCGATCGTGATCGGCCTGGCGGCCGCGGGGCTCCCCGCCGAGCAGCGGCGAAAGGCGATCCTCGTTGGAATTCTCGCCGCCACCGTGCTGCGCATCACCTTCGCGACGGCGACCGCCTTCCTGCTGACCATTGTCGGGTTGCAGCTTCTCGGCGGGCTGATGCTCGCCTGGGTCTGCTGGAAGATGTGGACGGAACTGCGCAGTGCCGCGCACGAACCGCACAAGCAGGGCGAGACCGACGATACCGAGCTGACGATAAAGGAAAAGACGTTCCTGCTGGCGGCGACCGAAATCGTCGTCGCCGACGTCTCGATGTCGCTGGACAACGTGCTTGCGGTCGCCGGTGCGGCCAAGGAGCACATGATCATCCTTGCTTTCGGCCTGATCCTGTCGATCACGCTGATGGGGCTTGCCGCCAACCTCGTCGCGAGCCTGCTGCACCGCCACCGCTGGATCGCCTATGTCGGCCTAGGCGTCATCAGCTACGTGACGGTCAGCATGATCTATCACGGGTTCCTTGAAGTCTGGCCGGCGGTTCTCGGCTATCTCGGCTGAGCATCTCACGCCGCCGCAATCCCCATGATGCTCGCGCCGACGAAAGGCAACCGGCGTCGCTTGCGGTGCGAGCGGGCCTTTCCCCGTCAGCTTTCTGTCAGTGTCCTCCTGCTAGAACTCTCTTCATCGCGAAACGAACCGAAGGCGTTCCGCGATGATTGGGGGAGGATGAAAGTGGCCGTTGTCGAAAGCAGGACGTTCAGGTCCGTCCGCTGTGCTGCCGACCTGACCGGTGTCTTTCCCTGATTTTGCCGCCTGCTGTCCCGTCGCCGAGCCATCGCCAGGGAACGTTTCGCTCAGCCGCCGCAACGAGCGACATCCCCATTTGCGCTCTGTTGACGCCGCACACAAGCGAGCAAGGGGCCGTCACATTCCCTGAAATGTGACGGCCCCACCTTCGTCGCCGCGATCCAGTGGCGCAAGCTTTCCCCCTCGACATACGTCAAACGACGTATGTGGTTTTGCACTGCAGCAGCCGATAGTTCCCCCAGCAACGGCGAAGGCCCAGACGGCCCGGTTGCGGAACTGACAAAGAGGGGAACAATCAGATGAGACTGAAGGCACATCTTTGCGGCGCGCTCGCCGCCGCCATGCTGTCGACGACGGCGTTCACCGCCGCCTTCGCCGCCGATGACACGATCAAGATCGGCGTCCTGCATTCGCTGTCCGGTACCATGGCGATCTCGGAAACGACGCTCAAGGACGCCATGCTGATGCTCGTCGACGAGCAGAACAAGAAGGGCGGCGTTCTCGGCAAGAAGCTCGAGGCGGTGGTCGTCGACCCGGCCTCCGACTGGCCGCTGTTTGCCGAAAAGGCCCGCGAACTGATCGAGAAGGACAAGGTCGCCGCCGTCTTCGGCTGCTGGACTTCGTCGTCGCGCAAGTCCGTCCTGCCTGTCTTCGAAGAGCTGAATTCGATCCTCTTCTACCCCGTCCAGTACGAGGGTGAAGAATCTTCGCGCAACATCTTCTACACGGGCGCTGCTCCGAACCAGCAGGCCATCCCGGCGGTCGACTATCTGGCCAATGAGGAAGGCGTCGAGCGCTGGGTGCTCGCCGGCACCGACTACGTCTATCCGCAGACGACCAACAAGATCCTGAAAGCCTATCTGATGTCGAAGGGCGTTGCCGAAGAAGACATCATGATCAACTATACGCCGTTCGGTCACTCCGACTGGCAGACGATCGTCTCCGACATCAAGAAGTTCGGCTCGGCCGGCAAGAAGACTGCCGTCGTCTCCACGATCAATGGTGACGCGAACGTTCCCTTCTACAAGGAGCTCGCCAACCAGGGCATCAAGGCCGAGGATATCCCGGTCGTCGCCTTCTCCGTCGGTGAAGAAGAGCTCGCTGGTCTCGACACCGCACCGCTGGTCGGCCATCTCGCCGCCTGGAACTACTTCGAGTCCGTCGACGCGCCGGTCAATGCCGAGTTCATCAAGACCTGGCACGCCTTCACCGGCAACGAAAAGCGCGTGACCAACGACCCGATGGAAGCCGCCTATATCGGTTTCAACGCCTGGGTTAAGGCCGTCGAGGCTGCCGGCACGACCGATACGGACGCCGTTCTCGATAGCATCATCGGCGTTTCCGTTCCGAACCTGTCGGGTGGTACCTCGACCGTCATGCCGAACCACCACATCACGAAACCGGTCCTCATCGGTGAAATCCAGGCGGACGGCCAGTTCGAAATCGTGCAGGAGACGCCTGCCGTCGTCGGCGACGAATGGTCCGACTATCTGCCGGACTCCAAGGATCTGATCTCCGATTGGCGCAAGCCGATGTCCTGCGGCAACTTCAACGTCGCCACGGGCAAGTGCGGCGGCAAGGGCAGCTGATTTCCTCCTTCTAACACCTCCCCCTTGAGGGGGAGGTCATCGCGCAGCGATGGGTGGGGGTGATGTCTTCAGGGTGTCACCCCACCCCGAACCTTCGGTTCGACCCTCCCCCTCAAGGGGAGGGTGTTCGCGAACCGCCCACAGCGGAACTACCCCTTCTCCCCGTTCACGGGGAGAAGGTGCCGGCAGGCGGATGAGGGGCTTTTCGAGCTCCACCGCCCCGCCAACCGGGGACAACAGAATGCTCATTCGCCTGATTTCATCACTCATCCTTTTCTTCTTTCTCGCCTCACCCTCGCTTGCCCAGTCCGATCCGAGGGACCTCATCATCGCGCTCGGCAAGGCCAATTTCAAGCAGGCCGAAGAGCTGCTCGGCGAGATAGCCGCGACAGGCGATCCGCGCGTTGTGCCGGCACTCGAAGCCTTTGCCGAAGGCGGTCTCTATGTCCGCAAGTCGGACAATCAAGTGTTCATCACCAAGGCGGCGGGCAGCAATCTCGCCGCCATCGACCCGCTGACGGGCGAGACGGTGGGCGAGGCACCGAAGGCGACCTTCACCAAGATCAAGGTCAACAACAATCTCCGCCGCGCCATCCGTTCGGCCCTCGGCGGGCTGACGCTGCTCAGCCCCGATCGCGGCGTGCGCCTCGCGGCCGCGCAGGCGGTCCTGCAGTCGCCGAGCGCGGAAAACCTCGAACTCGTCGAGGCTGCGCTCGCCAGGGAAACGGACACCGAGGTCAAGGCGCGCATGGAAGAGGCGCGTGCGGTCTCCGTGCTCGCCTCCGACCGCAGCGCCGACGAAAAGCGCGCCGCAATCGAAACCGTCGCCTCGCTCGGCGGGCGCGAGGCGATCGGCATCCTGATGTCGGTATCCTCGACCATCGACGAGAGCCTCAGGCCAGATCTCGACGCGGCCATCTCCGGTATCGAGGGCCAGTTGCTGCTCTGGGATGCCGGCCAGAACGTCTGGTACGGCATCTCGCTCGGCTCGGTTCTGCTGCTTGCGGCCATCGGGCTTGCAATCACCTTCGGCGTCATGGGCATCATCAACATGGCGCATGGCGAGATGGTGATGATCGGCGCCTATTCCACCTTCATGGTGCAGCAGGTGATCCGCACCAGCTATCCGCATCTCTTCGACTGGTCGCTGGCGATCGCTCTGCCTGTCGCCTTCCTGGTGACGGCGGCGCTCGGCCTCGTCATCGAGCGCGGCGTCATTCGTTTCCTCTACGGCCGGCCGCTCGAAACCCTGCTCGCGACCTGGGGCATTTCGCTGATCCTCCAGCAGTCCGTGCGCACGATCTTCGGGCCGACTAACCAGGAGGTCGGCAATCCGTCCTGGATGTCCGGGTCCTTTGCGCTCGGCGGCATGACGATCACCTGGAACCGGCTCTGGATCGTGCTGTTCTCGCTGACCATCTTCTTTGCCCTTCTGACCCTGATGAAGCGCTCGTCCTTCGGCCTGCAGATGCGCGCCGTCACCCAGAACCGCCGGATGGCCTCATCGATGGGCATCCGCACGCCTCTCGTCGATGCGTTCACCTTCGCGCTCGGTTCCGGGATCGCCGGCATCGCCGGCGTGGCGCTCAGCCAGATCGACAATGTGAGCCCCAATCTCGGGCAGTCCTACATCATCGACAGCTTCATGGTCGTGGTCTTCGGCGGGGTGGGCAATCTCTGGGGCACGCTGGTCGGAGCGCTCTCGCTCGGCGTGCTCAACAAGTTCCTCGAACCATCGGTTGGTGCGGTGCTCGGCAAGATCCTCGTGCTAGTCCTGATCATCCTCTTCATCCAGAAACGTCCGCGCGGGCTCTTCGCGCTTAAGGGAAGGGCGGTGGAAGCATGATTACCGGCTTCGTCCTGCGTGCACTCGAAGGCAAGATCGTCATTGCCGTCGGCATCCTCGTCGCTTTCGCCACGCTCATTCCGGCGCTCAACCTGATGACGCCGCCCGACAGCCCGCTGCACGTGCCGACCTACATCATGTCGCTCCTCGGCAAGTATCTCTGCTACGCGCTGCTGGCGTTGGCGCTCGACCTTGTCTGGGGCTATTGCGGCATCCTCTCGCTCGGCCATGGCGCCTTCTTCGCACTCGGAGGCTATGCGATGGGCATGTATCTGATGCGCCAGATCGGTTCGCGCGGCGTCTACGGCGATCCCATTCTGCCGGACTTCATGGTCTTTCTGAACTGGAAGGAACTGCCCTGGTTCTGGCACGGCATGGACGTGTTCCTCGTCGCCATGGCGATGGTGCTGATCGTGCCGGGACTGCTCGCCTTCGTCTTCGGCTGGTTCGCCTTCCGGAGCCGCGTCAACGGCGTCTATCTCTCGATCATCACGCAGGCGATGACCTATGCGCTGATGCTCGCCTTCTTCCGCAACGACATGGGTTTCGGCGGTAACAACGGTCTGACCGACTACAAGGAGATCCTCGGCTTGTCCGTCCAGGCGGACGGGACGCGTGCGGCGCTCTTCGCGCTCTCGGCGATATTCCTCGCATTCTGCCTCGTGCTGGCATCTGCCATCACCCGCTCCAAGTTTGGCAAGGTTCTGGTTGGCGTGCGGGACGCAGAAAGCCGCGTGCGCTTCCTCGGCTACCGCGTTGAAAACATCAAGCTCTTCACCTTCGTCGTCTCTGCGATGATGGCCGGGATTGCCGGTGCGCTCTTCGTGCCGCAGGTCGGCATCATCAATCCGGGCGAATTCGCGCCGGCAAACTCGATCGAAGTGGTCGTGTGGACGGCCGTCGGCGGGCGCGGCACGCTGATCGGGCCGATCATCGGGGCGATCCTCGTCAATGTCGGCAAGAGCTATTTCACCGGCGCCTTCCCCGACCTCTGGCTCTTCGCGCTCGGCGGCCTCTTCATCGGCGTCACGCTGTTCCTGCCCAAGGGCATCGTCGGAACCGTCCAGCAGTACCTCGCCCGGCGGCGGGACTATCGGGCTGCCGCCGACAAGGATGCGGCGAACGCCGACGTGAATCCCCAACCGGCCCCCGTGGCTGCGGAGTGAGATCATGAGCGACAAGACCACCTCCAGCCTGCTCTATCTCGATGGTGTGTCCGTTTCCTTCGACGGCTTCAAGGCGCTGAATTCCCTGTCGTTCATCGTTGAACCCGGCGAGCTTCGCGCGATCATCGGCCCGAACGGTGCCGGCAAGACGACGATGATGGACATCATCACCGGCAAGACGCGTCCCGATGAAGGTGAAGTCTTCTTCGACGGCGGGAAGATCGACCTGACGAAGAAGGACGAAGCCGAAATTGCCCAGCTCGGCATCGGCCGCAAGTTCCAGAAGCCGACGGTGTTCGAAAGCCACACCGTCTGGGACAACCTGGAACTGGCGCTCAACCGCAAACGCGGGGTCTTTGCGACGCTCTTCTATCGACTGACGGCCGAGGACAAGGCGCGTATCGAGGAGATCCTGGAGACGGTGCGCCTGACCCACCGCAAGGACGAGCTCGCCGCCAACCTCTCGCACGGCCAGAAGCAGTGGCTGGAGATCGGCATGCTGCTCGCCCAGGAGCCGAAGCTTCTCCTTGTCGACGAACCGGTCGCCGGCATGACGGACGCCGAGACGGCAGAAACGGCAGTCCTCCTCAAGGAAATCGCCAAAACGCGTTCGGTCGTCGTCGTCGAGCACGACATGGGCTTCATCCGCGACCTCGGCGTCAAGGTGACGTGCCTGGCGGAAGGATCGGTGCTCGCCGAAGGGTCGATCGATTTCGTCTCGGCCGACCAGAAGGTCATCGAGAATTATCTGGGGCGATGAGGTGACCATGTCGAATGCTGCGGTTAGCATACCCCCTCTGGCCTGCCGGCCATCTCCCCCTCAAGGGGGGAGATCGATTTGCGGCCAATCGTTCAGCTCCCCACATCCCGCGCTCGGGGCACTCAATCACCTGTAATATATTCGGCGGTTCGGTCGGTCTGCGGCGCAAGCCGTCTTCCGATCTCCCCCCTTGAGGGGAGATGCCCGGCAGGGCAGAGGGGGTGCTCTTCAGACCCCAACCGCCACCGGAGGTCTGCCATGCTGACAGTCGAAAACGTCAATCTCCATTACGGTGCAGCACAAGCCCTACGCGGCGTGTCGATCAATGCCGAAATGGGCAAGATCACCTGCGTGCTTGGCCGAAACGGGGTCGGCAAGTCGTCGCTGCTGCGTGCCATCACCGGCCAGCATGCAGTGTCGGCGGGCACGATCGCCTTCAACGGCACAAAGCTCGACGGCATGGCGCCGTTCAACCGGGCGCGGATGGGTCTCGGCTACGTGCCGCAGGGGCGTGAAATCTTTCCGCTGCTGACGGTCAAGGAAAACCTCGAGACCGGCTATGCGCCGCTCGCCCGCAAGGACCGCTTCATACCGGACGACATCTTCAGCCTCTTTCCCGTGCTGCAATCCATGCTCGGCCGGCGCGGCGGCGATCTGTCGGGCGGGCAGCAGCAGCAGCTCGCGATCGGCAGGGCTATGGTGACGCGGCCGAAGATCCTCGTACTCGACGAGCCGACCGAGGGCATCCAGCCGTCGATCATCAAGGATATCGGCCGGGCGATCCGCTATCTGCGCGACACCACCGGCATGGCGATCCTGCTCGTCGAGCAATACCTCGACTTCTGCCGGGAGCTCGCCGATCACGTCTACATCATGGATCGCGGCGAAATCGTCCATGAGGGGACGGCGGAAACGCTCGACACGCCGGAGGCACGGCGCCACCTGACGGTCTGACGTATTGTGGATCATTTATGAGATGTTAGTAATATATGCTTGATGCTGAGGGGGAACGTGGTATTTACCCGCGTCTGCTAACAAAAGGCACAGCCATGACATCCGGCACGGTCCGAAAGCCGTTGCGGGCGCGAGACCTCGTTGGTCTGCTTGCAACCGGCTTTCTCTTTTTTGCGTTCATGACAGGTTATGCATCGGCCGCAACCGGCTGCGGAACACCGGTGCCCGCCGGCCGTCACGACATGACGATCCGTTCCGGGGGCACGACCGGCACGCGGTCTATTTCATCCCGTCGACTTATACCGGCGACCGCAAGGTGCCGCTGGTCTTCGACTTCCACGGCTCCAACAGCCATCCGCGCGGCCAGCTCAATCGCAGCCGCTGGGACGAGGTGGCCGAGCGCGAGGACTTCGTCGTCATGGCACTCGAAGGAAGCCTCGACGGCGCGTTGCCCGGCACCCATGCCTGGAACGTACCCGGCGTGAAGCCGCTGCCGGGTGTGAGCCGCGAGGGTAGCCTCGACGAAGGCACGTTCATCCGCGATGCCGTGGAAAAGGCAAAGGACACGTTCTGCATCGATCCCGACCGCATCTATGCGTCCGGCTATTCGGGCGGCGGGCGAATGCTGTCGCAATATGTCTGCGACGGGCACGAGGATTTTGCCGCCGCCGGCTTCGTGATGGGGCTGCGCGCCGGCTATCCCGAGCAGGAGGATGGCGTCTGGCGTCCGCACAAGGAAAGCTGCCATCCGGCCAGGGCGATCTCGATCATCGCGTTTTCAGGCTTGAAGGACCACGTCAATCCGTTTGCCGGCGGCGGGCAGCCCTACTGGCAATACGGTGGCGAGGCCGCGGTCGAACGCTGGGCGGAGCTCAATGGCTGTGAAGGCCGCCCGACCGTCGATGCGGGCGAGAAGGTGACGGTTTCGAGCTATTCGGGCTGCCGCCGCGGGACGAACGTGGTGTCCTACGTGATCGCCGGGGCCAGCCACGACTGGCCGGCGCGGACCATCCGCTTCCGCTTCGCCTCGAATGGGGATGAAACGGTCCGCGAGGTTGATGCCACGGACAGAATGTGGGAATTTTTCCGCAATGCGGGAGGCAAGCTGATGGCCGGAACGGCGACCACGACAGCTTGCGCCGCGAACACAATAACCGCCGCGACGACAGACGGCGGGCAGGGGACAACGTGCAACCGGCAAGTGACATCAGACCTCAGCGCGCCCGGGGCGTCGGAAGGCTTGTGACGAAAGCGCTCGGCGGCCGCACGCGGCTCGCCGAGCTCTACCAGGAAGGGGCGGCCAAGATCCGGCTGCCCGAGACCTTTACCGCCGAACTGGAGGCGGTGCTCATCAATACCGGCGGAGGGCTGACGGGCGGCGACCGCATGGACTGGTCGGTCGCTGCAGGTCCCGGCACCTTCGTGACCGCAACCACGCAAGCCTGCGAAAAGATCTACAAGGCCTCCTTTGGCACCGCCGCGGTCGAGACGCGGATCAGCGCCGCCGCGGGCGCGCGCGTCCACTGGCTGCCGCAGGAAACGATCCTCTTCGACAACGCCTCACTCACCCGCCGGCTGGAAGTCGACCTCGATCCGACCGCCGAATTCCTTTGCGTCGAGGCGGTGCTGCTCGGCCGCAAGGCGATGGGCGAGGGCGTCTCCCGCGGCCTCATGCGCGACCGCTGGCGTATCCGATGTGCCGGGCGGCTGATCCATGCCGAGGAACTCCGCCTCGACGGCGATATTGCGGCGTTGACCGCCTCGAACGCGGTTCTCGGCGGCGATGTCGCCTTCGCCACCGTGCTTTACGTCGGGCCCCTCGCGGAGGCGCTGCTGCCGCAGGTGCGCGCGATCCTCGGCGACGGTCCGGGCGGCGCGAGCCAATGGGAGGGCAAGCTGGTCGTGCGGATGACCGCCGCCGACGGCTTCCGGCTCAGACAAAAATTGGTTTCAATCGTTTCGGCCTTGCGCAGCGGCGCGACTATGCCGAAAGTCTGGAATCTCTGACAGTCGTCAAGAAGAGTGGAGCGGGCATGAACCTCACGCCGAGAGAAAAAGACAAACTCCTGATCGCCATGGCGGCCGTGGTGGCACGCCGCCGGCTCGAGCGGGGGGTGAAGCTCAACTACCCGGAAGCGATCGCGCTCATCACCGACTTCGTGGTGGAAGGCGCACGCGACGGGCGTTCGGTCGCCGACCTCATGGAGGCGGGGGCGCACGTGATCACCCGCGACCAGGTGATGGAGGGTATCGCCGAGATGATCCACGACGTGCAGGTCGAGGCGACTTTCCCCGACGGCACGAAGCTCGTGACCGTGCATGAACCGATACGTTAAGCCATTGGAGGACTGATTCATGATCCCCGGCGAAATCATTGCCGCACAAGGCGAAATCGAACTCAATGCGGACCTCCCGACGGTGACGGTCGAGGTCTCCAATACGGGCGACCGGCCGGTGCAGGTCGGCAGCCACTATCACTTCTTCGAGGCCAATGCCGGTCTCTCCTTCGACCGCGAAACGGCGAGGGGGATGCGGCTCGACATCCCGGCCGGAACAGCGGTACGCTTCGAACCGGGGCAGACGCGGCAGGTGACGCTGATCCCGCTTTCGGGCAAGCGTGAGGTCTACGGTTTTCGACAACAGATCATGGGAGCACTCTGATGGCGGTTTTGCATTATCACGGAAGTTGCCAGTGCGGGGCGGTGGATTTCGACGTCGACGTCGATCTCGGGCACACGGTGGTGTGCAACTGCTCGCGCTGCCGGCGCCTCGGGTCGGTTCTCGCCTTCGCTCCGCGCGAGGCCTTCACGCTGAATTCCGGCAAGGACAATCTCACCGAATACCAGTTCAACAAGCACCTGATCCATCACCTGTTCTGCAAGACCTGCGGCATCCAGAGCTTCTCCTTCGGGGAGACGCCGGACGGAAAACAGATGGTGGCGCTCAACGTCAACACGCTCGACGGCGTCGATGCCCGCTCGCTTCCCTCGCAGGCTTTCGACGGCGCATCGGTCTAACTGCATTTCAGCCAGGGTTTTTCAAACGCCATGAATTTCTTGAGATTTTGCCGCCACGGTCTGGCCGCGGCCCTTCTCTCTAGCCTCGCCTTCGCCGCGCCGGTGGCGGCTGAGGATGAGCCCGAGGTCGACTGCGAAAACGCGATGACCCAGTTCGATATGAACGTCTGCTCGCAGCGCGACTACGAGAAGGCCGACGAGGCGCTGAATGCGCAGTGGGCGAAGACCAAGAAGGTGATGGCCGCCTGGGATGCCGAACTTGATTCCGGGAACAAGGGTGCGGTCGAATCTCTGGTCAGTGCGCAGCGTGCCTGGATCCAGTATCGCGACAACCACTGCGATGCGGTGGGCTACAGCGTCTGGGGCGGAAGCATGTATCCGACGATCGTCGCCTCATGCCTCGAGGACCTGACCGCCAAGCGGACCAAGGAACTCGAAGAACTCGCGAACGGCGTCGAATAACGGGGCCGCAGGCGGATGGGGAGACGGATCGTCATTGTCGGAAACGGTGAGGTGCCGCAAGGGGCAGCGGAGGCGATCGACGCCGCCGACATAGTCGTGCGCTTCAACGAAAGCCGCAATTTCGGCTTGAGCGGCAACCGCACAGATGTCGTCGCCGTCTGCAATACCGGCCGTCCGGCGCTCACGATGCTCTCCTCGCCCGAATGGCGGGCGAGCCGCC
The DNA here is from genome assembly GCF_014126615.1 of Ciceribacter thiooxidans. Lineage (NCBI taxonomy): Bacteria > Pseudomonadati > Pseudomonadota > Alphaproteobacteria > Hyphomicrobiales > Rhizobiaceae > Ciceribacter > Ciceribacter thiooxidans. Next base: position 799,832 of record NZ_CP059896.1, read on the forward strand.
CGGTCACGGATTGCCGGGAAATATGGTCGGTCCGTGACCCGGAAAAGTTCAGCTCTCTGCATCCTGCGCTGATGCTGACTCGTCCCGAGCTTGCGGATTTCTGCGATGACTACACCGATGCGCTCGCGGCTTTCGCGGCCGATATCGGCAAGGCCCACGTGATCATTGACCGGTCGGTGCACGAGGCGGTCGATGCCGCGCTGGTGCCGTTCGAGCCGGGCGACTATGTCGTTCCGAGCAGCGGCATGGTCGTCGTGGCAAGCGTCCTCGCGCAGGCAGAAGGCGCCGGTGACGACGTCGTCCTGACCGGTTTTTCGCATGAAGGCTGGGATGGTCATCCCTTCGCCGCCGAGCGGCGTCTCGTCGATTCCTACATTGCCGCGGGCAGGCTCAGCCGCCTGCAGCGCACCGATTTCGTCTCTCCGCTGGAAGGAGCATGATCCGATGTCCTACAAGATGTCCCGCGCCGCCTACGCCTCGATGTTCGGTCCGACGACCGGCGACAGGGTGCGGCTCGCCGATACCGAACTCTTCGTCGAGGTTGAGAAAGATTACACGACCTATGGCGACGAGGTGAAGTTCGGCGGCGGCAAGGTCATCCGCGACGGCATGGGCCAGAGTCAGGTGACGCGCGCGGCGGGCGCCGTCGACACGGTCATCACCAATGCGCTGATCGTCGACCACTGGGGGATCGTGAAAGCCGACATCGGGCTCAAGGACGGACGCATCGTCGCGATCGGCAAGGCCGGCAATCCCGACACGCAGCCGGACGTCACCATTATCGTCGGGCCGGGGACGGAAGCAATCGCCGGCGAGGGCAAGATCGTCACCGCCGGCGGCATGGACAGCCACATCCACTTCATCTGTCCGCAGCAGATCGAGGAGGCGCTGATGTCCGGCATCACCTGCATGCTCGGTGGCGGTACCGGACCTGCCCACGGGACACTCGCCACCACCTGTACGCCGGGTCCCTGGCATATCGCCCGGATGATCGAGGCGGCGGATGCCTTCCCGATGAATCTCGCCTTCGCCGGCAAGGGTAATGCCTCGCTGCCGGGAGCGCTCGAGGAGATGGTGCTCGGTGGCGCCTCCTCGCTGAAGCTGCACGAGGACTGGGGAACGACGCCGGCGGCGATCGACTGCTGCCTCTCGGTCGCCGACCAGTACGATGTGCAGGTGATGATCCACACCGACACGCTGAACGAGTCGGGCTTCGTCGAGGATTCGATCGGCGCGATCAAGGGCAGGACGATCCACGCCTTCCACACAGAAGGGGCAGGCGGCGGCCACGCGCCGGACATCATCCGCATCTGCGGGCAGGCGAACGTCATCCCGTCTTCGACGAACCCGACACGGCCCTACACGGTCAACACGATCGCCGAGCATCTCGACATGCTGATGGTCTGCCATCACCTCTCGGCATCGATTCCGGAAGACATCGCCTTCGCCGAAAGCCGTATTCGCAAGGAGACGATCGCGGCGGAAGACATTCTCCACGACATCGGCGCCTTCTCGATCATCTCCTCCGACAGCCAGGCGATGGGCCGCGTCGGGGAGGTGGCGATCCGCACCTGGCAGACGGCGGACAAGATGAAGCGCCAGCGCGGGCGGCTGCCGCAGGAGACCGGCGACAACGACAATGCACGGGTGAAGCGCTATATCGCCAAGTACACGATCAACCCGGCGATCGCCCACGGCGTCAGCCACGAGATCGGCTCCGTCGAGATCGGCAAGCGGGCGGACCTCGTCCTCTGGAACCCGGCCTTTTTCGGCGTCAAGCCGGACATGGTGCTGATGGGCGGGACGATCGTCGCGGCCCCGATGGGCGATCCGAACGCCTCGATCCCGACGCCGCAGCCGGTGCATTACCGGCCGATGTTCGGCGCCTACGGCAAGGCGCGGACCAATTCCTCCGTCACCTTTGTCTCCCAGGCCTCGCTGGATGCCGAGCTCGCAAACCGGCTCGGCGTCGCCAAGCAGTTGGTGGCCGTCCGGAATACCCGCGGGGGCATTTCCAAGGCGTCGATGATCCATAACGACCTGACGCCGGAGATCGAGGTCGATCCGGAGACCTATGAAGTGCGCGCCGACGGCGAATTGCTCACCTGCGAACCGGCGACGAAGCTGCCGATGGCGCAGCGGTATTTCCTGTTCTGACTGCCGGTCATACAGGATTGGGCGGCGATGACGCTGGCGGACAGCTCAGCCATGCGCTTGCCGCAACCCAGCCATGCATCCGCCCTGCGACGATGTTTCATGCTGCGTCGCAACCAATTTTAGTGTAGTTCTAATTCGCAAGTACGGCGCTCCGCCCCCTGATGCGCCGGCTAACGTGTTTCCCATGCAAGGAGATTGCTATGCTGATCGGCAAGAAAGTGCCCCAAGTCACCTTCCGTACCCGCGTCCGTGACGAGTCCGTCGGCGGTCCGAACCCCTATCGTTGGCAGGACGTCACCTCAGACGACTACTTCAAGGGCAAGCGGGTCATCCTGTTCTCGCTGCCGGGCGCATTTACCCCGACCTGCTCGACCTACCAGCTTCCCGACTTCGAGAAGATGTACAACGAGTTCAAGGCCGAAGGCATTGACGAAATCTACTGCATTTCCGTCAACGACGCCTTCGTGATGAACGCCTGGGGCAAGCAGCAGAACCTCGAAAACGTCAAGCTGATCCCCGACGGCTCCGGCGAGTTCACCCGCAAGATGGGTATGCTGGTCCGCAAGGACAACCTCGGCTTTGGCATGCGCTCCTGGCGCTATGCGGCGATCATCAACAACGGTGCGATTGAGCAGTGGTTCGAGGAAGAAGGCTTCTCCGACAATTGCGAGAGCGATCCCTACGGCGTTTCCTCGCCGCAGAACATCCTGGCGAAACTGCAGGAAAAGAAGGCCGCCTGAGGCTTTCGCCGCTCCTGGTTTCGAGGGCGTCGGCCGGCTGGCCGGCGCCCTTTTCGTATTCTCGCGGAAAAGCCGTCAGGCGTGTCACGAGCACAACTTCCCTGTTGCGGGGTACGTCCAAATTCTGCATTTTCAGGGTAGTCAATTCGGATTAGCCATGCAGCGCATCACGACCTATCTCTCGGCCGGAACTTCTGTCACCGCTCCCATAGGCACGGTGGTGCTCGCCCATGACGAGCGGCACCTGAGGCGGAAGCTACTTCATCTCGCCGATGGTGACATGGTCATGCTCGACCTCAAAGAGCCGGTGGTCTTCGGCGACGGCGACCGGCTGGTGCTCGACAACGGCGACCAGGTCGAGATCCGGGCGGCGAAGGAGTCGCTCTACGAGATCGTTCCGCGCGACGCTCTGCACCTGGCCGAACTCGCCTGGCACCTCGGCAACCGCCACATGTCGGCGCAGATCGAGGCGGATCGCATCCTCATCCTGCGCGACCGGGTGATCCGGGAGATGATCGAACTCCTCGGCGCGCGGGTGGTGGAGATCGTCGAAGCCTTCCAGCCGATGCGAGGGGCCTATCACACCCATGGCGACAACCACGGCCACGGGCATGGCGGTCACGAGTGAGCGCCGATGCGTGAACGCCCTGCAGTCGAGGGCCTGTTGCGGCTGATGGCCTGGCTTTCGCCGGCCTTCCCGGTCGGAGGCTTTGCCTATTCCGGCGGCCTCGAAGCCGCGGTACAGGCGGGACACGTATCGTCGGCCGAGACGTTGAAGGACTGGCTCCTGACCCTGCTTCGAAACGGCAGCTTGCGGAACGATGCGGTGCTGCTTGCGGAGGCTTACCGCTCCGTGGCCGACGATGAACGGCTGCGGGAGGTCGCCGAACTCGCAACGGCTCTCGCCGGATCGGCCGAACGTCATGTCGAAATCTCGCGGCAGGGTGGCGCCTTCCTTGCGGCAGCAGACGCCTGGCCCGGCTCTGTTCCGGATGTGCTCGGTGACGGGACGGCCTACAGCGTCGCCGTCGGCGCCGTTGCTGCCTCGAACGGTGTCCGCCTTGCCGAGACCGTTGCCGCCTTTCTCCACGCTGCGGTGTCGCAACTCGTCTCGGCGGCGATCCGTCTCGGCGTCCTCGGGCAGAGCCGGGGTGTCGCGCTTCTCTCGGCGCTGGAAGAGGTTGTCGCCGAGCAGGCCGGGAAGGCTGCATCGTCGACGCTCGAGGATCTCGGCAGTGCAACGCTCGTCGCCGACCAGATGAGCCTCCGGCACGAGACCCAGCATTCGAGGCTGTTCCTCTCATGACCGCGCTCGCCCTTCTCCTCGCCGTCCTGCTTCTGGCGATTGCTGCCCTGCATCTCGCCTGGGCCGCGGGATCGACCTTTCCGGCCGCGAGCGAGCGGGAGCTCGTGCGGATGGTGGTCGGCTTCAAGGGACAAGAGCAAATGCCGCCGCCTGCGGCCGCGGTGCTGGTTGCGGTCGCGCTCGCTGTCGCGGCCTATGTCGCGCTTGCACTCGCCTCGCTCAGTGTCTGGCCGTTCTGGCGCTGGTCGCTCACCTTCGCTGGCATGGTCCTTGCTTTTGTCTTTCTTGCCCGCGGCGTCGCCGCTTATCTGCCGGCGTGGCGAGCACGGGTTCCGCAGCAACCTTTTGCGAGGCTCGACCGGCGCTACTATGGACCGCTCTGCCTGGTGATCGGCGCGGGCTTCACTCTTCTTGCAACGGGATACACGGCATGAAATCGGCAAACGGTCCTCTGCGCATCGGCATCGGCGGCCCTGTGGGCTCCGGCAAGACGGCGCTCACCGAAAAGCTCTGCAAGGCGCTGCGCGCCGACTATTCGGTCGCCGTCGTCACCAACGACATCTATACGCGCGAGGATGCCGACGCGCTCGTGCGCATGCAGGCGCTTTCCTCGGACCGTGTCGTTGGTGTCGAGACCGGCGGCTGCCCGCACACGGCGATCCGCGAGGATGCGACGATCAACCTGCAGGCGATCGCCGATCTCAATCGGCGCTTTCCCGATCTCGACGTCGTCTTCATCGAATCGGGCGGCGACAATCTGGCGGCGACGTTCTCGCCCGATCTCGCCGATTTGACGATCTACGTGATCTCCGTCTGCCAGGGCGAGGAAATCCCGCGCAAGGGCGGCCCGGGCATTACCCGCTCGGATCTCCTGGTAATCAACAAGAAGGATCTCGCCCCTTACGTCGAGGTCGATCTCGACGTGATGGATCGCGACGCCCGGCGGATGCGCAATGCCAAGCCGCATGTCTTCTCGGACATGAAGCGCGGAGCGGGTGTGGAAGATATCGTGCAGTTCATCAAGGAAACCGGCGGCCTCTGATCGCCGGCTGTCGTTGCGGACAGATCGCGTTTCAGATCTGCTTCAGCGCGCTGATGTCGCTGATCTGGATGATACGCCCGCGCACCGTCACGCCCGCCCGGCGGAGAGAGGAAAAGGCGCGCGACAGGGCCTCCGGCGCCAGCCCGAGCTTGCCGGCGAGCAAGCTCTTCTGGAAGGGGAGGCGGATCGAGGCGGAGCTGCCGTCCTGCGGGCAGTTGTCGAGCAGATAATGGGCGACGCGCTGCGGTGCCGTCTGCAGCCGGTCGTTGGCGATGCAATCCATGCTGCTGCGCAGATGAGCGGACAGGCACTGGATCACGGCCTTCGCCACGTCCTTTTCCTGCTCGGCGAGCTGGCGCACCTTCTGCAGTTCGAAACGCGCCACCACGACGTTTTCCGCTGCCTGGGCGTTGTAGAGGTAGCGATCGCCACAGGCGAGCAGGCATTCGGCGAACGTATCTCCCGGTCCGCAGATGCGGATGTCCGCCTCGCGACCGTCCCTGTTCAGCCGGTAGAGCCGCACATAGCCGGTCAGGGAGCAGTAGAAGTATTCCGCAACCTCGCCTTCCCGGAAGAGAATGTCTCGCGCCTCGAAATTGGTGACGGTCGCAAGGTCGAGCATCCGTGCCATCGAGACAGGACCGAGAGACTCCATGAAGGAACTTCTCAGCAATATGTTCTTGTCGCGTGTGTTCAGCTTCAATGTCTTGTTCACAGGTATCACCATTCCTGCCGGCCTTGCGTGGCAGACGCAGGGCTCGTTGCCGGTTTCTGGAAGATGGTCGTCGATCCGGCTTCGCTGGGAGTGGTCTCCGTCCGAGCCGTACACGTCGTCGGCAGTCCTCGGCCGTGCGTTGCCGTCCGCCCGAGCCGCCGTTCCACTGCCGCGGGCAATCCGCGGCGAGGGGCCGACCAAGCCTCACTCCCAAAACCGGGAAACGACCTACGCTGCACTCATTCCCCAGTGCGAGGCAGGATAAGCAACGCCGGGAAGTGATCATTTGATTTCGATCAATCGCGTCGTGCCGATCTGCGAAAAATCGGCCGCGATGAGCCTGTCTGACAACGAAAAAGAGCCGGTCTCCCGGCTCTTTTCCCATTTGCGGTGTGGATGTAGGCCCTTACTCGGCGGCGAGCGGCCGGATCGGCACGAGCTTGTTCGAATCCGCCGGCGCCGGCGTCCCGCCGGAAGCCCGCTTTTCGATGCTGGCCAGACGCTGCTCGATCGAAGTCAGCGCCTCGTTGTTCCTGCGGGTGCGCACGCTGAGTTCTTCGCGGCTGAGTGTCTCTTCCTCTTCTTCCTTGCGGCCGACGAGGCGGCCGAAGATCCAGCCGAGCAGGTGGGAGAGGTCGTCCATGATCAGGAAGAAAGCGGGCACGACCAGAAGGCTGAGTGCCGTCGAGACGATGATGCCGCCGATCACCGCGATCGCCATCGGCGCGCGGAAGGAGCCACCTTCGCCGACGCCCATCGCGGACGGCAACATGCCGGCAGACATGGCGATCGAGGTCATGATGATCGGCCGGGCGCGCTTGCGGCCGGCTTCCACCATCGCCTGGACGCGGCTCATGCCGCGGTTGCGCATCTCGATCGCGAAGTCCACCAGCAGGATGGCGTTCTTCGTGACGATCCCCATCAGCATCAGGATGCCGATCAGCACCGGCATGGAGAGTGCATTCTGGGTGATGATCAGCGCCACTGCCACTCCACCGATCGCGAGCGGCAGCGAGAACAGGATGGTGAAGGGCTGGATCACGTCCTTGAAAAGCAGGATCAGCACGACGAGAACCAGCATCAGGCCCATCAGCATTGCATTGCCGAAGCTCGCGGTCATCTCGGCCTGGATCTTGGCATCACCGCTTTCTGCCAGACGCACCGTCGGCGGCAGCTTCGTCTCGTCGACGATGCGCTTGAACTCCGCCGTCGCCGTATCGAGCGCGGTGCCCTGCGGAACGTCTGAGCCGATCGCCACGACGCGACTGCGGGCATTGCGCTTGATCGAGCTCGGGCCTTCCGAGTAGTCGACATCGGCGATGCTGTAGAGCGGCACGGTCTGGCCGGTCGCGGTCTGCACCTTCAGGGCCCGGATCGCGGCGAGGTCACGCCGGACGTCGAGCGCCATCTGCACCCGGATCGGGATTTGCCGGTCGTCGAGCGAGATCTTGGTCAACTGCGCATCGATATCGCCGATGGTGGCGACGCGCACGGTCTGGGCGATCTGCTGCGGCGTGATGCCGAGGCGGGCGATCTCGTCCTTGTGCGGACGGATCTGCAGTTCGGGCCGGGGCAGGGCACCTTCCGAGCTGACATTGGCGAGGATCGGCGAGGCACGCAGGCGCGATTCCAGGAGACGAACGGCGTCGTTCAGGTCCTGTTCGTTGGTGGAGAGGAAGTTGAACGTGAGTTCACGCTCGGCGCGGTCGTTCACCTTGGAGATGCGAACGTCCGGGATCGAACGGACCTTGGCGAAGACTTCCTTCTCGACCTCCCATTGCGGACGGGTGCGGCCCTTTTCCTCGATTTTCGGCAGGTAGGAGCCGATCAGGGGCAGCGAACCGAGACCCTTGTTCACGAGAACCTTCACCAGCGAATGGTCGATATTCTGCAGGATAATGCGGACCGTCGCGCGGCGCAGTTCAAGATCGCCCTTGGGCGAGGCGCCGCCGAGGACGAAGACGCTTTCGACACCCTCGAGGTCACGAACGGCCTCATAGACCTTCTCGCTGGCGGCGGAGGTTTCCTCGAGCGTGGCATTCGGCGGCAGTTCGACCGAGAGCACGATGCGGGAAGAATCGTCCGGCGGCATGAAACTGCCCGGTACCTGCGACAGCAGCGCCATGGAGCCGATGAGGAAGAGGATCGCGCCGGCAAGCGTCGCGTAGCGCGAATACCACTTGCTCGTCGTTCCTGTCACCAGCCGGGTGTAGGTCTTCATCAGACGGCTGTCGTTGTCGTGATGGTCCTCCATGCCGTCTTCCGCGCGCATCAGATAGGCTGCCATCAGCGGCGTGATGAAGCGGGCGACGAGAAGCGAGAACAGCACCGAGAAGGCGACCGTCAGGCCGAACTGGATGAAGTACTGTCCGCCGATGCCGGGCATGAAGGACACGGGCACGAAGACGGCGATGATCGTGAAGCTCGTCGCGATGACGGCGAGGCCGATTTCGTCGGCGGCCTCGATCGCCGCCCGATAGGGCGTCTTACCGAGCTTGATGTGGCGGGCGATGTTCTCGATCTCCACGATCGCGTCATCGACCAGGATCCCGGTCGCGAGCGTGAGCGCGAGGAAGCTCACGAGGTTCAGCGAGAAGCCCATGAGATCCATCACCCAGAAGGTGGGAATGGCCGAGAGCGGTAGGGCGACCGCGGCAATCAGAGTCGCACGCCAGTTGTGGAGGAAGAGGAACACCACGATGACGGCGAGGATCGAGCCTTCCATCAGCGTGTGGAGTGCCGCTTCGTAGTTGCCATAGGTGAAGTAGACGGAGTCGTCGACCATCTCGATCTTGACGTCGGGATGGGCTTCCCGAACCTGATCGAGCTTCTTGGCGACGGTTTCCGCCACGGAGACTTCGCTGGCGCCCTTTGCGCGGAAGACCGCGAAGGTGACCGACGGCGTGCCGTTGAAGCGCGAGAACGACTTCGGCTCCTCGTAGGTGTCCTTGATCGTACCGAGGTCGGCGAGCTTGACGAAGCGTCCGTTCGGAAGCGCGATCGTCGTTTCCGCCAGTCGGGCCACGTCCTTGGCGTCGCCCAGCGTGCGGATCGTCTGCTCGTTGCCGGCGACCTGGCCGCGGCCGGAACCGAGATCGAGGTTGGTGCCGCGAAGCTGTGCGTTGACGTCCGCCGCCGTGATGCCGTGGGCATCGAGGCGGTCGGCGTTCAGCGAGACCAGGATTTCGCGATCGGAGCCGCCGTAGCGGTCGATCCGGCCGATGCCGGGCTCGCCCTGCAACGAGCGCTTGATCGTGTCGTCGACGAACCAGGAGAGCTCCTCGAGCGTCATGTTGGGTGAGGAGACGGCGAAGGTCTGGATGGCCTGCCCCTCGACGTCGACCTTGGAGACGATCGGCTCGTCGATGCCGGCCGGCAAGGAGCCACGAACCTTGTCGATCGCGTCCTTGGTGTCCTGGACGGCCTCGCCGGTCGGCTTCTCGATGCGGAACACGACGACCGTCTGGGACTGGCCGTCTGTCACCGTCGACTGGATCTCGTCGATGCCGCTGATCGACGCGACGGCATCCTCGATCTCCTTGGTGACCTGCATCTCCAGTTCGGCAGGCGAGGCGCCGCTCTGGGTGATCGTGATCGCCACCACCGGCACGTCGATGTTCGGAAAGCGGGTGATCGGCAGCGTGTAGAACGACTGCAGACCGACGATCACCAGAAGGGCGAAGGCGAGCAGCGGCGCAATCGGGTTGCGGATCGACCAGGCGGAGAAGTTCATGGGTTAACCTCGGGTCAGTTCGACACTGCAGCTTGCTGTTCGCGCACGGGATTGATGTGGTCGCCGTCTCCGACGAAGGCGCCGGCCTTGGCGACGACCTCGTCGCCTTCCTTCAGTCCGCTGACGACCTGCACGAAGCCGTCGTCCTGGATGCCGACCTCGATCGCCGTCTGCTTGACGACGCCGCCCTCGACCTTGCGGGCGAAGGAGGTGCCGCGCTCTGTGGTCACGGAGGCGAGGGGAAGGGCAAGCGTGGTCGCCTCCTCGACGATGATGGCGGCCTTGGCATACATGCCGGCGCGTGCGCCGGAATCGTCGTCGATCGCAATATGCACGGCGCCGAGGCGGGTCTGCTGGTCGACGACCGGGGCAATCAGCCGAACGGTTCCGGTGAGCGTCGAGCTGCCGCCGGCGACGGTGATGTTGGCCTTCTGGCCCACCTTCATCTTCAGGACATCGGTTTCGGAGACATCGGCGACCAGCTCGATCTGGCCGTCACGGATGACGGTGAAGAGTGGCTGGCCGGCACCGCTCGCAATCGCGCCGATCTTGGCGGTGCGCGAGGCGACGACACCCGCGGCCGGGGTCTTGATATCGGTACGTGCGAGTTTCAGGTCGATGTCGGCGATCTGGCTGTCGACGACCTTGATGTCGGCTTCGGCGATCGCGATCGCCTGCTCTGTGCTGCTGGCCTTGGCCCTGGCGCTGGTCGCGGCGGTTTCCGCCTGCTCGATCTGCGAGGTGGAGACGGTGCCGGACTTGCCGAGCGTGGTCGCCCGCTTGTACTGCCGCTCGGCCTCGGCAGCATTCGCTTCGGCATCCCTCAACTGGGCCCGGTACTGGGCGAGCGCTGCTTCCGCCTTGGCCCTGGTCGCGACGAGCTGGCTCTTTTGCAGCAGCAGGCTGTCGTCGGAGAGACGGGCGAGTATGCCGCCGGCTTCCACACGGTCACCGACATCTGCCTCGAGCGAGCGGATCGAAAGCCCTTCGACCTGCGGCTGGACATAGATCTCCTCGACCGGTTTGATGGTGCCTGTCGCAACGACCCGATCGACCAGCTTTTGCACTTTCGCCTCGGTGACGACGATGGACGGCAGGATCTGTTCGGTCTTGGCGGCCGGTGCCTCCTCGGCGGTTGCGGTCAGCGGCGCGAGAACGGTGCCCAGTGCCAGCAGCACGGCCGTCGTGTTCAGGTATCGACTCATCTGTCCCTTCCGAGGTTCAACTTCAAGAAATTCACTGTTCTAAAACCGGAGAATGGCCGTAGAAGTCCGGCGGGAGTTCCGTAACTCTTTACGGAAGCCGTATATCTTCTCTGAACGCGACCGACAATTCTTCCCGAAGGCACTTCAAGCGGTTTACTTGGGTTTGGTAAAGGCTGCCTGCAAGGCCCTCCAAAGCGCTTTGCGCGCGAAATATTAGGCTGACGTTTCAGGTAAATCAACGTCTGGAGCGCACACGGTCGCCGTTACATCCAGTTTTGACCGAGGAACGGCCGGACTGTGCCCGTCTCGCAACAGCAAGACGCACGGGCGGTGACCCGTGCGTCCTGGTCGTTCTTGTCGTTCTGGCGTCGCCGAAGACTACTTCAATGCAGCGTCGGTGATCTCATGGGTAAAGGCGCCCTCCGGCTCCTTGGTGATGACCGGATCCGATCCGCCGCCGAGCAGCGTCGCGACCGTGCGCTTGTAGTCGGCCTCGTCCAGGGCGCCGTTCGAGCCGGCGGTCAGCTTGGCGACCTCGCCCATCATGCGCTTCTGGTGCTTCTCGGTCTGGGCGCCGGAGGCGTCGTTGTCGAGAACGATGCCTGCGGCGTCATCCGGATTTTCCTCTGCCCACTTCCAGCCCTTCATCGAAGCGCGGACGAACTTGACCATCTTGTCCTTGAAGGCCTGGTCCTTCAGCTTGTCCTCGAGCACGTAGAGGCCGTCCTCGAGGGTCGCCACGCCTTCGTCCTCGTACTTGAAGGTAACGAGGTCTTCCGCCTTGATGCCGGCGTCGATGACCTGCCAGTATTCGTTATAGGTCATGGTCGAGATGCAGGCGGCCTGCTTCTGCAACAGCGGGTCGACGTTGAAGCCCTGCTTGAGCACGGTCACGCCGTCCGGCGATCCGTCGGTCTTGATGCCGAGATGGGCCATCCACGAGAGGAACGGATATTCGTTGCCGAAGAACCAGACGCCGAGCGTCTTGCCCTTGAAGTCTTCCGGCTTGGTGATGCCGGTCTCCTTGAGACAGGTCAGCATCATGCCGGACGACTTGAACGGCTGGGCGATATTGACGAGCGGCACGCCCTTTTCGCGGGTGGCGAGTGCGGAGGGCATCCAGTCGACGATCACGTCGGCGCCGCCGCCGACCAGAACCTGCGGCGGGGCGATGTCCGGGCCGCCCGGCTTGATCTCGACGTCAAGGCCTTCCTCTTCGTAGAAGCCCTTGTCCTTGGCGACGTAATAGCCGGCGAACTGCGCCTGCGTCACCCATTTGAGCTGCAGTGTCACCTTGTCGGCGGCTGCGGCCTGCATCGCCATCAGCGAGACGGCGCCGGCCAGCAGCAGAGATGCGATTGTCGTTTTCATTCCTGTTCCCTCTTTTTTGTTCAAGCCTGTCCACCACGGACAGACGGATGCCAGAAGGTGACGGCACGCTCTGCCAGCGCCACCACCCCGTAGAAGACCGAACCGGCGAGCGCGGCGACCGCGATCTCGGCCCAGACCATGTCGACATTCGAACGCCCCACTTCCGTGGAAATCCGGAACCCCATGCCGACGATCGGGGTGCCGAAAAATTCTGCCACGATCGCGCCAATGAGCGCCAGCGTGGAATTGATCTTGAGGGCGGTGAAGATGAACGGCCAGGCGGCCGGCAGCCGGAGCTTCACCAGTGTCTGCCACCAGCTCGCGGCGTAGGTGCGCATCAGATCGCGCTCGATATGGCTTGCCGAGGCAAGGCCCTGGACCGTGTTCACCAGCATCGGGAAAAAGGTCATGATGACGACGACGGCGACCTTCGATTGCCAGTCGAAGCCGAACCACATCACCATGATCGGCGCGACGCCGACGATCGGGAGTGCCGAGACGAAGTTGCCGATCGGCAGCAGCCCCTTCTGGAGGAAGGGCGAGCGGTCGATCAGGATCGCGACTGCAAAGCCGAGACCGCAGCCGAAGACATAGCCGGTCAGCACCGATTTCAGGAAGGTCTGGCGGAAATCGGCCCAGAGGGTCGGCACGGACCCGACGAGCTTTGTCCAGATTGCCGAGGGTGGCGGCAGCAGGATCGACGGGATCGAGAAACCACGCACGACGCATTCCCAGACGACCAGCAGCGTGATGCCGAAGATCAGCGGAACGGCGATACGGGCTGCCCGCCTTGCGGCCGGTGCCGCAAAACGGCGGCGCACCAGCCATTCGTTGAGGCCCCAGGCGCCGAGCCAGAACAGGACGGCGAAGATCAGATAGGCGCTGTTCACGGCTTTTCCCCCATGCGCTTCAGGACGGCGGAATGGGCCATGCCGACGATGGTGACGAGGACGGCGGCAAGACCGGACGCCATGAAGAGGGCAGCCCAGATCTGGATCGTCTGCCCGTAATAGGAGCCGGAGAGCAGGCGGGCGCCGAGCCCGGCCACTGCCCCGGTCGGCAGCTCGCCGACGATGGCGCCGACGAGCGAAATGGCGATCGCCACCTTCAGCGAGGTGAAGAGATAGGGCATCGAGGCCGGCCAGCGCAGCTTCCAGAAGATCTGCAAGCGGCTGGCGTTATAGGTGTGCATCAGGTCGAGCAGGATCGTGTCCGGGCTCCTCAACCCCTTCACCATGCCGACGACGATCGGGAAGAAGGAGAGGTAGGTCGAGATCAGCGCCTTCGGCAGCAGGCCGGAAACGCCGATCGAGTTCAGCACCACGATGATCATCGGTGCCACCGCGAGGATCGGGATCGTCTGGCTGGCGATCACCCACGGCATGAAGGAGCGGTCCATGGCGCGGTTGTGCACGATCGCGACCGCCAGCAGCACGCCGAGCAGCGTGCCGATGCCGAAGCCGGCGAGCGTCGCCGAGAGCGTGATCCAGGCATGATAGACGAGGCTGCGCTTCGAGGTGATCGCCTTGCCGACGGTGGTATCCCAAAGCTCGACGGCGATCTGGTGCGGCGCGGGCAGGACCGGCCGTTCCTGGTTGAACGTGCGCTCGACCACCTGCCCGAAGGTTACCGTCTCGCCGGCGCGCGCGGCCTGGTCGCGCACGAAGGGCGCGTTCAGGTAGACGACGAAGAGGTGCCAGACGACGAGGATCACGAGGAGCACGGTCAGGATGGGCAGGATGCGGTCGCGGAAGTAGGAGGGGGAGGTCATGGGCTCTCCTCCGTCGTCAGGAATTGTTGCAGCGCCTTTTCCAGGGCGATGAACACGTAGCTCGGGTTGTCGACTACCTGATCGTTGTCGAAACGGAGAACCTCAAAGCCCTGGCTGCGAAGAAATGCGTCCCTGCGCAGGTCGTGTGCTCGGCCTTTATCCGTCTCGTGACTGTTACCATCGACCTCCACAATCACCCGGGCAGAAAGCCAAGCGAAGTCAGCGATGTAAGGACCGATCGGTGTCTCCCTACGAAAGCGCGCGCCACGGGGTCTGAAATCTCGCAATAGATCCCACATCTCCCGCTCGGCCTTAGTCAGTTCGCGGCGGAGGGTCCTTGCACGTTTTCTGGTCTTCGGATCGATATTGGAATGCGGCATGGGACACTCCAGCGGTAGCGATCGTCCTTTGACAAAGACCCCCTCTGGCCTGCCGGCCATCTCCCCCACAAGGGGGGAGAAGACCCGCGGTATTGTCCTGCCAGTGTCAAAGGGCGCGGATCGGGCGGCCGAGCCCCTCCCCCTTGTGGGGAGGGGTTGGGGAGGGGCCCTTCTTGCCGGGCGGGCACTATTCATCATAGCTATGCCCCGCCTTCAGGCCCTCGCGGACGCGGTGGGCTATTCGCAAGAACTCCTCTGTCTCGCGGATGTCGAGCGGGCGCTCCTTCGGTAGCGTGGAATGGATGATGTCGGTGACGCGGCCGGGCCGCGGGCTCATGACGACGATCTTGGTCGACAGATAGACGGCTTCCGGGATCGAGTGAGTGACGAAACAGATGGTCTTGTTGGTCGCCGCCCAGAGCTTCAGCAGCTGTTCGTTCAGGTGATCGCGGACGATCTCGTCCAGCGCCCCGAAGGGCTCGTCCATCAGCAGGAGGTCGGCGTCGAAGGCGAGCGCGCGGGCGATCGAGGCGCGCTGCTGCATGCCGCCGGAGAGCTGCCAAGGAAATTTCTTGCCGAAGCCGGTGAGGTTGACGAGCTTCAGCGTCTCCTCGATGCGCCGCTGCTGCTCCTGCCTGCCATATCCCATGATCTCCAGCGGCAGGGCGATGTTCTTCTCGATCGTCCGCCACGGATAGAGGGCGGCTGCCTGGAAGACGTAGCCGTAGGAGCGGTCCTTGCGGGCGTCCTCCGGCGTCATGCCGTTGACGGTGATGTCGCCGGAGGTGTGCTTTTCGAGGTCGGCGATCACCCTCAGAAAGGTCGTCTTGCCGCAGCCGGAGGGACCGATGAAGGAGACGAAGTCACCCTTCTCGACCTCAAGATCGACGTTCGACAGGGCATGGACGGGACCGTCATTGGTCTGGAAGACCAGACTGAGGTCCTTGGCGGAGACGACGGAGCAGGGTGCAGTCATGCGTTGGAACCATTCGGCTTTCTTGCAAAGGCATCAGGCCTCTTGCATTCTGTCAATGAGGCGCCGCGAAGAAGCGGCGAAAGGGAAACGGCGGAACGGCCGCCAGGGAGAAGAGGTCGCGACCATGGAAGCATCATCGAAACCCACCTGCCGCATCGTCAAGCCCGGCAACACCTATGACGGCAAGCAGGGGCTCAGCTATTTCGAGGGGATCGCGGCGGAGACGGTCGGTTCGAAGGGCATCTGCATGCACCTTCTGACGATGCCGCCCGGAGCGCGCGCCAAGGCGCACCTGCACGAGAGCCATGAAACCGCGATCTACTGCCTCTCCGGCCAGGCGCATACCTGGTACGGCGACCGGCTGGAAAACCACGTGATCCTGCACGCGGGCGAGATGTTCTACATCCCGGCCGGCGTGCCGCACCTGCCGGCGAACCTTTCCAGCACGCCGTGCTCGGCGATCATCGCCCGCACCGACCCGAACGAGCAGGAAAGCGTCGTTCTGTTGCCGGAGCTGGATGCGCTGGTGGAGGTTTGAGGTTACCCTTCCCTCCGACGGGGAGAAGAGGGCGTGGCCTGCACCCCCCTCTGTCCTGCCGGACATCTCCCCCTCACGGGGGGAGATCGGTTCTACGACGCGTCGCGACCCCACCCTCCCCTTGAGGGGGAGGGTCGGAGCAAAGCTCCGGGGTGGGGTGATGTATGAGCCGCCAGCGCGAACTTCCGAAGCCGAACTCGTCGCCTGGATCACCCCCACCCGCCGCTTCGCGGCGACCTCCCCCTCAAGGAGGAGGTGTGGCGAGTGGTCAGCCGCCTCCGATCTCCACCCTTGAGGGGGAGATGCCCGGCAGGGCAGAGGGGGGGAACGCCGAGCGCCAACGCCATCGGACCGCTCAAACCCCCGTCGCCGGAATGCCGGTGCGCTCGACCTTGCGGGGGGCGACCAGTTCCTTCCAGGTGGAGAGCGCCTTGTTGACCGCCTGGAACGGCTCGCGCCTGACGAACTCGCCATGGCCTTCGCGTGTCTTGACGGTCGCTTCCTCGATCGCGACCATGCCGCGGGTGAGCGTGAAGCGCGGCAGGCCCGTCACCTGCTTGCCTTCGAAGACGTTGTAGTCGATCGCCGACTGCTGGGTGCCGGCCGAAATCGTTTTCGAGCGCTTCGGATCCCAGACCACGATGTCGGCGTCGGCGCCGACGAGGATCGCGCCCTTCTTCGGATACATGTTGAGGATCTTGGCGATGTTGGTCGAGGTGACGGCGACGAACTCGTTCATCGTCAGGCGGCCGGTTGCAACACCGTAGGTCCAGAGCATCGGCATGCGGTCTTCGAGCCCGCCGGTGCCGTTCGGGATCTTGGTGAAGTCGCCGAGGCCGAAGCGTTTTTGGTCGGTGGTGAAGGCGCAGTGGTCGGTCGCCACACAGGAGAGCGAGCCCGATTGCAGGCCGGCCCAGAGGCTATCCTGATGCTGCTTGTTGCGGAACGGCGGGCTCATGACGCGGCGGGCGGCGTGGTCCCAGTCCTTGTTGAAGTATTCGCTGTCGTCGAGCGTCAGGTGCTGGATCAGCGGTTCGCCGTAGACGCGCATGCCCTTCTGGCGGGCGCGGCGGATCGCCTCGTGGGCCTGTTCGCAGGAGGTGTGGACGACGTAGAGCGGAACCCCCGCCATGTCGGCCAGCATGATCGCACGGTTGGTCGCTTCGCCCTCGACCTCGGCAGGTCTCGAATAGGCGTGCGCTTCCGGTCCATTGTTGCCTTCCGCCAGGAGCTTGGCGCACATGGCGGCCACCACGTCGCCGTTCTCCGCATGGACGAGCGGCAGCGCGCCGAGTTCCGCGCAGCGCGAGAAGGAGGCGAACATCTCGTCGTCGTTCACCATCAGAGCGCCCTTGTAGGCCATGAAGTGCTTGAAGGTGTTGATGCCCTTGTCCCTAACGACGGTTTCCATCTCGTCGAACACGCGTTTGTTCCAGCCGGTGATCGCCATGTGGAACGAATAGTCGGCGTTGGCGCGGCTCGTCTTGTTGTGCCACATCTGCAGCGCGTCAAGAAGCGACTGGTCAGGAGCGGGCAGACAGAAATCGACGACCATGGTCGTGCCGCCGGCAAGGCCGGCGCGCGTACCGCTTTCGAAATCGTCGGAGGAATAGGTGCCCATGAACGGCATTTCGAGGTGGACGTGCGGATCGATGCCGCCCGGCATGACGTAGCAGCCGGAGGCGTCGAGCACCTCGTCGCCGGAAAGGTTCGGGCCGATCTCGACGATCACGCCGCCCTCGATCCTGACGTCGGCCTTGTAGGTGAGATCGGCGGTGACGATCGTGCCGCCCTTGATGACTGTGCTCATGCTCACTCTCCCCGTGTCACGTGTGTTTCTTGTTGCAGACTTCCGTGCGTCATGCCGCTCGCCTTCGTGCCTGATCTGTCTTGCCCGGGCGGCGCTTGGTGATGTCCGGTCGATCGTCTGCCATGCGGGAGACCCCCTCATCCGGCGCTGCGCGCCACCTTCTCCCCGCGGGGGAGAAGAGGTCACGCCGGCGCGGTGCGCTCCATTTCTTGAGGCCAAACAATGGCATAATTGACCCGGTCGCCGGAGACTGGAAGGTCGCGGCGCGCACCCCCTTCTCCCCAGCGGGGAGAAGGGGGCCCGAAGGGCCGGACGAGGGGGCGCCGAAGGCGGGTGACATCACCCCACAATCTCCGCGGTTTCCAGCACCGCGTGGAAGAGCACGTCGGCGCCGGCGGTGGCCCATTCCCTGGAGATGTCCTCTGCCTCGTTGTGGCTGAGGCCGCCGACGCAGGGGCACATGACCATGGTTGCCGGCGCGACCTTGGCCGCCCAGCAGGCGTCGTGGCCGGCGCCGGAGATGATGTTCATGTGGCTGTAGCCGAGCCGTTCGGCGGCCTTGCGGACACGTTCCACCAGCACCGGATCGAAGGTGACGGGGTCGAAATGCCCGACCGCCTCCACCGAACAGCCGACGCCGAGCGCTTCGCAGATCACGGCCGCCTCTTTCTCGATCCGCGCGCGCATGGCGTTGAGTTTGGCGAGGTCGGGGGTGCGGATGTCGACGGTGAAGACGACCTTGCCCGGCAGAACGTTGCGGGAATTGGGAGAGAAGAAGACCTGTCCGACGCCGCCGACGGCGCCCGGCTGGTTCTCCATGGCGACCGTCTGCACCATTTCCATGATGCGGGACATTGCAAGGCCGGCATTGACGCGCATCGCCATCGGCGTCGAGCCGGTATGGGCCTCCCTGCCGGTCAGGGTGAATTCCAGCCACCAGAGACCCTGACAGTGGGTGACGACGCCGATCTGCCTGTCTTCGGCCTCGAGGATCGGCCCCTGCTCGATGTGATATTCGAAATAGGCGTGCATCTTGCGGGCGCCGACATCCTCGTCGCCCTGCCAGCCGATGCGCTTCAACTCCTCGCCGTAGGTCTTGCCCTCGGGGTCCTTGCGGTCATAGGCGTAGTCCAGCGTATGGACGCCGGCGAAGACGCCGGAGGCGAGCATGGCCGGCGCAAAGCGCGCGCCTTCCTCGTTGGCCCAATTGGTGACGACGATCGGATGCCTGGTCTTGATGCCCAAGTCGTTCATCGAACGGACGACTTCGAGGGCGGAGAGCACGCCGAGCACGCCGTCGAACTTGCCACCGGTCGGCTGGGTGTCGAGATGCGAACCGACATAGACGGGCAGCGCATCGGGGTCGGTGCCGGGGCGGGTCATGAACATGGTGCCCATCTTGTCGACCCCCATGGTGAGCCCGGCCTCGTCGCACCATTTCTTGAAGAGGTGGCGGCCTTCGCCGTCGGCGTCGGTCAGCGTCTGGCGATTGTTGCCGCCGGCAACGCCGGGGCCGATCCTCGCCATTTCCATGAGTGAATCCCACAGGCGATCGCCGTTCACGCGCAAATTCTCGCCGGGTGCAGCCGTCATTGCAAAATCCTCACCAGTTTTTCGATGGGGCCATGCAAGCCGCATGCCCTCTTTTTGTTCCCATGGTCCCGGGCGGCCTCTTCGTGCCTTGTCCGGTGTCACATCCCCGGTTGCCTTTGTCAGACAACTGGCAGATAATTTGACCGATTGGTAAACATTACTACTTCCATCGCCGCACTCAAGCCGGAAAAATCAAAAAGACACGACAATTTGGCGGGCAATTGCCGAAAAGATGTGCAGCGGAAGAGGGCAGTGACAGCGGCGGCCGACGGGCGACAGGAGGAACGCATGGCGATACCGAGGGCAGCACAGACGCAGCGCCGGACGCGCATCCAGGAGGAGAAGGAGGAGGTGATCCTCGAAGCCGCCCTGGACGTATTTTCCCGCCGGGGCTTCCGTGGTGCGACCATCGACCAGATCGCCGAGGTCGCCGGCATGTCGAAGCCGAACCTGCTCTATTATTTCCGCACCAAGGAGGCGATGCACCGTACCCTCATCGACCGGGTTCTCGACACCTGGCTCGAACCGTTGCGCGCCTTCGACGCGGAAGGCGACCCGGAGGAAGAGGTGCGCTCCTACATCCGGCGCAAGCTCGAGATGGCTCGTGATTTTCCGCGCGAGAGCCGCCTTTTCGCCAACGAAATCCTGCAGGGCGCGCCGAACATCGAGGACGTGCTCAAAGGCCCGCTGAAGGCGCTGGTCGACGAGAAGGTCGAGGTGATCCGAAGCTGGATAAGCGCGGGCAAGATCGTCGGCTGCGATCCCTACCACCTGATCTTCTCGATCTGGTCGACGACCCAGCACTATGCCGATTTCGACGTCCAGGTGCGGGCCGTTCTCGGTGAAGGCCGGGCCTGTGACGACCGTTTCGAGGATGCGGCGCGCTTCCTCGAAGCCTTCTTCGTGCGCGGGCTCGTTCCGATAGGGGCCAGCTAATCAGTCCGGCAGCCGTGCCATCAGGAGGAGACCGCCTGCGGTGACCAGCGCACCGGCAAAGACGGACGCGGAGGCCCAGCCGTGGCCGATCAGGCCTTCCAGGATGATGATGAAAGTCGGCGTCAGGTAACCGTAGCCGAGCACCTTCGGCGCGGGCAGGCGCATCGAGGCAAACTGCAAGAGGAAGAAGGTGATGCCGGTGGTGACGACCGCGAGATAGAGTGCGGCAAACCAGACGAAGCCGGGCAGAGCGGCGTAATCGATGCTCGCAAGCTGCGGCGTCGCCGGAATCAGGATGAAGAAGAGGGTGCAGACGGTCGCCCAGAAGACGAAGACGATCGCCGGTTCGCCGCGATTGAAGCGGCGGAGCAGCGGCACATAGGCCGCGTGGCAGAGCACGCCGACGAAATAGATGAGCTCGCCGCGGCCGACGTCGAAGGCGAGGAGCGCGGCGAGATCGCCGCGGAAGATCACCCATATCGCGCCGACGGCGGCAAGCAGCAGGCTCAGCAGCACGCCGGGCCGGGTGCGCTGGCGCATCAGCATCCAGGCGAAGACGGCGCTTGCGAGCGGCATCAGCGTGAACACCGCGCCGGTCGCAACGGGTGCGGTGAACTGCAGCGCGATGAACATGGTGACCATGTAGACGGCCATCAGCAGGCCGAGGACGAAGAAGCGCGCCGGCTCGGACGGCAGGCGGAAGCGATGCCGGAAGATGCCGAAACACAAGGTGCCGATGACGGCGACGGTCGCCCCATAGCGCACCGCCTGCAACGCGATCGGCGGCATGGAACGGGTGGCAAGACCGCCGATCGAGAAGGACGAGGCGATCAGCATGGCAAAGAGCAGCATCGCCAGATGGGCCAGCAGCTTCTGCCGTCCCGTGGCGTGAATATTATGCCTGTTTGCAGACGTTTGCTCGTTCGTCATGACCATTCCCTGCCGATCGCGACGCACGTCGCGGCACCGCCGTAGCATGGCGCGGCGGTGGCCGGAAGAACCGATTGTGGGAGACGCTTCGTGCCGAGGTGTGCCCGACGCCGGTCAGCGCATGCGGAGAATCATCGCGCCGGCGGCGATGATGAGTGCGGCGGCGATGCGCGTGCCCCCGACCCGTTCCTTGAGTACAAGCGCCGAGATCGCCGCGCCGAACAGGATCGACGTCTCCCTCAGCGCCGCGACGACCGCAACGGGCGCGAGCGTCATCGCCCAGAGCGCGATTCCGTAGGAGGAGAGCGTCCCGATGCCGCCGATCAGTCCGAGATGCCAGTTGCCGGCGCTGTAGCGCCGGAAGACCTCGCGGCGGGTGAGGAGGGCCCAAAGCAGCAGCGGCGGGCCGGTGAGGAGAGATAGCCAGAGCGTGTAGGCCGCCGGCGATCCGGACAGCCTGACGCCGACGCCGTCCACCAATGTGTAGCCGGCGATGACCACGGCGTTCATGAGGGCGAGCATGACGCCGGCTCGGCTGTCGCGTCCCGGCAGTCCGCCCATCATGCTGAGAATCCCGGCGCAGATGACGGCGACACCGATCCAGCCGGCGGTCGAAAGGGGCTCGCCGATCCACGTGGTGCTCGCGAGCGCGACCAGCAACGGCGCCGTTCCGCGCATCAGGGGATAGGTCTGGCTCATGTCGGCCGCATGATAGGCGCGGGCGACGAGCACGAAGTATCCGACCTGCAGCACGGTCGAGGTGGCGATAAAGGGCCAGCTCGCCGGAGCGGGCTGAGGGAGGAAGGGGAGGACCACGGCGGCGATCAGGGAGGCGGAGGCCGCGACGAGCACCGTCGTCAGCAGCTTGTCACCCGCGCCCTTGACGAGTGCGTTCCATGTCGCGTGAAGAGCGGCGGCGAAAAGGACGATTACAAAGACGGAGAGGGCCAAGGATTACGCCGATCGATTGTCTTCGGCGGCCGGGCGCGCCCGGTCCTTCGCAAACTGCAGGAAAGCTGCCCCGTCCATGGGGCGGGCGAGGGCATAGCCCTGCAGGGACTGGCAGCCAAGGTCGCGCAGGATCGCCGCGTGCTGCATCGTTTCCACACCTTCGGCGACGATCTCGATGCCGAGAGAACGGCCGATCTCAACGATCGAACTGATCAGCCGGCGCTGTGCCGG
Organism: Ciceribacter thiooxidans; assembly: GCF_014126615.1. NCBI lineage: Bacteria > Pseudomonadati > Pseudomonadota > Alphaproteobacteria > Hyphomicrobiales > Rhizobiaceae > Ciceribacter > Ciceribacter thiooxidans. The sequence goes on from NZ_CP059896.1 coordinate 822,217, forward strand.
TGATCCGATGATCGGGCAGGTCAGCTGGCGATCGATCTTGAGCCGACGCGGGGAGATCTTCAGCAGCGACAGGATCGAGGCGTAGCCGGTGCCGAAATCGTCGATTTCGATGTCGATGCCGTGGCGCCTGATTCGTTCGATGTTCTCGATGACCGCCGAGCCGTTATCGTCGAAAGAGATCGACTCAAGGAGCTCGAAGGACAGGCTGCCGGGCAGCAGTTTCAACTGGTCGAGATGCTGGAAAAGGCTTTCGTCGAAAAGACGCTGGGCGGAGATGTTGACCGACACCTTGCGGATGTCGAGATCGTTGGCGCGCCAGCGAGCGAGCTGAAACAGCGCCTGGTCGAGGATCGTCGCGTCGATCTGCGAGACGACGTTGAGGTTCTCTGCGACCTTCAGGAACCTGTCGGGGCCGAGAATGCCGAGTTCCGGGTGCTCCCACCGTGCAAGCGCTTCGACGCCTGAAATCTCCAGCGTGTGGGCGTCGAACTGTGGCTGGAAGTACGCGACGAAGTCGTTCTGCTCCAGCGACCGGAGGATGGCGTCCGCGGTCTTCTTGGTGCTGATGGTCAATGACTTCAGTTCGTCGTTGTAGCGTTCGACGCGATTGCGTCCGTGCCGCTTCGCCTCGTAAAGGGCGATGTCGGCGTTGACCAGCAATTGCTCGATCTGCATGCCGGAATCGGCGCGCGAGGCGACGCCGATGCTGGCGCCGATGCGGCATTCGTGCCCGGCATAGGTCAGAGGCAGGTTGATCGCATCGATGAGCCGTTTGGCAAGGTCGAGATGTTCCCGTTCGTTGAAGGCGCCTGCGCAGACGACGACGAACTCGTCACCGCCGATGCGGGCGACGAAATCCTCCGCGCGGATGCTCTCGCGCAACCGGAGCGCCGCCTGCTTCAGGATGTGATCGCCGGCGCTGTGGCCGAGCGTGTCGTTGATGTCCTTGAAGCGGTCGAGATCGATGTGAAGCAGCGTGAAGTGTTCTGCTTCTCCCGCCTTCTCATTCAGCTTGGCGAGATACTGGTCGAGATAGCGCCTGTTCGGCAGGCTGGTCAGCGCATCGTGAAGCGAATTGTGCTCCATGTGCTGGCGGGCGAGCTCGAGTTCGCGGTTCTGTGATTCCGCCCGGGCCTTCGCCTCGCGCAGTTCCTGCTGCAGCGTCACGTCCGCCGTGACGTTCCAGTTTACCCCGACCATCTTCCGACGGAGGAAGGAGTCGCGGTAGGTGGTGCCGAGCGCGCGGATATGGCGAACCTGGCCCGACGGGGTGACGATGCGGAATTCGGTCGCGTAATCCGTGCCGTCGGCGATGCAGGTGCGAAAGACCCGTTCGGCCTCCTCGAGATCCGCCGGGTGGAGCGCGTTCCGCCATGTTTCGTAGGTGTTGCCGACGGCGGAGATCTCGACGCCATAGAGTTGCGCCATGCGGCCATCCCAGTTGAGGGCGCCCGTCGCCAGGTCGAGCTCCCAGACCCCGATCTTGGAGGCCTCGAGCGCGATGTCGAGCCGGTGCGAGAGGGCGTGCAGTTCCTCCTGGTGGCGAGACAGCACGGCAATGTTCTTTTGCCGTTCGCGCAGAAGGCTGGCGACCCAGATGACCGGTCCGAGGATCATCGCACCGACCGCCAGCATCCACAGGCGCGAGACCCACATGTCCGTCTGTGGCTGACTCCAGCCGGCCTTCGGGACCGCAGCGATCTTCCAGCTCTCATGGCCGAAGTTGATGAGCATGCTGACCGGCGCGCGCGCAAAGGTCGTGGAGTCGCCGTAGAAGGTTTCGATGAGCCGGCCGTCCTCGGTCGTTGCAATGGCGATGTCGATGTCCAGGGATCTGGCGAAAAGGCCGCTGTCGGCGAGCAGCTTCTCGATGTCCACGACCCCCGAGACGATGCCCCACAGGACGGGAGCTGAGCCCGCCTTTTCGACCATCACCGGGTAGCGCACGACAAGTCCGCGGCCGCCCTGGAGCAGGTCGACAGGGCCGGTCACGACGAAATGTCCGGTCTCCGCAGCCTTGAGCGCGCCGTCTCGCTGCGCCGCATTGGTACGATAGTCGAGGCCGATGACGGCCTTGTTGGCTTCATAGGGGTAGGCGTATGCGACCTTAAGGTCAGGGGCGCCGACGACGTTCCGCAGTTGCGACTTCGCGCTCAAAATTCTCCTGGAGAGCGCCGAAAACCGTTCCCCATCGATCGTCTGCTCCGTTTCGAGCGCCGCGACGAGGCCTTTGAGCAGCTGGATGTTTGCGCTCATGTTGCCTTCGAGCTTGGCCCGGATGAGGCCGAGATTTTCCGTCACTTCTGCGCGGAGGTTGTCCATGCTGATGTGCTGGCGCTGCTTTTCCGCATACGCCATGGAAATCGCCAGAGCGACGACGACGATGATCGCCGGCAGATAGTAGGGCAGGACGGACCGAAAGTATTGCCAGTTCGGGCGTCTGTCGTCGGTTGGGTTCATATTTGAAACGGATCGAGCAACGGATTGAATTGTGACGAAAGCTTAGGAAAGCCTCCCTTGTGCAAACTGCAGGATGGAGGAAACCCTTGAAGAATTTCTGAATCGAGTTGTGGGCGCCCGATTGCCTTACCTTGGGTGGATGATGCGTGTTCCATTGCTGGCGGAGCACGAAAAGAAGAGGGCCGCGGTTTGCTCGGCCCTGAAAGACGATATTTTATGAGGCGACGGAAGCGTTGCGACGACTATTCCGCCGCCTGCACCGCCATCGGGTTGTTCGGGTGCGTCGTCCAGTTGGCGTAGTTCGGGTCGACCGGCCTGCCGGTACGCTGGTCCATCGTTCCGGGCTCGAGACCGACCATGGTGATGCAGTTCTCGACCGGGCAGACGTTGACGCAGAGATTGCAGCCGACGCATTCCTCTTCCTTGACCTCGAAGTGGCGAATGCCGTCGACCATCGCCGTGATCGCCTGGTGCGAGGTGTCTTCGCAAGCGATGTGGCAGCGGCCGCACTTGATGCAGGCGTCCTGATCGATGTGTGCCTTGGCGATGTAGTTGAGGTTGAGATACTTCCAGTCGGTGACGTTCGGCACCGCCCGGCCGCAGATGTCGTCGAGCGTACGGTGTCCCTTGGCGTCCATCCAGTCGGAAAGCCCGCTGATCATCTCCTGGACGATCTTGAAGCCGTAGGTCATCGCCGCGGTGCAGACCTGGACGTTGCCGGCGCCAAGCACCAGGAATTCCGCCGCATCGCGCCAAGTGGTGACGCCGCCGATGCCGGAGATCGGCAGACCATAGGTCTCCGGATCGCGGGCGATTTCGGCGACCATGTTCAGCGCGATCGGCTTGACCGCCGGGCCGCAATAGCCGCCATGGGTGCCCTTGCCGCCGACCGTCGGGTTCGGCGCGAAGTTGTCGAGGTCGACCGAGACAATGGAGTTGATCGTGTTGATGAGCGACACGGCGTCTGTCCCGCCGGCCTTGGCGGCACGCGCGGGCTTGCGGACATCGGTGATGTTCGGCGTCAGCTTGGTGATCACCGGCATGCGGGTGTACTGCTTGCACCAGCGCACGACCATCTCGATGTATTCCGGCACCTGTCCGACCGCAGCACCCATGCCGCGCTCGGACATGCCGTGCGGACAGCCGAAGTTGAGCTCGATGCCGTCTGCACCCGTTTCCTCGACGAGCGGCAGGATCGCCTTCCACTCTTCCTCGACGCATGGCACCATGATCGAGGCGACAAGCGCCCGATCCGGCCAGTTCTTCTTGACCATCTTCATCTCCTGCAGGTTCACCTGCAGCGGACGGTCGGTGATGAGTTCGATGTTGTTGAGGCCGAGCAGCCGGCGGTCGGCACCCCAGATCGCGCCGTAGCGCGGGCCGTTGACGTTGACGACTGGCGGCCCTTCCGAGCCCAGCGTCTTCCAGACGACGCCGCCCCAGCCCGCCTTGAAGGCGCGCTCGACGTTGTAGGCCTTGTCGGTCGGCGGTGCAGAGGCGAGCCAGAACGGGTTCGGAGACTTGATGCCGACGAAGTTGTTGCGAAGATCAGCCATGATATCTCTCCCGATCCTTTAGGCGACAGCAGTGACGCCCGCCGCCGCAGCGGCGAGAGACCGGTTGATGCTTTCGGCCGCGTCGCGGCCCATGGCGACGGCCGAAACCGTCAGGTCCTTGCCGCCCGCCGCGCAGTCGCCACCAGCCCAGACGCCGGGAACGGAAGTGCGGCCCTCGCCATCGATGGCGATCTTGCCGGCCTCGAGCTGCAACTGTTCGACGCCGAGGAGATCGAGCTTCTGCCCGATCGCCACGAGGACCTGGTCGGCCTTGATCTCGACGGTGTGGCCGGTGCCCTTCATCATGCCGCTTTCGACGTGGGTGTACTCGAAGGTGATTGCCGAGACGTGCCCGTGGTGATGGGCGACCTCCTTCGGCTGCAGCCAGTGGCGGATGCTGACGCCCTTGGAAGCGGCGAGATCCTGCTCGAACTCCGAGGCGTTCATGTGCTCCTTGCCGCGGCGGTAGCAGATCGTGACGTTTTCGGCGCCGAGTGCCTTGGCCTGCACGCCAGCATCGATCGCCGTCATGCCGCCACCGATGACCACGACGTCGCGGCCGACCGGAACGTCGCCCTTGCTCGACGCCTCGCGCAGGTTGGAGATGAACTCCACCGCATCCGCCACGCCGTTGATGTCGGCGCCCGGAATGCCGAGCATGTTGACGTTGCCGAGGCCGATGCCGAGGAAGACTGCGTCGTGTTTCGCCTGGAGGTCGGCCAGCGTGAAGTCGCGGCCGAGCATCTCGCCGTTGATGACGTCGATATTGCCGATCGAGAGCACGTAGTCGACTTCCGCCTGGGCGAAGTCGTTGGTCGCCTTGTAGGCGGCGATGCCGTATTCGTTGAGGCCGCCCGCTTTCTCGCGGTGATCGTAGATCGTCACGCGGTGGCCGTGCATCGCAAGCCGGTGGGCGCAGGCGAGGCCTGCCGGGCCGGCGCCGACGACCGCGACGCTTCTGCCGCTCGATGCCGCGGGCTGGTAGAACTGGCGGCCCTCGTCGATCGCGAGATCGGTGGCGTAGCGCTGCAGCCGGCCGATCTCGACCGGGCGCTCCTCGGCCGTGTTGCGCACGCAGGCCTCCTCGCAGAGCGTTTCGGTGGGACAGACGCGGGCGCACATGCCGCCCAGGATGTTCTGGTCGAAGATCGTCTTGGCCGCGCCGGTCGCATTGCCGGTCGCGATCTGGCGGATGAACATAGGGATGTCGATGGCCGTCGGACAGGCCGTCATGCACGGTGCATCGTGACAGAAGTAACAGCGGTCCGAGGCCACCAGTGCCTCGTGGTCGCCGAGGCGCGGGTGCAGGTCGGAGAAATTCTTTGCATATTCGGCAGCGTCGAGCCGCCCGGCCCTCAGGCCCGGTTCCAGTCTTCGCATCGCAGTTCCCTCTTTTTTATGGCGCGATTGCAATGACGGTAACTCAAGATAAAAAATTTATCAAACGGTAAAATTTTTTCGTTGAAGTGTCGCGCAACGCCGGTGACGCAAGGGTTCTAGCCGCCGAGCAGGGCCTGTTCGCGGTCCCTGTAGCGGGCGGGGGAGAGGCCCGCATGACGGGAGAAGAATCGGCTGAAATAGGCCTGATCCTCAAAGCCCAGGCCGTCCGCCACCTGCTGGATCGTGATGCCCGCGAAGACGAGATCTCGCTTGGCTTCGGATATGATGCGCTCGGCGACGAGGTGGCTCACCGGCTTTCCGGCAATTGCGCGCGCGATGCGGTTGAGATGAGTGACCGAAACGCCGAGCTCGCGTGCGTAGAACGTCACAGGCTGGTGCGCGCGAAAGCCATCATTGATGAGCGCGGTCAGCTGTTCGAAGCGCACCTGATCCCGACCGGCCTCCATCGCTTCCGTCGCTCCGCCCATGCGGAAGACGAGGAGAAGCGTCGAGATTAGCATCGCCTCGAGAAGCGGCGAGGGGCTGTTGCCCGCCTGTGTGATCTCGCCTTCGATGCGATTTAGAGTCTCGCCGATGTAGGGCGTATCCGGATGATCCGCCGGCATCTGCGTCAGGCGGGGGCGAGACAGCCATTCGGCAATCCCCTTGTGTGCCGGAAGCCTGGCCGGCAGTCGCTTCGACATCAGGGTGATGACGGCGCCGTCGACGTCGGTCGAGAAACGGAAGCCGTGCTCATGGCGCTCCGGCACGACGATCGCCGCCGGCGCCGTGAAGGGGTGCCATTCGCCGCCGATCAACGCCTCGCCCTTGCCGTGGCGGATGTGCAGAATTTGAAAGAGGCACGCGTGGCGATGCCGCTTGATTTCCCAGCCATGGAGGCGGCTTCGACTGGCGATCGATTCCGCATGAACCCAAAATTCGGGGATTTCAGCGGTATCTTCGCCGTAGAGGGCATAGGTCGGAACGCGCGTGTTCATTCTGGTCCGTCGCCATGATGTTCGAAACGTCCAAATATTTGCCGGAATTTTCCATTGTGGGCAAGCGGCGCGGGCTTATCATTTGGCAAGAAATCAGGGAGGATTTCCATGCGCACCCAAGTCGTTATCGTCGGCTCCGGCCCGTCCGGGCTGCTGCTCGGCCAGTTGCTCGCCAATGCGGGTATCGACAACATCATCCTCGACCGCGTCGACCGCGACTACATTCTCGGGCGCATTCGCGCCGGGGTGCTGGAGGTCGGGGCCGTCGACCTGCTCGACCGCGCCGGCTGCGGCGAGCGGATGCACGAGGAGGGTCTGGTCCACGACGGCTTCGAGCTTTCGTTTCTCGGGCGGCGTCAGCGCATCGACCTCAAGGGCCTCACCGGCACGTCGGTCATGGTCTACGGCCAGACGGAACTCACCCGCGACCTGATGGATCATCGCTCCGCAACCGGGGCAGGACGATCTACAATGCCGCCAACGTCACGCCGCATGATTTCGACGGTGCCTCGCCCTATGTCACCTATGAGCAGGACGGTGTCACCCACCGCATCGACTGCGACTACATTGCCGGCTGCGACGGCTTTCACGGCGTCTGCCGCGCCTCGGTCGAGGGCAAGGGCCTCCACACCTTCGAGAAGGTTTATCCCTTCGGCTGGCTCGGGCTTCTCGCCGACGTTCCGCCCGTCCACCACGAACTCATCTACGCCAATCACGCACGCGGCTTTGCGCTCTGTTCGCAGCGTTCCCATACGCGCAGCCGCTACTATGTGCAGGTGCCGCTGACGGACAAGGTGGAGGACTGGTCGGACGACGCCTTCTGGGACGAAATCCGCCGGCGGCTGCCGCAGGACCTGGCCGAGGCGATGGTGACCGGGCCGTCGATCGAAAAGTCGATCGCGCCGTTGCGGTCCTTCGTGGCCGAGCCGCTGCGGTTCGGTCGGCTCTTCCTCGTCGGCGACGCCGGCCATATCGTGCCGCCGACCGGCGCCAAGGGGCTCAACCTCGCCGCTTCCGACGTTCACTACCTCTTCGAGGGACTGCGCGAGTACTACGCCGACAGGAAGGCTGCCGGGCTCGACGCCTATTCGGCCCGCGCGCTGTCGCGGATTTGGAAGGCGGAGCGCTTCTCCTGGTCGATGACCATGCTGCTTCATCGCTTTCCCGATGACGGGGATTTCGGCAGCAGGGTGCAGGAGGCCGAACTCGACTATCTTTCCTCCTCGCGGGCCGCGCAGACCGCGATGGCGGAGAACTATGTCGGCCTTCCCTACTGACCATTGGAACTCGCGAACGGCGCGGTGGTGGCGGGGCAAAACCTGCCGTCGTCCGCTCCGGAATAAAGATGAGGATAAGTCTCAAGTTTATTCTTTACTGTGAAACTCATGTTTTGTAGGTTGCTCATCGCAGCGGCCGGATTGCCGCCGCTGCCGGGGCAGACGCAACCGACAGAAGGTGGAGCATGGCGAAGAAGAACAGGAAGAGCAGCCCTCGAAATGCAGTCGAGACAGCCGCTCCTGCAGAGGCCGGCGGGCGGTCCTCCAGCGAGGTCCGCAGCTTTCTCTATGTCGGCGGGCGCGATTGCCAGGTCGCCCATCTTCGCCAGATCGCTAGCAGCTACGGCGCGGAACTTATCCATCACGACGGCGGTTTACGGGAGGCAGTGTCGCGCATCGACACCGTGCTCCCCTCGGTCGACTGCGTGTTCTGCCCGATCGACTGTATCAGCCATGACGCGTGTCTGAGGGTGAAAACCGGCTGCAAGAAGCTCGGCAAGACGTTCATTCCTCTGCGCAATGGCTCGAAGTCCAGCCTGGAGCGGGCGCTCCAGACGATGAGCGAAAGGAACGATGTCTCATGAGTTACGATGCTCCAGACCCCGCGCTCCTGATCGGCTTGCAGAAGCTTGCGGAACGACATGGCGAGGGTTTTGCCACGGAACTCGGCGAGCGGCTGGCCGAAGAGACGGAGCGGAACGCCGCCGGAGCCGAGGTCGTCGCCATTCCAGGCCTGCACCAGCGGCCGGTCACCCGTCTGCCGCACGGCGCCTATAGCGGCGGCAAAAACGGACGCGGCGCGGCAAACGTCATCGCGTTTCCGCTGCCGCGCTGGAAGCGCAACGAGAAGCGGCGGCGGAGCTGATCGGCTTCTTGTGGTGCCTTCAGTCCTGTCGGGTACGGAAGAACGCGCCGAAACCGGCGATGAGCCAGCCGAGCATCATCAGGATGCCGCCCGTCGGTGCCGCCATCGGAAACAGGCTGGCGCCGGCGAACTGCTTCATTGACAGATCTCCGGCAAAGAGCAATGTGCCGATGGCGAGCACCAGTCCGGCGGAGGTCGCCGTGCGGATCTGCCGGTGGCCCGCGTAAAGGGCAAGCAGTGCCGGCGCATGGGCGAGGCACATCATCGAGGCGGGACGCAGCAGGGTTTCCGAACCGAGATGGGTTGCAGCTGCGGCGAGCCCGACGCCGGCGGCGCCCATGAGCCCCGCGAGCAGCAGGAAGAGGGGGCGAATGCGGTCCATCCGGCGTGCTATTCCTTGTTCTGCATGTGGTGGGCGAGCCGTTCGACAGGATCCCAGATGATGTTCCGCAGCATCTCGCTCTCGATCGACTCGTCGAGTGCGCGGCGGAAGCAGAGCAGCCATTCGTCGCGCTCGACCGGGCCGATCTCTGCCATCATGTGGCGGCGGCGCAGCATCGGATGGCCGCGCTTCTCCATGTAGATGGGCGGACCGCCGAGGTAGCCGGTCAGATATTCGTAGAACTTCTCTTCGCTGCCGCTCAAGTCTTTCGGGTGGACGGCGCGGCAGCGGGCGGCCTCCGGCAACGTATCCATGAGATGGTAGAAATGCCGGACCAGCGCGCGCACCGTCGTGTCGCCGCCGATCGCTTCGTAGAGCGTGATTACGTCTTCAGTCACCGATAGAACCTCAAGGAGCCGCCAGCTCTACATGGCGGGTTTGACGCGCCGGTGCAACCGTGCGGGCCGCTCTGCGGCGATCGGGCACATGTTTCGGTGCGAAGGGAGAGACGTCGTCGATCGCCTGCCTTCGTCTGCGGATGCCCGGCGGCACGGAGACGAGGGCGGCGGCAGGCGATCGACGCCGACCCGGGGTGGCGCCGGGTCAGGGTGTCCGGCGCGGCCGGAAGCGGTCTAGTTGTCGCACTTCGCCTGGCGCACGTGCTCCATCAGCCGTTCGGTGTCGGCGGTGAAGAGCGGGCCGTTCTCCTCGTCGTCGACGCCTTCGAGGTGGTGCGAGTTGAGGCTGATGACGAGATTGTCGTCGACGCCACCGTCCACCTTGAAGCTCGCGAACCATGCGCCGCCGCTGTTGCCGCTGCGCATCGGGTTGCCCTTCATGGTGACGATGCCGCCGGAGATCGACGACCACCGGCCGTCGACCTTGTAGAGGTAACGTCCCTCGTCATAGTTGTACGGATAGCCGACGGCGGTGATCGCGTCCTTTTCGGGTTCGCCGGTGCGCAGCGCGAGCGGCGGGCGGCCGTCATCGACATCCGTCAGGATGAAGGCGTAGTCGTAGGCGAAGTTTTCCGACGGCGTGTGATAGGACGTGAAGAGCGACATGCATTTCCAGCCGACATCCTGAACGGACGTGCCGTTGGCGTAGGCGCGCTGGAAGAGGAAATCGTGGTTCCAGTCATGAGCATCGTCGGTGTCGTAGACGCAGTGCGCTGCGGTCAGCACGACCTTGAAATCCTCGGTGAACTGCGCGGTGCAGGCGTAGAGCTTGCCGTCGGCCTTGCGGAAGATGAGCCGGCCCGTGCTCCAGTAGGGATCGGCGGTACCGGGATTGTCGATCCGTTCCGGGACGCCCTGCTGCTTCAGGTTGGATTTCCGCTCGATCTCCGGCGCGCCGGGGCTCAGTTCGCGGAAGCGCTGTTTCATCTCCTCGAGCGCTTCCGGGCTTGTGGTCCTCTCCGGCAAGGGAACGGCGGTTTCGACGTCCTCCGCGGAGAGCATGTCGGCGCCGGTGTTCTTCAGGTTTTCGATCTTGAGGCCGTTCGCCGCGGCAGCCGGTGCTACGGCAAGGAGGGCGGTGGCAGCCAGGCTCGCCCCGGCGAAGCGGATGGTTGTGCGTTTCATGACCTTGGCCTTTCTCGTCGGGCAAGGCCTTCGGCTCCTCGCAATGGCGGGAGACGGCGCCTTTGACCTTCGGTTTCGTGGAAAGCGTGACCTCTTAAGGGTGCCCGGTGGCCGGCCCGGGTGGAACCGGCCGCCGGGGCGGAGGCGATCAGAGCAGCAGCGGCGTCCGCAGCTCGATGAGCCCCTGTTCGAGCAGGGCCTTCGACGAGGTTTCGGGCACGAAGACGCCACGGTCCGCATCGTATTTCAGCGTCATGTCGTTGACGCCGCCGCCGAACTTGGCGACTGCCGTGTGGCCGATGATCTTGGTGATGATCGTCTCGCTGGCGAACTGGCTCTGCAGCCAGATGTAGATGCTGGTGAACGGCGTCATCTGGATCTGCTGGGTGGCGAGCACCGTCTGGGCGGAGATCGGCTTGCGCTCCGCCGGCTTCTTGTTGATGAGCGCCGATTGCGACAGGCCGAAGGTCAGGAACGGATACTGCGAATTCGGCATGTCGTTGTTGGCGGCAAAGGTGCCGCCGGGGATCGACGGATCCTTCTGGAAGGAGTTGAAGACGGCCGCCGAGGTGAACGGATAGTAGCCGCCGTCGAGCGCCGGGCCGGGGGTCACTTCGGAGAGCTTGCTGATGCTCGCGCCCTGGGCGACGGCGGTGGTGGAGGCGAAGACCCAGTAGTCCTCGGTCCATTCGACCGTGGTGGACTGGAAGGGATCGATCGACAGCCAGATGACGTTCGGGTCGCCGCTGCCGACCGGCTTTGCGAGCGTGATGCGCTGCTGGGCCGCCTTGATGTTCTTCAGGTCGTCCGGTGCGATGTTCAGGGTCAGGCTATAGTTGGGCATTTCCCGTATCCTCTTTTCTCGGTTGAACGATGCGCTTCGGAAGGCGCCATCTGCGTCTCGAAAGCGTTCCTATTTGCGCAATCACCGGAAACCGATCTGCAACCAGTGATTTTGCTCCGGTTGCGATCTCTCTCCGCGGCAAAGACGGACGGTGTCCGGCAGGTGGAATAATTCCCGTTATCTTTCAGCGCGTTGACAATTCTCGAGAAAGTGGCCCCATTGGTCGGGTCGATCGGCTTCGTGCTGCGCAATGCATACTTATAGATGTATTTTCTTATTGACCAATACCTAAAGATGTGCTCAAAAGGGAACGTTTATGATACAGATTGCCTTCGTAGCCGGGGTTCTCCGGGCGCGGTGAGGGCTGGTAGGTGACCTAGAACTGGATGCGCTTTCGACAATGCGGATAGGTTATGCGCGTGTATCGACGTCCGACCAGAACATCGACCTGCAGTTGCAGGCGCTCGCGGAGGCCGGATGCGACCATGTCTTCACCGACCAGGGCCATTCCGGCGCCTCGCGCAACCGTCCGGGTCTCGCGCAGTCGATGGGCCGGCTGAAGCCCGGCGACACGCTCGTCATCTGGCGGCTCGACCGGCTGGGGCGCTCGCTCTCCCATCTCATCGAAGTGGTCACCGAGCTCGGACGCCGCAACATCGGCCTCTATTCGATCACCGAGGCGATCAACACGGCCTCGGCCGGCGGCATCCTGATCTTCCACATCATGGGGGCGCTTGCGGAATTCGAACGGACGCTGATCTCGGAGCGGACCAAGGCCGGCATGTCGGCGGCGCGCGCCCGCGGCCGGCAGATCGGCCGGCCGGTGAAGCTGCCGCCCGATAGCGTCGCCGACGCGATGCAGGCGATCGGCGCGGGCGAGCTCTCGGCCACCGATGCCGCCCGCGAGCTCGGGGTGAGCCGCGCCACGCTCTACCGGGCGATGGGCCGGAGCAGGCGGTACGCAAGTGAGTGCGGTGCGCTGGACCTCCTGGCCGAGGCGCTCACCTGACCGGCGGGATGTGACGTCCCGCGGGCGAGGGTGCCCGCAGCGCTTTTCATGCAGCTTTTTCCGCGCAAGCGGCGTCCCCGGCTTTTTTCGGTTCTTGCCCCGCTTTTCCGGTTCTCGCCCGTGGCGGAGGACTTGCGCGCGTCCCGCCGCGCGTGTGACCCTTGGCAGAGAGGTTTCAGGGGGAACACATGAGACGCATGATCGCCGCCGTCATCGCCACGGCACTCGCAACCGCACTCCCAACGCTGGCCGCCGCCGCGCTTTCCGGCTTCTACGACAGCGCCGAGCGGATCAACACGATCCTCGCCAGCAGCGACGTCGCGAACGCCCTCCGCCAGGCGCCGGTCGGCGCGATCTCCAACACCGGCACGCGCAAGGACGGCGCGAGCGAATGGCAGGTGCGCACGCAGGAATGCGACCTCACCGTCTACCTCGTGCCCATCCCGCCCGAAGGAACGGGCAAGACCACCTACCGGGTGGAGGTTCCGGGGACGTGTGAGTGAGGGGGGGAGGGGTCTAGCAGCGGCGGTCCAACGGTATCGTCGAGCGCTCGGCGCCACTCTATATGGACTAGATCAGTTCATGGCTCCATGTGACGCCATCCCGCACAACGCGAGCAGGAGTGCCTATCGCAAGGCTCTCAGGTGGAATATCCTTCGTCACAACCGAGCAGGTTCCTATTATAGATCCGTCTCCTATGACCACGCCCTTGAGAACGCGAACATTTTCGGCCAGCCATACTCGCTTGCCGATCGAAACGTTCGCGGCGGGATTTATCCGCTCTTTTGTTCGCAAATCGATGATGGAATGCATATCGCTAATGGTGATCAGGCTGTCTTTCGCAATGAGGCATTCATCACCAACTGTCAGAATGCCGAATTCGTGGGCGTGAAGCTTCACCGTCCAGGTAAAGCCAACGTTCTTTCCGACTTGAATGTTCGCGCCTCGGTTTGCAAATATGTCAATAAAGCCGAGCAGGCAACCCGAGCCAATTTCAACTTTGCTGCCGTTCCATATTTGGATCTGGCCGCCACGCATTGCGCAGCCTTGCCAATGCGCAGCGTATTGTCGTCCCCGGAAAAAATTATTTTACCAGATTGAATTTCCAGAAACTTCGGGTCCACGTCCAAAACATTGTTGCGGCCTTGGTCTACAATTTCAATTGTCATTGGCGCTCTCGACTATGAACGGTCCGTTGCTCAACGGCTAGTGCATGGGCTGTATGCGCGTCAATGCTTTCCGCGTCATATGACGGGGAGTGCCCTCCGCCTTAGTCTCAGATTGGCATCTATATCAGGCCGAAGCCATGAAACGGATGTACGCCAAAAGATGGCCATGTGATTGGGCGAGCTGCACAGCCGATGTTTCTGTCGATCAACGATGTGCCCGATGTCCGCATAGCGCCGCCGGCTTCACGATTGGTAGGGTCGATTTAAGTTGCAGAGCGTTGGGCGGGGAATGGGATCTGGCGGCAAGCTAGCTGCAACGAACTTGGCGCACGATATGTTCGCGCTGTTCGCTTTGCCGTTAAAAGCTGACGAAAGACCGCCGCCGCACCACAGCATAAGCTGTGCAATCGAGAAGCTGATTGTCCGGACCAAGCAGGGCAGCCCAACTGGGGCGCACCGGAGATCAGAGAGCGGCTGGCGCGGCTATATCCGGATGTTCACACGCCGGCGATCTCGACCGTGCATGCCGTTCTCGACCGTAACGGCCTAGTCAAGCCCGTTCCATGACCAGACAATCACCGTTACGACATGCGGACGCATCTGCTACAAGCGCAAGAAGATCAATCTCAGTCTGGTCTTCGCTGGTCAGACCGCCGGCGTCAAACAGGTCGAAGACAATATTTGGCTTGCAAGCGTCATGGATACGATCTGGGATGAGACATGCAGGCTCGAACCTTTCGAACCCTTGCGGTCCAAAAGTGTTACCTATGTCTCAGGAATAAAACGTAACCTATGTGCCCAGAACGGACCAAAAATTGAATGGCGCACCCGACAGGATTCGAACCTGTGACCTTTGGAATCGGAATCCAACACTCTATCCAGCTGAGCTACGGGTGCTCCGTCGGCCTGTGCGGCCGAAGCGCTGACGAAGCGGTCATACCCTAGACTCGTTTCGCCTGCAATCGCGAAAATGAACGGAGCGGGTCTTTGCCCTGCGCCTTTCTTCGTCTCTCCTCACGCGCCGCGATCGCCGCGGGCAGGGGGCGTCGCGCCTCGTCCTGCCATCGGCCGAAGGCATTTGCAAAAAAGACATACTTTTTCGGAATATATTTGTTTCGCAGTCACTTGGACGGCGAGGCTTGTGCCGGTCGGGCGTTCTAGTACTATGTTGGGAGGCTTCCTCGGGAATGCGTGCGGCATCGTCCTGTGGAGCGGAGTGGGGGAGAATGGCCTAAGCATGCCGAGAACAAAAGACGGGGAACCAAATCCACAGTCGGCAATCGATTTTTCCATGATGGAGGATGCGGTCGGGTATCGATTGCGCCGGGCGCAACTGGCGGTCTTCCAGCAATTCAACGAGGCGTTCGCCGCCAAGGACCTGCGACCGACCGATTTCGCGGTCCTGCTGCTGCTCAGCTGCAATCAGGGCCTGAAGCAGAGCGAAGTCGCCGAAGCGCTCGGCATCCAGCGGGCGAATTTCGTCGCGATCGTCGACGGTCTCGAAGAGAAGGGGCTGGTGGAGCGCCGGAAGTCGGAAACCGACCGGCGCGTGCAGGCGCTCTATACGACGAGGACGGGCGCCGAGTACCTGAACGAGCTGATGCCGATCTGGGCAGAGCATGAGGAACGCCTCATCGCACGGCTCGGCGGCACCGGCGAACGCGACCAGCTGATCCATCTCCTGAAACGTCTCTGCGACTGAGAGACGTCACGCGAGCCGGGCGAGCGCCTCGTCGATCAGCAGGTTGGCGACCTTCATCCGCATGTTGGCGGCGTCGCGGAAGGCTTCGTGCACGCCGTCCGGATGATTGGCGCGGGCAAACCGGCGCCGCTTTTCAGCGAGTATCGCGGCGGTGTCGTCCGCCGAAAGCGCCAGATCCTCGGCGATCTCCTGCGGCAAGAGCCGGGCAAGGTGCGCCGGCATGACCGGCGGCTCCGGTGGAGCCGGTTCCGCCGGCGGTACAATGCTCTCTGCCTCTCCGTCCTCGGCCATCAGGTCGCGATAGAGGTCTTCCGCCCGGCGGCCGTCTGTTGCGGGCGCGGCACCGGCCTCGCGGACGAAGCCCGACGAGAGCCCCGAAACCCGGTGGGCGCGCGGCTCGTCGTCGTCCTCGGCGGCGCGCTCCGCCGCGAGCCGCTCCACCACCGACTGAAACACCGATCGTCCGAACACCCTGTTCTCCGCCCGAGAAGCCTGTTTCGGGCGGCATTCTAGAGTGCGAGCATGGTGCCGAACTGACCTCGTCAGCCGGGGATCGCGAGACGCACGGCGCTCTCAGTTCTGGCTTTGGGCCTGTTCCTGGCGCCTGACGACGACGGCGACCGAGAGGTTTTCGCCCGCCGGGCCGATCCGCATGCCGGAGACCGGCGCGGCGTCGGCATAGCAGAGGCCGGAGGCGATCCGCACATAGCGCGCATCCGGGCAGACGCGGTTTGCCGCATCGAAGCCGACCCAGCCGAGCCCCGGAAGATGCGCCTCCGCCCAGGCGTGGGTCGCCGTCTGCTCCTCCTGCCCGTCCATCATCAGATAGCCGGAGACGTAGCGGGCGGGGATGTCGAGGCTCCGGGCGGCTGCGATGAAGATATGGGCATGGTCCTGGCAGACGCCGTGGCCGGCCTTCAGCGCCTCTTCGGCGGTCGTCTCGGTGCCGGTCATGCCCGGCTGATAGCGCACGTTCTCGTGGATCGCGTTCATCAGCGCATGCATGCGGGCGAGCGGATCGTCGTCGGGAAGGTTGCGGGCCAGTTCGCGCACCTGTTTTCCGGCCCTCGTGCGCGGCGTGTCGCGCAGGAAGAGCCAGAGCGGGGTGTCGCCCGCGTGGGGCCCGAAGACGCCGGCGCGGTCCTCCGTCTCGACCTCGCCGGAGGCGACAATGTGGAGCTGCCTGTCGCCGCCCTCGCCGGAGACCAGTTGCACATGGTTGCCGAAATGATCGTCGTATCCGGCCTCGATCGCCGCACCGTCGACGGCGACCTGCCAGGACCGCACCTTCTGCCCGGGCGAACTCTGCGGGGTCAGCCGCAGCCTTTGCAGCGAGTAGGAGATCGGCTGGTCGTAGCGGTATTCGGTCGTATGGGTGATTTTCAGCCGCATGGCGCGCTCCATCCGTTCGAATTAGCTGTAGAACCGGTATCCATCGGATATCTCGCGCCCCAACTGGTTGTTGCGGGCGATGAAATTGCCGAGGAATTCGTGCAGCCCCTGGTCCATGATCTCGGCGACGGAGGTCGAGCGCAGGCTGCGACGCACCTCCTCGGCGGTATCGTGGGCCGGCAGCCGCTCATCGTATTCGCGGCCGATGTAGCCGAGATCGCTGGTGATCTTCTCGTAGGAATAGGCGAGCGAGCGCGGCATCTGCACGTTGAGGATCAGGAAATCGGCGATGTTGGCGGCGCGATGGTCGCCGCCATCATAGACCCAGCGATAGGACCGGTGGGCCGAGACCGAACGCAAGATGGACTCCCACTGCATGTTGTCGAGCGAGGAACCGACATGGCTCACCGCCGGCAGTAGCACGTAATACTTCACGTCGAGAATGCGGCTCGTATTGTCCGCCCGTTCGATGAAGGTGCCGATGCGAGCGAAGTTGTAGATCTCGTTCCTCAGCATCGATCCGTGGAAGGCGCCGCGGATCAGGCCCGTTCCGTTCTTGATGGCACCGATCACTTCCGGCAGATCCGCCGGTTTCAGCCGACGGGCCAGCGTCTGCCTGAGACTGATCCAGCACTCGTTGGTCGCTTCCCACGTCTCGCGGGTGAGCGCTGTGCGCACCATGCGGGCATTGTTGCGTGCTGCCTCTATCGAGGAGGCCACACTCGAGTGATTGGCCGGGTCACGCAGCATGAAATCGATGGCGTCGGCCGCGGTCAGCGTGTCGTGGCCGGCGCCGAAAGCGTCGCGCACGCCGGCACTCTGCAACACCGCATCCCAGTCCTCGTCCGAGGTACTACTGCGGGTGAGCGACACCCTGAGGCCGGCATCGACGAGACGGGCGACGTTTTCGGCCCGCTCGATGTAGCGGAACATCCAATAGAGGCCGTTGGCAGTTCTTCCGAGCATCCGTCAGTCCTCCAGAACCCAGGTGTCCTTGGTGCCGCCGCCCTGGCTTGAGTTGACGACGAGCGATCCCTGCTTGAGGGCGACGCGCGTCAGCCCGCCGGGGATGATCTGCACCTTGTCGGAGACGAGCACGTAGGGCCGCAGGTCGACATGGCGCGGCGCCATGCCCTTGTTGACGAAGATCGGCACGGTGGAAAGCGAAAGCGTCGGCTGGGCGATATAGTTCGACGGCTGAGCCTTGAGCTTGGCGGCAAAGGCGGCGCGTTCCTTCCTTGAGGCGGCCGGGCCGACCAGCATGCCGTAGCCGCCGGACCCGTGAACCTCCTTGACGACCAGTTCCTCGAGATGCTCCAGCACGTATTTCAGGCTGTCAGGCTCGGAGCAGCGCCAGGTCGGCACGTTTTCGAGAAGCGGCTTGCGGCCGGTGTAGAACTCGACGATCTCCGGCATGTAGGAATAGATCGCCTTGTCGTCGGCAATCCCGGTGCCGGGCGCATTGGCGATCGTGATGTTGCCGGCACGGTAGACATCCATGATGCCGGGAATGCCGAGCGCGGAATCCGGCCGGAAGGTCAATGGATCGAGGAAGTCATCGTCGACGCGGCGGTAGAGCACGTCGATCGCCTCGTAGCCGCGGGTGGTGCGCATCTTCACCTTTCCGTCGATGACGCGCAGGTCCGAACTCTCGACGAGCTCGACGCCCATCATGTCGGCGAGGAAGGAATGCTCGTAATAGGCGGAATTGTAGATGCCCGGCGTGAGCACGGCGACGCGAGGCTTGCCCTTGCAGCCGGGCGGGGCGAGCGACGCGAGGCTCTGGCGCAACAGGTGCGGATAGTCCTCGACCCGCCGAACCTTGTTGATCTGGAAGAGCTCGGGAAACATCTGCATCATGGTTTCCCGGTTCTCCAGCATGTAACTGACGCCGGAGGGCGTGCGGGCATTGTCCTCCAGCACGTAGAACTGGTCCTCACCGGTCCTGACGATGTCGGTGCCGACGATGTGGGTGTAGACGCCGCCCGGAGGCCGAAAACCGATCATCTCCGGCAGGAAGGCATCGTTCCGCTCGATGAGCCGGGCGGGGATGCGGCCGGCGCGGACGATCTCCTGTTTGTGGTAGATGTCGTCGAGGAAGGCGTTGAGCGCCAGCACCCGCTGCTCGATGCCCTGGGCGAGACGGCGCCATTCCCGGCCGGAAATGATGCGCGGAATGATGTCGAAGGGAATCAGCTTTTCCGAGGAATCGGCATGGCCATAGACGGCGAAGGTGATACCCGTCTTGCGGAAGATGTTTTCCGCGTCCCTCGATTTCGCCACCAGCCTTGCCGGATCCTGTCCGGAGTACCACTCGTGGTAGGTCCGGTACGGCGTCCGCGGATCCTTGTCCGCGGTCAGCATTTCATCGAACGTCAATGCGCCCCCCTTTGTCGTTCTTGGTTCCGCAACAGCATCTTCAATGATGCAAGAAGCGTGCACAATCGGAAATACCTACTTTTTCCGGTGGTCGTTCTCCTTTCGCTGCACGACATCGCTTGCGCTTTCGGCGAATATTCGGGGCAGGCGCCGGGATGCGGGCGACGCGACGAAGGGTTGCGGCCTGGATATGCACTCGGCCGCCTGAAATTTGGGCGTTGGCAATTGCTCAATTTTTAGGCGATTCCCTGCCGATCAGCGGAATTGATGGCTGCGATCAACAAAACTCCTTTGAGCTTGTCCCTCCCGCCCGCTAAGCGGTAAGCACCCGATTCGGAGAACCTCGTGACACTTGCCCGCCTCGCGCCCATCCTCTTCGTGTTTCTCTGGTCGACGGGCTGGGTGGTCGCGAAGTTCGCCGACCGCTTCGCCGATCCGCTGACCTTCCTTGCCGTGCGCTATGCGGTCGCGGCGGTCCTTTTCTACATGGTCTGTCGTTCGACGGGTGCGGCATGGCCGAAGAAGCCGGCGGCATTCTTCCATGCGCTGGTTTCCGGCGTTCTTCTTCACGGTTTCTATCTCGGCGCCGTGTGGTGGGCGATCGGGCAAGGGGTGCCGGCGGCGATTTCCGGCATCATCGCCGGCCTGCAGCCGTTGATGACCGGCATCGCGGCGACCCGTCTGGTCGGCGAACGGCTCAACCCGTCGCAGCGGCTGGGGCTCCTGCTCGGTTTCGTCGGCATCGCGATTGCTGTGCTGCCGAAAGTCTTCGCCGTCGATGCGGCCGCCATTCCCGCCTTTGCGGTCGTGGTCAACATCATCGGCATGGCGTTCGTCAGCGGCGGCACGATCTACCAGAAGCGCTACCTGCACGAGGGCGACATCCGCACGGTCGCCACGTTGCAATATGTCGGAGCGCTCGCGGTAACACTGCCGGCTGCCTACCTGATCGAGGACATGCGGATCGAATGGAGCCTCGGGCTTGTCGCGACGCTCGGCTGGGCGGTGCTCGGCATCTCCATGGGAGCGATAATGCTGCTCCTCTACCTGATCCGCCGCGGCGATGTGTCGAAGGCTGCCTCGCTCATCTATCTCGTTCCGCCGCTTGCCGCCGTCGAGGCGGCCGTCGCGTTCGGTGAACAACTGACGGGCTGGATGATGGCCGGAACGGCGCTGGCAGTCGTCGGCGTCTACCTCACCAACAGAGGCGCACGGCCAGCTCAGGAATCGGGTGTCGGCGTTCGGCGGTGACCGTTATCCGTGACCTCCCTCAACAAAAGGAGAGAGGTTCATGCTGCAAGACAAGATCGCAATCATTACCGGAGCATCGAGCGGTATCGGGCGCGCAACCGCCTTGCGTTTTGCGAGGGAAGGTGCCGCCCTCGTCGTCAATGCGCGGGGCGAAGAAGCGCTTTCCCGTCTCGCCGACGACGTCGCGGCCACGGGTGCCAAAGTCGTTGCCGTCGCGGGCGACATATCCGACGAGGAAACCCACCGGCGGTTGGTCGATGCTGCCCTCGAAAACTTCGGCGGGCTGGATATCGCCGTCAACAACGCCGGCACGGCCGGGCCCTACAAGCCGCTTGCCGATGTGTCCCTCGAGGAATGGCAGGAGACGCTCGCGGTCAATCTGACTGGTGCATTTCTCGGCGCCAGAGCACAGATCGCCGCCATGCTCGCGACCGGCGGCGGCTCGATCGTCTTCACCTCCACCTTCGTCGGAACCAGCGTCGGTATTCCGGGAATGGCGGCGTACGGCACGTCGAAGGCGGCACTGATGGGGCTCGTCAAGGGGATCACAGCCGATTACGGCGCGAGCGGCATCCGCTGCAATGCGTTGCTGCCGGGTGGTGTCGATACGCCGCTTGCCGGCGATGCGGCCCAAAAGGAGTGGGCGGCCGGCCTGCATGCGATGAAACGGATCGCCGATCCGGAGGAAATCGCCGCGGCTGCACTGTTTCTGGCGAGCCCCATGGCGAGTTTCGTCACCGGCTCGGCGCTCTACGCCGACGGCGGCAACGCTGCGGTGAAGTGAAAAGAGGTGAGGCGGCGGATCAAAACCCGCCGCCTCCTTGAACGAAATCAGGCTTCGCGGCGGCGTCCGCCGGCCGTGTCCGAGCGGGCCGGACGACCGTGACCGGAGCGATTCTGGCCATTGCCGTTGGCGGAGCGGTTCTGCCCTCCGCCATTGCCACCCTTGCGGTGACCCGGCTTGCCGGCGGGGCGTCCATCAGCCTTGGCGCCGCCTTCGGACTTGCCGCGACCCTGGCCCTGACCCTGATGATTGCGGTTGTTGCCGCCGCCACCTGCACCGCCACGACGCTGCGGACGGACGGGGCGCGAGAGGTTGGCCGGCGGTTCGCCGGAGGCGACCGGGATGTCGATGCCCATCAGGCGCTCGACGTCACGCAGCAGGCGACCTTCGTCGGGACCGCAGAAGGCGATCGCGATGCCGTCGCGACCGGCACGGGCGGTACGGCCGATGCGGTGGACGTAAGCGTCCGGGACTTCCGGCAGGTCGTAATTGAAGACATGGCTGACGGCCGGGATGTCGATGCCGCGGGCGGCAACGTCGGTGGCGATCAGCGTCTTGATTTCGCCGTCACGGAAGCCCTTCAAGGCGCGCTCGCGCTGGCCCTGGCTCTTGTTGCCGTGGATCGAGGCGACCGAGTAGCCGGTGGCGTCGAGGTGCTTCATCAGCTTCTCGGCGCCGTGCTTGGTGCGCAGGAAGACGATGGAACGGCCATCCGGGTTGTCGTTGAGGATCTTCTTCAGCATTTCCGTCTTGGCGTTCTGGCCGGCGACGAAATGAACGTGCTGCTCGACCTTGTCGGCGGCCTTGCCCGGGGGCGAGACTTCGACCTTGACCGGATCGGTCAGGAAGCTGGCAGCGAGATCGGCGATCGCCTTCGGCATGGTGGCCGAAAACAGCATGGTCTGGCGCTTGGCCGGAACCATCTTGGAGATCTTGCGCAGGTCATGGATGAAGCCGAGATCCAGCATCTGGTCGGCTTCGTCGAGAACGAGATAACGCACGGCGCGCAGCGAAATCGCATTGCGGGCGATCAGGTCGAGCAGGCGGCCCGGGGTGGCGACGAGGATGTCGGTGCCCTTTTCGAGCTGCATCTGCTGCTTGCCGATCGAGGCGCCGCCGACGACCTGGTTGATCTTCAGCGGCAGGCGACGCAGGTAGCTGCGCAGGTTGTCGCCTATCTGGTTCACCAGTTCGCGGGTCGGAGCGAGGATGAGGGCGCGGGTGGTGCGGTTTTCCGGACGGCTTTGGTCCTTGAGGAGCATCTCGATCATCGGCAGGCCGAAGGCGGCTGTCTTACCGGTGCCGGTCTGGGCGAGGCCGACGAGGTCGCGTCCGCCGAGAACGACGGGGATGCCCTTTTCCTGGATCGGAGTCGGGGTCGCGAAGCCGAGTGCGGACAGGGTCGCGACGATATTCTTGGAGAGGCCAAGATCATCGAAAGTGGTCAAAGTCATACCTTTCGGGGGCGCCAAAAACCATCGACCGGATCGCGGGGTTGCGAGCCGGTTGGCATTGGCGTCAAGAACCCCGCGTGATTTGGGAACTTGTAAGTTGGAAAAAGCTTCCAGCGCAGTGGCGGATTTCTCCGCCCGTCAATTCATGCGCTTTGCCCTTCTTCGCGTCTCAGTTGTCGCTGGGCTCGCTCACGCGGCGGCCGGAAGGTGAAAGCATGTCGGATGTGGGGCCTGGGGGCATGAAAGTCAAGCAGTTATTTTGCAGCGCAGCGTGTTGACCTGAAGCCGAGGGTCACCCGCAGCCCGCCTTCCTCGCGGTTTTCGATGCGCAGATCGATCTCGTAGGCTGTCGCGATGTCGCGGACGATCGCCAGGCCGAGGCCCGTACCCGGCTTCTGCGTGTCGAGCCGCATCCCACGTTCCGTCATCAGGCTAATGCCCTCGGCATCGGCGCCGGGACCGTCGTCCTCCACGATGAGCATGGTCTTGCCGCTCGTCTCGACGTGGCGGACCGAAACCCAGCTTTGGCTCCATTTCGAGGCGTTCTCGAGGATGTTGCCGATCAGTTCGTGCAGGTCGTGCGGATCGACGTCGAGCACGATGTCTGCCGGTACGGAGATCCTCCAGTCGAGGTGCTCGCCGAGCGGCGTGCGCTTCAATGTTCTGACGATGGTCTGGACCGTGTTGCGGAGATCGGAGACGGAACGATGCAGTTCCGCATTGACGGCGAGGCGGCTACGGGTCAGTTCGCGGTCGACATGGGCCTGCATGACGGTCGCGATATGCGCGAGCTCGTGGGCAAGCTCGGTCTCGCCCTTTTCACGCAGGGTCTCGGCGTCGTTGGCGAGGATCGTCAGCGGGGTCTTCAGCCCGTGGGCGAGATCGCCGGCGGCGGCACGCGCCCGCGTGAGGATTTCCGACTGCGAATCGAGCAGCCGGTTGACGGCCTCGACCACGGGACGAAGTTCCTCCGGAAACCGGCCGGTCAGCCGGTCCGCCTTGCGTTCGCGGATGCGGTTCAATCCCTCGCTGACCGAGGAGATTGGACGCAGGCCGTAAGTCAGCTGTGCAAGCGAAGCGGCGATCAGGAAAATTGCGAGCGCTGCTGCGTAAGGCAGCATGTCGCGGGCGAACTCGCCGCCGGCTTTCGTCAGTTCGGCGGCGTCGATGGCGGCAGCAATGCGAATTTCGCGCTCGCCCTCCGGTGCGGCAAGAATCACCTTGCGTTCCTGGACGATGAGATCCGATTCATCCGGTCCCTTCAGGTGGTACCGGTGGATTTCTCCGCTTTCGTGAACATCGACCGGAAGGTCGAGCACGTAGTCCCAGAGCGACGGCGAGCGCAGCGTCTGCTTGCGAACATCGTCCTCCGCCTGCCAGTAGAGACCGCCATAGGGCATCTGGAAGCGAAGGTCGGTCGGGGTCTTCGGCAGAGCGAGCTGGTCGTCCTTCGTTACCCGCAGGGCGCCGGCGATATTGTTGATGTGGTTAGTCAGTTCCTGGTCGACGCGCCGCTCGAGATTGGTCCTGAAGAGTTCGATGAAGGCGAGGCTCGCCATCGTCAGGGCGAGCAGAACGCTGGCGACCGAGACGAGAAAGAAGCGGCTGCGGATGGAATGCATCAGCCGTCGTCTCCGGCGATGCGGTAACCGTAGCCGCGCCTCGTCTCGATGATCTCTCGGCCGAGTTTGCGGCGAAGGCGCCCGATCAGCACCTCGACCGAATTGCTTTCCCGTTCGAAATCCTGTGCATAGAGCTGTTCGGTCAGCTCCGCCTGCGAGACGTTGCGCTGGCGGTTGTGCGCCAGATGCACGAGGCATCTATATTCGAGCGGTGTCAGGCTGACCGGCAGTCCGTCGCGCTTGACCGACTTGGTCCTTGGATCGACTTCGATGCTGCCGATCAGCATGACCGGTGTCGACTGGCCGCAGCTGCGGCGGATGATGGCGCGCAGACGCGCCAGAAGCTCCGGGACCTGGAAGGGCTTGGTAAGATAATCGTCGGCGCCGGCGTCGATCCCTTCCACGCGCTCCTGCCAGTTGCCTCGGGCGGTAAGGATCAGGACGGGCATTGCCCTGCCACCGCTTCGCCAGCGCTTGAGGACCGAAAGCCCGTCCAGTCCCGGCAAGCCGAGATCGAGCACGACGGCGGCAAAATCCTCCGAATCTCCGGTGAACCAGCCGCATTCGCCGTCCGTCTCGTGCGTGACGACGAAACCCTCGCGTTCCAGATGAGCGATCACGTTCCGGGCAATGAGCCGGTCATCTTCCACAAGCAGGAGCCGCATCAGTTGTTCTCGATCTGCAGGACGGTGCCGGTCTCGGCATCAATATTGATTTCGACGACCCGGCCGTTCGGTTTCAGCACGCGGAACTCGTAGACGGGGCGCCGGCCCACCCGGAGAAGTTCGACGGAGACGATGTCGCCGCTGACACGCTGACGGAGGATCTTCTGAAGGGTCGCCAGAGACTTCATCTTGCCGAGGGCGACCGCCTTCTGGATACGGTCGCGGCTGTCGTCATGGTCGCTGGACGAGGAACTGCCGCCGCCTCTTCCGCTCGAGCCGCCGCCGCTGTCGCCTCCCCGATCGTTGCCCCCGTCGTCGTGTCCGCCGTCGCCGGAATCGCTGTCCGAACTCTCGTGCCCGTCGTCATGTCCGTCGTCGTCGGCGTATACGCGCACGGGCATCGCCAGCAGTGCGGCAGCGACCAGCCCTGCGAGCGAGAGTCGCGACAGCCAGTCCCCAAGTCTCATACTCATGGACGCGATGTAACACCGTGAAGCTGACATTTTCCTGACAATTGTCGTCAGTTATCGATCAGCATCGGTCGGCTAGGTTCCGCGTCAACGGTCGGCGGCAATGGTGCCCCGGCCGGTTGCAAAAGGATGTTCCCATGAAAAAGACCTTTATCGCTTCGATCTTCGCTCTTTCCGCCCTCGGCGCCGTCGCCCACGCGGAAGAAAGCACTTCCTGCGACGTTGCAAAGGACAAGTGGATGGCTGAAGACGCGCTGAAGGCCAAGCTGACCGGCGAAGGCATGGAAGTCCGCAAGATCAAGGTCGAGAACGGCTGCTACGAAGTCTATGGCATCGATGCCAAGGGCGGTAAGGTCGAAGCTCTCTACAACCCGGAAACCGGCGAACAGGCCGGCACCGCCGGAGCCGACTAATGAACGAAGCCGTGCGGAAAATGCCCGGCACTGTTTCCGGCCGCTCACCGCGGCCGGAGGTGGTGAAAGTTTGGGACCCGCTGGTGCGGCTGTTCCACTGGTCGCTGGTCGGCTTCTTCACCTTCTCGTACCTGACGGGTGACGAGTGGAAATCGGCGCACATCATTTCCGGCTACGTCATCGCCGGTCTGATCGCGATCCGGGTGCTGTGGGGGCTCTTCGGTAGCCACCATGCGCGGTTTTCGAGTTTCGTCTACAGTCCGCGCACGGTCCTGTCGTTCCTCCTCGATACCGCCCGCATGCGTGCCAAGCGCTACATCGGCCACAATCCGGCCGGCGGCGCCATGGTGGTGGCCCTTCTCCTGATGATTTCGGGGATCGTCACCAGCGGCTACATGATGACCACCGACGCCTTCTGGGGTGTCGAGTGGGTCGAGGAAGTCCATCAGACGTGCGTCTATGCGACGCTCGCGCTGATCGCGCTCCATATTTGCGGCGTCGTCCTCGCCAGTCTGGAGCACAAGGAAAACCTCGTGCGCGCCATGGTCACCGGCTGGAAACGCGGCGAATGAAAGAAGACCGGCGGCAGGCATTCGCCTGGCGCCGGACAGTCTGTTCCGGGGCTCAGACCTCCGAAAAGTGGCCCATCAGGTTGATTCCGGCGACATGCGCCATGAACGGCGCGAAGGCCGGGTCGCTCTCGACCTTCTTCGCCGCCGACTTCGCCTCCTCGAGCGTCCGCCACGTCACCAGGTCCGCGAGCTTGGCGCTGCCGTCGGCGGCGGCGAGCGTCGTCCAGCCGAGGTATCCGGGGAAGGCGGAGAGTGCCGCCTTGATGCCTTCCCGTGCCGCGATGGCGCTCTCCCGGTCCGCGACGTCGTAGACCACCAGTTCATATGCCTTTTCCATGTCGTGCTCCTTGTCTTGACTCCCGGCCGGTTGACCGGATGGTGAGCTTTAAGCACAGTCCTGCTGACAGCCTTGTGGCCACAATCGTTCAGCCGAGTGCACAATCATGCGTCCAGCCGACCGTCTTTTCCGAATCATCCAGCTGATGCGCGCCACGGGCCGCGCGATGACGGCGGCCGAGATCGCCGAAAAGATGGAGGTTTCCAGGCGCACGATCTATCGCGACATGGAGCATCTCGTCGGATCTGGCGCGCCGATCGATGGCGAGCCCGGCGTCGGCTATTTGTTGCGGGAGGATTTCGACGCGCCGCCACTGGTCTTCACCTTCGAGCAGTTGGAGGCACTCGCCTTCGGGGTACGGGCAGTGCAGATGCTGGGTGACGATTCGCTCGGCCGGGCGGCCCGCGAGGCGCTGGAAAAGCTGGAGGCTTCGCTCCCGAAGGAGCATATCGAAAGACTGCGGCGGGCGCCGCTCCGGGCATTCCGCAGCGGCAGCCAGGGGACGATCCCCGCCTCATTCGATCTGGTCCGCAAGGCGATTTCCGCCCGCCGCAAAATGGAGATCGGCTACCGCAGTCTGTCCGGCACGGTGACGCGCCGGGTTGTCCGGCCGCTCGGCCTCAGCGCCTTCGGGAATCTGTGGCTGCTGACGGCCTGGTGCGAACTGCGTGACGGCTTCCGGGATTTCCGCCTCGACCGGGTGGAAGGTGCGACACTGCTTCTAGAAACCTTTCCAGCCGACGAGAAAAGGAGCTTCGAGCGCTATCTGGACGGCCTTGCCGGCTGAATAGAACGCAGGTTGCCTGTTTCAGGTTGGGGCAAGTCTTGCAGCATAGTTTTCCGGCATTCTCACGTTTCGAATACGTTTCTCGGTCCCGATTCTCTTGCTCCATCCTTCGTCTTTTCACGACCGGTCGACTAACAGCGCACAGTCCGATGTGATTGCCGCTCGTTCTGACGTCGTGGTGACGGACCGTTTACCATTGGGCGGCATCTTCGCTTCGGGGGATGAGCGATGACGAAGGCGCGTGATTTGCTGGAGAGGGTGTGCAGCAAGATCTCCGATCTGCCCGATCCTGCATGCGTCAAGAACGGCGAACTTCGTTACGTCGCGGCAAACGAGGCCTATGGGCAGCTTTTCGGCCTTCGCCCCGAGGATTTTGCCGGCAAGACGGACAGCGAGCTGTTCGAGGAGGTCGCCGGAGGCGAACGCGACGACCGCGAGCGCCGGGTGATCGTCTTCGGGGAGGAGCAGGCCGTTCTGATCGCCGATCGCATGGGGCGGTCATGTCGTCTGATGATCGAGCGATTCTCCGACGAAGACGGTCGTTCCTACCTCTTTGAGAAGGCCGGAGAGGTGGCCGAGGGGCAGGCCCGTAGCCTGGTTGCCGTGCGCTCGTTGCCGGTGCCGGACGCAAGAGAATCCAGTACGTCTCTGCAACACCAGATCGAGGGCCTGCTGCGCTTCCTGCCAGTCGGTGTCCTGTTGCTCAGCGACAAGCTCGTCATCGAATATTTCAACGATGCCTTCGCGGGCATGCTCGGGAGCAACCGGCCGGAACGGCTCATCGGCATGAGTTACCGGGATTTCGTCCGCAGGAACTATGATCGGGGCGTTTACCAGCGCGGCGAAGAGGTATTCGAAAACCTCTACGCCCGCCGGCTTGCGCAAATCCTGAACGACGAGGGGCAGGGCGGCGCGACCCAGTTCGAGACGACGCGGGGAATGGTGTTGTCGGTCGCCGCCCGGCATCTGGACAGCGGCAAGATTCTGGTCACCTATTCAGATGTGACGCCGTTGCACCGGCGCGAGCAGGAAAGCGTCCTTTACCGTACCACGATCGAGCAATTGCCGGTTCCGGTGTTCATCCGCGACCGGGAGCATCGTTTCATCTTCGCCAACAAAGCTTACGAAGAGATGCACCAGTGCACGCTCGAAAGCGTGTACGGGCTCGACGAGGAAGAGATGTTTCCGGAACTCGGCGCGGAGTTCCATCAGGACAATGTCGAGGTGCT
This sequence comes from Ciceribacter thiooxidans, assembly GCF_014126615.1. Taxonomy (NCBI): domain Bacteria; kingdom Pseudomonadati; phylum Pseudomonadota; class Alphaproteobacteria; order Hyphomicrobiales; family Rhizobiaceae; genus Ciceribacter; species Ciceribacter thiooxidans. The sequence goes on from NZ_CP059896.1 coordinate 850,797, forward strand.
GAGGACCGGCGCCCTCATCGAACGCGCCGCTGATGTGACTCTTCCGGACGGTCGTCCGGCTTCCGTCGTCACCCGGATGAGCCGGATCGTCACGCCCGACCAGAAGCCTTACCTCGTCGGCTCCATTTCGGACGTGACACTGCTCAAGGCGCGCGAGCAGCAACTGCTGGAAGCTCAGGCGCGGACGGAGAAGCTTTACGACGATCTCGTCAGCATCTTCCGAATCATGCCGGTTGGCGTCGCAATTCTCGACCGCGACCTGAACGTCGAGTTCGCCAACGAGCAATGCGCCACGATCTGGGCCTGGCCCGACGGCACGCCGCTCGAGGGCAGGCCGTTTCGCCATTACTGCGAGCTCAATCGAAAGAAGGGGTGGAGCTGGCCAGAAACCGAATTCGAGGAGGGGTATCGGCAGCGTGTCGCCGCCTTCACCGAACTCCGCGGGTCTGTGACCCGCGAGATGGCTTACGCCGATGGGAAGTACGTGCTGAGCACCGCCACGCGACTCAGTGGCGACCGCATCTTGCTGACCTATGCCGATCTCACCGAGATGCGGAAGAAGGACCGCGAAATCGGCGAGGCCCAGGCCAAGCTCGAACAACTCGGCCAGTTCATGCACGATGCGACGCGGGTGATGTCGCAGGGCCTCGCTTTTGTCGAGGACGGCGTGATCCTGCAGTCAAACGAGGCACTCGCACGAATCCTGAACGTGCCGGCGAGGCTCGTGGAGCCGGGCCAGAGCTGGCATGCCTCCTTCGCCTATTGCGCGCGGCGCGGTGATTTCGGCGCGGAGCCGATGGCGCGGCTCGGCAAGTGGCAGGAGAAGATCGAGGCGCAGAAGGGATTCTCCGAGGTCTTCCTCGCCGACGGCCAGACATGGGTCCAGGTCGATGCGACAGTGAGCAGCCGCGGGCACTGGATGCTCGTCTATTCCGACATCACCGAGATGAAGAAGCGCGAACAGGAACTGACGGTCCTTCTCGCGCGTAGCGAAGCGGCCGACAGGGCGAAGTCGGAATTTCTCGCCAACATGAGCCACGAAATTCGCACGCCCATGAACGGTGTGCTCGGCATGGCGGAACTGCTGGCCGGCTCCAACCTCGATACGCGCCAGAAGACCTTCGTCGACATCATCGTGAAATCCGGCAATGCCCTGCTGACGATCATCAACGACATTCTCGACTTTTCCAAGATCGACGCCGGCCAGATGCAGTTGCGGAAGATGGCGTTCGACCCGATCGACGCCGTCGAGGACGTGGCGACGCTGCTCTCGACCGCGGCAGCAGAAAAGGACATCGAGCTCGTCGTCGAGGGTGATGCCGCCGCCCGCCATGTGATCATCGGCGATGCCGGTCGCTTCCGCCAGATCGTCACCAACCTGCTCGGCAATGCCATCAAGTTCACCGAGAAGGGGCATGTGCTCGTCGCCCTTTCGAGCGAGCCTGCCGGGGACGACGAGGTGACGGTGACGCTGAGGATCGAGGACACCGGCGTCGGCATTCCGGAAGACAAGCAGCGGACGATCTTCGAGAAGTTCTCGCAGGCCGATTCGTCCTCCACCCGCCGGCACGAGGGGACCGGGCTCGGACTTGCGATCACCGCAGGCCTCGTCGGGCTCTTCGGGGCAGCATCGACGTCGAAAGCGAACCGGGACACGGCTCGGTCTTTACCGTTCGGCTGCCGTTCAAGACGGCCGGCAGGCGCCACCAGCACCGCACGCTGCCGTCGAACATAGAGGGCGCGCGGGTGCTTGTCGTTGACGACAATGCGCTCAACCGAAAAATCCTGGCCGAGCAGCTCGTCGGCTGGGGTTTCGACGGACTGGCCGTCGACGGCGGTCCGGCTGCCTTTGCGATTCTCGAGGAGGCCTGCCGTCTCGGTGTGGCGGTCGACGCACTGGTCATCGACGACCAGATGCCGGGTATGAGTGGCGTCGATCTCGCGCACCGGGTTCGCGAAGATTCTCGTTTCGGCGACGTGGCAATCGTCTTCCTGACGTCGATGGATGCGGTCGGCGACGAGCGCGCCTTTGCCCAGCTGAAGGTCGACGCCCAGCTGATGAAGCCCGCCCGCAGCAACCTCCTGCGGAACGCCATCATCGACGTGGTGCGTGCGGCGCGCCTGCGGCGCGGGCACGCCACGGCGGAAACGGCGCCGCCCGTCCTGCCGCCCCGCAAGCGTCTCTCGTCCGTTGCCACGGCGGATATGCAGGAGAGTGTCGTCACGCCAGGCTACGAAATTCTGGTGGCGGAGGACAATGAGGTCAACCAGATCGTCTTCACGCAGATCCTGCAGGCGGCCGGCCTGAGCTTCGCCATCGTCACCGACGGGCAGGCGGCTGTGGACGCGTGGGAGCGGCATTGCCCGCGTCTGATCCTTATGGATGTTTCGATGCCGGTGATGAACGGCCTTCAGGCGACGCAGACGATCCGCGAGCGCGAGAGGGCGGTGGGAGACGGCCGGCACGTCCCGATCATCGGCGTCACCGCCCACGCGCTCGACAGCGACCGGGACATCTGTCTTGGCGCCGGTATGGACGACTATCTTTCCAAGCCGGTCGGACCGGAGCAACTCGCCGCCAAGATGGAGCGTTGGCTCGTGGAGTCCCGTGACGGGGAGACGGCCGCCGCTTCAGGCGCCTGAGCGGGCCGGTTTCACACCGCAGAGCATTTCCCGCTTTCCGGCGAAGCCCTTTCGCCGCTCGACCTCGAAGCCTGCGGCAATCAGGTTCCGCCTGACGAAGCCCGCCGCCGCATAGGTCGCGAACGTGCCGCCTTCCACGGTTTTCGAGAATACTGCGTTCATCAGTTCGGCCGACCACATGGCGCTGTTGCGGGACGGTGCAAAGCCATCGAGATACCAGGCGTCGAAGGCAAGGCCGGTGGCCGTCACCGAGGCGAGGGCGTCGCCGCAGACGACCGTCAGCCGGGTCGCCTCGTCGAGGGCGAGGTCGATGGTGCCGCGGGGTTCTGACGGCCAGAGTGCCGCCAGCGCCTCGCGCTCCGCATCGATCTCCGACCAGCGGGAGAGGGCGCGCGAAAGATCGCTTGCCGACATCGGGTAGAACTCGAAGGAGACGAAGTGCAGCACGCCGCCCGGCCTGCGCGTGAGCTTCCACTGCCGCCAGGTCTCGCAGGCATTGAGGCCGGTGCCGAAGCCGAGTTCGCCGATCCGGAAGAGTCCGTCCGTCTCCCAGCGCGCCGGCAGGCCGTTGCCCGAAAGGAAGACATGGCCGCATTCGAGCCGCCCGTCCGTCTGGCAATAAAAGTGATCGCCAAAGGCGGCCGAATAGGGCATATCGCCCTCGTGCCACAAGAGCGTGCCGCTGTCGCCGGCCGTCGGTGTCGAAGTGGAACCTGTCATGCAATTAGCCGATACTGCTCATGTCCGCGCGGGTCAATCGCGCGCCGGCCTCCTGATCGTCGGCGGCGGCGTCATGGGGCTCTGGGCGGCTGTCCAGGCCGAGCGACGCGGCATCGATACGCTGCTGATCGACAGCGGCGAGATCGGCCACGGGGCAAGCGGCGGTTTCATGGGCGCGCTGATGCCGCATATGCCGGACAACTGGTCGGACAAAAAGCAGTTCCAGTTCGATGCACTCGTCTCGCTGGAAGAGGAGATTGGTCGCCTCGAGCGCGAAACCGGCGTTTCGGCGGGCTACCGGCGCAGCGGCCGGCTGATCCCGCTGCCGAAGCCGCATCTGAGAGTGATCGCCGAAAAGCACGAGAAGGAGGCCGGCGAGCGCTGGATCGCAGGTGACCGCCGTTTCGCCTGGAGCGTGCGTGACGGATCGCCCTGCGGAAACGGCTGGCCGGCCACCGATCACGCCACAGCTGGCGTCGTCTTCGATACGCTCGCAGCACATGTCTTCCCGCGCCGCGTTTCGGCTCTCCTCGGCGCCTTCCTGCGTTCTGCGCGACACGTGAAGATTCGCGAAGGTGCCGAACTCGACCGCCTCGACGCCGCTCGCAGCATCGCCGTCCTCTCCACCGGAGAGGAGGTAGCATTCGGCCACGTCATCGTCGCGGCCGGATACCGTTCGTTCCCGATCCTGGAGGCGCTGGGTGCGCCGTTTCCCCGTCCGCTCGGCCAGCCGGTGAAGGGGCAGGCTGCCTTGCTCTCCGCCGATATCGATCCCGACCTTCCGCTCCTCTATCTGGACGGTCTCTATATCGTCCCGCATGAGGGCGGGCGTGTCGCGATCGGCAGCACCAGCGAGAACCGCTTTGCCGATCCCTTCTCGACCGACGAACAGCTGGACGAGATTGTCGCGCGTGCGCGCCTCCTCGCGCCGGGGCTTGAAGACGCCGAGGTGATTGAGCGCTGGGCCGGCCTGCGGCCGAAGGCGATCGACCGCGATCCGATGGTGGGAGAGCATCCCGACCACTGCAACGTGATCGCGCTGACCGGCGGTTTCAAGGTCAGTTTCGGTCTCGCGCACCGGCTTGCCGATGCCGCCCTGCAGGTCGTCGAGGGCGGTACGCCGGTCCTTCCGGCGTCCTTCCATCTTTCGAGCCATATCGCCGTCGCTTCTCGTTAAGCGAGAAATTTCAACGGTCTCCCGTCGTCATACTGTCACGCAAATCACCTATCTGCTGCGTGTAACGGCGATTGCTAAAATGCGTCGCCAGGACGTCACGCGGAGAAGTTGCGATGCGGTATGCGATCTATTTCACGCCGCCCCGGGCGATGCCCTGGCGCATGCCGCGTCAGTCTGGCTCGGGCGGAACGTCTTCAGCGGCCTTCCGGTCGATCATCCGGTCGTGCCCGGTCTCGGTCTGCACGAAATTGCGTTCCATACGGCGCTGCCGCGCCGTACCGGCTTCCATGCGACCTTCAAGGCGCCGTTCCGGCTGGCGGAGGGGCAGACCGAATCGTCGCTTCTCAACCGTCTCATGCGGTTTGCCGGCAGCATCGAGCCGGTCGCGCTGCCGCGGCTGGAAGTCGCGCGGCTCGGTGATTTCTATGGCCTGCTGCTGTCGAAGACCTGCCCGCCGCTCGACCACCTCGCGGCCTCCGTCGTCCAGGAGTTCGACGCCTTCCGGGCGCCGTTCAGCGAGGCGGAGATCGAACGGCGCAGTCCGGAAGGACTGTCGGCGCCGCAGTTCGCCAATCTCTACCGCTGGGGCCATCCTTACGTGATGGACGAGTTCCGCTTTCACATGACGTTGACGGGGCCGCTGCTCGCCAAGGATTTCCAGAGGGTGGAGGTGGCGCTTCGCCACCATTTCGATCCGGTGCTGCAGGAGCGGCCGGTGGTTGCTAATCTCGCGCTCGTCGTCGAGCGGGAGCCCGGCGCCCCGTTCCAGGTGCATTCGCTGCACCCGCTCGGCCGGATTTCGGTGCGCAAGATCGCATGACGGTCTGTCGCGATCGTTGATGTGGCGCTGCAGCATGCGTCGTCTTTTCCGTCTCGACATCGCCGGTCTCCATGCTTACCGTTCGGCATCCGCATGGCGAAGGTGATTTGATGCTGAAGGATGATTATCCGCGTGATCTCGTCGGCTACGGCCGCGCCGCTCCCGATCCGAAATGGCCGAACGATGCCCGCATTGCCGTGCAGTTCGTGGTCAATTACGAGGAGGGCGGCGAAAGCTCGATCCTCGACGGCGATCCGGCGTCGGAAAACCTGCTTTCCGAAATCGTCGGTGCGCAGCCCTGGCCGGGCCAGCGCAACCTCAACATGGAATCGATTTACGAATACGGTTCCCGGGCCGGTTTCTGGCGGCTCTGGCGGATGTTCACCGAACGCAAGGTGCCGGTGACCGTCTACGGCGTCACGCTCGCCATGGCCCGCAACCGGGAAGCGGTTGCCGCGATGACGGAAGCCGGATGGGAGATCGCCAGCCACGGCTACCGATGGCTCGAATACAAGGACTTTCCGGAGGAGGTCGAACGCCAGCACATTCTCGAGGCGGTGCGCCTGCACAAGGAACTGACCGGCTCGCACCCGCTCGGCATGTACCAGGGCAAACCTTCGAAAAACACGCTCAGGCTCGTCATGGAGGAGGGCGGCTTCCTCTATTCCTCGGACAGCTATGCCGACGATCTGCCCTACTGGGTGAAGGGCGTGGACGGAAAGCCCTTCCTCATCATTCCCTATACGCTCGAAACCAACGACATGCGGTTTGCGACGCCGCAAGGCTTCAATTCCGGCGACCAGTTCTTCACCTATCTGAAAGACGCCTTCGACGTGCTCTACGAAGAAGGGAAGAACGGGGCGCCCAAGATGATGAATGTCGGCCTGCACTGCCGTCTCGCCGGCAGGCCCGGCCGCGCCGCGGCGCTCGCCCGCTTCATCGATTACGTGCTCTCGCACGAGAAGGTCTGGGTGCCGCGTCGAATCGAGATCGCCCGCCACTGGCACGAACACCACAAGCCGGACAGCATCTGACATGGTGAGCAGAAACGGCTTCATCTCCCGCTTCGGCGGCGTCTTCGAACACTCGCCCTTCATTGCCGAGCGTGCCTTCGATGCCGGTGGCGTTCGCGAGCCGCTGACGGCGGCTGGCGCGCACGCGGCGATGTGCGCGGCATTCCGTTCTGCGAGCGAAGCAGAACGGCTCGGCGTGCTGCGCGCCCACCCGGACCTCGCGGGGCGGCTGGCAATCGCCGGCGAGCTGACCGAGGACAGCCGCAAGGAGCAGGCCGGCGCCGGCCTCGACCGGCTGTCGCCTGCCGAGCACGCCCGTTTCACCGCGCTCAACGAGGCGTATACGACGAAGTTCGGCTTTCCCTTCATCATCGCCGTCAAGGGGCTGACCAGGGACGATATCCTGTCCGCCTTCGAAGCACGGATCGCCAACAGCCGCGAACAGGAATTCGAAACCGCCTGTGCGCAGGTCGAGAAGATCGCCCGCCTTCGCCTCGAAAGTCTCATCCCGGAGAACGACTGACATGCCCGAAATTTCGACCGTCCTCCTGCCGGATTTCGCGGCAGGCTGCGTCAACCTCGCCTCCGCCCGCCTCGGGGCGAAGGGCGTCTTTGCGACCGACGCGTTCTTCGCGCCGCTGGAGCGCATGCTGAACGACGCGCCCGCTACCTTCGATCCCGAACTCTACGACGACAACGGCAAGTACATGGACGGCTGGGAGAGTCGCCGCAAGCGCGTGCCCGGCCACGACTGGTCGGTGATCCGGCTCGCCATGCCGGGACGCATCGCCGGTTTTGACGTCGATACGCACTTCTTTACCGGGAATTATCCGCCGCACTGCTCGATCGAAGCCGCCTTCGTGGCCGACGGCGACCCGACGGATGCGACCGAATGGACCGAGCTTCTGCCGAAGAGCCCGCTCGGTCCCTCGGCGCAGCACTTCTTTGCGAATGCTGATCGCGAGCGGGTCTGGACGCATCTTCGCCTGCACATCTATCCCGATGGTGGCATTGCCCGGCTCCGCGTCTACGGGACGGCCTATTTCGACTGGTCGAAGGTCGCGGCGGACGAGGAAATCGATCTCGCCTACATCTTCCATGGTGCGAAATCGCTCGCATGGTCGGATGCCCATTACGGCCATCCCGACAAGATGCTCGGACCGGGACGCGGCCTCAACATGGGCGACGGCTGGGAGACCAAGCGCCGTCGCGGGCCGGGTCACGACTGGGCGGTGATCCGCCTCGGCCATCCCGGCATCATCCGCCGGGTCGTCGTAGACACGCACTTTTTCAAGGGAAATTATCCCGACACTTGCGAATTGCTCGGCGCCTATCTGCCGGAACTCGGCGACACGCTGTCGGAAGCCGACATCGCGGCATCGGAGGCCTGGAAGCCGATTCTTTCCCGCCAGAAGCTGGAGATGGACAAGGTCCACGAGTACGCCGGCGAGGCGATCGCCGATATCGGGCCGGTGACCCATGTCCGTTTCGCCATGCACCCCGACGGCGGCGTCATGCGTCTGCGGCTCTTCGGGGTGAAGGCCTGATCTGGAATCCGGGGCGCGCTACTGCTTGCGCGCCTCTTCGTCTTCGCGGATCGCTTCCTCGTGATACCAGCTGCCGCAACCGCTGTCGTAGATCAGCGGACGGGGCCGGTTTTCCTGCGCGTCCTTCCGCCTCTGGATGTTGCGAACCGGGAACTCGTAGATCTTCGCAGATTCCCGAACGATGTTCGTCGCCATACTGCTGCCTCTCGTTTTCCGTCATGCACCGGGAACGCCCGAGCCCGACGATTTGTTTCTAGCAGTTTTTGAAAGCGAATGCACATCAAATGTGCTTGTTGCATAAAATTTGGGCAATTTTGCACCAATAACGATGCTGAGCATGAATTCATCATGACGCCCTTCTGTCGGCGGTCAAAAGTGAGGCAGGTCACAGTCCATGTGTCGGGCGGAAAATGTTAAGGAATCTTCACATTTCGGACCGGTCTGCGGCCCCGCGCCTGTGACAAATCGTACTGCCTCCGGTGTGCCCGATCGCAATTGGCACGGTTCCTGCTTCATTGCATGCGGAATGGCGTCGCCCGGAGGTTCGGCCTTTGTCGCGCGTCAGATGAGTGCCCACTGAAGAGAGACCAAGGATGACCAAGTACAAACTCGAGTATATCTGGCTCGACGGTTACAAGCCGGTAGCGAACCTCCGCGGCAAGACGCAGGTCAAGGAATTCGACAACTTCCCGACCCTCGAACAGCTCCCGCTCTGGGGCTTCGACGGCTCTTCGACGATGCAGGCCGAAGGCCACAGCTCCGACTGCGTGCTGAAGCCCGTCGCCGTCTATCCGGACCCGGCCCGCACGAACGGCGTTCTCGTCATGTGCGAAGTCATGATGCCGGATGGCGTCACGCCGCACGCCTCCAACACCCGCGCCACCATCCTCGATGACGACGACGCATGGTTCGGCTTCGAACAGGAATACTTCTTCTACGAAAACGGTCGTCCGCTCGGCTTCCCGGAACAGGGTTTCCCGGCGCCGCAGGGCCCGTATTACACCGGCGTCGGTTACAAGAACGTCGGTGCGATCGCTCGCGAGATCGTCGAGGAGCACCTCGACCTCTGCCTCGAAGCCGGCATCAACCATGAAGGCATCAACGCCGAAGTGGCCAAGGGCCAGTGGGAATTCCAGGTCTTCGGCAAGGGCTCCAAGAAGGCCGCCGACCAGATCTGGATGGCGCGCTACCTGCTTCTGCGTCTTTGCGAAAAGTACGGCATCGACGTCGAATTCCACTGCAAGCCGCTCGGTGACACCGACTGGAACGGTTCGGGCATGCACTGCAACTTCTCGACCAAGTACATGCGCGAAGTGGGCGGCAAGGAATACTTCGAAGCCCTCATGGCTGCCTTCGCGAAGAACTGGAAGGAGCACATCGACGTCTACGGTCCGGACAACCATATGCGCCTGACCGGCAAGCACGAGACGGCTCCGTGGAACAAGTTCTCCTACGGCATTGCCGACCGCGGCGCCTCGATCCGCGTTCCGCATTCCTTCGCCAACAACGGCTACCGCGGCTATCTCGAAGACCGCCGTCCGAACTCCCAGGGCGACCCCTATGCGATCGCCTCGCAGGTTCTGAAGACGATCTCGGAAGTCCCGCTGGCGGCTTCTGTCGCCGCCTGATCGCTGACGATCGATCTGCCATCGCGACAGCGCCGGTGAAAGCCGGCGCTGTTTTCGTTTGCGCAGGTCTCCGCTATATTGGCGAAAGGAGACACAGAGATGCGCCCCTCGGAAGCTTTGGAAAAGAACAGGCAGGCGATCCGCGAAGCGACGAAGCGCTTCAACGCGGCGAATCCCCGCGTCTTCGGCTCGGTTGTTCGCGGCGAGGACGGACCGGACAGCGACCTGGATATTCTGGTCGATCCACTGCCGGGGACGACGCTCTTTGATCTCGGAGGGCTTCTGGAAGAACTTCAGACCCTGCTTCGCTGCAGGGTGGACATCGTCACGCCGGGCGGGCTGCCGCACCGCATCCGGCAGCGCGTGCTTCTTGAGGCGACGGACGTATGAGCGATGTCGAACGTCTGCGTGAATACCTCCATCGGATGCAGGACGCGGCCCGGCAAGCGCTTGGCTTCGTGAGCGATCTTGATCTCGAACGATTTCAAGAGGATGTCCGTACACAGATGGCCGTCACCATGGCATTCGTGTTGGTTGGTGAGGCGGCCTCTCGCATTTCCGCACGGTTTCCCGATTTCACCGAGGAGCACCCTGAGATCCCTTGGGCGAGAATCAAGGGAATGCGAAATTTGATCGCGCACGACTATTACGAGCTGGAAATGCCTCTTGTCTGGGATACCCTTCAGCGCGAGCTGCCGAATCTGATTGCGCAGATCGACGAACTGCGAAGCCGGCACGTGCAGGGAGAATAGATAATTTGAGGGAAATCCTCCCGGTCCAGCCTCTCACGGCAGAAGCCTTTTCCCCTTCGGCGAGGTCATCGAGGCCGATCCCTCGACCATGCGTCTCATCAACGGAGGCACGACCGAACGTTTCCACGCGCTGTTTTCGCCGGACGTCGCGGGCGAGGGTGCGCGCGTGATCGTCAACATCTTCCGCGGGCAGCCGCGTGCCTTTCCCTACGAAATTGGCATGATGGAGCGCCATCCGCTCGGCAGCCAGAGCTTTTCGCCCCTTTCCCGACGGCCCTTTCTCGTCGCCGTTTCGCCGGACGAGGATGGCAGGCCGGGGCGTCCGCAGGTCTTCCTCGCGCGGCCGGACCAGGGCGTCAATTACCGACGCAATGTCTGGCATCATCCGCTGCTGGCGGTGGGAGCCGTGAGCGATTTTCTGGTTGTCGACCGGGACGGGCCCGGCAACAATCTGGAAGAGTACTTTTTCGATTCCTCGTTCACGATACTGGAGCCGCATTTATGACCGGTCTCACCACCCATGTTCTCGATACCGCGCTTGGAAAGCCTGCCGAGGGCATGAAGATCCAGTTGCTTCGCATGAACGGGGAGGAGGCGGAGATCATCCGCACCGTCTTCACCAATGCCGACGGACGCATCGACGGCGGTGCGATCCTGTCCGGCGAGGATTTCAAGGTCGGCCAGTACGAGCTGCTCTTCCATGCCGGCGACTACCTGCACGGCCAGGGCGCGCCGCTGACGGTTCCGCCCTTTCTCGACGTGATCCCGATCCGCTTCGGCATCTGCGATCCTCGGGCGCACTATCATGTGCCGCTCCTCCTTTCGCCCTACGGATACTCGACCTACCGCGGCAGCTGAGCGATGATCTTCGCGGCAATCGCAGACATCCACGGCAATCATCTCGCTCTCGAGGCGGTGCTGGAGGATATCCGCCGGCTCGACATCGAGGCGATCGTCAATCTCGGCGACTGCTTTTCCGGACCTCTGGACGCGAGGAAGACGGCGGAGATCCTGCTCGGACTCGATCTTCCGACGGTACGCGGCAACCACGATCGATATCTCGTCGAACAGGCCGTCGAGGCCATGGGGCCGTCGGACGCCGATGCTTTCCGGCAGCTCGACGCCCGCAGCCGGGAGCGGCTCGGGCGCTTGCCCTTCGACATGGTCTGGCGGGACGAGGTCTATCTCTGCCATGCGACTCCGAAGGACGACAGCACCTACTGGCTGGAGACGGTGACGTCCGGCGGGCACGTCGTGCCGCGTCCGATTGCGGAGATCGAGGCGTGGGCCGATGGAGTACCGCAGTCTCTCATTCTCTGCGGTCACACGCATCTACCCCGCACCGTGCGCCTCTCGGACGGCCGTCTGGTCGTCAATCCCGGCAGCGTCGGCTGCCCGGCCTATACCGACGATCGGCCCTATCCGCACAAGGTGGAAGCCCGCAACGTGCATGCCTGCTACGCCGTCTGTGAGAAGCGCGGCGACGCCTGGGCGGTTACGTTCCGGCAGGTGCCCTACGACAACATGGCGATGGCGGCGCTTGCGGTGAAAAACGGCCGGCCGGACTGGGCAAGCGCGCTCGCCACCGGCTTTATCCGGTAGCGGGAAAACGGGCGCTGACGGCGCGACCGCTCAGAAATGTTCGCCCGAACGGAACGGTCCGACGCGGATGCCGGCGGCGACGAGGTAGGCCGTCGACCAACCGATCAGCAGGAAGCCGCACACCCCTTCCAGAGCTGTGAGCATGCGCCAGTCCGAATGGGCGACGATGTCGCCGTAGCCGACGGTCGCAAAGGTAATCGTCGAAAAATAGAGAGCTGTCGGGAAGTCCGCCATGATCCCCAACAGTTGGTAGCAGAGCGCCCAGAGCCAGACCTCACAGGTGAGCACCGCAAAGACTCCGATGACGACGCTGTTCATGGCGATCATATGGCTGCGATGGCCGCCGAGCCTCCATCGGTCGGTAATCCAGCCCATGGCATGTGTCACCCAGATCAGCCCGAAACTGTGGATGACCACGTTCAGGGAGATCATCACGGTCCCGGTGAAGAGGTTGAGCATCAGCAGCGCCATGGTCGATCTCCAGAGGGTGGTTCAGGCCGGCGACAGGGACTGTTTCACTGGTCTGCCAGCCACATAGGTCTCGACGACGGAGCGATCGTCCCCGAGCGTCTGCAGCAGGAACAGTTCTTCCGTGACCGTGCTCACCGTTTCCATCCTGAGCTTCATCACCGGCGTGGCCGCGGCATCGAGGATGATGAAGTCGGCGTCCGTGCCGGGCTCCAGCGTGCCGATCCGGTCGGAGAGCGACAGGGCTTCCGCATTGCCGAGCGTCATATGATAGAAGCTTTCGAGCGGATTGAGGCGCTCGCCCAGCAACTGCTGAACCTTGTAGGCCTCGGCCATGGTTGCGAGCATGGAATAGCTCGTCCCGCCGCCGACATCGGTTGCGACCGCGATCCTGAGCGGCTTGCCACGCCGCTCGTATGTCCGCCAGGGAAAGAGGCCGGAGCCGAGAAAGAGGTTGGAGGTCGGGCAGTGCACGGCGACCGAGCGGGTTTCGCTCATGGCGTCCGCCTCGCGTTCCGATAGATGGATCGCGTGCCCGAACAGGCTCTTCGGCCCGAGCAGGCCGTAGCGGGCGTAGATGTCGGTATAGTCCTTCGCCTCGGGGAAGAGCTCGCAGGTATAGCGGATCTCGTCGTGGTTTTCGGAGAGATGGGTCTGGATATGCAGATCCGGGAATTCGCCGGCGAGGGCGCAGGCGACCTCCATCTGTTCCGGCGTCGAGGTGATGGCGAAGCGCGGCGTGATCGCGACGTGATTACGGCCGCGCCCGTGCCAGGCGGCGATGACCGCCTTTGTTTCCTCGTAAGCCTGTTCCGGCGTGTCGAGAAGGCCTTCCGGCGCATTGCGGTCCATCATCACCTTGCCGCCGAGCATCAGCATGCCGCGCTTGAGGCTTTCGGCGAAGTAGGCATCGGCGGAGGTCTTGTGCACCGTGCAGTAGGCGACGGCGGTCGTCGTGCCGTTGCGCAGCAACTCGTCGAAGAATTCGGTCGCGATCCGTTCGGCATGCGCCCCGTCGGCGAACCGGCGCTCCTCCGGGAAGGTATAGGTGTTCAGCCATTCGAGCAGACCGCCGGCATAGGAGCCGATCACCTGCATCTGCGGGAAGTGCAGGTGGGTGTCGACGAAACCGGGCATGAGGAGGTGCGGCCGGTGGTCGATCTCGCGCGTTCCTTCCGGCGCCTTGTCCTTTACGTCCGCGTAGGCCCCACAGGCGACGATCCGTCCGTCCTCGACGATCAGCGCGCCGTCGCTCTCGTAACGATAACATCCTTCGTCGCTCGCCGATTCCGGCTTGCGGAGGAAGGTGAGAAGCCGGCCGCGGATAATCGTCCTGTCGTTCATCGGGTCCTGTTTTCCTCCACGGCGCTCTCGAACCACGCGACGAGCAGCGCACGTTCCTCGCCGCTCACCTCGGTTATGTTGCCGGGCGGCATGGCATGGGTGCGCCCCGCCTGCAAGTAGATTTCCCGCGCGTGGGCTGCGATGTCGGCGTCCGTCTCCAGCTTAACGCCCTTCGGTGGTCGCGGGATCCCTTCCCAGACGGGTTGCTCGGCATGGCACATGGAGCAGCGCGACTGTACGACGTCGCGGGCGGCGGAGAAATGCGCGTTTTCGGCAAACAGCCGGTAAGCGGGCGCAACCGAGCTTTCCTCGCCGTCTGCCGGAGGCTTCTGGACCGTCGACAGCCACATGATCACGATGAAGATCACCGTCGTCAGCATCCAAGTCCAGATCGGCCGGCCCTTTCGTGCATGCACGGTATTGAACCAGTGCCGGATCGTGACGCCCATGAGGAAGACCAGCGCTGCGATCACCCAGTTATAGGCCGTGGCGAAGGCCAGCGGATAGTGGTTCGACAGCATGAAGAAGATGACGGGCAGCGTCAGGTAGTTGTTATGCAGCGAACGCTGCTTGGCGATGACGCCGTATTTCGGGTCGGGCGTGCGTCCGGCGATCAGGTCCGCGACGACGATCTTCTGGTTCGGGATAATGACCAGGAAGACGTTGGCGGACATGATCGTCGCTGTGAAGGCGCCGAGATGCAAAAAGGCGGCGCGGCCGGTGAATACCTGCGTATAGCCCCACGCCATGGCGACCAGGGCGACATAAAGCACGCCCATCAGCAACCAGATGTTCTTGCCGAGCGGCGACTTGCAGAGCAGGTCGTAGATGATCCAGCCGACGGCGAGCGAGGCGACGGAAAGGCCGATCGCCTGCCACTGGGTGAGGTCGAGCACGTGGCGATCGATCAGGAAGAGATCCGCACCACCGTAATAGACGATGCAGAGCATCGCGAAGCCGGAGAGCCAGGTGGCGTAGGACTCCCATTTGAACCAGGTCAGGTGCTCCGGCATCGTGGCCGGCGCGACCAGATATTTCTGGATGTGGTAGAAGCCGCCGCCGTGGACCTGCCATTCCTCGCCATAGGCGCCGACCGGCAGGTGCGGACGCTTCACCAGCCCGAGGTCGAGCGCGATGAAATAGAAGGACGATCCGATCCAGGCGATGGCCGTGACCACGTGCAACCAGCGCGCCGCAAACGACAACCATTCCCAGGCAATGGCGAATTCATACATCGACAACCCCTCGTGGAGAACCAGCCTCCCGAGTCGGCAGATTGCAGAAAAACGTGAGGCGAGGGAAGGGGTGAACCCGGTCCGCCGTCTCGTTCCACGGGAACTTACCTGCGCTCGTTCCGTTACATCGGCCAGGAACAAAGCTGCACCGGCCTGCTTGCGCCGTGGTGGCCTCGGGTTCCGCATCCAGGCGGGCGGGGGAAGGAGCGTGAGGCATGCGCAGTCTCCTGGCGTGGCTTATGATTGTCCTGGCGCCGCCGGCCTATGCCCACGACGCTGCGACCGGCTGGTCCTACGACGCCTTCTGCTGCAACGGCAGTCACGTAAGCGGGGATTGCCAGACCATTCCGTCAAGGAGCGTGAGGGTAACGCGGAACGGCTACGAGATAACCGTCGGGCCGGGCGACCACCGGCTGGTGACCCGGCGCCACGACTTTACCTTGCCCCAGAGCAACGCCCGGCGCTCGCAGGACGAGGAATACCATCTCTGCCTGTTTCCCGACGAAGATACCCTACGCTGCTTCTATGCGCCCGACATGGGTTACTGACCTTCGAGCTCGAAGGTCGGCACCGTCTTGCGGAGGAATTCACGAAAGGCGCGGATCTTCGGCGAGTTGCGGCGCGCTTCCGGGTATACCAGCCAGTAATGCCCGCCGTCGTCACCCAGGATGTCGAAGGGCTGCATCAACCGTCCGAGCGCGACGTCGTCGGCGTAGAATTCCGGCGTGAGGATCGCGACACCGTGTCCGGCGATCGCGGCGGCGGCCTCGAATGCCTGTGCGCCGAGCTTGCTGCTCTGTCTCTCGGCCAGGTCGACGTCGGCCAGCCCCGCGGCGGCAAACCAGGTCTTCCACCACGGGTCGAAGGGATCGATGATCCTGAGCTTCAGCAAATCCTCCGGCTTCGTTATGCCGCCGATGTTTTCCGCGAGCGCCGGGCTCAGCATCGGGGTGAAATGGCCACGCATGAGGAAGTGACGCCGCAAGCCCGGCCACTCGCCCTTGCCCCAGCGGATGGCGAGATCGGTCTCGGTCCGGGTAAAGTCGACCAGCGTGTGGGAGGTTTCGAGCCGCACCGCGATCGTCGGGTTTTCGAGCTGGAACGAGCCGAGATGGCGCGCGAGCCACCGTGCGGCGAAGGTCGCCGTGCAATGGATGTTGAGCATCTCCTCGCTCGATTTGCGTACGCCGGCGACGGCCTCATGCAGGGCGCGGAACGCATCACCGACCTTGGGCGCGAGCCTTGCACCCGTCTCTGTCAGCGTGATCTGTCGCGGGCGGCGCAGGAAGAGCGGCTCGCCGATGTTCTCCTCGAGCAGTTTGATCTGGTAGCTGACCGCCGTCTGGGTCATGCCGAGTTCCTCGCCGGCGCGGGTGAAACTCATGTGGCGCGCAACCGCCTCGAAAACGCGCAATGCGTTCAGCGGAAACTGTCTCGCCATCTTCATGCATAAGTTCTCCTGATCCATGCAGACGATCATTCGATTGGATTGCGACCGTGTAGCGGCGCATTCTACGGCCGTGTCCAACGAATGGAAGGGCGAAAAAAATGCTTCTCGATCCGGAAAATAGGGCTGGAGGTTCAACCGACGCCGGACGCAGGTTTCGTTTTTTCGGCCTCGGTTTCCTGCGGCGCCTGTTTCGGCCACGCACCAAGAGGTTTGATGTCGGCTCGATGCCGGACTCGTTCTTGCGGGATATCGGCTTGCACGATGGTCGTCGACCTCGGGGAGCGACCTGCGGCGCAAGCGAGCTGCAGACAGCCTTGCTGCATCATCCGCCGCGCAGTGTCTGACGTGAGAGGGTGCGCTTCCCGAGAAGGGCGGCCATCAGTTCCGCGGCCACCATGGCGGCGATGACCGGCGGTCGCTTGTCCCTGATCGTGTCGCCGCCGATCGGCAGGACCAGCCGGGCGGACCGTTCCGAAGCGAAACCCTCGCGCCGCATGACGCTCTCGAACGTCGCTCGCTTGGTCGCCGAACCGATCATCCCGACATAGGCGAGATCCTCACGCGCGAGCGCCTCGCGGGCGATGAGGAAATCGAGGGCGTGGTCGTGGGTGAGGATGACCGCGGCACCACCCGGGGCGATCTCGCCGACCACGGCTTCCGGAAGGGCGGCGAGCCGTCCCGCAATGCCGTGGGGCAGGTTTTCAATAGTGTCGGAGCGGGTCTCCACGACGGTGGTCGCGACCGGCAGCGGCGCGAGGGCCGCGGCCAGCGCCAGACCGACATGGCCGGCGCCGAAGACGAAGACTTGCGGCAGCTCTTTCCGCGCCTTCTCCTCGCGGGCCAGAAGCTCCAGGCGTTCCTCCTCGCCGATCCGTGTCAGGTCGATCACGACGCGACCGCCGCAGCATTGGCCGATCTCCGGTCCGAGCGGCAGGTCGAATGCGTCTTCGGTCTCGCCTTCGGAGAGCATGGCGCGAGCCTTTTCAATCGCCAGGAGTTCCATCTGACCGCCGCCGATCGTGCCCCACGACGCCGCGGGCGCGACCAGCATGTAGGCCCCGGCCTCGCGTGGGGTCGATCCTTTCGCCTCGCGGACCTCCACGAGGATCAGATCGGGGTGGTTGGCGAGGACGTCGGGAAGGGAGATCATGAGGCTCTGCCCCTCATCCGCCTGCCGGCACCTTCTCCCCGCTTGCGGGGAGAAGGGAAGCCACTTCGGGCGTGACAACCTCGTTCAGCAGGCGCGACGCGTGCATTCCCTCTCCCGCAAGCGGGGAAAGGGGTAGGGTGAGGGGCAGAATCGTCGACATTAAACTCGCTTCAGCCGCTCGACCGCCATCAGCACCCGCTCGGGGGTCGCCGGGGCGTCGAGGCGTGGGCAGACCTTGTAATCCGCGACGCTGGCGACCGCCATCGACAGCGCTTCGAGCACCGAGATCGCCAGCATCAGGGGCGGTTCACCGACAGCCTTGGAGCGGCCGATGGTCGGTTCGACATTCTCCGACCATTCGGCAAGCCGGGTGTTGAAGATTTTCGGCCGGTCGGAGGCGAGGGGGATCTTGTAGGTGGAGGGCGCGTGGGTGCGGAGCCTACCCTTGTCGTCCCACCAGAGCTCCTCCGTCGTCAGCCAGCCCATGCCCTGGACGAAGCCGCCCTCGATCTGGCCGATGTCGATTGCCGGATTGAGCGATTTGCCGACGTCATGCAGGATGTCGGTGCGCTCGATCACGTATTCGCCGGTCAGCGTGTCGATCGATACTTCCGAGCAGGCTGCGCCATAGGCGAAATAATAGAACGGCGTCCCGCGCCCGGCCGCCCGGTCCCAATGGATCTTCGGCGTCTTGTAGAACCCGGCGGCCGAAAGCTGGACGCGGGCGAAATAGGCTTGTCTCACGAAGTCGGGGAAGGGGATCTCCTGATCGCCGACCCGCACCCGGTTCGGCAGGAAAACGACGTCGTCCGCCTGCACCTGATAGTACTCGGCCGCGAAGGCGACGAGCCGCTCCTTGATCTGCCGGGCCGCGTCATAGGCCGCCATGCCGTTGAGATCTGAGCCGGAGGAGGCGGCCGTCGCCGAGGTGTTCGGCACCTTGCCCGTGGTCGTCGCGGTGATCTTGATGCGGTCGATGTCGACCTGGAAGGCATCGGCGAGTACCTGCGCCACCTTGGTATAGAGCCCCTGGCCCATCTCGGTGCCGCCGTGGTTCAGGTGGATCGAGCCGTCCTGATAGACATGGACCAGCGCGCCGGCCTGGTTGAAGGCTGTCAGGGTGAAGGAAATGCCGAACTTCACCGGCGTCAGCGCGATACCCTTGCGGATGACCGGGCTTTCCGCATTGAAGTCGATGATCGCCTTGCGGCGGGCCTGATAGTCGCAGTTCTGTTCGAGTTCATCGACGATGCGGGCGATGATGTTGTCCTCCACCTTCTGGTGGTAGGGCGTGACGTCACGGCCCGAACCGGGGGCGCCGTAGAAATTCGCCTTGCGGACCTCGAGCGGGTCCTTGCCCAGTGCATAGGCGATCTCCTCGATGATCCGCTCGCCGCCGAGCATGCCCTGCGGGCCGCCGAAGCCACGGAAGGCCGTGTTGGAAACACTATGCGTTTTCAAGGGTTGCGAGGTCAGCCTCACATGGGGATAGAAGTAGCTCGAGTCGGCATGGAAGAGCGCGCGGTCGGTGACCGGGCCGGAAAGGTCGGCCGAATAGCCACAGCGCGCGGCGAAATTGGCGACGAGGGCATGGATCCGTCCGTCCCCGTTGAAGGCGACGTCGAAATCCATGCGGAAGTCGTGCCGCTTGCCGGTCATGGTCATGTCCTCGTCGCGGTCGGGACGGAACTTGACGGCACGGCCGAGCTTCTTGGCCGCAAGTGCGGCGAGCGCCGTGAAGAGGTTGCCCTGGGTCTCCTTGCCGCCGAAACCGCCGCCCATGCGGCGGACATGGACGGTGACTGCATTGGACGGAATGGCGAGCACATGGCCGACCACGTGCTGGATTTCCGAGGGATGCTGGGTGGAGGACCAGACCTGCACCTCGTCGTCCTCGCCGGGAATGGCGAGCGCGACATGGCCTTCGAGATAGAAATGTTCCTGACCGCCGATGCGCATCTCGCCGATCAGTCGGTCTTCGGCATTGTCGAGTTCGGCCTCCGGCGTGCCGCGTTCGAGCATCATGCCGGCGGTCACGAGTGGCGCGCCGTTGTCGATCGCGCCGTCGATGTCGGTCCAGTGCGGCAGCTCGCGATATTCGATGCGCGCAAGCCGGGCGGCACGGCGGGCGGCGTCGCGCGTCGTCGCGATCACCGCGAAGACCGGCTGGCCGTGGAACTGGACCTCTTCGGTCGCCAGCAGCGGCTCGTCATGGTGGCCGCCGGAGGAGATGTCGTTGACACCCGGCACGTCGGCGCCGGTCAGTACGCAGACCACGCCGGGATAGGCCTTCACCGCCGAGAGGTCGACCGAAAGAATTTCGGCATGGGCGCGGTCGGAAAGACCGAGTGCGCCGTGCAATAGGCCGGCGGGTTCGGGAATATCGTCGATATATTCGGCACTTCCGGCGACATGCTTGTGTGCTGAATCATGACGCAGTGCCTGATGCATCGGGCCGTTGATGTATTTGTAGGTCTCGTAGGTCGGCTTATGCATGGGAAAGGCCTCCCAGTTTTACCCTCCCCTTGAGGGGGAGGGTCGAAGCATAGCTCCGGGGTGGGGTGAGCATTGTTCCAGCCTCGCTGGCTGGTTTGTCGGAAGTGGCGGAAGGGATCACCCCCACCCGCCGCTTTGCGGCGACCTCCCCCTCAAGGGGGAGGTGGAGCGACGCTCGACCATCACGCCTCCTCCTCCGCAAATCGTTTCAGTTCCTGTGGTGTTCCCGAGGCTTCGAGGAAAAAGCGCGTCAGCAGGTTCTTTGCGGTCAACTGGCGGTATTCGGCGCTCGCCCGCCAGTCCGTGAGCGGCTTATAATCTTCGTCGAAGGCGGGGCGGGCGGCGGTGATCGTCGCCTCCGCCCACGGCTTGCCGCGAAGCGCCGCCTCGACGGCCGCGGCACGCTTCGGGGTTGCCGCCATGCCGCCGAAGGCGATGCGGACATCTTCCACCGTATTGCCGTCGCCGCGGATGAGCAGAAAGGCGCCGCAGAGTGCGGAAATATCCTCGTCGCGGCGCTTGCTGACCTTGTAGACGGCAAAGTGCTGCCTGGCGCGCGGCCGCGGCACGAAGAGGCTCTCGACGAATTCGCCGGGGCGACGGTCCTGCTTGCCGTAGGCGATGAAGAACTCCTCGAGCGGCAGGACGCGCCGCCCGTCTGCCGAGCGCAAGGTCACGGTCGCCCCGAGCGCGATCAGTGCCGGCGGCATGTCGCCGATCGGCGAACCGTTGGCGATATTGCCGCCGATCGTGCCGACATTGCGGACCTGCTGCCCTCCGATGCGGTCGATCAGCCGGCCGAGGGCAGGGATTTCCGCACCGAGCGTGGCGGAGGCCTGCTCGTAGGTCACACCTGCGCCGATCGTGATGCCGTCGACACTCGTCTCTATTCGCTGCAGTTCGTCCAGGTGATTGATGAAGACGGCCGGGTCGAGCTCGCGCATCTGCTTGGTCACCCAGAGCCCGACATCGGTTGCGCCGGCGACGACGGTCGCGGTCGGTTCGGCGGCGAGGACCTCGGCGAGTGCCGCGACCGTCCCCGGCACGATCAGCCGGCGGCCGTCCTTGCCCGTAGCGATGGTTTCCCCGGTCTTCAGTTCCCAGAGCTTGGCGCTGATTGCCGTCCGATCCCGTTCGAGTGGATCGAAGAGGGCGCTCGGCCGTGTCCGGGAGACGAGCTCCGCCGCCTTGACGATCGGCTCGTAGCCGGTGCAGCGACAGAGATTGCCCTGCAACGCCTTCTCGATCTCGGCGCGCGAGGGGTTTTCATTGGAAAGCCAGAGGCCGTAGAGCGACATCACGAAACCCGGCGTACAAAAGCCGCATTGCGAGCCGTGGCAATCGACCATCGCCTGCTGGACCGGGTGCAACATGCCGTCGCGGGCTGCGAGGTGTTCGACCGTCACCACGTGGGTGGCGTGCAGGGAGCCTATGAAGCGGATGCAGGCGTTCACCGTCTCGTAGTGCAGCCCGCCGTCCCGCAGGCGCCCGACGAGAACGGTGCAGGCGCCGCAGTCGCCTTCCGCGCAGCCTTCCTTGGTGCCGGTCAGGCGGCGATCGAGGCGCAGGAAGTCGAGAAGCGTGGCCGTCGGATCGACGTCCCTCAGTGCGACGTCCTTCCCGTTGAGGATGAAGCGAATGCAGTCGGTCATGCAGTGCCTTTCCGCTGTCTGAACCGTCAAGGTTACTGCGCCGTCCAGCCGCCATCAATGGAGATGTGCGTGCCGGTGATCTGACGGGCGGCATCGCTTGCAAGGAACAGGGCGACGGCGGCGACTTCCTCGACGGCGACGAATTCCTTGGTCGGCTGGAATTTCAGCATGACGTCGGACTTCACCTGCGCCTCGCTGATCCCGCGGGCCTTTGCGGTGTCGGGGATCTGCTTTTCGACGAGCGGGGTCAGCACGTAGCCGGGGCAGATGGCGTTCACCGTCACGCCGGATTCGGCAAGTTCCAGCGCCGCCGTCTTGGTGAGCCCCATGATCCCGTGCTTTGCGGCGACGTAAGCCGCTTTGAAAGGCGAGGCGATCAGCCCGTGGGCGGATGCGACATTGATGATGCGGCCGTGGCGCTTTTCCTTCATCGCCGGGATCGCCGCGCGCATGGTGTGGAAGGCGCTCGACAGGTTGATCGCGATGATCTGGTCCCATTTTTCGACCGGGAACTCCTCGATGGCCGCGACGTGCTGGATGCCGGCATTGTTGACGAGGACGTCGACCATGCCGAACTCGGCGGCGGCCGTCGCCATCAGGTCGGCGATTTCCTCCGGTTTCGTCATGTCGGCACCGTGATAGATCGCGCGGCCGCCTTTCTCTTCCAGGCTCTTGCGGATCGCCTCGATTTCCGCGACATCACCAAACCCGTTGATGACGAGATTGTCGCCTTCGGCGGCGAAGCCGCGGGCGATCGCAAGCCCGATGCCGCTGGTGGAGCCGGTGACGACGACGGTTCTGGCCATTTCAGTTTCTCCCGAGAACTTCTTTCTGGAGCAGCGTGCGTTCTGTTGCGCCGCAGCAGTTCAGCGAGGTTATGCGCAAACGGGCGACGGAGGCAATTGCGTTGTTGAGAGGCGCACTCGTCTTTTGCCGATGCCGCGGAAGGGGTGACCGGATCTCTGCGCTTTCTTTTTGACAAGCATTCGGCAGTCGTATTGAACTTTCGCCCGGAGAAGAAACTGCGCGTATCGGGGAGGAAGCGTATGGGCGGATTTGTGCTTGCGATCGACCAGGGGACGACATCGAGCCGGGCGATCGTTTTCGACGGCGACATGCGGATCGTCGGCATCGGCCAGAAGGAATTTCCTCAACACTTTCCGAAATCCGGCTGGGTTGAGCATGATCCGGAAGACATCTGGCAGAGCGTCGTCGCCTCGATCCACGACGCCTTCGGTCGCGCCCGGGTCGAGCCGCACCAGATCGCCGCGATCGGCATCACCAACCAGCGCGAGACGGTCGTCGTCTGGGACCGCGAAACCGGCCGGCCGCTGCAGAACGCCATCGTCTGGCAGGACCGCCGCACCGCGAGCTATTGCGAGAAGCTGAAGCGCCAGGATCTCGAAAAGCTCTTCGTCCGGAAGACCGGGCTGCTGCTCGATCCTTATTTCTCCGGCACCAAGCTTTCCTGGCTGCTTTCCAACGTCAAGGGCGCGCGGGCGAGGGCAGCGAAGGGCGAACTCTGCTTCGGTACGATCGATACCTATCTGATCTGGCGGCTCACCGGCGGTCGCGCCCACGTGACCGACGCCACGAATGCCTCGCGGACGCTGATGTTCAACATCGCGACAAACGAATGGGATTCCGAGCTTCTCGAAATCCTGCGCATTCCCGCCGCGATGCTGCCCGAGGTGAAGGATTGCGCGGCCGATTTCGGCACGACCGATCCCGCCGTCTTCGGTGCGGCCGTTCCGATCCTCGGGGTTGCCGGCGACCAGCAGGCGGCGACGATCGGGCAGGCCTGTTTTGCGCCGGGCATGATGAAGTCGACCTACGGCACCGGCTGCTTCGCACTCCTGAACACCGGAAGCGACATGGTCCGCTCGAAGAGCCGGCTGCTAACGACGATCGCCTACCGGATCGACGGCAAGACGACCTATGCGCTCGAAGGCTCGATCTTCATTGCCGGCGCGGCGGTGCAGTGGCTGCGCGACGGGCTGAAGGTCATCGGCGACGCCCGCGAAACCGGCACGCTCGCCGAACTCGCCGATCCGGGCCAGCAGGTCTATCTGGTGCCGGCCTTCACCGGCCTCGGTGCCCCATGGTGGGACCCGGAAGCGCGCGGCGCCGTCTTCGGCATGACCCGCAATACCGGACCCGCCGAATTTGCCCGCGCGGCGCTCGAAGCCGTCTGCTACCAGACGCGCGATCTGCTCGACGCCATGCACAAGGACTGGCGTAACGGCGGTGACGAAACCGTGCTGCGCGTCGACGGCGGCATGGTCGCCTCCGACTGGACGATGCAGCGGCTCGCCGACCTCCTCGATTCCCCGGTCGACCGGCCGGCGATCACCGAGACCACCGCGCTCGGTGCGGCCTTCCTTGCCGGCAGCCGCGCCGGCGTCTGGCCGGGCATGGAGGAATTCTCCAGGGCCTGGGCGCGTGACCGCCGCTTCGAACCGGCCATGGACGAGAAGACCCGCGCGACGAAGCTCAAGGGCTGGCGCAACGCCGTGCGGCGCACACTGAGCGACTTCTAAGGGCGATCGATCCGGCGAACACTGTGTCGCCGGGCCCATCCCTTGTTTCGGGTGCGCCGGCTGCTATCTGTCACACGGTTCACCGGTTACAAAGGACAGATCCATGGAACTCGGCCTCTATACCTTCGCCGACGTCGATCCGAATGCGGTAGACAAGGGAGCCGAGGGCGCCCTCCGGCTCGCGAATCTCATGGAAGAGATCGCGCTTGCCGACGAGGTCGGGCTCGATGTCTTCGGCATCGGCGAGCATCACCGGGCCGACTATGCCGTTTCCTCTCCGGCGACGATCCTCGCGGCCGCGGCCGTGAGGACGAAGCGGATCAGGCTCACCAGTGCGGTGTCGGTCCTGAGTTCGGACGATCCCGTCCGGGTGTTCCAGCAGTTTGCGACCGTCGATCTCCTGTCGAACGGTCGCGCCGAGATCATGGCGGGTCGCGGCTCCTTCATCGAGTCCTTCCCGCTTTTCGGCTACGATCTCGACGATTACGACAAGCTCTTCGCCGAGAAGCTCGACCTCCTGATGACGCTCCGTGAAGAGGAGGTAGTCAACTGGGCCGGCGAGACGCGGGCCGCGATCCCCGGTCGCGGCGTTTATCCGCGGCCGCTGCAACAACCGTTGCCGCTCTGGATTGCGGTCGGCGGTACGCCGCAGTCGGTCGCCCGTGCCGGCGTGCTCGGCCTGCCGCTGGCGCTCGCGATCATCGGCGGCCAGCCGCGCCGCTTTGCGCCGCTCTTCGACCTCTACCGTGAGAGCGCGCGGCGCGCGAACCGCGATCCGGCGACGCTGAAGACCAGCATCAACGTCCATGGTTTCATCGCCGATACGACGGAGAAGGCCGCCGACGTCTTCTACGAACCGCAGGCCGCGGTGATGAACCGCATCGGCTGCGAACGCGGCTGGGGGCCGACCAGCCGGCAGCATTTCGACCAGTCCCGCGGACCGGACGGCGCGCTCTTCGTCGGCGACCCGGAGACGGTTGCCGAGAAGATCGTCGCCCATCACCGGATCTTCGGTAATGACCGCTTCCTGCTGCAGATGGCGATCGGCCTCATGCCGCACCGGGAGGTGATGCGCGGCATCGAGCTCTTCGGCACAAAAGTCGCTCCGCTGGTCAGAAAAGCGTTGACGCCCGCGGAAACGGGCGCGTAAGCAGCCCGAAACAGCCGCAACCGGCCGCAGCCCGGTCTGCTTGCGCGTGAAAGAGCACAATGATTGTTTCCAGCGAAGACGAACTCAACGGCCTGAAGGAGATCGGCCGCCTCTGCGCAATCGCGCTGAAAGCCATGGGCGCGGCGCTGGAGCCGGGGATCACCACCCGCGAACTCGACATGATCGGCCGCAAGATCCTCGAGCACGCCGGCGCCCGCTCGGCGCCCGAACTCTGCTATCAGTTTCCCGGTGCTACCTGCATCAGCGTCAACGAAGAGATCGCCCACGGTATCCCCGGCGACCGGATCATCGGGGCCGGCGATCTCGTCAACATCGACGTGTCGGCGGAAAAGAACGGCTTCTTCGGCGATACCGGCGCCTCCTTCACCGTGCCCCCGGTCACGGCCAAGAACGAGCGGCTCTGCCGGGACGGCAAGCGGGCGCTCTGGATCGGCCTCAACCAGATCCGCACCGGTCAGCCACTCGCCAGCATCGGCAATGCGATCGGCAATTTCGCGAAGAAGAACCGCTACACGCTGATCACCAACCTCGCGAGCCACGGCGTCGGCCGTTCGCTGCACGAGGAGCCGAAAGAAGTCGCGACCTGGCCCGATCCGGACGAAACGCGGATCATGGAGGAGGGGCTGGTCTTCACCGTCGAACCCTTCCTGTCGCTTGGTGGGCACTGGGCGGAGGACGGCGACGATGCCTGGACGCTCTACAGTGAGCCGAAGGCCCCGACCGTTCAGTTCGAGCACACGCTGGTCGTCACCCGCAACGGACCGCTGATCCTGACGCTCGCCGACTGAGGACGGGCGCCGTGAAGGCGGATCACCGGCGGCTGTTCCGTCTCAGGCCGAGAACGCGACGGAGACGCCGCGCTTCTTGAAGTAGGACTGCATGATCTTGCGTCCCTGGCGATTGGACTGGGCGAGCTTCGCCGTCTCGAACACCGCTTCCCTGACGCCTTCGCGGGCCATGACCGCCTTCAGCGCCGCGATGTGGAGATCGATCTCCTCGTTGTCGTTGTTGAGCGAGGCGTAGATGTTGTCGATGGCCTGGCTCAGGGTGAGGTCGCTCATGGGGTGCTCCTTCGGATTGTCGCTTCTCACTACCGATTTTTGCCGAGGGAGCAAGCCGGGTTCGTCTGCGATGGGTGAGCCTACCGGAGGAATTCATCGCGTTCGGTTGACCCTCTGATCAGTATTTGTGGTTTGTGGGCGGCGTTTTGCGATGCGATAAGGCGGCATGACCGACGGGCACCGCCTTGATCCGAGCCTCCTTTCGACCGCCGTCGCCGGAGCGGCGGCCATGGCATCGGCCATGGGCTTCGGCCGCTTCGTCTTCACGCCGATCCTGCCCGGCATGATCGCCGACGTACCGCTCTCTTCGACCGCTGCCGGCTTGGTTGCCGCCGGCAACTTCTCAGGCTACCTCGCCGGAGCGATCCTCGCCGCCTTCGGCTGGGCCGCGGGCCGCGAACGGCTGATCGCGCTCATCGCCCTTTT
This sequence comes from Ciceribacter thiooxidans, assembly GCF_014126615.1. Classification (NCBI taxonomy): domain Bacteria; kingdom Pseudomonadati; phylum Pseudomonadota; class Alphaproteobacteria; order Hyphomicrobiales; family Rhizobiaceae; genus Ciceribacter; species Ciceribacter thiooxidans. The sequence continues at coordinate 877,692 of NZ_CP059896.1, forward strand.
CGTGAGCTCGGTTGCGCTGGCTGCCATGGGCGTGACCAGCAGTGTCGCACTTTTCGTGGTCATCCGCTTCGTTGCCGGGGTCGCCAGTGCCTTCGCGATGATCTTCACTTCGTCGATCGTGCTGACGCTCGCCGCTGTGAGAAGGAGCGAAGGCGTGCAGTCTGCCCATTTCGGTGGCGTGGGAGCGGGAATTGCGCTCTCCTCGCTGATGGTCTTCCTGACGGCGGCATGGAGCCGGCACGATCCTTCGGCGTGGCGCACGGAATGGCTGACGGGAGCGGCGGTGACGCTCGTGCTCTTTGCCGTCGTCTGGATGCTGCTCCCGCCGGCACCCCGCACGGCCGGACCGGCGAAGGAGGCGCCGCTTGCCTGGCGGCTGCCGCTCACGCTCCTCACGCTGTCCTACGGTCTCTTCGGCTTCGGCTACGTGATTACGGCGACCTTCATCGTCACGATGGCGCGGATGAGCGAGGCGGGTGCCGCCGTCGAATTCCTTACCTGGTTCCTGACCGGCATCGCCGCAGCCGTGTCGATTGCTGCGTGGCGGCCGCTGCTTGCCCGCCTCGGACTTGCGGGGCTCTACCTGACGGGGTTGCTGGTCGAGGCGGCCGGCGTGCTGGCTTCCGTCTCACTGCCGGGGATTGCGGCACCGCTTGGCGGCGGCGTGCTGCTCGGCGCCACCTTCATGATGATTACCGCCTACGGTCTGCGTCTCGGTCGGTCGCTCGCGCCGGAGAGCCCGCGGCGCGCGCTTGCGTCCATGACCGCGGCCTTCGGCATCGGGCAGATCGTCGGCCCCCTGGTCGCCGGCTGGGTCGCTGAGGTGACCGGCGGCTTCACGGTGGCGAGTATCCTCGGCGCCTCGGCGCTTCTTCTCGCGGCGGTAATGGCCGTGCCTGTGTGGAAACGCATCGGTTGAGGACGCGGCGGGGCGGCCTCCCAAAGGGCTGCGAACAGCAGGTTACAATGCGGTAACAAACCCCCGACAGCATTGCTGGCACCATCGTTCTGCCCTAGTTTCGCGACAATCGAAACGTCCGACGAAGCCGACAGCACCTGCCAGGAAAGTACCCGCCCGTGTTCAAATCATTCTTCCCGAAGCCCAGACTGTTCTTTCTCTCGGCTGCGCTCTGGTCGCTTGCTGCGATCCTCGTGTGGTATGCGGGCGGCAGCGATCTCGGCGCTTTGATCGGGCTTCCGCCGCTCGCCGCAGGCCAGCAGCCGCCGATCGGCGCCTCGCTGTTCTGGTCGACGCCGTTCCTGTGGTTCTATATCTATTATACGGTGGTCGTTGCGGCTTTCAGTGCCGTCTGGTTCATCGTCAGCCCGCATCGCTGGCAGCGCTGGTCGGTGCTCGGCAGCGCGCTCATCATCTTCACGACCTATTTCAGCGTGCAGGTGAGCGTCGCCATCAATGCCTGGTACGGTCCGTTCTATGACATGATCCAGAAGGCCTTGTCGCAGGCCGGTTCAGTCACCGCCGGCGAGCTCTACATGGGCATGCTCGGCTTTGCGGGAATTGCCTTTATCGCGATCACCATCGGCGTGCTGAGCCGGTTTTTCGTCAGCCACTGGATCTTTCGCTGGCGCACCGCGATGAACGAATACTACATGGCCTATTGGCCGAAACTTCGGGTCATCGAGGGGGCTTCCCAGCGTATCCAGGAAGACACGATGCGCTTCTCGTCGACCGTCGAGCTTCTCGGGGTCAGCCTCGTCAGTTCGGTGATGACGCTGATCGCGTTCCTGCCGGTTCTGTTTACCCTCGGCGCGAACATCACCGAACTGCCGCTGATCGGTAACATCCCTCATGCGCTCGTATGGGCGGCGATCTTCTGGTCGGTTTTCGGAACCGTTTTTCTCGCGGCCGTCGGCATTAAGCTCCCGGGACTGGAGTTCCGCAACCAGCGCGTCGAAGCCGCCTACCGCAAGGAGCTGGTTTACGGCGAGGATGATCCGTCGCGTGCCCGGCCGATGACGGTGGCGGAACTTTACGACGAGGTGCGCCGCAATTATTTCCGCCTGTATTTCCATTACATGTATTTCAACGTCGCCCGCATCTTCTATCTTCAGGCCGACAATCTCTTCAGCCTTATCGTGCTGGTGCCGTCGATCGTCGCCGGAAAGCTGACGCTCGGATTGATGACGCAGATCAACAATGTCTTCGATCAGGTCAGGGGCTCGTTCCAGTATCTCGTCAATTCGTGGACGACGATCGTCGAGCTTCTCTCGATCTACAAGCGCCTTCGCGCCTTCGAGGCGACGATCGACGACGAGCCGCTGCCGGAGATCGATCAGGAGTATATGCGCGATACCAACCAGCTGCCTGCTTCGCAGTAAGCCGACATTCGCCCGGCGGAGCCCGCCGGGCGATGGTCCTAATTGGAGGCCGGCGCCGCGCGGCGCTGGCCCGTTTCGATGACGTGCATCGCCTCCGTGTAGCTCACGCAGGCGACGTCTGAGCGGCCGCAGACGTCGTTCACCAGTCGTTCGAGCGCCCGCCAGTAGGCGCCGCCGTTCATCTCTACGAAATGGAAGCCGAACTGCAGGGGAATGCGCTTACCGTCATATTGCGCGTCGAAGGCGCTCTTGAAGGCGGCGTAGGCGCGTTCCTCGTATTCGATCGATTTCGACGGATTGTCGAGGCCGGCCGAATGGCGGACGAAGAGGTTGTAGTCCATGCCGAGGATCTGCCGGTCTCGCGGCCCCTCGGGGATCAGTGGCAGGGCGAAGCGAATGAGCCCGCCGTCGCTTTCCGGCCACTGCGGCCCATTGGCCACACCACTCGCGTCATAGACGAAGCCCGCGGCTCGCTCGGCTTCGGTGAGCGCCTTGGTCGCCGAGAGATAGGGGGCGCGAAAGCCGGTGATGCCGTTCTCGACGAAATCCTGCCACTCCTTCGGCTCCCGGTCGCCGACGCCGTTTGCCTGCCATGCGCCCTTGAGCACGGCGTCGAAGGTCGAAAATTCTTTCAGCCAGTCGGCGCGCGTCCAGTCCTTGCCGTCGAAATGGCCGCACGCGTGGCTTGCGATCTCGTGTCCTTCCAGATGCGCCTGCCAGATGTGATCGAGGCGGGCGGCCGCGTCTTCCTTGTTTGGTGCGAAGCCGACATTCGAGCGGCCGGGCTTCTGGCCGGGTGCCACATAATCCTTCTTCGCCTCGCGCGGGATGAGGTTGGTGCAGGAGAGGAAATAGGTGAAGCGGGCGTCGACCTTCTTCGCCATCGTCCGGCTTTTCTCCCAGAGCTCGTTGCTGCCCGCCCCGTCGAAGGAGATCACCAGGATCTGCGGACGCCTGACCGAGAGCGGCTGCTCCACGGCTGCAGCCTCGGTAACGGGCAGGAGGAGGGCGGTCGAGAGAAGAAGCGAGCGGTACATGACGATCCTGACGATGGGGCGGCTTGCGACATTCGAGCCGCCGGGCGCCTTGTCTCATTTTCGGGCGATGCCGGACGAAAGGCGTCGCGCACCTTTCCCGTAGCCCGCGCGGGGAGTGGATTTCCTGTCACCAAATTGGGGCGAAGCTTTGAACGTGCTGGCAATTTCGTCCCTTGCGCTCTATTCCATTGGTAACAATCAAAACGGGGTTCGGAACGATGGCTTTGTTGGTCCTTGGGATCGTGTTGTTTCTCGGTATACATCTGACGCGGATCGTGGCGCCCGGCTTCCGCGACGCGATGATCGCAAAGCTTGGCGAGCAGCGCTGGAAAGGGCTCTACGCGCTGGCGAGCCTCGCGGCGCTCGTGGTGCTCGTCTATGGTTACGCGAACGCGCCGATCATCGACCTCTACTATCCGCCCGTCTGGACGGCGCATCTGACGCTGACCCTGATGCTGCTCGCGATGATCGTGCTCGTGGCAAGCCTGATTCCTGCGGGACACATCGCGGCCAAGACCAAGCACCCCATGGTGCTCTCGGTGAAGATCTGGGCGTTCGCCCACCTTTTGGCGAATGGCGACCTGCGTTCCGTCCTGCTCTTCAGCTCCTTCCTTGCATGGGGCGTCGTTGTCCGGATTTCATTGAAGCGGCGGGAAAGGGCGGGCGAGCTGAAGCCGCGGCCCTTCGTCTCCGCGCGCTACGACTTGCTGGCGATCGTGATCGGCGCGATCGTCTGGGGCCTCTTCATCGCCAGACTGCATGCCTTGCTGATCGGCGTTCCGCCGATCGTCATGTAGGCTTTGCAAAGGATTCGCGGCATTCCCACTTACAAGGCCCGAAAAATCGGGTAGAAGGCCGCTCACGAACACAACGGCATGAAATGGCCGGCAGGCCGGAGACATCGATGGTTGATAACAACGACAGCTTCATCCGCGAAGTGAACGAAGAGCTTCGCTCGGATCAGGTCAAGCAGGTCTGGCGCCGCTTCGGGACATACATCATCGGCGCGGCCGTCCTGATCGTGGTCGGCACGGCCGGGTACCGCGGCTACGAATACTGGCAGGACCGTCGGTCTTCCGCTGCCGGCGACCAGTTCCTCGCCGCCCTGACGCTCGCCAGCGAGGGCAAGCGTGACGAGGCGCTCGCCGCCCTCACTGCTCTCGAGAAGGACGGCCACGGCTCCTACAGCGTGCTTGCGCGCATGCGTGCGGCGACCGTGCAGGCCGAGAAGGGCGAGACACAGGCGGCAATCGACGCCTTCACCGCGATCGGCAAGGATACCTCCGTTCCGCAGGTGATCCGTGACGTCGCGCGTCTTCGCGCTGCCTGGCTGTTGGTCGATACCGGCACCTACGAGCAGGTTTCCGCAGAAGTCGAGGTGCTCGCAGCACCCCGCGAGGCGTTGCGCCACTCGGCTCGCGAAGCGCTGGGACTTGCCGCGTACAAGGCAGGCGACATGGTGAAGGCCCGCGAGTGGTTCGAGCAGATCACCGAAGACAACGAAACGCCGGGGAATGTCTCCAGCCGGGCGCAGATGATGCTCGACAACATCATCGCTTCCGGCAAGGCGCCGTAAGCAGCACACCGGCGGCAGCCAGAAAGCAAGATCCATGAGTTTTACCGTCGCCATCGTCGGTCGTCCGAATGTCGGCAAGTCCACGCTCTTCAACCGTCTGGTCGGGAAGAAGCTGGCGCTCGTCGACGACACGCCGGGTGTCACGCGCGACCGGCGTCCGGGCGCGGCAAAGCTCATCGACCTGCGTTTCACCATCATCGATACCGCCGGCCTCGAGGAATCCGGTCCCGAGACGCTGCAGGGCCGCATGTGGGCGCAGACGCGCGCCGCGATCGACGAGGCGGACGTCTCGCTTTTCGTCGTCGATGCCAAGGCCGGGCTGACGCCGGCCGACCAGACGCTCGCCGAAATGCTGCGCAGGAGCGGCAAGCCGGTGGTGCTCGTCGCCAACAAGTCGGAAGCGCGCGGCTCCGACGGCGGCTTTTATGACGCCTTCACGCTGGGGCTCGGCGAGCCGTGCCCGATCTCTGCCGAACACGGCCAGGGCATGCTCGACCTGCGCGATGCGATCGTCGCTGCGATCGGCGAGGAGCGCGCCTTCCCGGAAGCGGACGAGGTGGCCGTCACCGATGTCGACGTGCGTGATGAGCCCGTTGGGGAAGGCGACGACGAGGATGTCGAGCCGGAATACGACGAGACGAAGCCGCTCCGGATCGCCGTCATCGGTCGTCCGAACGCCGGCAAGTCAACGCTCATCAATCGTTTTCTCGGCGAGGACCGCCTGCTGACCGGCCCCGAGGCCGGCATCACCCGCGACAGCATCTCCGTCGAATGGCAGTGGCGCGGCCGCACCATCAAGATGTATGACACCGCCGGCATGCGCAAGAAGGCGAGGGTGCAGGAGAAGCTCGAAAAGCTTTCCGTCGCCGACAGCCTGCGCTCGATCCGCTTCGCAGAGCTGGTCATCATCGTCTTCGACGCGACGATCCCCTTCGAGAAGCAGGACCTGCATCTCGTCGATCTCGTCGCCCGCGAAGGCCGTGCCCCGGTGCTCGCCTTCAACAAGTGGGACCTGATCGAAGACCCGCAGGCATTCCTTGCGGATCTTCGAGAAAAGACCGAACGGCTGCTGCCGCAGGTGCGCGGCATTCGCGCGGTCCCGATCTCCGGGCAGACCGGCTACGGTCTCGACCGGCTGATGCAGTCGGTGGTCGAGACCGATCGCGTCTGGAACAGCCGCATCTCGACGGCCAAACTGAACCGCTGGCTGGAAAGCCAGCAGGTGCAGCATCCGCCGCCGGCCGTCTCCGGTCGCCGCGTGAAGCTCAAATACATGACGCAGGTGAAAGCTCGTCCGCCGGCCTTCATGATCTCGTGCACCCGTCCGGAAGCGCTGCCTGAGTCCTATCTGCGCTATCTCACGAACGGGCTCCGCAACGATTTCCAGATGCCGGGCGTGCCGATCCGCATCCATCTGCGGGCGTCGGAAAACCCCTTCGAAGGCAAGAAGAAAAAGCGGTAGGGCTCAACCGGTGACCGCCGCGCGGTGCCGCGGCGGCCGCACCTTGGCAGCCTCGACGTTGTCGAGGAACTGACGCGTTGCCCGCTCCCACGAAAAGGTTTCGGCAAGGGCTCGCGCGTCATCGCGGGAGCAGGCAAGCGCCGCCTCGCAGGCGAGGTGCAGATCGTCGTTCAGAATGCCTGCCTTGCCGTCTCCCGGAATGATGTCCACCGGCCCGGTGACGGGGAAGGCGGCAACCGGCACCCCGGAGGCGAGGGCTTCCAGGATGGTGTTGCCGAAGGTGTCGGTGCGCGAGGGAAAGACGAAGACGTCGGCCTCAGCATAGGACGCTGCGAGTTCTTCGCCAAACCTGGCGCCGGTGAAGGTGACGTCCGGATAGCGTTTCTGAAGGTTTTCCCGCTCGGGACCATCACCGACGACCACCTTCGAGCCCAGCAGATCGAGGTCGAGAAAGGTCGGCAGGTTCTTTTCCACCGCGACGCGTCCGACGGTCATGAAGATCGGTCGCGGCAGGCCGAACGGTCGTTCGGTGCGGGGTCTCGGATGAAAGATATCTAGGTCGATGCCGCGGCTCCAGAGCCGGAGATTGTCGAGCCCGTGTCCCTCAAGCTCCTGTCTCAGGCTCTCCGTCGCCACCATGCAGACGCCGCCGCCGTTATGGAACCAGCGGACATAGGCATAGAGCCAGGACATCGGCACCGGGATGCGAGCTGCGACATATTCCGGGAAGCGCGTGTGGTAGGTGGTCGAGAAGCCCATGCTGTGCTGCAGGCACCAGTGGCGCGCCATCAGCCCGAGCGGTCCTTCTGTGGCGATGTGGACGTAATCCGGCGCATAGCTCTCGATGGCGCGGGCGACACGACCGTAGCGAGCCATCGACAGCCTGATTTCCGGATATGTTGGCATCGGGATGCTCGGATAGGCGTCCGGCGTGATCATTGCGACTTCCACGCCCATGCGCGCGAGTTCGCGATTGGTGTTCTCGATGGAGCGGACGACGCCGTTGACCTGCGGCCGCCATGCGTCGGTGACGATGACAATTCTGGGCATGCCTGGGCGAATATCTCCTCGGCACTGAAAGGCGGGAACCTTCCGCTTCCTTCAGGCTTTATGTGGCCGCAGTGTTACAGGTTGATGTCACCCGCATGTTCAGAACCCCGTGATGCACCGGCCTCCGCCTCTGGCCTCGCCGCCGCCTTCGCCTATACTGTGCAAAAGAATTCCGACCGGCCGAACCGCAGGAGCCTCCATGCCCTCTCCCGAACGCAAGAGCGGTGCCCGAACCAGCCGACCGGACTGGTGGCGGGGCGCCACGATCTATCAGGTCTATCCGCGATCCTTCCAGGATACGAACGGCGACGGCATCGGCGATCTCAAGGGCGTGACGCAGCGGCTCGGCTACATCGCCTCGCTCGGGGTGGATGCCATCTGGTTGTCGCCCTTCTTCACGTCGCCGATGGCCGACATGGGCTACGACGTTGCCGACTACTGCGATGTCGACCCGATGTTCGGGACGCTTGGCGATTTCGACGAACTGATGAAGGAGGCGCACCGTCTCGGCCTCAAGGTCATCATCGACCAGGTCCTCTCGCACACCTCCGACCGGCATCCCTGGTTCGAGGAAAGCCGTGCCCACCGCAACAATCCGAAGGCGGACTGGTATGTCTGGGCCGATCCGAAGCCGGACGGCACGGCGCCCAACAACTGGCTCTCGGTGTTCGGCGGACCTGCCTGGGAGTGGGACGGCGTTCGCAAGCAGTACTACATGCACAATTTCCTTGCGAGCCAGCCGGACCTGAACTTCCACAATCCGGAAGTTCAGGCGGCACTCCTCAAGGTGGTCGAGTTCTGGCTCAAACGCGGGGTGGACGGCTTCCGCCTCGACACGGTCAACTACTTCTTCCACGATCGGGAGCTCAGGGACAATCCGGCGATGGTGAAGGACGATGACGCGCCCGGTCTCGACGCGCCCGACGTCAACCCCTACGGCATGCAGAACCACCTCCACGACAAGACCCAGCCGGAGAACCTCGTCTTCCTCGAACGGCTCAGGGCCTTGATCGATCGCTATCCGGGGCGTACGACCGTCGGCGAGGTGGGGGATGGCGCCCGCTCGCTGAAGACCGTCGCCGCCTATACGGGTGGCGGCGACAAGCTGCACATGTGCTATACCTTCGACCTTCTTTCGCCGGACTTCACCGCAAACCACATCCGCGCCTGTGTCGGCGCGGCGGCGGAGATGATCTCCGACGGATGGATTTGCTGGGCCTTTTCCAATCACGACGTCACCCGCCACGCCAGCCGGTTCGCGCAAGCGGCCGACGAGCGCGAGGCTGTGGCAAGGCTCTCGATCAGCATTCTCGCGGCGCTGCGCGGCTCCATCTGCCTCTATCAGGGCGAGGAACTGGGACTGCCGGAGGCAGAGCTTTCCTTCGATGACCTGCGCGACCCATACGGCATCCGCTTCTGGCCGGCCTACAAGGGGCGCGACGGGTGCCGCACGCCGATGGTGTGGACGTCTGGCGGCAACCATGCGGGCTTTTCGTCGGGACGGAAGACCTGGCTGCCGGTACCCCGCGAGCACAAGGCGCTGTCGGTGGAACTGCAGGAGGGCGACGAGGGGTCGCTTCTCAACCACTATCGCCGGACGATCGCCTTCCGCAAGGCACATCCGGCGGTCATCGAAGGCGGGCTGACGTTTCTCGACTTGGAAGAAGACGTGCTCGCCCTCGTTCGCGACAAGGGCAAGGAGCGGCTTCTCTTCGTTTTCAACATGCGCCGTGGACCGCAGGAGGTGCCGCTGCCGGCCCACCTCACCGTCAAGGAGGTGCTGGCGCTACCCGGCTGCTCCGGATGCATCGATAAGGGGCACCTGCGGCTCGGCGCCCTCGACGGCTGCTGCATGAGGGTATGAGCATGGAGATCCGCCGGGCGAGCCTTGACGATCTGGATGTATGGGGAAGCCTGCGCCTGCAGCTCTGGCCGGATACCCCCGCGGTCGCGCATTCCGGCGAGCAGATTGCCATGCTGGAGGCCCCGGACCGCTTCGCCGTCTTCCTGTGCGAGGACGGTGGCCGTGTCTGCGGCTTCGCCGAGGCGAGCCTTCGGCAGGACCATGTCAACGGCTGCGAAACCGCGCCGGTCGCCTTTCTCGAAGGCATCTTCGTCGCATCCGAGTCCCGCCGTCGTGGTGTTGCCGGCCGGCTCGTCGCTGCCGTCGAGGACTGGGCGCGCGAGATCGGCATGCGGGAACTCGGCTCCGACGCCGATCTCGCCAATGTGGTTTCACATGCGATGCACAGTCATCTCGGTTTCGAGGAGACGGAGAGGGTCGTCTATTTCCGCAAGGAGCTGTGACCGGTTCCGCTTTCCGCCTCCCGTCATCGATCGCTGCCTAGAGCAGCCACTCCGACGTTTGGTGTTGCGCCGGCATGATGTCGTCGAGTGTATACGCCCTGATATAGTCGATCTGCATCTCTGCACCGCCTGCAAGCCCGTCCGTCGGAGGGCCCGCCGTGCCGCCGACCGCGAGGTTGACGATCATGTACATAGGGTCATGCATGTCGGCCGGCGTATCGGCGCGCGCGACCGCCACGTCGTCGAAATACCAGACGATCTCGTTCTCCGTCCAAAGCACACCGTAATTGTGGAAGCCCTCGGTGCCGGAAACCTGTACCGCGGTCGAGGTGGTCGTACGCTGGCCGGTCTCGTTCGAATGAACGGTCACGTTCACCGTGTTCGGGTCCTGCCCGCGCATCTCCGCGACGTCGAGTTCCGGCGGCCAGGAACCGTCAGCCGGCAACAGCCAGAAAGCCGGCCAGGTGCCCTTATCATCGGGCATGTCGGCGCGGATTTCGAAATAGCCGTAGGTCTGCGTGAAGGAGGAATGGGTCGTCAACATGCCGGAGGTGTACTCGTAGCCATCGATCTCTCCCTGGATCGAAGGTGATGCCTTTTCGGCGGTGATCGTCAGGATGCCGTTTTCCACGGAGAAGGGATCCACCTTCGATGTGCCCTCGTAGTTAGGGTTGATGTACCACTGGAGCTCCCCGTTGCCGGGCAGCGTGCTACCCTTTTCCGGCGCCCACCAGAACTTCGGGTCCCATGTCCCACCATCGCCGTCGTTCAGCGAGAGCGTATTGAAGTCATCCGAGAAGGTCTGTGTCAGCTGGGAGCGGTCGAGGGAGAGCCGGAACTGGTTTGCGCCGAGGTCGCCGACCGAGACGTCGGCGAAGACGAGGCTTTCACCGTCTCCGAGATCGAGCCGCACGTCGGTGCCTTCCTGGGCCAGGTGAGAGGAGACATCGGCAAAGGAGGTGAAGGCATAACCTTCGAGGCGGATTATATCGTCGGCGCTGAAGTCGGTGATGAGATCACTGCCGTTGCCTTTGTCGAGGATAAAGATGTCCGCGCCGCCGCCGCCCGTCAGCACGTCGTTGCCGGCACCACCGTCGAAGGTCTGGCGGTTCGAGGAGCCGCTGAAGATGTTGTCGAGATCGTTGCCGAAGGCGTGGCGGACGTCACCGGTGACGGTGAGGTTCTCGAAATTCTCCGGCAGCGTGTAGCTCATCCAGGTCTTGATGGTGTCGATGCCTTCACCCGGCGCTTCCACGGCACGGTTTATCGTCGAGTAGAGATAGTAAATGTCGTCGCCGGTACCGCCGTGCATGGTGACGTTGACGGAGCTGTCTCCCCAGATCGAGTCGTTTCCGGCCGTGCCGTAAAGGTCAGGGCCGGAGCCGGTGGCGGAAAACCAGGCGGTGGAGGTGCCGCTGTAATAGAGTGGAATGCCGAGGGCGTTTTCTATCGATCGGGCCATGGGATACCTCTTTCGTTCCGATCCCCGAGCCCAACTACAACCCTAGCATGTGGATGCGCATTCGTCAGTATGCGTATCGAATAAAATTTCGCAGGTGCGAAAGGATCCTCCGTGGCGCCCGGCGTGTCGTCTCACCCGAGCAGCATGAATTTGTCGACGTCGACCATCCCGCGGTCGGAAATCTTCAGATGCGGGATGACGGGCAGCGGCAGGAAGGCGACCTGCAGGAAAGGCTCCTGGAGCGTGGTGCCGAGCGCATAGGCCGCCAGGCGGAGATGGTGGAGCGTGTCGCGCACGGTCTCGTACGGTTCGAGGCTCATCAGCCCGGCGACGGGGAGGGCGATTTCGCCCGTCACCTTGCCGCCGTCGACCACCACGAAGCCGCCCTTGATCTCGCCGAGGCGGTTGGCGGCGAGCGCCATGTCGTCCTCGCTGACGCCGACGACGCAGATATTGTGGCTGTCGTGGCCGACGGTCGAAGCGATCGCGCCGCGTTTCAGCCCGAAGCCCTGCACGAAGCCGTTGGCGTGATTGCCGTTCTTGCCGTGGCGCTCGATGACCGCGACCTTGATGATGTCGCGGTCGAGATCGACGGCGGTCTGGTTGCCGGAGGTCGGCAGGCGGTAGCGGCGATGCTCGGTGATGATCTTGCCCGGCAGGACGCCGATCACCGGCGTCTCGCCCTCCGTTACCGGCACGCCGAAGTCGGCCGCCTTCACGATCCGCGCCTTGACGCTGTCGAGGCCGACGGGCGCGACCGGCGCGCGGGTGGCGAAGAGTTCATCCGTCACGCGACGGCCGGCAGCAAACACCATCTCGGCCTTGCAGTTTTCGAGGCTGTCGATAACGACGAGGTCGGCCCGCCAGCCCGGCGCGACGAGGCCGCGGTCGCGAAGCCCGAAGGCGCGTGCGGCGGAAATCGAGGCGGCGCGATAGACGGCAACCGGGTCGACGCCGTTTCTGATCGCCTCGCGGATCATGTAGTCGAGATGGCCCTGTTCGGCGATGTCGAGGGGGTTGCGGTCGTCGGTGCAGAGCGCCAGGAAAGGCGAGAGCCGCTCGGTCAGGATCGGCATCAGCGCATGCAGGTCCTTCGACACCGAGCCCTCGCGCACGAGGATATGCATGCCCTTGCGGATCTTTTCGAGCGCTTCCGTGGCGGTTGTGCATTCGTGGTCGGTGCGGATGCCGGCTGAGAGATAGCCGTTCAGGTCGTTGCCGGAGAGAAGCGGCGAATGGCCGTCGATATGGCCGCCCTGGAATGCCTCGAGCTTCGCCATGCAGACGGGGTCCTTATGGATCACACCCGGGAAATTCATGAACTCGGCAAGTCCGATCACCTTCGGATGGCTGCGGAAGGGCAGGAGCCGCTCGATCGGCAGGTCGGCGCCGGAGGTTTCGAGATGGGTCGCCGGAACGCAGGACGAGAGCTGGACGCGGATGTCCATGATCGTCTCGAGCGCGCTGTCGAGGAAGAACTGGATGCCTTCCGTGCCGAGGACGTTGGCGATCTCGTGCGGATCGCAGATGACAGTTGTGACGCCGTAGGGCAGGACGCAGCGGTCGAACTCGTGCGGCGTCACCAGCGAGGACTCGATGTGGAGATGGGTGTCGATGAAGCCCGGCACGACGATGCGGCCGGAAATGTCGATCTCCTCGCGTCCGCGATAATCGCCGCAGGTGCCGACGACCGTTTCGCCGCAGATCGCGATGTCGGATGCGACGAGTTCGCCGGTGACGAGGTCGAAGAAGCGCCCGCCCTTGAGCACGATGTCGGCTGGCTCGCGTCCCGTTCCCTGGTCGATGCGGCGTTCGAGGTCGGTCATGCGGCGTCTCCGATTCTTTTTCATCCGGCACCACTGTAGCGGCTGGCGAGGGGCATCGGGAAGGGGCGACGTCTCAACGTTCCCATGGCGTGCACATACTCGCGTGCGATGCCGTTCTCCCGGCATCGTTCCGGCGTACCATCTCGTTTGCCGCCCGGCTCCGACCTATCGCTCGGCGTCGGGTCGTGCCGCGTCGAAACGGGCGTCGACCGGGACGCCGAGTGCGACCGCAAGCGCGTTCGTCTGGCTGGCGAGCGCGATGACCTGCAGCAGCTCGGCATGCATCTGCGGGGTCAGACCTTTCGTCTTGGCCGCCGCCGAATGGGAGTGGATGCAATAGCTGCAACCGTTGACGACCGACACGGCGATATAGATCAGCTCCTTGACCATTGGGTCGAGCGCACCCGGTGCCATGACCGTTTGCGCCTTCTCCCAGACGGCGCGGAGCTCAGCCGGATCATGGGCCAGCGCCCGCCAGAAGTTGTTGACGTAATCCGTCCCGCGGCGTTCGCGGATCTCGTTGAAGACGGCGAGCGCTTCCGCACTCGCCTCCTCGTCGGTGAGCAGGGGAAGACCGCCATCAGACAAGCGCCAGGATGCGGGCGGGGCCGCCGGTTCCGCCCTTGTGTTTCGGTGCGCCGACGACGATCGTCGCGCCTTTGACCGGCAGTTCCTCGAGATTGTTCAGGCATTCGATCCCGTAGCGCCCGCCCGGCAGCCAGCTGTTGTGCGCGGCGAAATCGGCCGAGTTGCCGGGATCGAGGGACAGGGTATCGACGCCGATCGCGGCGACGTCGAGCGTTGCGAGCAGATCGGTTGCCGACTTGCCGAAGCCGGGGAAGGCAAACTGGCCGTCTCCGTCCGTGCGGAAGGATGGGTCGGTCACCTTCTTCGACCAGCCGGATCGCAGTGCCACGACCGCACCTTTCGGAAACGCGCCGTTGGCGCTGATCCAGGCCTCGATGTCTGCGGCCTCGATCGTCGCGTTGGCATCGTCCTTCGCCCGGTCGGTGATGTCGATGATGGCGAGCGGCGCCACCAGCTTCTCCGGTTCGATCTGGTCGACGCTCTTGCCGTCGGCGCTGAAATGGAACGGCGCATCGATATGCGTGCCGGTGTGTTCGAAGATCGTCAGCTTGTGCAGCTGGTAGCCGCTTTTCGCGATCTCGACGGCCCATTCGTATTCGATGCCGGGATTGCCGTCGAAGGTCGGGAAAGCTCCGTCATAGGCGTGCGTCAGGTCAACGACCTTGCTCGGGCTCTCTTGCGCCAACACCGGCGTCTTCACGCCGCTCCCCACGACTGCCGCGCCCGCGATCGCCATGCCCTTGAACAGGGAGCGTCGCGACAGCATGTTCTGCTTCACATTCTCGATCACGCAATGATTGCACATTGGCCTGCCCTCTCCACGTTTGATGATGGCTTGAGAGTAGCCGAAGGATGGCAACGAGCAATAGCTGCGTGGTGCGCTAGTCCGGGAGCCCCGTCAGGGGGATCTCCCGCAGCGGGTCGCCCCCGTCGATGAAGATCCGCCCCTGGGGCCGAAGCGCGGCGCGAATACGTGGAAGCACCATCCTGCCGGTCTCCGGATGGCGGCCGTCAAGGGCGCCGACGCGGATGGCCACGGCGAGATCGAACAGTTCTTCTTCGTCGGCCAGCATGAAGTGCTCGGCGGCGACCTGGCGGAAGGCGATGGCCGTCGGATAGGCACTATCCGTCATCTGCGCTGTCGCAGCGGCGATCGCTGACGCCGAGCGGTCAATGCCAAGCACATATACATCGCCTTGCATGCGTTCCGCTATCAAGCGCGCTAGCACACCCGGTCCGCAGCCGATCTCGAGGATACGCATTCCGGCCGCAAGCGGCAGGGCATCGGCGATCTCGACGAGACGTTGCGATGCCTTTGCCGCCATCGTCTATTCCCTGATCTCCACCGCAAGCCCGAAGCGCATGCTTTCGCCCGCGGCGAGGGCCACCGTATAGGGGCGCTCGACCAGTTCGGCCGTGCCGCCGGCATGGGCCGCCATGCCGTGCCAGGGTTCGATGCAGAGGAAGGGCGCGCCGGGCTTCTGCCAGAGCGCCACGTTGGGCAGGTTCTCGAAGGTGAAGTGGAGTTTAGCTCCGTCGTCCGCGCAATAGGTGAGGCCGGTCCCGGCGCCTTCGGGGAAGATCAGAGCGTCGTTCTCGAAGAGCGAGGATGCGAGTTCCAGTCGGCCATCCTTGAAGGGCGAGCCGTGCAGTGTCTTTCCGATCAGGCCGTTTACCAGCTGCACGACGCCCGGCTCGGCACCGTTGTCGAGGGTGACCCGATGCATCTTGCCCGCCGCGCCGGGCAGGGGCCAGAGAAAGGCCGGGTGAAAGCCGATGCCGAAGGGCAGCGGGTTGTCTCCCGGATTGTTCACCTCGGCGGTTATGGTCAGCGTGCGGCCGTCGACGCGATGTTCGACCACGAGGCTGAAGGCGAAGGGATAGACCTCGCGTGTCGCCTCCGTCGAATCGAGGCGAAGCCTGCAGGAGCTTACCGTCCGGTCGACGAGGTCGAAGACCCGCCGACGGGCGAAGCCATGCTGCGCCATCGGGTAGGTCTTGCCATCGATGGCGATGCGGTCGCCCGGCGCCTTTCCGACGATCGGAAACAAGATCGGCGAGCGGCCTGTCCACCAATCAGCGTCGCCGTTCCAGAGAAAATCACGACCGTCTGCGGTTCGCAGCGACTGCATCTCGGCTCCGAGAGGATGCACCTCGACGGAAAGCTCTTCGTTTTCGATCAAAATCGTCCCGGACATGGTTACACCCGCCTTTCATGCACCGACCATAGCGCAAGCGCGCCAGCCATCGCCAGCACCAACACGCGGCGCGTCCCGGTTTACGTCCGCGGTTTCGCCACCACCGCCTCGACCGGATGGCCGGCTGTCCGCCATGCGGTGAAGCCGCCCTCGAGATGGCAGACGCTGTCGAGCCCCATCTCCTGCGCCGTCTTCGTCGCGAGTGCGGAGCGCCAGCCGCTCGCGCAAAAGAAGACGAAGCGGCTGTCGCCGGCGAAGACGGGCTTGTGGTAAGGGCTTTCCGGATCGATCCAGAATTCCAGCATGCCGCGCGGACAGGAGAAGGCGCCCGCAATCGTGCCCTCCCGTTCCCGCTCCCGCGGGTCCCGCAGGTCGACGAAGACCACGTCGCCGCGCCCGTGCAGCGTTCTCGCCTCCGCCGCGTCGATTGTCTCGACGACCGCATTCGCCTCGTCGAGCAATGCCTTGTAACCCTTCTTCATTCCTGTCCTCCTCCGCTGGGACGCCGTTCCGCCGGTCTGTCGCGGCATGGGACCATAGCAGCCCGGCCGCCGCTGTCACGGGATGCGTTGGTCGAACGCAGTACCACACGTTCAACCATATGGTTGACTATCTTTCCGTCGTAATCTATGAAGGAAAACATTCAACCATATGGGTGAATTTAATTCATGGCGCGCGACAGGGTCTGCCGTGCGCACCAGCCAGTGAGGTCCTCATGCTTCTCTCCAACAAGAATATCGTCATCTTCGGCGGCTCGGGAGCGATCGGCTCCGCGGTCGCCGCCGCCTGCCTTGCCGAAGGCGCGCGGGTCTTCATCGGCGCACGCGATGCGCAGCGGCTTGCGGCAGCGGCGTCCTTGCTCGATCCCGGGCAGGGGACGCTGGAAACCTTCGTGGTGGACACGCAACGATCTGACGTCGTGACCCGCTCGGTCGCGCGCATCGCGGCGGAGGTGGACGAGATCGATGTCGTCATGGATGCGACGAGCGTGCCGCATGACCAGGGCTCGCAGATCGATGCTCTCGATCTCGGCACGTTCATGGAGCCGGTCGACGGCGTTCTCGCTTCGCTGTTCAACACGACGAAAGCTGCCTTGCCGTATATGGGCAAGGCGCGCCAGGGTCTTGTGCTGACTTTGACGACGCCGGGAGGACGTACAGCCGTGCCCGGCCATCTCGGAAACAGCGTCGCGTCGGCCGGCGTCGAAGCCTTTACACGGGTGCTCGCCGCCGAGCTCGGCCCGCGCAACATCCGCGCGGTCTGTCTCGGCCCGCACGCGCTCGCCGACGCGCCGAAGGCCGGCTCCTATACGGCGAAGCTGTTTGCGCCGAAGGCTGCTGCGATGGGCATGACCGTCGAAGAGTGGCTCGGCGCTGCTGCCGGCACCACCATGCTCGGACGTTTGCCGACGCTCAAGGATGTCGCCGAGACGGCGGTCTTCCTGATGTCCGACAGGTCACGCGCGATGACGGCCGCCTATGTGAACCTCACCTCGGGCATGATCGCCGACTGAGGCGGCGGCAGCCCGGTCACGGGCGTTCCTGCCTCGCCCAAAACGCAGGAAGGCGGCCGTCGCCGGCCGCCTTCCAGATTTTCCGTCGTTTCGTGACCTTACTCGGCCGGGACGATCTTGCCGTCTTCCCACTTGTAGAGCGAGAAGGCCTGCGAGGTGAGGTCGCCGGTCTCGCCGTAGGTGACCTTGCCGATTGCGGTCGGGATCGGTTCGCCGCTCTTCAGTGCGGCTGCTACGGCTTCCGCATCTTCGGCGCTTCCGGCCTTCTCGATGCCGGCCTTCAATACTTCGACGGCTGCGTAGGCGTTGAGGGTGAAGGCTTCGGCCGGAATGTTGGCCGCGGCGAGCGCGTCGGCGGCAGCCTTCGAGTCCGGGTTCTTCAGTGCGTCGGAGGCGTTGGTGAAGACGGTGCCGGCTGCAGCATCGGTGCCGATCGTCCAGAACTCTGTGTTCGACAGGCCGTCGCCGCCGATCAGTGTCGCGTTGACGTTAACGTCGCGCATCTGGCGGACGAGCAGGCCGGCCTCCGGATGGTAGCCGCCGAAGTAGACGACGTCGACGTTCTCGGCCTTGAGGCGGGTGGTCAGCGCGCTGAAGTCCTTGTCGCCGGGCGTGAGTGCGTCGTTGAAGACTTCAGTGATGCCGCCTTCGTTCAGCGTCTTCTTGAAGGCGTCGGCGAGACCTTTGCCGTACTGGCCCTTGTCGTTGATGATGGCGATCTTCTTGTCCTTGAAGGTGTCGAGCACGTATTTCGCGGCGACTTCGGCCTGCTGGTCGTCACGACCGCAGGTGCGCAGGACGTTGGTGAGGCCGCGATTGGTGAGGTCCGGGGCGGTCGCCGTCGGCGTCACCATCAGCACGCCGTTTTCAGCCAGCACGTCCGAGGCCGGAATGGCGACGCCCGAGGTCACCGGACCGACGACGAAGCGAACGCCTTCGCCGACCAGCTGGTTGGCTGCCGAAACGCCCTGCTTCGGTTCGCCGGCGTCGTCGGCGACCTTCAACACGACCTGTTCGCCGAGGATGCCGCCGTTCTTGTTGATTTCCTTGACGGCGGTTTCGGCGCCGTTCTTCACCTGCTCGCCATAGGCGGCGACCGGGCCGGTCAGCGGTGCGATCAGTCCGAGGACGATTTCGGCGTGGGCTGCTTGTACGAATGCCAGCGAGGCAACCAGCGCGGTGCCGGTCAAGAGTTTCAGGTTCATTTTCGTCTCCTTGGATGGGCCCTTCGGCCCGGGCTCGGCACCGTTCGTCTCCGGCGACTTCCGGTTCGGGAGCTGCCGGGTCGGTGCTTCGTTGATGGCTATCGAAGTCGCGGATGCGACAATAGCGTGAAAGGCGATGAAAGGTAACATGCCTTGCGTGCAAAGACGCCGGCGTGATGGCCTCCCCCGCCGGGCGGGGGAGGCCCTCGTGGATCAGATGTTGTTCAGCAGAACCTTGCGGAGCTTGCCGAAGAGCTCGTCGATCTGCTCCTTGGTGATGATCAGCGGAGGCGACAGCGCGATGATGTCGCCGGTGGTGCGGATCAGCAGCCCGTCTTCATAGGCCTTCAGGAAGGCATTAAAGGCGCGCTTGGTCGGTTCGCCGGCGATCGGTGCGAGCTCGATTGCGCCGATGAGCCCGATGTTGCGGATGTCGATGACGTTCGGGCAGTCGCGCAGCGAATGAAGCTGTTCTTCCCAGTAGGGGGCGAGCTCGGAGGCGCGGGTGAGCAGCCCTTCGTCACGATAGGTGTTGAGCGTGCCGATGCCGGCCGCGGACGCGATCGGGTTGCCGGAATAGGTGTAGCCGTGGGCGAACTCGATGAGGTGCTCCGGCCCGGTCATGAAGGCATCGTGGATCTCGGACGTCACGAAGACGGCACCCATCGGGATCACGCCGTTGGTGAGGCCCTTGGCGGTGGTGATGATGTCCGGCTTAACGTCGAAATACTGCGTGGCGAACGGCGTGCCGAGGCGGCCGAAGCCGGTGATGACCTCGTCGAAGATCAGCAGGATGCCATACTTGTCGCAGATTTCGCGCAGGCGCTGCAGGTAGCCCTTCGGCGGGATGAGGACGCCGGTGGAGCCGGCGACCGGCTCGACGATGACGGCCGCGATCGTCGAGGCGTCATGCAGGTTGACCAGGCGTTCCAGATCGTCGGCGAGGTCCGCGCCGTATTCCGGCTGGCCCTTCGTGAAAGCATTCTTGTCCGGCTGATGGGTATGACGGATGTGGTCGACGCCGGTGAGAAGCGTGCCGAACATCTTGCGGTTGCCGACGATGCCGCCGACCGACATGCCGCCGAAGTTGATCCCGTGATAGCCGCGTTCGCGTCCGATCAGGCGGGTACGGGTGCCTTCACCCTTCACGCGCTGGTAGGCGAGCGCGATCTTGAGCGCGGTATCGACCGACTCGGATCCGGAATTGGTGTAGAAGACGTGGCTCATGCCGTCGGGAGCGATGTCGACCAGCCGGTTGGCGAGCTCGAAGGCCTTCGGGTGGCCGAGCTGGAAGGCCGGCGCGTAGTCAAGTTCGCCGGCCTGCTCGCGGATCGCCTCGGTGATCTGCGGACGGCAGTGGCCGGCGTTGACGCACCAGAGGCCGGCGGTGCCGTCGAGCACCTGCCGCCCGTCGTGGGTGGTATAGTACATATCCTTCGCCCCGACGAAGAGGCGCGGCGCTTTCTTGAACTGCCGGTTTGCGGTGAACGGCATCCAGAAGGCGCGCAGGTCGTTGGGGGTGGAATTCAGGCGGTTGGACATGATGCTCTCCATGGCCGTTGATTTTGCGGGCGGCCATTTCCCGATTGGCTGCAAAACTGCCGAAAAAAGCGAATGGCAGGGCCAAATTATCAAGGCATGGTCAAGCGTCAACCCGGCATCACAAAACGTCATGGATGCCCTGTTTTCCGGTTATGGGTGCGCTCGGAAACTCGCAGGAAAGGGCGTGCTTTCAGGGGCGCTGACGAGTGTCGTTCGTGCCTCCCGGGATCGCCGCGAAAAACAATGGCCGGCAGATCGTCGATCTGCCGGCCAGCGTCATTAGCATGCTCGTCAGTTGAAATTGCCGCTGTATCGATTGCAGGCGTTCATCGCCCTTTCGACAGCTTGTTCGTCCCCCTCATGCGGGCTTCTTGCTTATGCGGCCGTCTTGTTAGTATTTGCTTCGCAATAAATGTCTTCCAGCGTCTCGAGAATCTTGATGACGGATTCCGACGAGCTGGAATAATAAATGGTCTGTGCATCGCGCCGCGTCTTCACGAGCTTTTGCGCGCGCAGCTTCGACAGGTGCTGGGACAGCGCCGACTGGCTGAGGCCGACCTGGGTTGCGAGGACGCCGACCGGCACCTCACCCTTGACCAGGCTGCAAAGAATCATCAGTCGCTTGGGATTTGCCATGGCGGACAGAAGTCCTGCTGCAACAGTCGATTGTTCGGACAATGATTTGGTCTTCATACGTTCAGTCTTCCCTATGTACGACACCTGAAGTTGAGAAAGTGTCGTTTACAATCAGTCAAATAAGCCGCAACGAAACTCTAGCGATCCATGAAAAATTGTATATGCCTAAATTTAAGGTATCGGTTCTTCTGTATTAGTCAGCGCTGATAACAGGTCCTTGCGCCTAGTAATTAAGCGACCGAATTCGTAACGAATGAGTGAATCGCCGCATATCAGGTCGATTCCGGCCATGTCGAGCCCGCAAAACGCCCATTTTCCGGGCTTTTGACCGCATTTGGTGGTGGCGATCGCATTGGCCAGATCCGGCGCCATTTTAGCTAAATCTTGTAGTGTCTCCGCCTCGTTTCCGGCAATGTCTCCCGGCTCCGGCGCGACGATCCGGAAGTCTTCGCCGGTCAGGAGGTAGGCGCGGCCGAAGCCGCCGTTGAGGCTTGCCGACTGCGGCACGAGACGGAAGAAACCGAAGTCGCCGAAGTCGATGTAGAGCGCGGACTTCGGATGGCGGGCGATGAAGCGCGCCCGCATCCGTCCATGCTCCGGGCTGTCGCGATCGATTGCTTCGGCGACACACTGGACCGTCACGCGGGGATGGGCGAGGGGATCGCCCTTGCCGGGAACACCGGCCAGAAGTGAGGCACGCGGATCATTCTTGAGTGCCCGTGTGTGCGCCGAGAGCGCCGAGACGAGGATGACGGCGGAGCCGTCCGTGTCGGTGCCGAGCAGCACGCGGCTGACGAAGGGGAAACCCGTTTCCGGGTCGAGGACGGCGAGGGCGACATGTCTGGCCGAGCGCAGCAACCCTCGTGCGAGCCTGCGGGCCTCGTCGTCGGTTTCCCGAATGACCGATGGTTTGTCCGTCATGTATTCCGCTCGCCTCTCTGTGCGAGAGGCCGGCGGCAGTCACCCGTCGTCCGGGCGATGCCGCAGCCGGCCTGTGCCGCCGAGGGCGGACACCGACTGCGGTCTTCGCCGTTCAGCCTCTCTGCCGATGCCTCGTCAGCCCGGCTACGATGTCTTCGGCCGAAATCGAGCCGATGACCGCGCCGTTGTCAACCACGCCGATTGCCCCAGGTTGACGCGCCATCGCGTCGAGGATGTCGACGAGCGGCGTTTCGGGCCTAGCCGTGCCCATCACCGCACCGCGGGTGGCGTTCCCGTCGGCGCCCGCGCGCATCACGTCCCGTGCCGTCAGCATGTTGATCGGGTTCATGTGCTGGACGAAATCGGCAACATACTGGTCGGCGGGATTCTTGACGATCTCCTGCGGCGTTCCGCACTGGATGATGCGTCCGCCCTCCATGATGGCGATGCGGTTGCCGATGCGGAAGGCTTCGTCGAGGTCGTGACTGACGAAGAGGATGGTCTTCTTCAGGCGGCTCTGGAACTCGAGCAGTTCGTCCTGAAGGCGGTTGCGGATCAGCGGGTCGAGCGCGGAGAACGGCTCGTCCATCAGCAAGATCGGCGCACCGGTGGCAAAGGCACGGGCGAGACCGACACGCTGCTGCATGCCGCCCGACAGTTCCTGCACCTTGCGGTCCGCCCAGGCGGTCAGATTTACGAGTTCGAGCTGTTCACCGACGATCCGATGGCGTTCGGCATCCGGAACCCCGGCGAGTTCGAGGCCGAAGCCGACGTTCTCGGCAACCGTGCGCCAAGGCAGGAGACCGAACTGCTGGAACACCATCGAGACGGAATGCATGCGCAGGTCGCGAAGTTCGGCCGGGTCGCACTTGTAGGGATTGGTGAACTTGCCCCTGTTGGAGACGCTGACGTCGCCGCGTACGACCGGCGCGAGCGCGTTGACGGCGCGCAGCAGCGTCGACTTGCCGGACCCCGATAGGCCCATGAGCACCAGGATCTCGCCCTCTTCGATGGTGAGCGAGGCATCGGCGACGCCGAGCACCAGGCCGGTTTCGGCACCGATCTCGTCACGTGTCTTGCCTTTGTCGACCAGCGCGAGCGCCCGTTCCGGATTGGGGCCGAAGACGATGGAGACGTTGTCGAACCTGACCGCGGTCATCATGCGTCTCCTTCGTCGGAGGACCGGAATATACGGTCGAGAATAATGGCGAGAATGACGATGCAGAGGCCGGAATCGAAGCCCTTGGCGATGTTGACGGTGTTCAGCGCGCGAACCACCGGCACGCCGAGGCCGCTCGCGCCGACGAGGGCGGCGATGACCACCATCGAAAGCGAAAGCATGATGGTCTGCGTGAGGCCAGCCATGATTTGCGGGGTGGCGAACGGCAGCTCCACTTTCGTCAGAACCTGCGCCTTGGTGGCGCCGAAGGCCTCCGCCGCTTCGACGAGCGAGGGCGGCGTGGAGATGATGCCGAGGCGGGTCAGGCGGATCGGCGCGGGAATGGCGAAGATCACGGTCGCGATGAGGCCCGGAACCATGCCGAGGCCGAAGAGAATGAGCGCAGGGATCAGGTAGACGAAGGTCGGGATCGTCTGCATCAGGTCGAGCATCGGGCGCACGCCGGCATAAAGCCAGGGGCGGCGCGCACAGGCAATGCCAATCGGAACGCCGACGACCATCGAGACGCCGGTGGCGGCGAGTACCAGCGCCAGAGTCTCCATCGTCTCTTTCCAGTAGCCCTGGTTGTAAATGACGAGAAGGCCGACGAGCGTGAAGGTGGCGACACCCGCGGAACGTCTGATGAACCAGGCGACTGCCGTGAAGACGGCGATCATGAAGAGCGGGTAGAAGTCTTCGAGCCCGGTCCCTTTCAGGTACGGCGCCTGCAGGACGAAGAGCATCGCACTGATGGACGCGTTGAGGATCGCGGCAATCGCGTCGAAGACAATCTTAAGGTTGGTGGTCAGCCAGGCGACCACTTCCTTCGCTCCAATCCCGATCGGGATCTTGTAGTCGGTCAAGAAGTTCATGAATGTTCCCGGATTCTGGCGCCAAACAAACGCATAAAGCTCGCGCGGGAATGGTGCCATTCCCGCGCGCTTGTTTCAACGAACCGATCAGAAACCGATCGCCGACTTCGCAGCCGCCATAGCGTCGCCGCCATCCTTGGTGGTGACACCGGCGAGCCAGGGTTCGACCGCCGAGCCGTTGGCCTTCAGCCATTCGGTCGCCGCTACTTCCGGATCCTTGCCTTCGTCGAGGATCTTGCCCATAACGACGTTTTCCATGTCGAGCGAGAAGACGAGATTCTTCAGGAACTTTCCGACGTTCGGGCACTCGTCGAGGTAGCCCGCGCGAATGTTGGTGTAGACCGAGGCGCCACCGAAGTTCGGACCGAATGTGTCGTCGCCGCCGGTCAGGTAGGTCAGCTTGAAGTTGGAGTTCATCGGGTGAGGAGCCCAGCCGAGGAAGACGACCGGTGCGCCTTCCTGTTCGGCGCGGGCGACCTGGGCGAGCATGCCCTGTTCGGAGGACTCGACCACTTCGAAGCCTTCGAGGCCGAAATCGTTCTTCTCGATCATTTCGAGAACGAGGCGGTTGCCGTCATTGCCGGGCTCGATGCCATAGATCTTGCCGTCGAGCTCGTCCTTGTGCTTGGCGATGTCAGCAAAGTCCTTGATGCCGAGTTCGGCGCCCTTGGCATTGGTGGCGAGCGTGTACTTCGCGCCTTCCAGGTTCGGGCCGAAGGATTCGACCGACTTGTCGTCGAGATATGGCTTGATGTCGTTGCTCTGGCTCGGCATCCAGTTGCCGAGGAACACGTCGATGTCCTTGTTCTTCATCGAGGTGTAGGTGACCGGGAGGGAGAGCACGGTCACGGAGGTGTCGTAGCCGAGCGACTTCAGGATGACCGATGCCGTGGCGGTCGTCGAAGTGATGTCCGTCCAGCCGACGTCGGAGAAGCGAACGGTCGAACAGCTCTCCGGCTCTGCGGCGAAGGCCGACGCGGTGCCGAGGGCGAACACGGCAGCGGCTGCGGCCATCGAGAGGCGGCGCAATTTGGTCTTTTGCATTGGTGGTACTCCCTTTTGTTTTTAATGTTCCCAAGTCAACATTCTATACAGCACAAAAGCAAGCGCACCTGCGCGTTTGCGCCGCGTTCCCCACCCCCTTTGCGACGTCTCGACATTTATTTTCCCGCAAAGCGCGCCGGGCGCCGCTTGCGGAAAAAGCTGTGATTCTTCCGTTCGCGGGCTTCCATTCGGGCGGGCTTTTTCCGAAACGGGGCGCCGATCGGAGACGCAAGCATGGCAAAGCTCTATTTCAACTACGCATCGATGAACGCGGGCAAGTCCACGATGCTGCTGCAGGCCTCCTACAACTACCAGGAGCGGGGCATGCGCACGGTGATCTTCACCGCAGCCTTTGACGACCGCGGCGGTGCGGGCAGGGTCGCTTCCCGCATCGGGCTTTCGACGGATGCGCTGACCTTCGACGCGAGAACCGATCTCTACCGCGCCATTGAGGAGCTTGCCGCCGAAGGGACGATTGCCTGCATCTTCATCGACGAGGCGCAGTTCCTCACCGAGGCGCATGTCTGGCAACTGGCGCGCGTAGCCGACCGGATGTCCATTCCGGTCATGGCCTATGGCTTGCGGACGGATTTCCAGGGGCGGCTCTTCCCCGGCTCGATGGCGCTGCTCGCGCTCGCCGACGAATTGCGGGAAATCCGCACGATCTGCCATTGCGGCCGCAAGGCGACGATGGTCGCCCGCTATGACGGCGCCGGCAACCTCATCCGGGAGGGCGCGCAGATCGACGTCGGCGGCAACGAGAAATATGTCTCCTATTGTCGCCGGCACTGGGATGAGAAGTTCAACTGCAGCTGAATTTGCGGGTATTTCAGGGACGTGCTCATTACCGCGGCAACCCGTCCAGTGGCAAAGGCCTTAAAATGGTCTATCTTCCGGTCGTCACTGGTCACTCAGGGGCATCAACGACGTGGAGAGAGGTATTCTATGAAAATCAACTGTCTTGTCCTGGCCGCTGCGCTGGTCCTGCCTGCAGGTTTCGCCGCTGCCGACGGCGACCCGGTCGCGGGCGCCAAGGTATTCAAGCAATGCGCCGCCTGCCACACGATCGACGGCAAGAACAAGGTCGGTCCGACGCTTCAGGGCGTGGTCGACCGTCCGGTCGCCACCGTGCCCGGCTTCAAGTATTCCAAGGCCATGACCGAATTCGGAGCTGACGGCAAGACCTGGACCGAGGACCTTCTTAAGCACTACCTTCCTAAGCCGCGCGATCTCGTGAAGGGCACGACGATGACCTTCGCCGGTCTCAAGAAGGAAGACGACATCAAGAATGTGATCGCTTACCTGAAGGATCCGGCCGCCGCGCAATAAGGCGCGCTTACCGTATTGGAGCGAAGCCCCGTCACCCGCCGGTGGCGGGGTTTTCCTTTGCGTGCCGCCCCTCGCCGGGCATGCGGTGCCGCCGGGCCGGAGATTTCTGCTGATCTTCGGCCGTGCTCCGTGCTAACCGTTAACCGGTCGGCAAACTGCGGGAGGAAGGGTGATGGCGGGGCTTCAGCTTTTCGACACGAAGGTCGAGAGGGTCCGGGCTGGCTTCGAAGACCTGCGGCAGGGCACGGCGCATGCGATCGACCTGCTCGGGAAGATCGCGTCGAGCGAAACGGCGATCGACGAAGCACAGCTCGACATCGAAAGCAGCCGTCTTGCCGAGGGCATTCGTCTGCAGGAGGCGATCCTGGCCACGGCCGCCGACCTCGTCCTCCGCCTCGATGATGCGACCGAGGCAACCGCCGCCGCCTTCGACGGCATGAAGCGGTTCACGCGCCTCGCGCGCTTTGTCGCGTTCTTCTCCATGCGGAGGGCGAAACGGATGCGGCGTGCGCGCGCAGTCGAGCATTCGCTTGCCGCAGGGATCGAGGACCTGCTTTCGAAATCCGGCGCACTTCTTCGCCTGCTCGGGGCCGAGCGTGCGCTGGCGCTCGACGAACAGCAGAGGGCGGAGGCGGACCTCGTCCGTCTTCTCGAACGCCGCAAGGGAACGGCGCGTCTTCTCGACCTGGCCGCGGCACAGGCCGGGGATGGCGGGCTCTTCGCCGAAGAGGCACTGCTGGAGCGTTCGACCTCGATGTTCCGAACCCTGGTCGAAACGCTGAATGACAGGCTCGCCTCCCTGCAGACACTGCTCGCCAAGCTCGCAGCCGACGGACAGCAGCGCGAACTCCTCCGTCGCGCTCTGGGAGGCTGGGGCTTTGCGGTTGCGGGGCCGGAGGTCGTAAGTGAGCCTTACGCCGCCGGCGCAGACGGGCAGGGGGCGCACGAGGTCCAGCGTCGCAAGGCGCGTACGGATGATGCCTTTGTTCGCCGTTTCGGCGGGGTCTCGGAAAAGGGCGGCGCGTCCGGCTAGCTGCGCTTGCGGGGGACGCTGTGTCGCGCTTGGTCTCGGGCGGGACTGCTTCTATGATGCGGTCGTATGCGGTGGCGTGCGCATCGCCGGGCTGTTGCATCCCGGCCCTGCCCGACATATCTGCTTGACGAGAGAAAGCTTTCGCCAAGGCTGCGACGGCACAAGGAGACGACCATGCTTGATCCGATCATCGCGTTCTTCCACCGTGTCTTCAGCGCTATCGGGCGGGGCGTGGGACTGGTGGTAGCATCGCTGCTCTGGCCGTTCCTCGCGGTCCATGGCTGGTATTCGCGCCGCACCTGGCTGATCCGCGGCCCCATTCTCCTGCTCCTGGTCATCATCATCGCCTTCTATGCCCAGTTCTTCTGGCGCACCCAGGTCTGGTACAATTTCGATCCGGAATTCGTTCAGGCCTACAAATTCGAGGAGCGCACGGTTCCCGCCGGCCAGCCGATCGCGGAAAAGCCCGGCACCTGCGAAGGTTCCGCGATCGTCAGCGTCGTCTCCGACCTCACCGATACCAACGTCAACAAGAACACGTGGATATCCTCGACGCTGTTCTACAAGCTCGGCTTTTTCGGCGTCGACTGGGACCACACACCCTTCTTCGACAACAAGGCGTCCTTCCAGCGCGGCGTGAACCAGGTCGCCCGCCGCATGGCCATCGAACTCGTCGACAATCTCGGGCGCGTGCGCGGCACCTCCAGCATCAATAATGATCTGCAGGAGGCTCGCGGCAACATCCAGTTCGACGAGGGAACCTGGTACTTCGGAACCAGTCCGTTCGGCTTCAAGACGCCGACGCCGAGCTTTTACCGTGCGGCGATCCGGAACTGGACGAAGTTCAATACGGATCTCGCTTCCTGCAACGCCGTCTTCGACCCGCGCGCCGACAATCTCGTCCAGCTCCTCGACCGCATGGCGAGCGATCTCGGCAGCACCTCCGACATCCTGCGCCGCCGCTCCGAGGAGTTCAATTCGGGCTGGTTCGATACGCGCGCCGACGATCGCTTCTGGTTTGCATACGGTCAGCTCTACGGCCAGTATGCCGTCCTGCGGGCGGCCCACGCCGACTTCGTCGACGTTATCCGGGACCGCAACCTGACCGCCATATGGTCGGAGATGGAAAAGCAATTGCAAGCGGCGCTCAGAATTCAGCCCGCGATCATCTCTAACGGCAGCGAGGACGGCTGGATCATGCCGACGCATCTCGCGACCATGGGGTTCTACCTGCTTCGCGTCCGCTCGAACATGGTGGAGCTGCGTTCGGTGCTCGACCGCTGAGCCAGCAGCGAGAAACCGGCGGAGCAGGCCTCCGCCGGGAGATGCCAAAAGACGTCAGATTAGCTTGAGGCGGATCGCCTTGGCGACGAGTTGCGTGCGGTTGACGCAGTCGAGCTTCTTGATGGCATTCATCATGTAGGCATTGACCGTGTGATCGGAGAGCGAGAGAATCTGCCCGATCTCCACCGAGGTCTTGCCCTGCGCCGTCCATCGAAGCACTTCCAGCTCGCGCGCCGAGAGAAGGTTCGCGCAGGCCTTCTCGGCACGGCGGATGCGGTCGAACACGTCGAACGCCTGCAGCGTGATCATGCCGAGCTCGTTGATTTCCGCCTGGGTCAGCGGAGGGCGGCTGCCGTCGTAACGGAAGTAGTAGCGGCTGGAATCGACCGAGGTCAGCGGAAAGACGAGGCCCATCCGCAATCCGTATTTCCGCAGCAGGTCGAACATGGCCGGAGGAAAGTCGAAGTCGCAGGCGCCGTCATCCTCGACGGTCCAGCACTGCGGCATCACGGACCGGCTGAGTTGCGGCAGCACGGGGCAGTAGCGCAGCAGGCGGTTGCTGTCGAACTCGCGGATGTATTGTGCGGAAAGCGTCGTCTCGAGGAAGTGCGGAGCCAGGAATTTGTCGCCGGGCGAAGGCACGGTCAGCACCGAGACATGCTGCAATCCGAACCGCTCAGCGACCCGCAACATACAGTCCAGGAATTCGGAACGTGTCTCGATGCTCGAAATTTCGCTGCTGAGAAGCGACTGGCGCTGGGCGGTTATCATCTTGCGGGGTTCAAATTAGACCTGTTGTAATGTTAACTTTAACGAATATAGCAGAACGATTGAAAAGTCAGCTTTTTTTACCGGTGTCGTTAACCGGGAACGGGGACAATTTTGGGCTGTTTCGATTTATCGTTAAATCCCAATATCTTATCTTTTCTATGTGTCAGACCGGAAGGAGTGATCCGGCTTTGACTTCCTCCATCACGGCATAGGTATGCGTCTCTCTTACGCCCGGTAGTGGCAGAATCACTTCGGAAAGAAACTGGCGGTAGGCCTCCATGCCTGCGACGCGTGCCTTGACGAGATAGTCGAAGCCCCCGGCGACCATGTGACATTCGATCACATCGTCGCTGCGCTTCACCGCGGCCGCAAAAGCGTCGAAAACATCGGGCGTGGTGCGGTCGAGCTTGACTTCGATGAACACCAGCAGATTGCGGCCGAGTTTCTGTGGCGACAGGATCGCCATGTAGCCGATGATGAAGCCGTCGCGGGTCAGCCTCTTGACCCGCTCCGCGGTGGCCGTGGGCGACAGGTTCACGCGCTCGGCCAGTTCGATATTGGTGAGCCGGCCTTCCTTCTGCAGCGCGCGGAGGATCTTGCGGTCGAGGCGGTCAAGCTCTTTCATTGTTCCCTATCCATATCGGAATTTGCGGATATTTCCACTGACTGTATATCAAAATATGGTGAGTATCGCTAGTATGTTGTCGTTATGTTGCCGATAACACGGAGGTGACAATGATCAACCCAGACATGCCCGCAATTCCCCCCTTCAGCGCGCCCTTCGCAGGAGACGACGACGTTCTTCTCGGGCAACTCGCCGCGGAACTTTCCTTCACGCCCGGCCAGAATACGGCGATCGACCGGCGTGCGGCGCGCTTCATCGAGGCGATCCGCGACAATTCGGGCTCGATCGGCGGGGTGGAGGACTTCCTGCGCGAATACGGGCTTTCCACCCGCGAGGGGTTGGCGCTGATGGTGCTGGCGGAAGCGCTGCTGCGCGTGCCCGATGCGCTGACGCAGGACCGCCTGATCGAGGACAAGCTGAAGGAAGGCGGCTGGAGCGAGCATGAGGCGCATGGCGACAGCTGGTTCGTTTCGGCGTCCGCCTGGGCGCTCGGCCTGTCCGCCCGCGTCATCCGTCCGGGCGAGACGCCGGAAGGCGTCGTGCGCGGGCTCGTCAAGCGGCTCGGACTGCCGACGGTGCGCAGCGCCACCAAGCAGGCGATGCGGTTCCTCGGCCATCACTTCGTGCTCGGCGAGACGATGAAGGACGCCTTGTCGCGCGCCGCCAAGAGCGAGGAGAAGGGATATCGCCACTCCTTCGACATGCTGGGCGAGGGCGCGCGGACGTCGGCCGACGCCAAGCGCTATTTCCAGTCCTATGCCGAGGCCATCGAGGCGATCGGCGCCTTCATGGCGAAGCACGGAAAGGGCAAGCGGCTGCCCGAGCGCATGGGCATCTCGGTCAAGCTCTCGGCGTTGCATCCGCGCTACCTCGCGACTCATCGCGACCGGGTCATGCGCGAACTGGTGCCCGACCTCCTGAAGCTCGCGCAGATGGCCAAGGCCCACGAGCTCAACTTCACCGTCGACGCGGAAGAGGCCGACCGGCTTGAGCTTTCGCTCGACGTGATCGCCGCCGTCTTCGCCGATCCCTCGCTCGCCGGCTGGGACGGCTTCGGCCTGGCGATCCAGTCCTACCAGAAGCGCGCGCCCGAGGTGATCGACTACATCGACGATCTCTGCGTCGCGCACGGGCGGCGGATGATGGTTCGCCTCGTCAAGGGCGCCTACTGGGATACCGAGATCAAGCGGGCGCAGGAGCGGGGGCTCGACGACTATCCCGTCTGGACGCGCAAGCCGGCGACGGACCTCGCCTATCTCGCCTGCGCGGGCCGGATGCTCGCCAAGCGGGAACGTATCTTCCCGCAGTTTGCGACCCACAACGCGCTCACCGTCGCGACCATCCTCGAACTTGCCGGCGCCGACCGTTCCGGCTTCGAGTTCCAGCGCCTCCACGGCATGGGCGAGGCGCTCTACAACAGTCTTCTTTCCGGCGAGGATCGCGTCGCCTGCCGCATCTATGCGCCGGTCGGCGGCTATCGCGACCTGCTCGCCTATCTGGTCCGCCGCCTGCTCGAAAACGGCGCCAACTCTTCCTTCGTCGCCGTTGCCGGCGACAAGAACGTGCCTGTCGAGAAGCTGCTGGAACGGCCGGCGGAGCGGCTGGGCCTCGACGAGGGCCGCAGCGTCCGCCACAGCCAGATCCCGCGACCGCTTCAGATCTATGGTGCCCGCAAGAACAGCGCCGGCTTCGAATTCGGCCATCGCGAGAGCCTCGCGCAACTGGTGAAAGACCTCTCCGCGGCGAGCTTCGACATTGCCGCCGTGCCGCTGGTGCCGGGTGTGGCGCCTGCCGGCGAGGCGCAGCCGGTGCTCGCTCCCGCCGACCGGTCGCGCCGCATCGGCACGGTGGTGAATGCCACCGCCGCCGACGTCGACAAGGCGTTCATCGCCGCACGCAAGGGTTTTGCGACGTGGTCGCGCGAACCCGTCGAGACGCGGGCCGCCTCCCTCGAACGCATGGCGGACCTTCTCGAAGCCGATCGCATCCGGTTCGTCGCGCTGCTTTCCGCCGAAGCCGGCAAGACGCTCGACGACGGCATTGCCGAGGTGCGCGAGGCGATCGACTTCTGCCGCTACTACGCCGCCGAGGCGCGGCGGCTCTTCGCCGCGCCGGAAGCGATGCCCGGCCCGACCGGCGAGGACAACCGCCTGCTCTGGCGCGGCCGCGGCGTGTTCGCCTGCATTTCGCCGTGGAACTTCCCGCTGGCGATCTTCCTCGGACAGGTCTCGGCGGCGCTTGCCGCCGGCAATGCGGTTCTCGCCAAGCCCGCGCCGCAGACGCCGCTCGTCGCCTATGAGGCCGTCCGGCTCTTCCACAGGGCCGGCGTTCCGGCCGACGTGCTCTGCCTGCTGCCGGGCGCCGGCGAAGTCGGTGCGGCGATCGCCGCCCATCCGAAGCTCGGCGGGCTTGCCTTTACCGGTTCGACCGCCACCGCCCAGGCGATCAACCGCTCGCTTGCCGCCAAGAACGGGCCGATCGTGCCGCTGATTGCGGAAACCGGCGGCATCAACGCCATGATCGTCGATGCGACCGCACTCGGCGAGCAGGTCGCCGACGACGTGGTGATGTCGGCCTTCCGCTCGGCGGGCCAGCGCTGCTCGGCGCTTCGCATCCTCTATCTGCAGGAAGACATCGCCGACGGCATGCTGGAGATGATCGAAGGGGCAGCGCGTGAGCTCACCCTCGGCGATCCGGCGCGGATCACCACCGATGTCGGCCCGGTGATCGACGAGAAGCAGCAGGCGATGCTGACCGGCCATATCGAGGACATGCGCAAGTCGCAGAAGGTCCGCTATGCCGGCACGGTGCCGAATACCGGCGTCTTCGTCGCCCCGCACATCATCGAACTCGACCGGCCGGAGGCGCTGACCAAGGAAGTCTTCGGCCCCGTCCTGCATGTCGTGCGCTGGAAGGCGAAGGACCTGCCCAAGGTGGTCGAGGCGATCGGGGCGACCGGCTACGGCTTGACGCTCGGCGTCCATAGCCGCATCGAGGCGACGGTGCGCACCGTCGCCGAAACCCTCGACGCCGGCAATGTCTACGTCAACCGCAACATGATCGGCGCGGTCGTCGGCACTCAGCCTTTCGGCGGCTCGGGCCTTTCCGGCACCGGCTTCAAGGCGGGCGGACCGGCCTACCTGATGCGCTTTGCGCAGGAGCAGGTGGTCTCGGTCAACACGGCGGCCGCCGGCGGCAATGCGAGCCTGATCGCCATCGGCGAGGGGTGAAGGCGGAACTGGTCGCCCGCCTCACGGGCGACCTCTCTCCGATACGGGGGCGCCTGCGCCATTTGGTCCCGAAATTGTCGGGGCCAAACGCTTGCTGGCCTGCGGTCCGCCGGTTAAGGATCAGGTATATCACGCCGTTTTCGCGCAGACGGAGAGCGCCTTGCCCGGTTTCAGGACGTGAGACAAAGGGGAGGGGTGTGCATGACCGGCATGAAATCCGACATCGAGATCGCACGCGCGGCGGCAAAGAAGCCGATCACCGAGATCGGGGCGAGGCTCGGCATTCCGCCGGAGAAGCTCGTCCCCTACGGTCACGACAAGGCGAAGATTTCGGCCGATTTCATCAGGTCGCTTTCCTCCCGGCCGGACGGCAAGCTCATCCTCGTCACCGCGATCAACCCGACACCGGCGGGCGAGGGCAAGACGACGACGACGGTCGGCCTCGTCGACGGCCTGAACCGCATCGGCCGCAACGCGATGGTGTGCATCCGCGAAGCCTCGCTTGGGCCCTGCTTCGGGGTGAAGGGCGGGGCGGCCGGCGGCGGCTATGCGCAGATCGTGCCGATGGAGGACATGAACCTCCATTTCACCGGCGATTTCCACGCGATCACCTCGGCGCACAACCTGCTTTCGGCGCTCATCGACAACCACATCTACTGGGGCAACGAACAGGCAATCGACAGCCGCCGCGTGACCTGGCGCCGCGTCATGGACATGAACGACCGGGCCCTGCGCGAGGTCGTCTGCTCCCTCGGCGGCGTGGCCAACGGCTATCCGCGCGAGACGGGCTTCGATATCACGGTGGCCTCCGAGGTGATGGCGATCCTCTGCCTCTCGGAGGATCTCGCCGACCTCGAACGCCGCCTCGGCGAGATCATCATCGGCTATCGCCGCGACAAGAGCCCGGTGCGGGCCCGCGATATCAAGGCCGACGGCGCCATGGCGGTGCTCCTCAAAGACGCCATGCAGCCGAACCTCGTGCAGACGCTCGAAAACAATCCGGCCTTCGTCCATGGCGGACCCTTCGCCAACATTGCCCACGGCTGCAATTCGGTGGTCGCCACCCGCACGGCGCTGAAGCTTGCCGATTACGTGGTGACCGAGGCGGGCTTCGGCGCCGATCTCGGGCGGAGAAATTCTTCGACATCAAGTGCCGCAAGGCCGGCCTGCAGCCCGCGGCGGCGGTGATCGTCGCGACCGTCCGGGCGCTCAAGATGAACGGCGGGGTGAAGAAGGACGAGCTCGGGCAGGAGAATGTGGACGCCGTCGTCGCAGGCGCGGAAAATCTCGCCCGCCATATCGAGAACGTCCGCAAGTTCGGCGTGCCGGTCGTCGTCGCGATCAACCATTTCGGCTCGGACACCGAGGCCGAGATCGAGGCGGTCAAGCGCTGCGCCGCCCGTCAGGGCGCCGAGGCGATCCTCTGCCGGCACTGGGCGGAGGGCTCGGCCGGCATCACCGAACTCGCGACACGGGTCGCCGATCTGGCCCATGGCGGCACCGCGCATTTCTCGCCGCTCTATCCCGACAAGCTGCCGCTCTTCGAGAAGATCGAGCGCATTGCCCGCGACATCTACCGCGCCGGCGAGGTGACGGCCGACAAGCAGGTGCGCGAGCAATTGCGGCTCTGGGAGGAGCAGGGCTATGGCGGGCTGCCGGTCTGCATCGCCAAGACCCAGTATTCCTTCTCCACCGACCCTAGCCTTCGCGGCGCACCGGAGGGGCATGTCGTCAACGTGCGGGAAGTGCGGCTTTCCGCCGGCGCCGGCTTCGTCGTGGCGATCACCGGCGAGATCATGACCATGCCCGGCCTGCCGCAATCCCCCGCCGCCGAGCGGATTTTCCTCAATGAACAGGGGTA
Source organism: Ciceribacter thiooxidans (assembly GCF_014126615.1). NCBI lineage: Bacteria > Pseudomonadati > Pseudomonadota > Alphaproteobacteria > Hyphomicrobiales > Rhizobiaceae > Ciceribacter > Ciceribacter thiooxidans. Next base: position 912,563 of record NZ_CP059896.1, read on the forward strand.
TATCGAGGGGTTGTTCTGAGGGGGTGGGACGGTTGGTTTGGGCGAGGCGGACATTCTGTCGTTGTTGAAAGATGCGGCTGCTTTGCGCCTTCTAGTCGGTCATTCCAGCCGCCTTGCAAATTTCTGGCAACTGTCGGCCTGCTCAGTGGCAGAAACCTGCTGCAAGAATCATGTGTATCTGCGGAAATCAGGAGATACCTGCGTTCCAAACGCGATATGTTTGAGAATACGCCCGACTTCGCGCGCGGCCTTGATGGGTGCCGGCAGCTTCTGATCAAACTGTGTGCTGTTCCAGTTGACTTTGGTTAACGCCAAGACCTCTTCCGCAACCTTCGCAATCGCGCTGTCACTGTTCTCGTGCTGTACTAACAATAAGGGGCGAGGCACGCGCAACCCGGGATAAGTGCCATAGTATGGCACACTTCCGCGCGTGTAGAGCAAGCCCTTCCCACGCAAATCGACGAATGTGCCCCGCAGTACCGGGTAATTCCCATCACGGAAGATTGCGATCGGCGAGCTTTCCTGAACCCAAACGAGATCGCTGAGTTCAATCCCCGCACGGCGGAGCGCTGCATCGATACCCTCTGCTTCTTCAGGCCTGAACCGTGAGGTTTTCAGGATGACAATGCGCGCCGGAACATGGCGGTGATGCGCCTTGTACGTGGCGATCGACTGCGTCACCAAGTCATCGGCATCCTGTGCCGTCAGATATGGATGGCGGCCTCGCGTCTCGGTTTGTGCGCGGGCGCCGCGCAGTATGAGGCCACGCCCCCGTTCGTCAAACATCTGCGCCGTGCTCGTCCAAAGCTGCTGACCATCGACATCGCGGTAAAAGCCAATTCCGAGGAAGCTTGTTCGCAGACCAGCGTCGTCTGGCAGCAAACGCCATGGTACTTTTCCCGCCTTATAAAAAAGCGCGTTCAACAGGTTCCAAGCCCGTGTGGCCTTTGCCTGCGTCTGGCGATTGCTGTCGCGCTTGACCTTGCGCGGGATTTTTGCGGCATCATCCCATGTGTCCGGCCAGACAATCTGTGTCGGCACGTCTAGATGTAGCGTCCGGGCCTTGAGCAGGTCGCGGAAATCCAAGAGGATGTCCGTGCTAGCTTCCTCTTCATCCTCGGCGTCCTCATCGCGTTCTTCACTCCTGGCGTTGACTAGTTTTTCGATCAACAGGATGGGCAGCGCCAGAACAATTACATCCGGTTTGACGCTGCTTTCGGTCAGAGCCGTCAATTGCTCCGTGATCATTTCGACGGCCTGCCGCACAGCTTCATCGTGCTTGCCGATGGTGCGAATGTCATTGACCTGAGCGCGCGACATGGTCGCGGTCGCGCCGCTTGGCACTTCGAATTTGCAGCGGAACGGATTCTGATTTCCAAGTCCCGGAAAATCCGGATTCAGATTGATAAGTTGCTTATTCTCACTCGCGATACCGCGTGCGGTTTCATCGAGAAATTCCGTAAATCCTGCTACTGTTTCATTCGTGCCAATAACGCCGACGCGCACGACATCGCCCGATCGGGGTTGGAGTGGACCGAATTCACGCAGCCCCTGTCGCGGATCACAATGCTGCCCGCCTTCGCCGAACTCCAGAATGGGTTCATCAAAAACGCGTGTCTTGAAGTTCATGCGGACAGCCCTTCATCAAAAAGATCTGCCGCTATCATCTCTTTGGCGCGAGGATCTGTGCGATTCCATGTATCCTCCGGGACGGCCTGTGCCAGCTCAGCCAGAGGCAGTCTTTCAAAACCGAGGAAATGATCGCTCGCGGCGGTTTCCTGAAACAGATCGTTCTTCGGTGTGGCACTATCCTCAAGCAGACTCTGCCACATGACGACCTGCCCCCGCACCGCCGCATTGCGCTCAAGACGCTTCTTTCCTGCGAGCAAGGCTCCAGGGAAGGGATGCGGCTCGAATCCATTCCGCGTAAAATAGAAAGTTGGATCGATGACGATGAACCATTCATCGCCAAGTCGCTCAAAGCGAAGATTTGCGGCGTGATGGCGTACGTAGCCCGGCTTTTCGGGGAACTTCTTGTTCGGATAGTAGCTGACAACCTTGGCAGACGTGTCCTTGACACTGGAGGCATATCTGTAGCTGCGAGATTTGTTCATGCCCAAAGCGTGGAAGTAGAACAACCGCTCCTTGGCCAGGTGCCTGATCTGCGCCGCTGTCTGATGCGCAACGCTTCGACGCAGGAGCTCAATCGTGTCATTGGTATCGTCGAGTTCGTCGTTCAGCACGATAAGCGGTGTATCCACTGCCTCAACCTGATCGAGATCGACAATGGCGCGCGTTCCGAATTCCCTCGGGTCAAAGAAAGATATATACCGCCGTTTGCGTATGACCCAGTCAAAACGCGTCTTCTGCTGTTTAAGCAGTGCCGGAATGCCATCCCTTCCGGTACCGAACGGTGACGTGGCAATAAAGATTTCGTCCGGTAGACGGATACGCATCATGTTCAGGATTGCACTTTCGCCCATGTTTAAAGGCGGCACGTAGACACCCGGAGTCCGGCGGTCGATTGTCAGCGCAGCCAGCCGATCGGCACAATCGGGGCCAAAGGCATCGTCGCCTTTGTCGAACTTCAGACGACGTTCGTCGCCGTGCATCGCTTCAGACACGTCCTTCCAATACGCGGTGCCGTCGGATTGACGCCAGAGTACTATGATAACCGGGACATTGTATTTCCGCCAATACGCGAGATCAGTCGCCTTCATTACATATTCAAACTGATGATCCGTCTCGCGGATATATTTTCCATTAGCCGTCGATTTGACTTGCACGCCCAATAGCTTTCCAAGCGGTGCACCGCTGCGACGGTCGCGCAGTTCAATGAGGCCGTCAGTTCCGGCTTCCAACCTTCCCCTGTTCTCATAGATGAAGCCGATTTCGAGCACGATCTTCTTGACCGCCGTCTCGCCCAACTCCCCCAGAATCTGACTATCGGTGATTCTCTTTTCCATAGGGTGAGTATAGGCGCATCTGCGTCTTATGCGAGCGGTATGTTCCTGTTATGTTTCCATATTCCCACTTTTCCACATCAGTCTGCCTATAGGTGCGTCCAAGTTATCGCCATGAAGGACGACGCATATGTCAGCTTTTTCTTCCTCGCGCGCCAAAACCTGTCACTCCCCTCTCGCCCCCGAAATCGGTCCCCCGCTCACGTCCAGCCCCATACCCCCCCTCCACCCCCCATTCTCCCCCGCCTTCACCGGCAATACCGATACACGCCCGTCCGCTTCATCACGTCGAGATGCATGTGGCCGCGGTGGGCGTCGTCGCTGCCCGGCGAGAGGACGGTGGTGAAGTAGAGGCAGGCGGCGGCGTTGAGCGCGCGCTGGAAGGCGGCGACGGTGATCGCCGAGATCAATCATTTCGGCACGGACACCGAGGTCGAGATCGAAGCGGACATCCCATGATGCGCCTTTGATCATATTCCATCCACGACATCACTTGAAAATCCGCCCCGCAGCGGATAAGTCAAAATTATACAGTTGAACTGTATAATTTTGACAAGATAGCTGACGGGAAGGATCAATCATGTCTACCGACAACAAGGAGGTGGTTCGCCGCTTCAACATCGAGGTCATCCAAAACCGGAACGAGGCCGAGTTCCATGCCCTGATGGCTCCGGATTTCGTCAACCATTCAGCGCCGCCGGGAATGCCGAATGGTCCTGAAAGCATGTGGAACACATTCCAGAACGTCCTTCGCCCCGCCCTTTCCGACCTGAAGGTAACAATCCACGATCAGATTGCTGAGGGTGACAAGGTGACAACACGAAAGACGATCAGTGGCGTACACTCCGGCACATTGATGGGAATTCCCGCCACAGGCCGGGGCGTCGCCATCAGCGTCATCGACATCGTGCGGGTGGAGGACGGCAGATATGCCGAGCACTGGGGACTGAACACCCTGTCCAATGTCCTTGCTGCGCTGTCGAAGGCGTAGCGGTTCCGGCTACATCAGTCGCTCGATTACGAGGATTGCGGCTTGAAGCGTCTGTCTGTCCTGGTTGGATAGCCGCTCCTCGATCAAGGCCGCAATCTTCAATGTCCGGGCTTTGCGGGAGCAGGACAATTCTTCCCGTCCCTTCTGGGTGATGGAAAGAAGTCGACTGCGCCCGTCGGCCGGATTGGGCAGTTTGCCGACCAGTCCGTCAAGCTCCAGCTGTGCGGTGACCAATCGCATGCTCTGGTGTCTTACATTGCGGAGGTTTGCCAGTTCGGCAACAGTAAGCGGACCGCTTCGATCAAGGAGCGACAGCGTCTCTGACTGAGACGTGGTCGGCGTATTCGCCTCGTTCTTGACGAGACGGACAAATCTCCCAAGCGTGGCGCGAAGATCTTCCGCCAGCTCAAGCGCATCCATACGATTTTCAGAACTTGCTCGGTCGCTGGCCATTTGCCTTTGCCTCGGTGGAGAACACAGTTCCCTCCGGCATACACTGTCGCTCGCTATGAGTGAAATATCTCGAGTCCATCCACGCCCCCACCTTCCTCCCGTCTTCACCGGCAATACCGATACCCGCCCGTCCGCTTCATCACGTCGAGATGCATGTGGTTGCGGTGGGCGTCGTCGCTGCCCGGCGAGAGGACGGTGGTGAAATAGAGGCAGGCGGCGGCGTTGAGCGCCCGCTGGAAGGCGGCGGCGCGATCACAGAGATGAGATATGACGGCAAGATCGTTGCCGACGAGCGCAGAGATCGGCTCATCGAGCATCAGGATGAGCGGCGGTCCCTCCTCAGAGCGAGCTTTCGGGGCCGCGACATTTTCAGATGTCCAGAGGTAACTTGGATAGCCGGCGAAGAGCGCCATTTTCTATGACGTAATTCTGCTCGAGACGTATTCCACCCCGGAGATTGTCACCGTACAGGCCGGGTTCGAGCGTGAACGTGCAGCCCTCTTCAAAGATGTCGTTCGAACCCGAATTTATGAACGGGCGCTCGACCGGATCCAAGCCAAGCCCGTGGCCCAAGTGATGGTCAAAGCGCCAGTCATCGCGGTGGCTGTTCAGGATGGATGCAATCTCCTGGAAAACTGTCCCGCATCGAACACCCGGCCGGATCATGTCTTCGGCGATTGACAGTGCATGAACGACGCGGCCGAAGGCCTCCTCCTGCACTGGCGCTCGTGTCCCCGACACAGCGAAAGTCCGGCACATATCGGAAAAATAGTTTGCGACGACCGCTCCGGCATCCACGGGCAGAAGATCGCCCTCCACCAGAGGCACGGGGCGAGGCCGGCCGCCTGGCTGTCCCCCACGAAAATCGTTGCCCAGCTCCCCCATCGTCTGTCCCGCAGCCGCAATTGCAGCTCCCTGAAATAGGGCAAACACTTCGGTTTCCAGAAGTCCGGGGGCGATATGCGGCGCAATCGCACGGTATCCAGCTTCATTGGCGGCAATGGCCGCGGAAATCAGCGCGACTTCATCCGGGTACTTGCGTCGGCGCATCGACGAGATCTGCCCGGATATCGGTGTGATGGTCTGTCCTGCGATGTTGGTGCAATCCGCGCCAAGCGCCTTCGTTTTAGCGAGGCGAATATCCAACGACGCAATTGCCGCTCGCTCGCGGTCTTCGAACGTGGTCGCGAACATCGAATCGTCGAACCGGACTGTTTCATCGGTGTAGACGTCAGATCCCATTGAATTGCCGACCGAGATCAAACCGAAGCCATCACGGCCGACGAACCCAGAGGCTGGCGAGCTTCTCCATCCTCGCAATCCAAAAAAGTATGTCAGGTGCTGGGGGCGCGTGATCAGGGCTCCATCCAGGCCAACCTCAACAAGCCAATTGGAAAGGCGCGTGCGACGCTCCCGGCAACCTGCGGCTTGCAGTCTTGCCAGTGCCGCGAGGTCCACAATATTTCTCTCGGGATAGAGCGAGGTGGGTAGGCTCATGGACGATCTTCTCCAACTTCGTCTCGCTCCTCTTAGAGCCGACGCAGCATTCAAACCATTATCATCTATTCCTATACAATGCGGGCTTCTCTCTACAAGCTAGCATACTGCGTGAGGATGATCCGCCGGACAATGAACTCCGACGCGGCCCCGGCAAAGGCTTGCGATCGTTGGTACTTTCGTTCCAATTGCGAACCGTGACCTTCCGAGCCCAAGTCGGTCATCTATCGCGGGCGAGCGGAGGTCCGCTCCAGCCGCAAATCCCTCCTCCTACGTCCGCACCCCATCCCGCCTTCACCGGCAATACCGATAGCCGCCCGTTCGCTTCATCACGTCGAGATGCATGTGGTCGCGGTGGGCGTCGTCGCTGCCCGGGGAGAGGACGGTGGTGAAATAGAGGCAGGCGGCGGCGTTGAGCGTGCGCTGGAAGGCGGCGGCGAGGTCTGGCGCCTCGCTCGCGGCGATCTTCATCGGCACCGGGCCCTTCTCGAATTCGAGTGCGGAAATGTCGACGGCGTTGCCGCGGGCGTGTTCGGAAATCTTGCCCGTCTCGGCGCCGTTGCGCTTGCGGCAGACATAGCCGGATGCCTGGTGCACGGCCTTCAGCCTGCCCATGTCCGGCAGGCCGAGGCGCGCTGCCGGCTCTATGAGATCGCGGGTCATGTGGGCAAGCTGCAACAGCGTCTCGCAGCGCGCCGTCACCTCGGGTTCGATCGCGACCTCGGCCGAGAGCCGTGTCATCGCAACCGGCTTGTCGATGCCGCAGCCGTTGCCGTCATCGATACGCGGGAGCGTCCTGAAGGCGGCACCGAGGGATTTCAGCTCAGCCGTGCAGGCCTCGAACGCGGCCCTGTCTTCGGTTTCCACCGGTGGCGGCGGAGGAGGGGGCGGTTCGGCGGGTGCCGCCGTCTCCTTTTCCTTCTCCGGTTCCGGTGCCGCCGGCGCTTGTTTTTCCTTCGGCTTTTCAGCCGGCACGGGAGGCCCGGCGGCGGGGGTGCGGTCGGCCTGAGGCGGTTTCGGCAAGGGGACCGGAGGATTGTCCGGCGCGGCGATGGCGGTGGTGGCGGCGAGCACTGCCGCCAGCAGAAAAAGTCTCGGCAACCGTCCTGTCTCCGTTGTCGGGCCTGTCGACAACGGCTGGCGGCGTATTTGGTTTCATCGATAGACGAAATGGCGGTGCGCCAAGGCCTCTTGCGCGGCTGCCGGGTTGACGGTATGAGTTCTCGCATGACGACGTTTTTGAACATCGGTAACTGGTGGTGGGCTCGCTAACGCGGCCTTGACCAGTCATGTCCAGAGACAAGTGACCCAAAGCCGCCCGGAAAACCTGAGGCGGCTTTTTTGTATTCAGGCGCCTCCATCCGGGCCTTGAACGACGGAGTGAAGAGAGAGCATGACGACGATCATTCGGGATGATGGCGGGGAGACCTATACCACCCGCGGCGGTATCAAGGTGACGCGCTCGCGCCGGGCGGCGCCCTATGCCGATGCCATCAACGGCTACATCGACAGGCTCGACGAGCATCGCGGTGCGGTCTTTTCCTCCAACTACGAATATCCCGGCCGCTATACGCGTTGGGACACGGCGATCGTCGATCCGCCGCTCGGCATTTCCTGCTTCGGCCGAAAGATGTGGATCGAGGCCTATAACGAACGTGGCGAGGTGCTGCTCTCCTTCATCGCCGCAAGGCTGCGCACGGTCGGCGAAATCACGCTCGGCGCCTCGACGGCGCGTCGCCTCGATCTTTCGGTCAACGAGCCCGACCGGGTGTTCACCGAAGAAGAGCGCTCGAAGATCCCGACGGTGTTCACCGTGCTCCGCGCGATCACCGATCTCTTCCATTCCGAGGCGGACAGCTCGATCGGCCTTTTCGGCGCCTTCGGCTACGATCTCGCCTTCCAGTTCGATGCGATCAAGCTTTCGCTCGAACGTCCGGAAGACCAGCGCGACATGGTGCTCTTCCTGCCGGACGAAATTCTGGTCGTCGACCACTATTCGGCCAAGGCCTGGATCGACCGCTACGATTTCGAGAAGGACGGCGTGACGACCGAGGGCAAGGCGGACGCGATCGCGCCGGAGCCGTTCAAGGCGACCGACACGATCCCGCCGCGCGGCGACCATCGTCCGGGCGAATATGCCGAGCTCGTGGTCAAGGCCAAGGAGAGCTTCCGCCGCGGCGACCTCTTCGAGGTGGTGCCGGGCCAGAAGTTCATGGAGCGCTGCGAATCGAAGCCGTCGGAGATTTCCAAGCGCCTGAAGGAGATCAACCCATCTCCCTATTCCTTCTTCATCAATCTCGGAAATCAGGAATATCTCGTCGGCGCCTCGCCGGAGATGTTCGTGCGCGTGTCCGGCCGGCGCATCGAGACCTGCCCGATTTCCGGCACGATCAAGCGCGGCGCCGACCCAATCGCCGACAGCGAGCAGATCCTGAAGCTTTTGAATTCCAAGAAGGACGAGAGCGAGCTCACCATGTGCTCGGACGTCGACCGCAACGACAAGTCCCGCGTCTGCGAGCCGGGCTCGGTCAAGGTCATCGGCCGCCGCCAGATCGAGATGTATTCGCGCCTCATCCACACGGTCGACCACATCGAGGGGCGTCTGCGCGACGGCATGGACGCCTTCGACGGCTTCCTCTCCCACGCCTGGGCGGTGACGGTGACGGGAGCGCCGAAACTCTGGGCGATGCGCTTCATCGAGGCGCACGAGAAGAGCCCGCGCGCCTGGTATGGCGGGGCGATCGGCATGGTCGGCTTCAACGGCGACATGAACACCGGCTTGACGCTCAGGACCGTGCGGATCAAGGATGGGATCGCCGAGGTGCGCGCCGGCGCGACGCTCTTGAACGATTCCATTCCGGAAGAGGAAGAAGCCGAAACCGAACTGAAGGCATCCGCCATGATTTCTGCCATTCGCGATGCGAAATCCGGAAACGACGAGAAGTCGAAGCGCGGTGTCGCCGCCGTCGGCAAGGGCGTGAACATCCTGCTCGTCGACCACGAGGATAGCTTCGTCCACACGCTCGCCAACTATTTCCGCCAGACCGGCGCCACCGTGACGACCGTGCGCACGCCGGTCGCCGACGAGGTCTTCGACCGCATCAAGCCGGACCTCGTGGTGCTTTCGCCCGGCCCCGGCACCCCGAAGGATTTCGACTGCAAGGCGACGATTAAGAAGGCGCGGGCGCGGCAACTGCCGATCTTCGGCGTCTGCCTCGGTCTGCAGGCGCTCGCCGAGGCCTATGGCGGCGAGTTGCGCCAGCTCGCGATCCCGATGCACGGCAAGCCCTCGCGCATCCGCGTGCTGGAGCCCGGCATCGTGTTCTCAGGCCTCGCCAAGGAAGTGACCGTCGGCCGCTATCACTCGATCTTCGCCGATCCGGCGACGCTCGACCGTGACTTCATGATCACGGCGGAGAGCGAAGACGGCACGATCATGGGCATCGAGCACACCAAGGAGCCGGTGGCGGCGGTGCAGTTCCACCCGGAATCGATCATGACGCTCGGTCAGGACGCCGGCATGCGCATGATCGAGAACGTCGTCGCGCATCTCGCACGGCGGGCAAAGGAAAAGGCGGCGTGAGGATGATGGCGGGGCGCTTCGGCGCCTCGCGCTCTCTCAGAAAAGGCTCCAGACGCTACCTGCAGATATCAGTGTAGTGCCGATAAAATAGAGCGTACGAAAGACCCATTGGTTCAATCGCTCTGACAAGGTGACACCATCCCAAGTCTGTATATTCCAGCCCTGCAAGGCCAGGCTGGCCCAGAGCAGTATTGCTCCGCCTGCCAAGGAGACGGCGATGTCCCAGAAGTTGCTGGCGCCTGAGAGTTGGCCGAGAGCCCACCCCGACAATCCCCCCGCAACCATCGCACTTACTGCCCAGAGGAACGCCGAGGAATAGTCTTTCCTCACTTTGTGGATACTGTCTGATCCCTGTCGGGGGCCTCCCCCATTTAGCCTGACGTTGTCTTCGATCTCCTCTTGGATGAATTTTTCCGGAGATACTGCCATCAGCCACACAAGGCGAGCCTTCTGAACAAGGGACAATGGAGTTGGCTTGGGAGACGTCATGTGTACCATCTCGGTTTTCTAGAATTTCTGCGTGTCACGCCGCCCTCGGCTCGATCCGCTGCAGCTCGTCCTCTATTTCTCTCCGGCGCTCCAACAGATCGTAGTCGGCCTGCAATCCCAGGAAGAAGCCTTCGGACAGACCGAAATAGCGAGCCAGCCGAAGGTCAGTGTCCGCTGTGACGGCCCGCTTTCGGAGGACGATCTCGTTGATGCGGCGGGGAGGGACATTTACCGCGCGTGCCAGCGCATTCTGGCTGAGCCCCATCGGCTTCAGGAAGTCCTCGAGAAGAATGTCGCCCGGATGCGGGTTCGGCAGATGGTCAGTCATGGTAGTCGACGATTCCGACATCGCTCGGCCCTCCGTCATGCCACTTGAAGCAAATGCGCCACTGTTCGTTGATCCGGATGCTGTAGTATCCGGCCCTGTCGCCCTTCAATGCCTCCAGCCGGTTTCCCGGCGGGACGCGCAGATCCTGAAGCACGCGGGCGTTGTTCACCATGCGCAGCTTCCGCAGCGCGACCGCCTGAATGTCCGGCGGCAGCTTCCGGCTCCGCAAACCGGTCCAGATGCGCTCAGTCTCAGGATCGGCGAAGCTCCGGATCATGCGGCAGTATAACGTGACACGTTACGTATGGCAATGCGGAGCCCTTGTTTGAGGCGCACGAGCGGACTAGGGGGAAGGCATTCCGCCTTTGACAAAACCCGTTCTTTCCTTCATATGCACCGCCAGAAACCGCCCACCATCCGTGGGCGGTTTCGTCGTTGTGGAAGTAGCGAATGCAATTCGCTTGCAAGTGCAGGGGCGGCAGGAAGATGAAGACAGAGAGCAACGGCCTGGTACAGCGCCTGGCCTTTTGGGGCATTCCCCTTTCCGTCGGGGTGATGGGATTGAAGCTCGTCGCCTGGAAGGTGACGGGATCGGTGGCGCTGCTTTCCGACGGTCTGGAATCGACGGTCAACGTGGTCGCGGCGGTGGTCGCGTTCTTCGTCATCCGCTACGCCCAGAAGCCGGCGGATTCGAGCCATCCCTACGGCCACCACAAGGCGGAGTATTTCTCCGCCGTTCTCGAAGGCGTGCTGATCGTCGTCGCGGCGTTGCTCATCCTTCAGGAGGCGGTCGCGGCTCTTCCCAATCCGAAACTTCTCGACGCGCCGGTTCTCGGTCTTGCCATCAACTCGCTTGCGGCCGCCATCAACGGTGCCTGGGCGCTCACGCTTATTCGTGTCGGCAAGACGCATCGTTCCCCAGCGTTGCAGGCGGACGGCCATCATGTGCTCTCCGACGTGGTGACGTCGGGCGGCGTTCTGATCGGCCTTGTGCTCGCCATAGTCACCGGCTACGCGATCCTCGACCCGTTGCTCGCCATCCTCGTCGCGCTCAACATCATTTTCCAGGGTTGGAAGGTGATCTCGCATTCCGTTGCCGGCCTCATGGACCAGGCGGTCGAGCCTGAGGAAGAAGAGGCGATCAAGCAGGCGATCAAGGAGAACTGCGAGGGCTCGCTCGGGGTGCATTATCTCCGTTCACGTCGCGCCGGTGCCGCCACCTTCGTCGCTTTCGACCTGGTGGTGCCGTCGAAGATGACCGTCGGGGATGCCCATGTGATCTGCGACCGGCTGGAAATGGCCTTGCACAAGGCCTTGCCCGGCACGCGCGTCACGATCCATGTCGAGCCGGAGAACGAAATGGCGCACGGCAACGGCGTCGAAATCTGAAGGAGTTTCATGATGAGCAAGACCGACGTTTCCGGCCTGACCCAGCTCGGCCAGTCCGTCGAAGCGCCCACGACCCCGGAGTCGGCCGTCCTCGAGCGTGTGCCGAACGGCAATGCCGGAACAGACTACGTCGTCCGCTTTACCGCGCCTGAATTCACCTCGCTCTGCCCGATGACGGGCCAGCCGGATTTCGCCCACATCGTCATCGACTACATTCCCGGCGACTGGCTGGTGGAGTCGAAGTCGCTGAAGCTCTTTCTCTTTTCCTTCCGCAACCACGGTGCCTTCCACGAGGATTGTTCGATCTACATCGCCAGACGGATCATCGATCTCCTCGATCCGAAATGGCTCCGGATCGGCGCTTACTGGTATCCGCGCGGCGGCATCCCGATCGACGTGTTCTGGCAGACGGGCGAGGCGCCCGCCGGCGTGTGGCTTCCCGACCAGGGCGTTCCGACCTATCGCGGCCGCGGCTGACGGTCACAGACTTGCCGGCAGCCGCCGCGAGCGGCAGCCGACCGGCGCGAACGGCTCTTCGAGTGACGGATCGCACGACCCTCTTTTGCCACAGATTGTCTATTAGTACTTCATAAACTGTGAACGGAAGCCGCCCGTTAACGCCTGCCGTGCGATGGCAGGAGGGGCAGGGAGGCATGGACACGCATGGAACAAGGCGCAAACCGTCGCAGGGTCGCGACCTTTCCGCTCAAGGTGGTCCTTCTCACCGTCTGCGGCACAATTGCACTGGTCGTCGCCGCCCAGGTCTTCCTGACCTGGGCCACGAGGGTCATCGACGATCAGTCGGAGGCACGGCAGGTCCCGATCGCCGAGCATGTCATCAGCCAACTGCGTTCGCGCGTCGCCCATGACCAGGAGAGTTCGACCGTCTGGGACGAGGCCGTCGAGACGGTGCGCAAGCCGCCGAGTCCCGAACGGGACGAGTGGATAGACGGCAATCTCGGCAGCTGGATGATCTCCTATTTCGGGCACGATGCCGCTTTCGTGCTCGATCCCGCCGACCGTCCGATCTATGCCTACGTCGACGACAAGATCAGCGGGCCGGAAGCATTTGATCGCTTCCGCTCCGTCACCGAGCCGATGGCCTCGCGCCTGCGCGACATGCTCCGCAGGCAGGACAGGAGCCAGGTGAACGATCGCGTGCTCTCTCCGGGTGTCAGTGATTTCAGCAGGATCGGCGAGCATCCGGCCATCGTCAGCGTGAAGCCGGTGGTTTCCGACAGCGGCGAAATCGAGCAGGTGCCGGGGCAGGAGTATCTGCACGTCGCCGTGAAGTATCTCGACAGCGATTTTCTGCAGGAACTTTCGAGCGAGTACGGCTTCCACGGTCTCTTCTTCTCGCCGGTGTCGCAGAAGCTGCCCGGCACGGCCGAGCTGCCGATCGTCGCCGACAGTGGACAGATCGTCGGCTATTTCGGTTGGCTTCCCTACCGCCCGGGCTCGGCATTCCTTGCGTCGATCTCGCCGGCACTCGTCGGCGCGCTGCTGCTGCTGATCATCACGCTGACGCTCTTTCTTCTCGCCCTTTACCGACGCCTCAAGGTGAACCGTGCGCAGGAGGAGCGTATTCGCTTCCTCGCCAATCACGACGCGCTGACCGGGCTCCTGAACCGCACCGCCTTCGAGCGCGAACTCGACCTTGCACTAATGCCGGCGAAGGGGGCGGTTCCCCAGATCGCCGTGCTCTACCTCGATCTCGACCGGTTCAAGCAGATCAACGACACGCTGGGACACGGCGCCGGCGATGACGTCATCCGGGAGGTGGCGAAGCGGATCGGTGTGCTGTTGCCGCCGGAGGGACGTCTCTGCCGCGTCGGCGGCGACGAGTTCAACATCTTCGTGCCCTTCTCCGAGGTGTCCGAGGTCGAGGCGCTTTGTTCGCGTATCGTCTCGTCGATCGCGGAACCCTTCGTCATCGACGGGAAAACGACCTTTGCGGGTGTCTCGGTCGGTGCGGCCTATTCACCTCTCCACGGCGCGAACCGCAGCGAGCTCACCCGCAAGGCGGACGTTGCACTCTACAATGCCAAGGCGAGCGGGCGAGGGCGTTTCACGACGTTTGGCGTCCACATGGACGTTATCATCAGGGAGCGGGCGGAAATCGAGCGCGATCTCCACGCCGCACTCACCAAGACAGGCCAGTTCCATGTTCTCTACCAGCCGAAATACCGCGCGCGGACCGGCGATCTGATCAGTGTCGAGGCATTGGTACGGTGGTACCATCCGACCCGTGGCTGTCTCTCCCCGACCTTCTTCATTCCGATCGCCGAGGAGGCCGGCCTCATCAAGGCGCTCGGGCGATACGTCCTCGAGGAAGCCTGCAAGGCGGCCGCGAAATGGCAGATCGGCAGCGTGGCGGTCAACGTCTCACCGATACAGTGGCGCAATCCCGGTTTCGCATCCGAGGTCGAGGCGACGCTCGAGGCGACCGGCCTCGATCCACATCGGCTCGAGCTCGAAATCACCGAGACGGCATGGATGGATGGTACGTCCACCTGCATCGCCAACATAAGGGCATTGAGAGATCTCGGCGTTGCCATCGCGCTCGACGATTTCGGGACCGGCTTCTCCACCTTCGGCCGTCTGCACGACACGGAAGTCGATCACATCAAAATCGACAAATCGTTCATCGATGGGCTCGGCAAATCACGCGGTGACGAGGCTATCGTCCAGGCAATCGTGGATATGGCGCACGCGAAGGGCTTGAAGACGACGGCCGAGGGGGTGCAAACGCAGGAGCAGAGCGCATTCCTAACGGAGATCGGCTGCGACGAGTTGCAGGGCTTCCTGTTTTCGGAGCCCGTTTCCGTCCGGGACATCGACAAGCTGCTTGCGGACGGGGGGCAGCGCGCCCGGCCGCAGTCGTGACCGCGTCACCGCTCAGAGCGTCTGGGCGGCGCTGATCGAGGAGACGAAGCGGCGGGTGCGCTCGCGTTGCGGATCGCGGAAGATCTGCTCGGAGGCGCCCGTTTCAACGATCTGACCCGCTTCCAGAAAGACCACCTGATTGGCGATGCGCGAAGCGAGCCGCAGATCATGTGTCGCGATGACCATGGTCGTGCCTTCGCTTGCGAGCTTGCTCAGGACGTCGACGACCTCGCCGGCGAGTTCCGGATCGAGTGCCGATGTCGGCTCGTCGCAGAGCAGAACCTTGGGGGAGGGGGCGAGCGCGCGCGCAATCGCCACGCGCTGCTGTTGACCGCCGGAAAGATTGGCAGGCCAGGCATCCGCCTTGTGGGCCATGCCGACCTTGGTCAGGAGTTCGACGGCGCGGGCGCGGGCCTTTTCGCGGGGCCACTTCTGGACGACGAGAAGCCCCTCCATGACGTTCTCGATGGTCGTGCGGTGCGGGAAGAGCTGGAAGTTCTGAAACACCATGCCGGTTTCGCAGCGGATTTTCTGGATCGCGGCCCAGGGCGTCTTGCGGTCCGGTGCGAACTCGACCCGGTCGTCACCCACCTGGACGGATCCGGAGGTCGGGAGTTCGAGAAGGTTGATCGACCGGAGCAGCGTGCTCTTGCCGCCGCCGGACGGGCCGACGAGCGCCGTCACGCTGCCTTCCGGAAAGGTGAGCGAAATGTCATCGAGGATCACGGCCTCGCCGAAACGCTTCACGATGTGGGACAGTTCGATCATCGGTTGGCCTCCAGCATACCGCCGTAGCGGCCGAAACGGATCTCGAGACGCGATTGCAGCGCCGACAGAACCGAGCTCATGGCGAGGTAGATGAAGGCGGCCTCGACGTAGAGGATCAGCGGCTCATAGGTCGTGGCGACGATCCGCTGCGCCGACTGGAAGAGTTCCGGCACGGTGATCGCCGCGGCGAGCGAGGTGTCCTTGACCAGCGAGATGAAGGTGTTGGAAAGCGGCGGCACCGCGACCCGGCCCGCCTGAGGCAGGATCGTGCGGCGCATGGCCTGGCCCCAGGTCATGCCGGTGGAGTAGGCAGCCTCCCACTGGCCCTTGGGCACGGAGGCGATGGCTGCACGGATGATCTCGGAGGTATAGGCGCCGACATTCAGCGTGAAGCCGATCAGTGCGGCCGGGAAGGCATCGAGCAAGACGCCGATGCTCGGCAGGCCGTAGAAGATGACGAAGAGTTGCACCAGCAGCGGCGTGCCGCGGATCACCCAGACGTAGAAGCGGGCGACGAGCACCAGCGGCTTCGGCGCGAAAAGCCGTGTCACGGCCGTGACGAGGCCGAGCGACAGGCCAAGGACGAAGGAGAGAAGCGTCAGCGGAATGGTGAACTTCACCCCGGCCCAAAGCAGGGTCGGCAGCGAATCGGTCATCAGTTGCAGCCAGTGCGGCATGGCGTCGTCCTTGTAGATCGTCCAGAGTAGATAGTCCTCTCGACCGAACGGGGAAGGTGGGTCGGTGCCGCTTGTCCCTTCTCCCCGTCCTCACGGGGAGAAGGTGCCGGCAGGCGGATGAGGGGCGAAAACGTGCAGAACGGCGGCAAATTCGCAAACGTCTGCACCGGCGAGACCGGCGTGCCATGCCCCTCACCCTTGCCCTCTCCCGCGGGCGGGGAGAGGGGACGCCAGCTACTTACTTTGAAACGTCAGCCCCGAAATACTTCTCCGAAATCTTCTGGTAGGTGCCGTCTGCCTTGATGTCCGCGAGCGCCTTGTTGATCGCTGCCACCAGTTCCGGATCGCCCTTGCGGACGATGATGCCGGAATAGTCGGCATCGGCCTTCTCGGCGACGATCTTCACCGGCGCATCCGGCTTCTGCTTCTTGAAGTCGAGGAAGGAGAGGCTGTCGTTGATGGTGGCGTCGGCGCGGCCGGTCAGGACGAGCTGGATCGACTGATCGAAGCCGTCGGTGCCGACGAGTTCGGCGCCGGCGTTCTCGGCGAGCTTGCCGAAATTGCTGGTGAGCGACTGGGCCGACCTCTTGCCCTTGAGGTCCTCGAAGCTCTTGATGTCGGCGTTGTCGTCCTTGACGATCAGCACGGCCTTGGAGGTGATGTAGGGATCGGAGAAATCGTATTTCTGCTTGCGTGCCTCGGTGATGCCGACCTGGTTGATGACGGCGTCGTAGCGGTTGGCGTCGAGGCCGGCGATCAGGCCGTCCCACTTGCCTTCGACGAACTCCGCCTTCACGCCGAGCTTCTCTGCGACCGCCTCACCGATCTCGACGTCGAAGCCGACGAGCTTGTTGTCGGCGTCATGGAAGGTGAACGGCGCATAGGTGCCTTCGGTGCCGATCTTGAAAACGCCGGCCGACTTGATCTGGTCGAGGTTCTCGCCCGCCAGAACCGGGGCGAAGGTCAGGGTTTGCAGCGCTGCCGCCGCGGCGATCGTCTTGAGCCAGTTCATCGTGTCTTCCTTTCGGGTCACTCTTCGAATGGCGTTTTAATGTCAGATGGGGAAAGCGTTGGGAGGAGAGAAAAGCGCGAATTAAATGAGCAAATGAGAATATTTTACTCATGTTTCGGCACGTGTTCTCCCTCGCTGCGGCGCTGCCGGCCTGCCCAAACGCAAAACCGCCGCGAAGGTTCCCGATCTGGAGACCGGCCTTCGCAGCGGTTGCAGGAGAGGGCGGCCTCTGCCGCCCGTGTCGGATCAGCCGAAGATGAGCGCAGCGCCGCCGAGCGCGGTCACGGCGCCGAGAAGGCGGGTGGCGATCGTTCCCATGCGGGACAACGAGATGCCGAGGCCGACGCCGGCTACATGCAGCAGCGCGGTGGAGACGAGAAAGCCGAGGCCGAACTGGACGGCGCCGGCGGCACCGAGTTCACCGCCGTGGGCATGGCCGTGGAAGAGGGCGAAAAGGCCGACGATCGCGGCCGATGCCGCGGTCGGAAGGCGGACGGCGGTTGCCACCAGCAGGCCGAGGCCGATGACGGAGGCGAGCACGGCCGGCTCGACAAAGGGGAGCGCGAAGCCGGAAACCGCAAGCAGGAAGCCTGCAGCCATGGTGGTCACGAAGGCAGCGGGAACGGCGAAGAGCGCCCGGCCGCCGATCTGCGACGCCCAGAGGCCGACGGCAACCATCGCCAGCACGTGATCGGCACCGCTCAGCGGGTGAGACACGCCCGACATCAGCGAGCCGTGTTCGGTCGGATCGAGGTGGGCGAAGGCCGGGGCCGCAGCGGCGGCGAGGAAGGCGGCGGAAAGCGAAAGGCGTTTGAACATCTCTTGTCCCTCGGTTTGGTCGACACGGCGCCCGGACATCGGTCGCGCCTGCCTGAAGCTATAGGCCATCCGAACGTCTGACGTAAGCCGGTCAGTCCGGTTCGGCGGCAATTTTCGTATGGCGAAAATATGCACACCAAAAGAAACGGATCCCGGAGCCTTTGCGGCGCCGGGATCGGCAATTGCGACATCGTCTGCGGAACGCGGCGTCAGTGACGCGGCGGGTCCGTTTTACTTCTGGGCGTCGAGAACCTCGGCGCAACGTGACAGGCTGAGGCCTTCGCCCGTCGTGTCGTTGCTGGCCCGGATCGTGCGAATGCGATCGGTCGCGTCAACCGTGATCTGCACCTCGCAGAAGAGCTCCTCGACGCGGGCGGGAGAAATCATCTGCGGCTGCTGCGGGACGTAGACGCCCATGCTGCTCGTCGTGGTCTTGGTGACGGTGACGCCCGGCTCCTTTTCGCGGCTGGTCGTCTTGGTGACGGTCTTGCCGTAGACCGGCTGTTCGTCCGGCGTGGAGTACTGCGCGGGAATGTACTGGGTCTTCTCGCCGCCGCGCCAGGTGTAGATCGTGTTGCCGCTGCCGGTACGGAATTCCGAGACCGGCGGTCCGTAGCGGGAGAAGAAGAGTTCGGCCGGCTGGCCGATCCAGCGCGACTGGATGATGTTGTTGGCTTCTTCGGTCGTTGTGCAGCCTGCAAGCGTTGCAGCCGCAAGCGCCAATGCGGCGAGACGGATCTTCATGTCGGATACCCCTGTCGTTTCCCAGCCATCCGGCGAACCGTTTCTCCCCGCAACCTGGCTGCGGCGTGTTATCGATCCGTCGGCATATGTCGCGAACGTTAGTTCGACGGCAAAAGACGAGACAACAGGGCGGGCCCGGTAGACCCAAAAATGGGCGGTACAACCCCCGGAAAAGCGGTGGATGGGTTCTTTCGTCGTGCCGCCGCTTGCCGCCACCGCGAGCAACCCCATATTCGGGGTGTCTGCCCGTTTTCCGGTGAGCTCCGATTCGCGAAGGAGACGCAAGCTTGATTGCCTTCGACAATAGCTATGCCCGTTTGCCCGAGCGCTTCTTCAGGCCCGTCCAGCCCTGCCCGGTCGTCGCACCGCGCCTCATCCGCTTCAACACCGCCCTTGCCGACGAGCTCGGCCTTGACCTCCGCGCGCTCGATGACGATGCACTTGCGCGCCTCTTCAGCGGCAACGCCCTGCCGGAAGGTGCTCTTCCGGTCGCCATGGCGTATGCGGGGCACCAGTTCGGCAATTTCGTACCCCAGCTCGGCGACGGACGTGCGATCCTGCTCGGCGAGATTCTGGACCGGGGCGGGGACCGCCGCGACATCCAGCTGAAGGGAGCAGGGGAGACGCCGTTTTCCCGGCAGGGCGACGGCCGCGCCGCCCTCGGTCCGGTGCTGCGGGAGTATATCGTTTCCGAGGCCATGCATGCGCTCGGCGTGCCGACGACACGGGCGCTCGCCGCGGTTCTGACGGGCGAGCCCGTCTATCGCGAGACGGTGCTGCCCGGTGCGATCCTGACCCGGGTCGCGGCGAGCCATGTCCGCATCGGCACCTTCCAGTATTTCGCCGTCCGCGGCGATGCCGACGGCCTGCGGGCGCTCGCGAGCCATGTGATCGCCCGCCACTATCCGGAGCTTTCGGAAATTCAAGATCCCTATCTTGCATTGTTCAATGCAGTCGCCGCCCGCCAGGCGGCGCTGGTCGCCCGGTGGATGTCGATCGGCTTCATTCACGGCGTCATGAACACCGACAACATGACCGTCTCGGGGGAAACGATCGATTTCGGACCCTGTGCCTTCCTCGATGAATACGATCCGCGCAAGGTCTTTTCCTCGATCGATCAGCGCGGCCGCTACGCCTATGCCAACCAGCCGGGCATCGCCCAATGGAACCTGGCGCGGTTTGCCGAGACGCTGCTGCCGCTGATGGGCGGGCGCGAGGACGAGAGCGTCGAAGCCGCCAACGAGGCGCTCGCCGAGTTCGGCCGCGTCTTCCAGGCACGCTGGCTCGAGGCCTTCCGTGCCAAGCTCGGGCTCTCCGGCGAAGTTCACGACGATCTGCCGCTCGTCAACGATTTCCTGGCGCTGATGCACCGGGGCGAGGCCGATTTCACGCTGACCTTCCGGGCGCTCGCCAAGCTCGCCGGCGGCGCTCCGGATGCGCCTCTGCTGACACACTTCTCGGATACGGAAGGCATTGCTGAGTGGCTGTCCCGCTGGCGCGAGCGCATGAGCGCCGATCCGCGGCCGCCCGCCGACCGCCAGACGGCGATGGAGGCGGTCAATCCCGCCGTCATTCCGCGCAACCACCGTATCGAAGAGGTGATCGCGGCCGGCATGAGCGGCGATTTCACGCGCTTCGAGCGGATGCTGGAGGCGACGACGAGACCTTATGAGGAGCGGCCGGAATTCTCCGCCTTCATGGAGCCGCCAAAGCCGGAAGAACGGGTCGCGCGAACCTTCTGCGGGACCTGACCGGTCCCTTCCGACAAACGAAAACGGGTGAGAGTGCGGACACTCTCACCCGGATGTCTGATTCGCCGGAGCGAAATGCGACCGCTTACGAAGCCTTCGGCAGGCGCAGGGTTTCCGGATCGTAGACCCGGCCGAAGCGGTTCGCGAGGAAGCGTTCGAGGCTGATCTCCTCCTGGCGGACGAAGCCCTGCTGCGGCAGTTCGCCGTTCGCCAGCATGTCGAGCACGGTGCAGATGCCGGCGGCGGTGGTGATCTGGATTGCGCTCATCTTGCGCCCGGCGACGACGCCGGCATAGACCTTGTTGGCGTAGGTATCCTGCATGAAACGGCCGTCGCGGGTGCCGCAGACGGTGACGAACACCACCACGACGTCCTGCATGGTCGCCGGCAGGGCGTTCTCGAAGAGATCCTTCAGGACATCGCGGCGGTTCTTGAGGTTGAGGTCGTTCAAGAGCGCCTTCACGATCGCCTGATGGCCCGGATAGCGGATGGTGCGGTAGTTCATCGTCCGCACGCGGCCTTCGAGTGTCTTGCAGAGCGTGCCGAGGCCGCCTGAGGTGTTGAACGCCTCGTAGGTGACGCCGTCGAGCGAGAATTCCTCGCGTTCTTCCATGGCCGGCACGGTGACGAGCTTGCCTTCGACGATCGCCTCGCAGGGTTCGATGTATTCGTTGATCAGCCCGTCGGTGCTCCAGGTCAGGTTGTAGTTGAGCGCGTTCGAGGGGTACTGCGGCAGGGCGCCGACGCGCATGCGCACGCTGTCCAGCGTGTCGAAGCCGGTCGCGAGGTCATGGGCGACGATCGAGATGAAGCCGGGGGCAAGCCCGCATTGCGGGATGAAGGCGCCCTTGGCGCCCTTGGCGAGCGCTTCCACCTTGCGGGTGGTAGCGACGTCCTCGGTCAAGTCCAGATAGTGGATGCCGGTGCGGGCGGCAGATTCGGCGATTGCACCCGTCAGGTGGAAGGGCGCTGCGCTCAGGACCGCGAACTTGCCCGAAAGCAGGGCATCCAGCGCGGCGCTGTCGGAGATGTCGACGGCGGCGGTGGATACGGCCTCGTGCGGTGCGATCGCGTCCAGCTGTTCGCGGCTGCGGTCGGCCACCGTCACGCGGTAGTCGCCGGTCGCGGCGAGCATATGAGCGATTGCGCCACCGATCTTGCCTGCGCCGATTACGACAATGTCCTTCATTGATGTCCCCTTGGAAGAATGAAAATAGATAAGCATCAGAATGACGCCGTGATTGAACGTTTCATAGCGGCATATTGTACGATATGATGTGATCAGTTCGGCATATCGGCGAAGGAAATGGGCAAAATGCAAGTTTCGACCAAGGACCAGGAACTGCTGGCGCTGCTCGGCGAGAACGCCCGAATGCCGGTCGCGACGCTGGCGCGCCGATTGGGCCTGTCGCGGACGACCGTGCAGGCGCGGCTGGAGCGGCTGGAACGCGACGGCGTGATCTCCGGCTACGGGCTGAAGCTCTCTGACGCCTATCTGAGCGGACTCGTGCGCGCGCACGTGCTTATCACCATAGCCCCGAAGTCGCTTTCGGCGGTGACCGGCGAGCTCGCGGCGATCCGCGAGGTGACGACGCTCCATTCGGTCAACGGCCCCTTCGACCTGATCGCCGTCATCGCCGCGGCCTCTATCGCCGAGCTCGACCGGCTGATCGACCGGATCGGCGAACTGGCGGGCGTCGAGCGCACGCTCTCCTCGATCATCCTGTCGACGCGGATATCGCGGTAGCTGCAGGCCTCCGCGCCGCCTGCGGCATTCCGCTTTCCTCCGCTAACCGCCTGTTCACCGGTTCGGTGCTTCCCCTTTTTCCCGCATTGTTTTAGGACTTGAGTCGCACTATGTGCGGGAGAGTGAACCCCAAGTGGAGAATGTCCGATGAATGAAGACGACGACGACAAGAGCAAGGAACTGCCGCTCGGCAAGGAAACGGAAGCGAACCTCTTCAAGTCGCGTTCGATCTTCATCTATGGCGGGATCACCCAAGAACTCGCCCAGAAGGTCTGCACCCAGCTCGTCGCACTGGCAGCCGCTAGTGACGAGGACATCCGCGTCTTCGTGAATTCGCCGGGCGGGCACGTCGAATCGGGCGATTCGATCCACGACATGATCAAGTTCATCAAGCCGAAGGTCTGGATCATCGGCACCGGCTGGGTCGCCTCCGCGGGCGCGCTGATCTACGTCTCGGTTCCGAAGGAACAGCGCCTCTGCCTGCCGAACACCCGCTTCCTGCTGCACCAACCCTCCGGCGGCACCCGCGGCATGGCCTCCGACATCGAGATCCAGGCGCGCGAAATCATCAAGATGAACCAGCGGCTCATCAAGATCTTCTCCAAGGCCACCGGTCAGTCGGAAGAAAAGATCGCCAAGGACATCGACCGCGACTACTGGCTGTCGGCGGAGGAAGCCAAGAACTACGGCCTGGTCTCCCGCATCATCGAGAGCCAGTCGGACATCTGAGCCGACAGGTCCGAGATCGAGTTTTTCCCCCGTCGGAGAGATCCGGCGGGGGTTTTACGTTTGGCGTTGCCGACGGGATGTATTGCATTGCAGCGATTTGACGGTTGTCAGCTCGGTGCCGCTTGCCTATAACCGCGCCATTCGCCCCGGACCCGGTGAAACCCCGGGTGGCTCTTCTGGCCGCCGATCCGCCAGACAACGCATCAGCATCAAACCTTGAATGGCCTGCACATCCCAGCGGCCAGGTGCACTACTTTTGCGGAAAATCCATGAAATTGAAGAGTTACAAACGTGAATGGTTCTCCAATATCCGCAGCGACGTCCTGTCGGGTGTCGTCGTGGCATTGGCTCTCATCCCCGAAGCCATCGGCTTCTCGGTCATAGCGGGTGTCGATCCGAAGGTGGGCCTCTTCGCCTCCTTCGCGATCGCCTGCGTTTCCGCCTTTGTCGGAGGGCGTCCCGCGATGATCTCGGCTGCCACGGCTGCCACCGCCGTACTGATGGTGACGCTGGTCAAGGAGCACGGGATCGAATACCTGTTCGCGGCGACGCTGCTGATGGGTCTGATCCAGATTCTGGCCGGTTTCCTCAAGCTTGGCCGCGTGATGCGCTTCGTCTCGCGATCGGTGATCACCGGCTTCGTCAATGCGCTGGCGATCCTGATCTTCATGGCCCAGCTGCCGGAGTTGATCGGTGTCGCGAATACGACCTATGTCATGGTAGCGGCCGGTCTCGCGATCATCTATCTCTTCCCCTATGTCACCAAATCGATCCCGTCGCCGCTGGTTGCCATCGTCGCCCTGACGCTGGTCGTTTGGTTCACTGGCATGGACCTGCGCACGGTCGGCGATCTCGGCGAACTGCCGTCGGCGCTGCCGGTCTTCGCCCTGCCGCAGGTGCCGTTTTCCTGGGACACGCTGACGATCATTTTCCCTTATTCCGTCGGACTCGCGGCCGTCGGGCTGCTGGAATCGCTGCTGACGGCGCAGATCGTCGACGACATGACCGACACCGCCAGTTCCAAGAGCCGGGAGTGCATCGGACAGGGCGCTTCCAACATCGCCTCGGGCCTGATCGGCGGCATGGGTGGCTGCGCGATGATCGGCCAGTCGGTCATCAACGTGACGTCCGGCGGACGAGGCCGGCTCTCCACCTTCGTCGCGGGCGCTTTCCTGCTGTTCCTTATCCTCGTGCTCGACGACATCGTCCGTATCATTCCCATGGCTGCGCTCGTCGCCGTCATGATCATGGTTTCGATCGGCACCTTCTCCTGGCGTTCGATCCTGGACCTGCGGCGAAATCCCTGGCAGTCGTCGGTGGTCATGCTGGCGACCGTCGTCGTGACCGTCGGCACGCATGACCTTGCCAAGGGTGTTCTCGTGGGCGTGCTGCTTTCCGGCGTGTTCTTCGCGAGCAAGGTTGCGCATCTCTTCCATGTCCGCTCGACGCTGAGCGCTGATGGCAAGGTTCGCACCTATCACGTCGACGGTGCAGTCTTCTTCGCATCCGCCGAGACATTCGTCATGGCCTTCGATTTCATCGAGCCGCTCGACAAGGTCGTCATCGATGTGCACGAGGCGCATTTCTGGGACATCACCGCCGTCGGGGCGCTCGACAAGGTGGTGCTCAAATACCGTCGCCACAACATCGACGTCGAGGTGATCGGCGCAAACGAAGCGAGCTCTCACATGCTCGACCGCTTCGCCGTGCACGACAAGGACGACGTGGCGATACCGGTGGCGGCGCATTGACCACGACCGGCATCGTCGCAGGCGTGCGCGACAGCTCCGCGCGCGCCAGCCGGCGGTGAAGGGTGTACCGAATCCGGGACGCTTCGGCTTGCCAAACTGCCTGCGGTTTGTTCTTCGATAGCTTTACGCACCTCGATCTCCGAGTCCCGTCATGTTGAAAGACCTTTCCGCGCAAAGCCTGTTCATGGGGCTGCTCACCGCCTTTGTCGGTTTCGCGAGCTCGTTTGCCGTCGTGCTGCAGGGGCTCAAAGGGGTCGGCGCGACCGATCTCGAGGCCGCATCCGGCCTGATGGCTCTTTCCGTTTCCATGGGTGTCTGTGGCGTGGTGCTGAGCCTTGTCACCCGGCTTCCGGTGTCGATCGCCTGGTCGACGCCAGGCGCTGCATTGCTGGTGACCGCAGGCGTGCCGGAGGGCGGCTTTCCCGTCGCAGTCGGGGCCTTCCTCGTCTGCGGCATCCTGATCGTCGTTGCCGGTCTCTTTCGGCCGCTCGGCCGTGCGGTTGCGGCAATCCCCGCGCCGCTCGCCAATGCCATGCTCTCCGGCGTCATCCTCGGGCTCTGCTTTGCGCCCTTCAAGGCGATCGCCTTCGATCCGCGTCTGGGGCTGCCGATCCTCGCCGCCTGGGCGGTGGTCGCTGCCTTCAAGCGGCTCTATGCCGTGCCGGCCGCTCTCGCGGCCTTCGCGCTGGTCATCGCCTTCGGCGTCGACCTGCCGGAGGGAGCGATGGCGAGCTGGGCGGCCTCGCTTGCGCCACCCGTCGAGCTGGTGATGCCGGCCTTCACAGTCCCGTCGCTGATCTCGATCGCGCTGCCGCTCTTCATCGTCACCATGGCCTCGCAGAACATTCCCGGCATCGCGGTGCTGAAGGTCAATCATTACAATCCGATGCCGGGGCCGCTCTTTGCGGCGACGGGTCTCTTCTCACTCTTCTCTGCCCCCTTCGGCGGCCATGCGGTCAACCTTGCGGCGATCACGGCGGCGATGTGCGCTGGCGAGGACGCCCACCCGGACCCGAAGAAACGCTACTGGGCCGCGGTCGTCTGCGGCCTCGGCTATGTCGTGCTCGGGCTGCTCGCCGGTGCCGTCACCGCCTTCGTCTCGCTTGCCCCGCCGATCCTCATCCAGGCGGTGGCCGGGCTTGCTCTGATTGCCGCCTTCTCCGGTTCGGCGGTCGCCGCCTTCAAGGAGGTCGAGACACGGGAAGCCGCCGCCGTCACCTTCCTGATCACCGCCTCCGGCGTCTCGTTCGGCGGCATTTCGGGCGCCTTCTGGGGGCTCGTCGCCGGTGGGTTGATGATGGCGCTGATGCAGCTGGCGAAGGGCAGGCGGTAGCCGACTCGCAAAGAAGGCGCTTGCGGCTTATATTGGAATATGGACTTCGAGTTCGATCCAGAGAGAATCTCTTAGAAAACAAGAGGTCGACACATATGAAAGCCAAGGACCTGGATAAGCTGTTTGACGGCGGCGCAGGCGACGTCCTTCAGCACTTCGACCTCTCGAAGGTCCGGCGCGTCCAGTCAAAGCACGAATTGATCGAACTGGAGCTGCCCAAGGAGCGTATGGCAGAGCTCGATGCCGAGGCATCGCGCCGGAATATGACGCGGGATCAACTGATTTCGGAATGGGTCCGCGAGCGGCTGGAAGCGAAACCGGCCGCTGAATAACAACATGCTTGCGCGATCGGTCGTCGCGCGTTATCACTCGCCATCATGACGAATACGGGCAACAGCATCTCGACCTCCTTCGCCGCCTGCCGCATCCCGGCCGGCGCGCCGGTGCTCGCCCTAAACTCGCTTCTTCTTCTTGGCCTTATCCGCGGTTGCCGGGTCCACTGAGGAGCGCCCGGCGGCCGATCAGCCCGTCCGGCTCAGCTCCTCGAAAAATCCATGAAACCAGTTTAATGCAGTCCCGACGGGACCCAGGCATTTTCCGTCCGCTCCGTCCGCGATCCTCGGGCCTTTCAGAGCGGTGGCGAATGCGGCAAGAGGAAGAAACGACGATGAACATCAAGACCCACATCGCAAAACAGGGCATGCCGGAAGCCGCGGTGAAATACCGGCCCTATCCGCAGATCGACATTGCGGATCGTACCTGGCCGGGCAAGGCCATCACCAAGGCGCCGATCTGGTGCTCGGTGGACCTGCGCGACGGCAACCAGGCGCTGGTCAACCCGATGGGCCATGACCGCAAGGCCCGCATGTTCCAGCTGCTGCTCGAGATGGGCTTCAAGGAAATCGAGATCGGCTTCCCCTCGGCCTCTCAGACAGATTTCGATTTCGCCCGCTGGTGCGTCGAGGAGGGCAACGTGCCCGAGGACGTGTCGTTGCAGGTGCTGGTGCAGTGCCGGCCGGAGCTGATCACCCGCACCTTCGAGGCGCTGGAAGGCGCACACAAGCCGATCATCCACTTCTACAACTCGACCTCCGAGCTGCAGCGGCGTGTGGTGTTCGGCAAGGATGTCGCCGGCGTCAAGCAGATCGCCGTCGATGCGGCGAAGATGATCACCGACATGGCGGCCAAGGCCGGCGGCGGTTATCGTTTCGAATATTCGCCGGAAAGCTTCACCGGCACCGAACTCGATGTCGCGCTGGAAATCTCGAACGCGGTCATCGACATTATCAAGCCGACGCCGGACAACAAACTGATCCTCAACCTGCCGTCCACCGTCGAGATGTCGACGCCGAACATCTATGCCGACATGATCGAATGGATGTGCCGCAACATCGACAACCGCGAGAACGTCATCGTCTCGCTGCATCCGCACAACGACCGCGGTACGGGGATCGCGGCGACCGAACTCGGCCTGATGGCCGGCGCCGACCGCGTCGAGGGTACGCTCTTCGGCAACGGCGAGCGCACCGGCAATGTCGACATCGTCACGCTGGCGCTCAACATGTTCACGCAAGGGGTTGATCCGAAACTCGATTGTTCCGACATCGAGCGGATCAAGGCGGTCTACGAATATTCGAACCAGATGGTCATCCCCGAGCGCCATCCTTACGTCGGCGAACTCGTCTACACGGCCTTCTCCGGCTCGCACCAGGACGCGATCAACAAGGGCATGAAGGCGATCCGCAAGGCCAATTCCCCGGTCTGGGAAGTGCCCTACCTGCCGATCGACCCGCAGGACGTTGGCCGCACCTACGAGGCGATCATCCGCATCAACTCGCAGTCCGGCAAGGGCGGCATCGCCTACATCCTGCAGGAGGACTACGGCATCAACCTGCCGCGCAACCTGCAGGTGGAGTTCCGCGAGGACATCCAGCGGATCACCGACGAGGAAGGCGTCGAACTGCCGTCGAAGCGCATCTACGGGCGCTTCCTCGATCGCTACGTGACGCAGCCCCAGGCACGGCTGAAATTCGTCGATCACCACACCTATCCCGATACCGAGCACAAGGGCATGCGCATCGTCGCGGCCGAGATCACCGACGGCGGCGAGGTGAAGCGCATCGAGGGCAGGGGAACCGGTCCGATCGACGGCTTCATCAACGCGCTGTCGACCTATCTCGGCTTCGAGATGTCGGTGCAGGACTATTCCGAGCATTCGCTGCAGCACGGCTCGAATGCGTCGGCGATCGCCTATGTCGAGGTTTCGCATCCCGGCGGGACGCTGTTCGGCGTCGGGATCAACACCAACATCGTCGCGGCGTCCCTCGAAGCGATCATCTCGGCGGCGAACCGGGTGCTGGAAGAGCGCGCGAAGGCCTGAGCGATGGGCCTTTACGCGGAGGTTCAGGGCGATCTCGGAGGTGCTGCGGCACCGCTGGTGCTGCTGCACGGCTTCGGCGGCACGTCCGGTATCTGGGCGGAAGTGTTGCGGCACCTTCCGCCCTCGATCCCCGTCCTTGCCTACGACCTGCCGGGCCACGGGCTTTCGCTTGTCGCCGATGGCCTCGGCGGCGCCGGGCGGCTGGCTAAAGCGGTCGCCGCCGATCTCGCTGCGCGCGGGATCGAACGCTTCCACGTGGCGGGACATTCGCTCGGCGGGGCCATTGCCGCGATCCTCGCTTTGAAAGCGCCGGAGAAGGTGGCGAGCCTGACGCTCGTGGCCCCCGGCGGCTTCGGACCGGAAATCAATGGGGCGGCGCTTTCCGCCTTCGCCTTTGCCGAGACGGCAGAGGAGATGCGAGCTGCCATGGAGGCCATGGTGGCGCCGGCGCATCCGATACTGCAGGAGGCGGTGGACGCGATGCTTGCCGCGCGGCAAGTGCCGGGTGCCCGCGAGGCGGTCGGAACGGTCCTGAAGGCAATCCTTTCCGAGACGACGGAGGCGGGCGAGCCGCGACAGGGCACGTTGCCTGTCGGCGATCTCCGCAGCCTGCCGATGCCGAAATATCTTCTCTGGGGGCTTGAGGATCGTATCCTGCCGCCCGGGCAAGCCCGCTCCCTCGAAGGCGCCGCAACGATCCGGCTCCTGGCCGCGGCGGGGCATATGCTGCCGGAAGAGTGCCCGCAGGAGGTGGCGCGCGTTCTCACCGCTGCGGTGGCTGCCGTCGCGGGTTGAACGCTGCGGATTACTCGATCAGGAACTGGTGGTGGTCGCATTTCAGCAGACCACTCGCGCCGGCGATGCAGTGGCGGTCCCATTGCACTCGCCAGGCATTCGGTTCGCCGCTGATCGAGAAGAGGTTGTAGGCGGCCGCCGGCTTGTGGCTGCCGGGGCCTTGTGAGGCCGCGGCGATGCCGACGACCGGAATCTTGCGGCCGCGGCTTTCCAGCCAGTTGAGAGTATTGAGATGGGTGTGCCCGTGCAGCACGAGCTCGGCGCCGCCGACGGAAATCGCGGCGGCGAAGCGGCGGATGCCGATCATCCGCTTGTGCGAGGAGGTCGCGCCGCGGATCGGCGGGTGGTGGATCATGACCACGCGGAAGAGGCCCTCCTCGCCGGCGGCCTTCAGCAGTTCGGCCGTCTCGCGCGCCTGGCGCTTGCCGAAATAGCCGGTGGCCGCAAAGGGCGGCGTCGCCAGCGAGGTGGAACAGCCGATCAGGGCGACAGGGCCGCGCCGGCGGATATAGGGAAAGAGCTTGTGGCCCTTGCGCCAGATCAGCGGGTCGTCGTCGCCGCGGATGTAATCGTACCAGGCCTGCACGGATTCGTCGTGTGCGCCGGGCACATAGGCATCGTGATTGCCGGGAACGACCGAGGTATCGAGGGGCGCTCCGGCAGACTTCAACCATTCCGCGGCACGGCGGATCTCGATGCCGGAGGCGAGATTGACGAGATCGCCGGTGATCGCCAGGTGATCCGGCGCGTGGCGGCGCAGGTCGGCAAGTATCAAATCAAGTGCATTGGCAAAAAGATGCTTGCGTCGGTTGCGGTGCCAGTTCACATATCCGGTAATGCGCTTCGAGGCGAGTTCACGGATGGTCAGGGCGGGAAGCGGCCCGAGGTGAACGTCGGAGATATGCGCGAGCTTGAACATGGCGCCTTCATAAAGGCGCAGCAGACCCGGAGCAAGCCCGATGGGGCAGGACGAGACGAACGAAGAAAAACGCAGCGCCGCCGCCCGGCTGGTCACGCGCATGATGCACGGCTATTTCGCGGTTTCCCGCGGCATGACGCTCGGCGTGCGGGCCGCCTGTTACGACGATGCCGGCCGCATCTTCCTCGTGCGCCATTCCTATGTGCCCGGCTGGCATATGCCGGGCGGCGGCGTCGAACGGCGGGAAACGGCGCTGCAGGCGCTTTCAAAGGAGCTGCGCGAAGAGGGCAATCTCGAAATGACCGGCCCGGCGCAGCTCTTCCACGTCTATTTCAACACTCGTGTCAGCCGCCGCGACCACGTGCTGTTCTACCGGGCGAACGTGCTGCAGACGGCGCCGCGCAAACCCGACATGGAGATCGTCGAGAGCGGCTTCTTCGACCTCCTGGACCTCCCGCGCGGCGTGACGCCGGCGACGCAACGACGGCTGCGGGAACTCAGCGGCGAGGTTCCGCCCGACGATCTCTGGTGAGCGCTGCGGTTTCAGAGAGCGCCTCGCGGCCGTGCGGTCGGTCGAGGTCGAGCTCCGGCCCCACGGGCACGACGCCGGTCGGGTTGATCGCCTTGTGGCTGCGGTAGTAGTGCGCCTTGATATGCGCCATGTTGACGGTGCCGGCGACGCCCGGCACCTGATAGAGATCGCGCAGGTAGCCCGAGAGGTTCGGATAGTCAGCGATCCGGCGGATGTTGCACTTGAAATGCCCGACATAGACGGCATCGAAGCGCACCAGCGTGGTGAAGAGCCGCCAGTCGGCCTCCGTCAGCCGGTCGCCGAAGAGGTAGCGCTGGGTCGAGAGCCGACCATCGAGCCAGTCGAGCGTCTCGAAGAGAGGTAGCACGGCGCTCTTGTACGCTTCCTGCGTGGTTGCGAAGCCCGCCTTGTAGACCCCGTTGTTGACCGTGTCGTAGATCTTCGCGTTGATTGCATCGATCTCGTCGCGCAACTCCTCCGGACAGAAATCGACGGTCGAGCCGGCCAGCCCGTCGAAGGCGCGGTTGAACATGCGGATGATCTCGGCCGACTCGTTCGAAACAATCGTCTGCCGCTTCTTGTCCCAGAGGACGGGCACGGTGACGCGGCCGGTATAGGTCGGGTCCGCCTTGACGTAGATGTCTGCGAGCGTCTTCGCGCCGAAGAGGTGGTCGACGGTGCCGCCGTCGCGGTCCCTGAATTCCCAGCCCTTCTCCAGCATCAGCGGATCGACGACCGAGACCGGGATCAGGTCCTCGAGCTTCTTCAGCCTGCGGAAGATGAGGGTGCGGTGCGCCCAGGGGCATGCATAGGAGACGTAGAGGTGGTAGCGACCGGCCTCGGCCTCGAAACCGCCCTTACCGCTCGGACCTGGCGCGCCGTCGGCGGTCACCCAGTTGCGGAAGGCCGACTCGCTGCGGCGGAAATGCCCGGCGGTCGCCTTGGTGTCGTACCATACGTCGTGCCAGACGCCCTCGACGAGCATGCCCATGACAAATTTCCTTCCTGCTTTGCGATCTCTTGCCCGGGAAAATATGCCATGAGCCGGCAATTGCGAGATGCCGATTGCTGAACAGTGCGTTTTTCCGATGGACGGCAAAAAAAAATGCTGCTATCGGCGTCGATACCTCATCTGGAAAGACAACCGATGGCCGAAACCCGGACCCTGCGACGACGCTGATGTTTTACCCGACGTGCTCCCGCGCGTCCCGTGAACCATTTTTCCCTGTCTGTCTGCCGGTCCTGGTTTTCCCATGAAAAATCATCAGCTTGTCTACCTCACCGAGGATGCGTCGCACGACGCGGCTATCGAACTCATCAACGAAGAAGCCTTCGGCCCCGGCCGGCACACCCGTGCCGCCGCGCGCATTCGCGAACAGGGGTCGCATGACCGGACGCTCTCCTTCATCTGCGCCGACGGCGGCGAGACGATCGCCTCGGTACGCATGACGCCGGTGATCGCCGGGTCGGTGAAGGGCCATCTGCTCGGGCCGCTCGCCGTTCGTCCCTCCCACAAGAACATGGGGATCGGCCGCGAGCTCGTCCGCATCGCCGTCGATGCGGCGCGGCGTGCCGGATCGGAAGCCGTCATCCTCGTCGGCGACCCGCCCTATTACATGCCGCTCGGCTTCGAGAAGGTGGCGTGGAAGGCGCTGGAATTTCCCGGACCCGTCGACCCCGGCCGGGTGCTCGCGGTGCCGCTTACCGCCGACGCTCACGAGCGGCTCAAGGGCGTGATCGCCTGGCGCCCCTGAGGCATCTCTCCTTCAGGCGATCCGCTTCTTCATCCAGGTGATCGAGAAGTCGCCGATGAAATTCTCCAGCGCGCCGAAGACCTCGTAGCCCTGCCGTTCATAGGCGCGGCGGGCGTCGGGGTTGATCGTGTCGATGTAGGCGCCGGTGCAGCCGCGCGCCTTCGCCTCCTCCTCGGCCATCTGCAGCAGGCGGCCTGCGAGACCCTGTCCGCGCAAGTGCTCCGGAATGTAGAGGAGTGTCACGTAGAGCCAGCCACGCCCGGTATAGCCGACGAGCCCGCCCTCGACTCTTCCATCGCCGTCACGGATCGGGATCATCAGGTCGTGCCGGTCGGTCGGCCCGAGCATCCTGTCGTTATGGGCAAGGATCGCATCGCGGATCGCGTCGCGCGCTTCGTCGGGAACGGTATCGGAGAGAGTGAGATCGAGGGACATGGCGCGAGGGTAGGGGGAAGCGGGAGGGGAGTCGAGGGGGGAGGCCGCCGTAGAAACCGGAATGCTCTTTCATATCGCATCCGTTCGGAATCACACCAAAACGTCAAAGTATATCTGGCGATATCTTTAAATATAAAATCTTTGAAATTCAAATTAAATCTATTTCTGTCAGTATTCAATAAATTTCTTTAATAAATTTCAATTTATGGTCCATTTATTAATTGACGCTGCGATTATATCGATAGATTCTTTCATGTCGACGTCGAATATTTTGTCTTTCTCTTTGTTTTTTCCATGGTTTGTAAGAATAATCATCAACATGTAGTTCCCGTTTAGTTTTGCATAAAAGTCGCAGATAATTATCTTTCTATTAGGATTGCAGGTCGAGTATCCTGCATTCTCGTAAAGTTGAAGGTCGCCACGTACGCCATTGCCTTCAAACGGTGCGAGTGAGTTTACGAAGGTGTCAAAAGGCGACCCGGGATCCTTCTCGCTGGACCAGGGACGCAGGGACATAGAATAGAGATGTGGCTCATCGCCCACAGGGAGTTTCAAGTATCCGCATAGCGGCAAACTCTGTCCGTACCTCAGGCAGAGCGTGGGGATATGGAAATAGACTGTATTGACGACATACTCTCCACCCCTATTCGAGATTTTCTCCTGAAATGTTGGGGACTTCTTGTCCCATCTCGCGATCGTGGCAAATTCTCCGCTGGAGAAGGCGACCGTGAACGATAATCCTTCGACAAAGGGTAGCCTGATTGTGGCAGCTCCGTTCCCCACTTCAACCATTTCGCCTTTGTAGTTGGGCAGAATGAGGTAATCGGCAGCGTACGTATGACTTGAGATGAAAAAGAGGACGAAAACAAACAAAGCTGCGAAAAAAGACTTAGCTCTAGCCAAAACAATGAACCTCACTCTCGATCGGAAAAAATCTATCGAGAGTTGTTGTCCCGGGCAACACTTCCAAATGTGCTATCGGTCGTTGTCCTCGGGTTTGAGATGTTAGGCACACGCCCAGTCTCGACGGATTAGGCACATCCTACTTCATGCGGTGACATCGCCGACATTGCAAGAAGCAGCACGGCAGGCCCGTCAGGGCAATATGCCCTCCACTAACTGCCTGCGGAAGAAGGCGAGTACTTGAGCGTTGAAGTCCCGGTGGAACGCAGCGCGGTCGAAACCGGGACCGTCGGCGCAGATATCTGGTGCCGACTTGGCCATGGCAGGCGGGCACATCGTCAGAAACGCAAAGTGCCCTGCATCGGGAACGACGTGAAAGTCCGGCGTTTCCGGCAGATTGTGGGCGAGCGCATCCACTGCTGCAGGTAGGACGCCATCGCCGCCGTTCTGGGAGCCCCAGAGCTGAATGGGCGTCCTTATGGCCTGCAAGTTCGCCTTGCCCGGAAACACATCGCTCGGTGGGTCCGCAATGGCAAATGCCTTGATACGCGGATCGTGAACCCAGGGGCCAACTGGAACCAATTGAGGAGCGATGCGCGGGCAGCTCATGCCAGTCCGGTCCTGACAGGGCATGCGCAACTCGCGGAAATCGGGGTTCGCCCCGCCAAGGACAAGCCCCGTGTAGCCACCACGAGAGAAGCCATAAAAGCCGACGCGTTCTGCATTGATCGCGGCGCGGTCGTCCGAGAAAGTGATCATGTAGTCGACCAGGCGCTTGATGTCCTGCGGCCGGTTCACGAATGCAGTCAGCGCGTTTGCGTGATTTGACGCAAGCGCGATGGCGTTATCGTCCGGATGATTGAGTGCCACAACCACGAAGCCGGCGTCCGCCAGGGCTTCTGCGGTGTCGTGGTGGCTCAATCCGGTTCCGCCAAAACCGTGCGATATCACGATGAGCGGCAGCTTGTCGCCCGCAAGCGGGCAATCGCGAACGGCGTCCAGCACGAAGGGGCCAAGTTCGATCTTCTGCGAGGGTTGGGCGCATGGTGACCATTGCACGGCTCTCAGGGAAGGGCCGCCCTCATCGGCGGGAACCTCGAAGACCTTCAGGCCGGCAGCGTGCGCGCTGACGGCAAGACAGAATGACGTAAGAAAGACGATGAACTTCCTGAACAGCATGTCTCGCAACTCCAAAACACCGGATGCTGGTGGTGAGAGAACCTCGCTCCGTGCCATCGCGCTCCATCCCATGCTCCCTCGAAAGTTGCAATAACCATCTCGGCCACACCGCGCCGTCACCCCGCCCCGCTCCGGAACTTCCTCGTCGTCCCGACATTTTCAAGGACATGAAAGGAGGTCGGCATGATGGATTTCTGGAAGACGGAAGAGCGTCTCTGGCGCGAGGGTGTCGCGGCTTACGAAGAACTGATGACCGGGGACTGCATCATGGTGTTCGGTCCCGTCGGAATTCTGGAGCGCGACCGGATCGTCGAGAGCATCCGGGCCGCGCCGCGCTGGTCCGCTATCGAAATGTCGGAGCAGATCGTGCGGGAGCATGGCGGCAAGGTGGTGATCCTGGCCTACCGTGCCCGGGCGGAGCGTGAAGGCGGCGGGGCTTATGAGGCCTATTGTACGTCGACCTATATCCGCGAGGGCGACATCTGGCGGATTGCACAGCACCAGCAGTCGCCGGTCTAGAGTCGATCGACATTCGGGTTTCAGGCGGGCGGACGGCTTTACCGTCCCTCCCGCCACCACATGGCCGACATCGCGAGCAACAGCACGGCGAGGCCGGCGAAACCGGCAAAGAGCGGCAGCGTGTCGATTCCCTTCAGTACCGTCTCGTCGGTCATGCGGATCAGCATCCGCTTGTCGTCGCTGACGCGGATGTCGCTTCTGACCGGCAGGATATCGGGGATGCGCAAGCCGCCGCGGCCGTCGTCGAGCCGTCCGAGGTAGCCCTTGCTGCGCTCGGCGACCGGTTGCAGCGCCTCGGTCGTCGAGATCATCGCCTTGAATTCCTGCGCATCGGCAGCGCCCACATGGGCGAGCGTCGAGAGCTCGCCGTTGGTGATCTTGAAGAGGCCGGTCTCGTCCATCCGCTTTTCACCGCGGTAGAGGCCGGGGGCGATCTCGGTGAGCGGCAGGTTCTCGGTCTTGCCCGAGGGGGATTCGACCACCGCCGCGCCCGGCGCGTCACCGATCGTCTGGCGGGTCACTTCGAGCAGGTGTCCGGCTGCCTTTGCCGTCAGGGCCTCTTCCTCGAGTTCCGGTTCCTTCATCAGCCAGTGGGCGATGCGGCGATAGAGCGAGACATGCGGGCCGCCGCCCTCGAAGCCGCGCGCCCAGAGCCAGCCTTGGTCGGAGAGCAGCATGGCGACGCGGCCTTCGCCGGCGCGGTCGAGCACCAGGAGCGGGCGGTCGCCGTCGCCGGTCATCACCGTCTCGCCCTTCGGCGGCTCGACGTCGACGGTGCGGAACCAGCGGCCCCAGTGCGGCGGCTCGGCTGTCGAACCGTCGAGGCCGCGGGTGACGGGGTGGCGCTTGCCCTTTTCGGAGAGCCGCGGATAGAAGCCGACCTCGTGCATCGTGCCGAGGGGGGCGGCCGGCAGCACGGTTTCCAGTGGCGTCAGCGCGATCGAATCCTCGCTTGCGTGCTCGGGGCCTGCGGCGATCAGCAGTGCGCCGCCCTTCTTCACGTATTCGGCGATGTAATCGTAATAGAGGATCGGCAGCACGCCGCGGTGCTGGTAGCGGTCGAAGATGATGAGGTCGAAATCCTCGATCTTCTCGACGAAGAGCTCCCGCGTCGGGAAGGCGATCAGCGACAGCTCGTTGATCGGCGTGCCGTCCTGCTTTTCCGGCGGCCGCAGGATGGTGAAATGCACGAGGTCGACCGAGGCGTCGGATTTCAGCAGGTTGCGCCAGGCGCGCTCGCCGGCATGCGGCTCACCCGAGACGAGCAGCACGCGCAGGTTCTCGCGGATGCCCTGGATGAGATGGACCGCCTGATTGTTTGCTTCCGTCACCTCGCCGGGGACCGGATCGACGGTAAGTTCCACCACATTGGTGCCGCCGCGCGGCACTTTGAACGGGAACGGCGTCTCCGCTCCGGGCGTCGCGTCGACGGTCGCCGTCTGCTCGCCGTTGACCGAGACGGTCACCCGCGCCGGCGCGTTGGTCGAACGCCCGTCGTCGAAGACGCGGAAGGTCAGTTCCTGCTCTTCCCCGACGATGCCGAAGCGGGGCGCGCGCAAGACCTCGATGCGCCGGTCGTGCTCGTCGGCCTTGCCGGTGACGAGGCCGTGCACGGGCCCTGCGAAGCCGAGCGACTGGCCGGCGCCGGGCACGTCGTGCACCTGGCCGTCGGTCAGCAGGATCGCGCCGCCGACCCGCGCCGGCGGTACGTCGGAAATCGCCGAGTTCAGGGCCTCGAAGAGCCGGGTCGAGGGCGAATCCGAATTCTCCGCGGCGCCGGCCTCGACGATGCGCGGCTCGATGAGCGGAAAGCGCGACAGACGCTCCTTGAGCGCGGCCAGTGCCTTGTCGGTCATTTCCCGCCGTCCCGCCGTCTCCTGGCTCTGGCTGCGGTCGACGACGACCGGCACGACGGTCGTCAATTGCTCGCGATTTTCCTGAAGCAGCAGCGGGTTGGCCAGTGCGGCAAGCACGGCGAGCGCAGCAAGGAAGCGCAGCGCCGTTCCCCGAACGGAGGCGCGGAAGCCGAGCGCGGCAAGCGCAAGCGAAATGATCGCGAGGGCGGCGAGGAAAGGGATCGGCAGGAAGGGGGCGAACTCGATCGTCATCGTCACTGCCCCAGCCGTTCGAGGAGGGCAGGAATGTGCACCTGGTCGGCCTTGTAGTTACCGGTCAGCATGTACATCATGATGTTCACGCCGGCGCGGAAGGAAAGCTCCCGCTGCCTTTCGTCGGGTGGCACGGTCGGCAGCATGGAAGCGCCGTTGGCGTCGATCGCCCAGGCCCCGAGCAGG
This sequence comes from Ciceribacter thiooxidans, assembly GCF_014126615.1. Classification (NCBI taxonomy): domain Bacteria; kingdom Pseudomonadati; phylum Pseudomonadota; class Alphaproteobacteria; order Hyphomicrobiales; family Rhizobiaceae; genus Ciceribacter; species Ciceribacter thiooxidans. The sequence continues at coordinate 950,183 of NZ_CP059896.1, forward strand.
TCGTTGCCGGTGATGAGGACGGGCGAGACCCCGTCGGCCGATGAAACCACGCCGCTATTGCTGTTTCGCGCCTCCTGGCGTGCTTCCACCCAGAGCGGGCTGCCGCTGTAGCGGCCGGGAAAGCCCGTCAGCAGGTAGAAGGAGCGCGTCAGCACGTGGTCCGAGGGCACCGGTTCGAGCGGCGGAATGTCGATATTGGCGAGGATCGCCCGCAGCCGCTCGCCGTTCGGGCTCGGGCCCTCGTCACTGCCGAAGCTCGCATACTGGTCGCGCGTATCGAAAAGAACGGTGCCGCCCGCACGCATATAGGCGTCGATCCGGTTGATCGCGGCGGCCGAGGGCATCGGCGCCGTCGCCGAGACCGGCCAGAAGATGATCGGATAGAAGGAAAGCTCGTCGGTCTCGATGTTGAGTCCGACCGGCTCGGCGGGTTCGAGTGTCGTGCGGTAGGTCAGGAATTCGGTGAGGCCTGCAAGCCCGCGTTCGGAGAGACTGTCGACGTCCGGCTCGCCGGTGACGACATAGGCGAGATGGGTGTTGTCGAGCCGCTCCAGAAGCTTCTCGTCGCCGGGACGGGCATCGGCCGCATGGCCGCTGTCCGGGTGGAAAGCGAGGACCGCGGTCAGGGCAATCGCCGCTGCGAGGCCCTGGCGGCGACGCCCGCCGGCGAAGACGCCGTTCATGAAGAGCACGATCAGGCTGTCGGCGAGCAGAGCCAGGAAGGCGAGCGCGAGCAGCGGCGGCTTCAGCGGCGTCGCGGCATCGCCGGCGAGCGTCTCGCGGGTCACGGCCGCCGCCGGATCTACGGGAAGCGGCAGCAGTTCGGCTCCGGGTTCGAGCAGGTTCAGCGCGACGAAGCCGTCCTCGCTGCCGTAGAGGCCGGGCGGATTGTCGAAGGTTGCCGCGGTGGGGCGGCCGGCGCCGAGATTGATCGGTCTCGCCGTCGCGGTGTCGGTGGTCATCGCGCCGCGCGCCGTCAGCAGGCGGTAGGGCGGCAACGTCGCGGCCGCGGTGTCGTTGCCCTCGGCGCCCGCGCCGGCATGCGACAGCTGCACGATACGCCGCAGCATCTCGACGAATTCGCCCGAGATCGGCAGGTCGGACCAGGTGGCCTCGGCGCTGACGTGGAAGAGGACGATGCGGCCGGCGCCGTTTTCCTTGACCGTCACCAGAGGCGTCCCGTCGTTGAGGCTCGCCCAGGTGCGTTCCTGAAGGTCGGGGGTGGGTTCGGCCAGCACCTGACGCTTGATCAGCACGCCCTCCGGCTTCTTCATGCCGGCGAAGGGACCGGTTTTCGGGAATTCCGCGAGCGGCTGCGGCTCCGCCCAGGACATGGCCCCGCCGAGCACGCGCTCCCCCTGCCGGAGTACGACCGGCAGCAGCGGGTCGTCGGCGGGCGCGGCGGCGAGCCGCGGGCCGGCAAAGCGGATGACGGTGCCGCCCTTGGCGATCCAGCGCTGGAGCGGTTCGTAGAGTTCGCCGGGCAGGCGGCCGATGTCGGCGAGAATGATCACCGACGGGTTCTGCGCCAGGAGTTCCGGGATCGCGGCGGCAAGATCGGCATTGTTCGAGCGGACGAGGTCGGCATAGGGCGCGAGCGCGCGTTCCGTGTAGTAGAGCGGCGAGAGCAGCGGCTGGAAGCCGTCGTCCGGTTCGCCGGAAATCATCGCCACGCGTCGGCGACGGAAGCCGTCGTCGAGCAGGTGTGTGGCGCCGGCATTGGCGGCACCGGTGACGGTAAGCCGGGTGAAGTCGTTGCGCAGCTCGAACGGTGCGGCGACGGTCGCCTTGGCGACCGTCTCGCCGGGCGAAAAGCGTGCCTCACCGGTGGCAATTACCCGGCCTTGCCGGTCCTGCGCATCGACCGTCAGGCGGCTCTCTCCGGCGGAAGCCAGCCTGGAAACCGTGACGTCCAGCTCGTTTGCACCGTTCACGGCGTTGGTGATCGCGACGGCGCCGCGTCCGTCGCCTTCGACGAGACGCAGTTGCCGGGGCGCGAGCGCGGCGAGTTGCTTGACCGTATCATCCCCGGCGGTGGCGGCGACGCCGTCACTCAGGAAGACGAGCGAGCCGGGCGCGGTTCCGTCGAGCGCTTGCTTGAGAGCGGTGATGGCGCGGGGACGATCCGGCCTCAGCGGTTTCGGTCCGGCGGCACGCAGCTTCTTCAGCGCGGCGGCGGCCGTTCCCGGAACCGCGTCGTGGGTCGCGTCGGCGGTGAAGGCGATTGCGACCGGAATGTCTTCGCCGTCCGCTTCGGCGATCAGGCCCTCGGCCGTCGCAACGCGGCGGTCCCAGTCGGCGGCGGCCGCCCAGCTGTTGTCGACGAGCAGGACCAGCGGGCCGTCGCCCGAAACGGATGCGGTGCGCGGATTGAGCACCGGATCGGCGAGCGCGAGGATCACGAGGGCGGCGATCACCATTCTGAGCAGCGTCAGCCACCAGGGGCTCTTGTCCGGCGTCTCCTCGCGCTTCAGGACGGTCGCGAGGATGCGCAGCGGCGGGAAAACCTCCGTCCGCGGCCGCGGCGGCGTGAGCTTCAGGAGCCACCAGATGAGCGGCAGGGCGGCGAGCGCAATGAGGATGGCCGGCGTTCCGAAGGCGAGGGGTAGAAAGCTCATCGCACTCCTCCCGCTGGCTGCGGCGGATTGCCGGAAAGATACATGTGGACGGCGACGAGCGCCTGCGATGCGGGCTGGTCGGTGCGGTGGGCGACGAAGCTCCAGCCGAGCCGCCGCAGCGCTTCGCCGAGGCTCTCGCGGCGGGCGAAATAGGCGCGGCGATAGTCTTCCTGCAGCCGCTCGGCACGGCCGGAGACAAGCTTCTCGCCGGTTTCCGGATCGGTGAAGATCGTCCGCCCGCTATAGGGAAAGGATTCCTCTGCCGGGTCGGCGATCTCGACCACATGGCCGCGCAATCCGCGCCGGGCAAGCGGCGCGATCCGTTCCATGATCCGGTCGGCATCGTCGAGGAAATCGCCGATGAGCACGATGTCGCTGATCCCGCGGATCATCGCCGTCTCGGGCAGGCCCGCGGTCGGCGGGGTGTGCATGATCGTGGCGGCGAGCCGTTCGGCGGCATTGCGCGAGGAAACGGGGTCCATCACGCCCGGACAACCGATGCGCTCGCCCGAGCGGGCGAGGATTTCGGCGAGCGCCAGCATGATGACGAGTGCGCGCCCTTCCTTCGAGACCGGTGCGAAGGAGGACCGGTACATCATCGACGGCGACATGTCGGCCCAGAGCCAGACGGTGTGGGCGGCCTCCCATTCGCGGTCGCGGACATATGTATGGTCGTCGCGGGCCGAGCGCCGCCAGTCGATCCGCGAGAGGCTCTCGCCTTCCGCATAGGGGCGGAATTGCCAGAAATTTTCGCCGATGCCGCGCTTGCGGCGTCCGTGCCAGCCGGCGATTACCGTGTTGGCGATCCGCCGCGCCTCGACCATGCAGTCGGGAACGAGCGCGGCGCGCTGGCGCGCGCGCGTCAGAGCATCGCTTCCGGAGGTCTGCTCGACGATCTGGCCGATTGCTGCCACGCTGACTGCCTTTCTAGCCCCGTGCCTGCTTCACGAGGTCGAGGATCACGTCGCGCACCGTCATGCCTTCCGCGCGGGCGGCAAAGGTCAGGGCCATGCGGTGTTCGAGCACGGGCTCGGCGAGTGCCATGACGTCGTCGAGGGAGGGCGCGAGCCGCCCCTCGTAGAGCGCGCGGGCGCGGGCGCAGAGCATCAGCGCCTGTCCGGCACGCGGGCCGGGACCCCAGGCGACGTTTTTGTCCGTGCCGGCGTTGCCGTGGCCCGGGCGGGCGGAGCGGACGAGCGCCAGGATCGCATCGACCACGGTTTCCGAGACGGGCATCTGGCGGATCAGCTTCTGGATGTCGATCAGCCGTGCCGCATCGATGACGCTCGACGGCTTCGCATCGGTAACGCCGGTGGTTTCGAGCAGGATCTGCCGTTCCGCCGAAAGCTCCGGATAGCCGACGTCGACCTGCAGCAGGAAGCGGTCGAGCTGCGCCTCGGGAAGCGGATAGGTGCCTTCCTGCTCCAGCGGGTTCTGGGTCGCGAGCACGTGGAAGGGGGAGGGCAGATCGTAGTGCTGTCCGGCGATGGTGACATGATACTCCTGCATGGACTGCAGCAGTGCCGACTGGGTGCGCGGGCTCGCGCGGTTGATCTCGTCGGCCATCAGGAGCTGCGCGAAGACCGGTCCCTTGACGAAACGGAAGGACCGCCGGCCGGTCTCGTCCTGGTCCATGACCTCGGTGCCGAGAATGTCGGATGGCATCAGGTCGGGGGTAAACTGAATGCGGTTCGCCTCGAGCCCCAGCACGCTTCCGAGCGTCGAAACGAGCTTGGTCTTGGCAAGGCCCGGTACGCCGACGAGCAGCGCATGGCCGCCCGAGAGGATGGCGAGCAGCGTGTTTTCGACCACGCGCTCCTGGCCGAAGATCACCTTGGAAACTTCCCGGCGCACCTCGGCGATGTCGGACAGCGCCTTCTCGGCGGCGGCGATGATGGCCTTTTCGTCGAGCAAGGGTTCGGCCGACTTCATCATGCCCATGATCTTCTCCCTCTGGTTCCGGCGTCAGGCCCTTCGTACCATGCCACCGTTCTTCCGTCGCATCTAAAAGAAGTTATTCCCCAATCGGCGGCTGACAAGCGTGCGCGGAATGACTATCTCGTGACAGACAGCGAATATCGGCAAACCGGGACGCAAAGATGGCAGGCGAAACCCTGAAGGCAACGACGGATGCGGCCGGACTGGCGGCGCTGGTCGCGCGCGCCTCCACCCAGACGGCGGGCAGGGGGCTGCCGCCGGTCGAGCGCTGGAACCCGCCGTTCTGCGGCGACATCGACATGGAAATCCGTGCCGACGGAACCTGGTTCTACATGGGAACGCCGATCGGACGCGAGGCGCTGGTGCGCCTGTTCTCGACCGTTCTGAGGAAGGACGAGGACGGCAGGACCTACCTGGTGACGCCCGTCGAGAAGGTCGGCATCCGGGTCGAAGATGCGCCGTTCCTCGCTGTCGAAATGGTTCCCGGCGAACGCGACGGCGAACCGGTTCTCACCTTCCGCACCAATGTCGGCGATGTCGTCGAGGCGGGAGCGGACCACCCCTTGCGTTTCGTCGTCCACGGCGAGAACCACGAACTGAAGCCCTACCTTCATGTGCGCGGCCGGCTGGAGGCGCTCGTGTCGCGCGCCGTGATGTACGATCTCGTTGAACGCGGCGAGGTGGTTGTGATCGACGGGGTGGAGATGTTTGCGGTGCGCTCCGCCGGCGAAATCTTTCCCGTCATGCGGGCGAACGAACTGGATGCGTTGTCGCGATGACGTCACGGACACTTCTATCAAGTTTTTCGGCCGCCGATTTCCGGCACAGGGCGCTGAACCAGATCGGCGCTCCGCTCGAGCATGCCTGGCGCGAGCACGGCGACCATCTGCTCAATCCGGAGACTTTGGCCGAGATCGAAGGAATTCAACTCAAGGACGCCGCGGTGCTGGTCCCGGTCGTCGACGACGGCGATGAGGGTGCCAAGGTGATCCTCACCCAGCGGACGACGCGGCTGCGCAAGCATTCCGGCCAGATCGCCTTTCCCGGTGGCGGCATCGACGACACCGACGTCTCGCCCGAGGAGGCGGCGCTGCGCGAGGCGCAGGAGGAGATCGGTCTCGATCCCGCCTATGTCGAAACAGTCGGGCGGCTGCCGCAATACCTCTCGGCGACCGGCTTTCGCATCATCCCGGTGCTCTCCGTCGTCAGCCGAGGCTTCACCATCACGCCCAACCCGCATGAGGTGGAAAGCGTCTTCGAAGTGCCGCTCTCCTTCCTGATGAACCCGGAAAACCACCAGCGCGACAGCCGCGACTGGCGCGGTATCCTCCGCCACTACTACGTGATGCCTTATGGCGAGCGCTATATCTGGGGCATCACGGCCGGCATCATCCGCACGCTCTACGAAAGGCTCTATGCATGACCAACCTGTCGCAGGAGCCCTGGTTTCGCGACCCGGCACTCATCCGTGTCATGGACCTCCTGAATGCAGAGGGCGGCGAGGGACGGGTCGCGGGCGGCGCCATCCGCAACAGCCTGATGGGGCTTCCCGTCGCCGATATCGACATTGCGACGACGCTGGAGCCGGAGGATGTGATCGCGCGGGCGAAGGCCGCCGGCATCAAGTCCGTGCCGACCGGCATCGACCATGGTACGGTGACGCTGGTCGTCGACGGCAAGCCGTTCGAGGTGACGACGCTTCGCCATGACGTGGAAACCGACGGGCGGCGTGCGACGGTGAAGTTCGGGGCGGATTGGCAGGCCGATGCCGAGCGGCGGGACCTGACGATCAATGCCCTCTATGTCGACCGGGCGGGCGAGGTGATCGACCTCGTCAACGGCCTTCCTGACGTCGAGACGCGGACGGTGCGGTTCATCGGCGACGCCGACAAACGCATTGCCGAGGACTATCTGCGTATCCTGCGGTTCTTCCGCTTCTTCGCCCATTACGGTGCCGGGCGGCCGGATGCCGAAGGGCTGAAGGCCTGCATGCGTGCGCGCGGCAAGCTTGCAACGCTTTCGGCCGAGCGGATCTGGTCGGAAATGAAGAAACTGCTCAAGGCCTCCGACCCGAGCCGCGCGCTTTTGTGGATGCGGCAATCCGGCGTGCTCACCGAGATCCTGCCGGAGACGGAGAAGTGGGGGATCGACGCGATCCACGGGCTGGTTGCCGCCGAACAGGCGCTCGGCTGGGAGCCCGATCCTATGCTGCGGCTCGCGGCAATCGTTCCGAAGGATGCCGGGCGGCTTGCGGCCATGGCCGAACGGCTGCGGATGTCGAAGGCGGAAGCGCGCTATCTCGATCATTTCGCGCGTGCGCCGAAGCCGGACATCGCGGTCAAGGATACTGCGTTCGACCGCGACCTCTACCTCCACGGCAAGGAGGGGCTCACGACGGCCCTAAAGCTCGAACTTGCCACGGTGCGGGCGAAGGGCGAGGACGACCCGGCGATCATGGCGCGGGTTGCGCGGCTCTCGGCACTTCTGAAGCGGGCCGAAACCTTCGAGAAACCGAGCTTTCCGGTCAGCGGCGCCGACCTCGTCGCTGCCGGCATTCCGCCGGGGCCGGCAGTCGGAAAGGCCCTGAAAGCGCTGGAATCGGAATGGGTTGCCGGCAATTTCTCAATGGACCGGGCAAGCTTGCTCGCCCGGCTCAAGGAGATGAGTGTTTCCTGATCGGGTTCAGGCCGTCGCCTTCTCGGTCGTGACGATGCGGGCCTTGATGTTCTCGATCATGTTCTCGCGGATGATGGTTTCGCCATGCGCGGTCCGCATATGCTCGACCGCGCGGCGGACGACTTCCGCCTCCTCGTCCGCCCGGGTATGCCACGGGCAGCCGGGTACGAGCGAACCGCATTCAAACAGCTTCATGGCCTTCTCCTCTTTGTTCTGGTTTCGACCAATCTATTATAATCGGCGGGATTGGTCATAGGTTCCCTCCCGCCGGTGCGACGGTCGACAGGGCTGCCGAACGGGTGGCTAGACCTGCTCGGGCATGGCCCAGGCGTTGAAAACCGACGGGGTTGCCTTCGGCTTCCAGCCGCGGATCAACGTTCGCGCCGTGTCCGCCGTATCGAGTGCGCTCAAATCGCTTCCCACAAGACGCAATTTAACCTGTTCCACGAAGTAGGAGTGGGGAAGGTCGACGCCGCCGGAGGCCCTGAGTTCTTCGGCGAGACGGTCGATGATGCGTTCGGCTTCGGCAGCGTTTTCGTTGTTTTTTGGAGTGGGAGTGCCAATCGAACGAGCCATTGCATTTCTCCTCCTGCAAACTGCCGGGGAGGATAGCATGGCATTAGGAATCACTAAACTATAAAATTCGTTAGAAGTCGTGAATTGATCGCCACGACAGTGCTCACGGCCAGCGCACGACTGGAGGCATCGAGGACAGGATCGACTCGACGTTTCCGCCGGTCTTCAGCCCGAAGATCGTGCCGCGGTCGTAGAGGAGATTGAACTCGACATAGCGCCCGCGCCGGACGAGCTGTTCGTCGCGGTCGGCCTCCGTCCAGTCGTTGTTGAAGTTCGCGCGTACGATCCGCGGGTAGGCGAGATTGAACGCGCGGCCGACATCCTGCACGAAGGCGAAATCGGCAGCCCAGCCGCCCTGTTCGGGCCCCGAATGCAGCCAGTCGAAAAAGATGCCGCCGATGCCGCGCGGCTCGTTGCGGTGCTTCAGGAAGAAGTATTCGTCGCACCAGGTCTTGAAGCGCGGATAGTCCGCGACGGCGGCATGCTTGCCGCAGGTGATCTCCATCGCGCGGTGGAAAAGACGGCTGTCGGGATCCTCCTGCGTTCGCCGTCTGTCGAGCACCGGGGTGAGGTCGGCGCCGCCGCCGAACCACTGGCTGGTGGTGACCACCATGCGCGTGTTCATGTGAACGGCGGGAACGTTCGGATTGACCGGATGGGCGATCAGCGAAATGCCGGAAGCCCAGAACCGCGGATCCTCCTCGGCACCGGGCATCTGTTTGCGGAATTCGGGCGAGAACTCGCCGTAGACGGTCGAGGTGTGGACACCGACCTTCTCGAAGACGCGGCCTTCCATCATCGACATCCGGCCGCCGCCACCCGCACCGCCTTCGCGCAGCCAGTCCTTGCCGACGAACCGCCCGGGCGGCTGGTTGGAAAGCGGTCCCGCCAGCTCCTGTTCGAGCGTTTCGAAGGAGGCGCAGATGGTGTCCCTCAGCGTCTCGAACCAGGCGCGCGCCTCGTTCTTCTTCTCTTCGATGTTCTCGGGCAATTCCCGTGGCAGGTCGGGTCTTTCCATTCCATAAATCCTCGTCTCCGGCCGTCCTGAACGAGTCGGCCGCATCGCTCCATGGCTTAGCAGGTCGCCCGGCGGCGAGCCAGAGAGGCTCACCGCCGTCCCCCGAATTTCGACTCGCAAACGGGCGGCTGCGCGACTACATTTCAAGGCAGGCGAGGTGTTTCATGACGAAGATGCCCGGCTTGCCGCCGCTTGACGGTCTCAGGAAGGAAATCGCCAAACATCGAAGGGCCAGGTCCCGTTCCGAGACCGGGCATTTTGTTCGCGAGACCTTCTGCCTGTCGCGCGAGGAGGCGAGGGCCAAGGCCAAGGAATGGTTTGATGCCTTCCCGAAGGCCGCCTACTGGACCGAGGTCGAAAGCTGGCGACAGCTCGAGGGCGACCGGATCGAATTCACCATGCGGCGCCTTCCCTCCGCCGACTGACCTTTTCTGGTCCTATCCGGGGTTTTTGTTTTCCGGTGCCGGGAACCGATAAAACTTTACCGATGCGCTGAAAGTTTTCGAAAGGCCGCTTTGGCACTCTCCGGGCATCTGTCCGCAATGATTCCGGAAAGCATCACGAGAGAATGAGTCTCCTGCAGCCCCTGTCCTCCGCCGCAACGTTTTCGCGCAGCGAACGTGTCGCGACATCCGCTGTCGTGCCGGCTCGCGCCGTCGCCGCACGCAAAGTCGACGTGCCTGCCGAAAACGACGGATACTGGTCGATCACCGCAAGCCTGGGGACGAGCAGCCTTTCCCTGTCGAGCGCCGCAGATGCGACGGGGCGTGCCGCCGCGCTCACCGACATCGCCGCTCTCGGCATCGAGACGACCACCGGCATCGTCATGGACATCCGTGACCGGCTGATAGAGGCACGTTCGCCAGGCGCCGACCGCAATGCACTGAATGCGGAGATCGGCGTGCTGAAGGACCAATTGGCGGCGACCGCCGCCTCGAGCACCTATGACGGACAGAACTGGCTCCATCTCGAGGCGGGGCAGCGGCCGAAGGTGCAGTCCGTCGTCGCCTCCGTGTCGCGGTCGGGACCGGGCGAGCTTGCCGTCAATCTCGCGGATTTCGATACCGGCCGGTCCGCGGTCACCAGCAGCGAGAACGCGGCCGACGGTGTTCTCACACGCGCCCATGCCGGGCTGACCCGCAGCGGCGGGGGCTACGCCTACTTCTTGCTCGACACCAATGCCGCCGTTCCGCCGTCCTCTCCCGCACGCGAGGTCGCTCTCGCCGACAGTACGAGTTCGACGGAGCTCGAAGGAATGATTGCTGCGGTCGACAGCATGCTGACTGGTCTCTACGAGGCCGGCGCCTCGCTCGGGGTCATGCGCAAGGGCATCGCCGACGATGACGGCTTCCTCGACAGCATCCCGGAGATGACCGAAACCACCGTCGGCGAACGCATCGAAACGGGTATGACCGGTGGCGAGGCCTTGCGTGCGGCGCTGCAGGTCCGCGACCAGCTTCAGTCAGCCGGCCTCAATATCGCGAACGGCGACATGCGGGCGCTTTCCGATCTGTTCCGCTGACTCCTTCTCTTCGTCCGTGCGGTGGCGGGCGCCCGCCTCAGTGGATGGAATCCTTCCTGGGAGTCTTGCGCCTCGTGGCGGGTTTGCGTGCAGCCGCCGCCGGAGCGCTTCCTGGCACAGTCGGGACTACTTCGTCCTTCGCGGTGTCGGCGGTTTCCGCGACCGGGACGTCTTCTGCAAGAGGCTCGATGTCCACCGGTGCCGGCGTGGCGGTCTCGATGACGGCGGGCAGGCTCTTCCCGACGATCTCCTGCAATATTTTCGTGACGTGCAGCGAACCCGGCAGGTCGGTGTTCGTCGAATGTCCGGCGAGCGGCACGCGGATATCGGTGTCGATCTGCGGCCGCGAATTGACTTCGCCGTACCAGTCCAGCTCGCCGACCACGTCGATGACGTCGGTGAACTCCGGCGGCATGACGATCCGTCCGCCGAAGGTCACGATGCGCAGTCCCTCGGCAAGCGTGCGGAGGCGCTGGCGGTTTGACCGCCGCAGCGCGTAGAGCGCTTCGGAGAGCGCCCGGTTGCCGCTCGAATGGGCCGCCAGCATATGGAAGGAAAGACGCGGATCGCCGAGCAGTTCCGCGGCCGTGTCCGCGTCGAGGCAGGAGCGGCGCTCGGGCTCCGGCTTCAGGTTGCGCTGCTGATAGGCGCCGAGCTGCGGGCGACCGACCGCATCGTCCAGCGTTTCCATCTGGCTGCGGAAATGCCCGAGCCAGCCGAACAAAAAGCCGCCGCCCATCGTCTCCATGACGACGTCGCCGAGGCCATAGCCCGAAACGATCGCCGCCACAGGCGCGCCGACGGCATCCGCGACATTGCGGGCGAAGGCCGCCGCACCGATGGCCGAACCGCCGACGCCGGCGATCGCCAGCACATGGACGTCCTTGCCGCCGCGCAGCAGGTATTCGTCAACGCTGTCGCAGAGGGTCAGCATGCCGGCGCCGGTCGGCGGCACGATCATGATCAGCCCCTCGGCGGTGATGGAGTCGCTGATATAGAAGACTTCCTCGGACGACAGCGCCTTGACGTCATAGAAGAGAGCGTCGAGACCGGTGTTGCGCGTTCTCAGCGCCTCCAGCGTCACGTTACGGAAGGGCCGGTGTTGGAGTCTTTCGGGAAAGCTCAGGCTGCGGGCGAACTGCGTCAAGCCCAGGGTGAATGCCGTATCGAACATAAGGCCACCTCGTCGTTCTTTCGCGCTGCAGCATGACACAATGGCCGGACTTCGCCAAGCGCGTGTTTGCCGCAGCCGTCTTCAACTTTCGAGCAGATGCGGCCCGCCGCCCTTTTCGGCCAGCGTGTCCATCGGATTTCGGAGCGGACAGTCGCTCATCGAAAGGCAACCGCAGCCGATGCAGCCGGTCAGGTGGTCCCTGAGCGACTGCAGCTGATCGATCCGCCGTTCGAGCGCGTCGCGCCAGCGTTCGGAAAGCTGCCTCCAGTCCTCGGCCGTCAGCGGCCGGTCGTGCGGCAGCACGGAGAGCGCCTCGCCGATCTCGGCAAGAGGGATACCGGTTTTCTGTGCAACCTTTATGACGGCGACGCGCCGGAGCACCGAACGCGGATAGCGGCGTTGATTGCCGCGATTGCGGTTGCTGTGGATCAGACCCTTGGCCTCGTAGAAATGCAGCGTCGATACGGCAACGCCGCTGCGCTCGGCGACCTCGCCGACGCTCAGTTCGCGGCGGGGCATTTCGGAACCGGATTTCTTCGCACCCATGTTGACCTCAATATTGGTTGAGGTCTTATACGGTCAAACATGCGCCTTTCCAAGTGGCGGCAGAGATGCCGGTTCGCAGTCAGCTTTGCGCGAACCTGGTCTGCCGCAGGGCCTCGCCGGCGATCATCGCCGCCGACATGGCGACGTTGATCGAGCGTTGGCCCGGCACCATCGGGATGATGACGCGCGCCTCGGCGGCGTCATGGACGAGTTCGGGAACGCCGGCGCTTTCCCGGCCGAGGAGCAGGATGTCGTCGGAGCGGAAGGCAAAGTCAGTATAGGGCGTGGCGGCCCTGGTCGATGCGAGGACCAGCCGGCGGCCGGTCGTCGCCCGCCATGCCTCGAAGCGTTCCCAGTTGACGTGACGGGCGAGCGAGACCGAGTTGAGGTAGTCCATGCCGGCGCGTTTCAGGTTGCGGTCGGAGATGTCGAAGCCCGCCGGTTCGATGATGTCGACGCCGAGGCCGAGGCAGGCGGCGAGGCGAAGGATGGTGCCGGTGTTGCCGGGAATGTCCGGCTGGTAGAGGGCGATGCGCAGAAAGGTCATGGCGACATCCTTAGGGCAGGTGGAACCGCAAGCTCAAGTGCCGGTTCGGAGGACCGGCGATCTGTGGTCAACGGGCAACACCGCCGCGGCGATGCATGCAGAAGGAGCAGATTGATGCTTTTCAATTCAGCGGGAGACGGCTACGTTTCGCATCTCTTCAACACGCAGCAGGGAGGCCTTGATGATATCCACTGGCGTTATTTGCCTCCCGGTCCCGGACATGCATCCGACGGCGTGGTAGCGATCAGCTCGCTCCTTTTCTGATTTTCCGTTTTGTTCAAGGCGCAGTCCCGATGGTTTGCGCCGTCCGTTCAAACCCCTGATTCCGTTCGTTGCGGCATATGCCGCCCGGTGTCGACAGGGGCAAGACGACTGGAGATATTCATGTTTGGCTGGTTCGAACAGCGACTCAATCCCTATCCGGCGGGCGTTCCGGCCCTGCCGCCGAAGGGGCTCTTCCGCTTCTGCTGGTACTATTCAAAGCCCGCGGCCCCGTGGCTCCTCGGCGTGGCCATCTGTACGGCACTGATCGCCGTCGGCGAGGTGACGCTCTTCCGCTTCCTCGGCGACATCGTCGACTGGCTTTCCAAGGCCGATCGCGAGACCTTCCTGCAATCGGAGGCCCCGCGGCTCCTCGGCATGGCGCTCGTCGTCCTCGTCGGGCTGCCGCTCGTCGTGGCGATCGACTCGTTCATCATGCACCAGGTGCTACTCGGCAACATGCCGATGATCGCGCGCTGGCAGATGCACCGCTTCCTGCTCCGGCACTCGATGACGTTCTTTGCCAACGAGTTCGCCGGGCGCGTGGCGACCAAGGTCATGCAGACCTCGCTCGCGGTCCGCGAAGGGGTGATGAAGGTGCTCGACGTCTTCGTCTACGTCGTCACCTATTTCATCTCGATGATCGTGATCGTCGCCACGTCCGATCTGAGGCTTGTCGCGCCGCTCGTCGTCTGGGTGGTCGTCTACGTGTCTATCGTCAGCTATTTCGTTCCTCGGCTGCGGAAGGTATCGGCCGACCAGGCGGATGCGCGCTCGATGATGACGGGCCGGATCGTCGACAGCTACACCAACATCGCGACGGTGAAGCTGTTCTCCCACGCAGGACGCGAGGAAGACTATGCCCGCAACGGCATGGACGAGTTCCTCGTCACCGTGCACCGGCAGATGCGGATGGTGACGCTCTTCCACGTGTTCGTCTACATCAACAACTGTATCGCGCTCTTCGCCGTAGGGTCGCTGTCGATCTCCTTCTGGCTGGGCGGCTCGATCTCGGTCGGCGCCATCGCCATCGCCATCGGCCTTGCCATGCGCATCAACGGCATGTCGCAATGGATCATGTGGGAGGTCTCGGCGCTCTTCGAGAACATCGGCACGGTCTATGACGGCATGAAAATGATGACGAAGGCGCACGACGTCGTCGATGCACCCGGCGCCAAGGCGTTGACGGTGGAGAAGGGCGAGATCGTCTACGATCACGTCCGCTTCCACTACGGCAAGGCGCAGGGCGTCATCGAGGACTTTTCGCTGGTTGTGAACCCGGGCGAGAAGGTCGGTCTGGTCGGCCGCTCCGGCGCCGGCAAGACGACGTTGATGAACCTGCTCTTGCGCTTCTACGATCTCGAGAAGGGAAAGATCGTGATCGACGGCCAGGATATCGCGAACGTGTCGCAGGACAGCCTGCGGTCGATGATCGGCGTCGTCACCCAGGACACTTCGCTCCTGCACCGTTCGATCCGTGACAACATCGGCTACGGCCGTCCGCAGGCGAGCGATGCCGAGGTGATCGAAGCGGCGAAGCGGGCGAATGCCTGGGAGTTCATCGAAGGGCTCGTCGACTACAAGGGCCGCATCGGCCTCGATGCCCAGGTCGGCGAACGTGGCGTCAAGCTTTCCGGCGGCCAGCGGCAGCGCATCGCGATCGCCCGGGTGTTCCTCAAGAACGCCCCGATCCTGGTGCTCGACGAGGCGACCTCGGCGCTCGACTCGGAGGTCGAGGCGGCGATCCAGGAAAGCCTGTTCTCGCTGATGGAGGGCAAGACGGTGATCGCGATTGCCCACCGGCTCTCGACGCTGACGCAAATGGACCGGCTGATCGTGCTCGACAAGGGCCGGATCATCGAGACAGGCACCCATAGTGAACTGGTGTCGCTCGGCGGCATCTATTCCGACCTCTGGAGCCGCCAGTCGGGCGGCTTCCTCGCCGATCGCGACCTCGAGGAGACGGAGCAGGCGGCGGAGTAATTCTGCCGCCTGCAAAGACGACGGGCTCATGCCTCCCGGCTGCTGCTGCCGCATCCATTCGTGGTGCGGCGGCAGCCGTCCTTTCCGCCGGCCGGGAATCCGCCTATATCCCTTCCATGCTGTTTCGTCCGATCGCCCGCCTCTTCGAGAACTGGATCGACCCCTTCGCGCGTTCGGACGACCTTCGTCCGCCGGAAGGAACCGCGGCGTTCATTTGGTTCTACGTGCGCCAGGCGAAATGGGCGTTCGTGGCCATGGCCATTCTCGGCGGCGCCGTCGCCATGCTGGAGGCGGCGCTCTTCTGGTTCGTTGGCCGGCTGGTGGATCTCCTCGATACCGTGCCGCGCGGTGCCGGGTGGGACGGGCTCATTGCCGCGCACGGGGTGGAGCTTGCCGTTATGGCACTGACCGTGCTCGTCGTGCGCCTCGTCGTGGTGACGCTCGGCGCGCTGGTCGAGGAACAGGTGATCGTCCTCAACTTCTTCAATCTCGTGCGCTGGCAGGCACATGTGCATGTCGCGCGGCAGGCGCTTTCCTTCTTCCAGAATGATTTTTCCGGCCGCATCGTCACTAAGGTCTGGTCGGCGGGGCAAGCGACCGGCGACCTGATGACCTCGCTGCTGCAGGTCGCCTGGTTCATGGTCATCTACACGGTCTCGACCATGGCGCTGGTCGCCCAGCTCGACTGGCGGCTGGCGGCGGTCATCGCCGGCTGGGTGGTCATCTTCCTCGTGCTTGCGCGCTATTTCGTCCCGCGCATCCGCCGCCATGCGCGGGCGACGGCGGAGGCCGCCTCGATGCTGAACGGCCGGCTCGTCGACAGCTATTCCAACATCCAGACGTTGAAGCTTTTCAGCCGCGAGCGCGAGAACGATCATTATATCCGCGCCGGCTTTGACCGGTTCCAGGCGACGCTCACGCCCTTCGCCCGGCTCCTGACCGGCGTGCGTGCAGCCCTTGCGACGCTCTCCGGCGTGATGATCCTGATGGTTGCTTCCCTTTCGGTGGACCTCTGGTTCAAGGGCGCGGTCACCGCCGGCGGCGTTGCCTTCACGCTCGGCCTCGTGCTGCGCCTCAACATGCTGCTCGGCCGCATGATGACGCAGATGAACAGCATCATGCGCAACATCGGCACGATCCAGAACTCCGCGGAACTCGTCTCGAAGCCGCTGGCGCTCGTGGATCGTCCCGGAGCCGCGAAGCTCAAGGTGGCGCGGCCGGAAATCCGCTTCGAGGACGTCTCCTTCCACTACGGCAGGAAGAGCGGCGTCATCGATCACCTGACGCTGACCGTCCGGCCCGGCGAGAAGGTCGGCATCGTCGGACGCTCGGGTGCCGGCAAGTCGACGCTCGTCAACCTGCTCTTGCGCTTCTACGACCTCGAAGGCGGGCGCATCCTGATCGATGGGCAGGACATCGCGACCGTGACGCAGGAAAGCCTGCGCCGGCAGATCGGCATGGTGACGCAGGATACCGCGCTGCTCCATCGCTCGATCCGCGACAACATCCTCTTCGGTCGCCACGATGCCGACGAGGCACAGCTCGAGCGGGCGGCGGAACGGGCCGAGGCACTCGATTTCATACAGAGGATCGAGGACCAGCGCGGACGCCGCGGCTTCGATGCGCATGTCGGCGAACGCGGCGTGAAGCTTTCCGGCGGCCAGCGCCAGCGGATCGCCATCGCCCGCGTGATGCTGAAGGATGCGCCGATCCTGGTGCTGGACGAGGCGACCTCGGCGCTCGACAGCGAGGTCGAGGCGGCAATCCAGTCCAATCTCGACCGGTTGATGCAGGGGAAAACCGTGCTGGCGATCGCCCACCGGCTGTCGACGATCGCGGCCCTCGACCGGCTCGTGGTGATGGACAAAGGACGGATCGTCGAGGAGGGGACCCATGCCGAACTCGTCGCCGCGGGCGGGCTCTATTCCGAACTCTGGGCGCGCCAGTCCGGCGGTTTCCTCGGCGCGGGTGAGCGCGACGGAGGCGAGGGCAGGGTGTCGTCCGTCCCGGCGCAGATGCCGCGGCGCTGAGCACGGAAGCCTCGCCGGGGCGGTGCCGGCCGCGTCAAATGCGGTAAGCCGGAGCCGGTAAAGCTGACGAATGACAGGCGGGGAGGCGTCCTCTACGCCTTTCGGCGGAGGCCTGATGTCGCCTGAAAGCCCCTCATGTGACGCGAAGAGACCTGTCCCAAGATTTTCCGCGACATTGTGCCCCCATCCCCCTGCCAAGACTGGACATATTTCGATATCGGGCTTAGAACGCGCCAAATTGGCGGGGAATCTGTGGCGCAACTGTGTCTGCGCGCAGGCTTCCTGTCGCGGAGGCAATGCGGTTTATCGCAGAATTTTGCGAAGAGGATGGTTTGACCGTGAGCGAACACGACATCAATAGCGAGACCTTGGGCGAGCCTTCTCGCCGCGATTTTCTTTATCTGACGACCGGTATGGCCGGTGTGGTCGGTGCCGCTGCGGTTGCCTGGCCGTTCATCGACCAGATGCGTCCGGATGCCTCGACGCTGGCCCTCGGTGCGATAGAGGTCGACGTCTCGGCGCTTGAGCCGGGCATGTCCCTCACGATCAAGTGGCGCGGCAAGCCGGTGTTCATCCGCAACCGCACCGACAAGGAAGTCGAAGAGGCCAAGGCTGTCGCGCTCGCCGATCTCAAGGATCCCATCGCGCGCAATGCCAATGTCGATCCTTCGGCCGAAGCCACCGATCTTGCTCGCTCTGCCGGCGAAGGCAAGGAAAACTGGCTCGTGATGGTCGGCGTCTGCACCCACCTGGGCTGCGTGCCGCTCGGTCAGGCCGGGGATTTCGGTGGCTGGTTCTGTCCCTGCCACGGCTCGCACTACGACACCGCCGGTCGTATCCGCAAGGGTCCTGCCCCGCAGAATCTTGCCGTTCCTACCTTTGCATTCGTTTCCGATTCTGTGATCAAGATCGGTTGAGGGGATTCATAATATGAGTGGTCATTCTAGCTACCAGCCGTCCAGCGGCCTCGGGAAGTGGGTCGACGCGCGACTGCCTCTGCCGCGCATGGTCTATGACAGTTTTGTCGCTTATCCCGTTCCCCGCAACCTGAACTATGCCTATACGTTCGGCGCGATGCTGTCGGTGATGCTCGTCGTGCAGATCCTGACCGGCGTCGTTCTCGCCATGCACTACGGCGCGGAAACAACGATCGCCTTCAACTCGGTCGAAAAGATCATGCGCGACGTCAATCACGGTTGGCTGCTGCGCTACATGCACGCCAACGGCGCGTCGTTCTTCTTCATCGCCGTCTATCTCCACATCGCCCGCGGCCTCTACTACGGCTCCTACAAGGCGCCCCGCGAAATCCTCTGGATCCTCGGCGTGGTCATCTATCTTCTGATGATGGCGACCGGCTTCATGGGCTATGTCCTGCCCTGGGGTCAGATGTCCTTCTGGGGCGCGACCGTCATCACCGGCTTCTTCACCGCCTTCCCGTGGGTCGGTGAGTGGATCCAGCAGTTCCTGCTTGGCGGCTTCGCCGTCGACCAGCCGACGCTCAACCGCTTCTTCTCGCTGCATTACCTGCTGCCGTTCATGATCGCCGGCGTCGTCGTCCTGCACGTCTGGGCGCTGCACGTCACCGGCCAGACCAACCCGACCGGCGTCGAAGTAAAGTCGAAGACGGACACTGTTCCGTTTACGCCTTATGCGACGCTCAAGGATGCCTTCGGCGTTTCGGTCTTCCTGATCGTCTATGCCTGGTTCATCTTCTACCTGCCGAACTACCTCGGTCACCCCGACAACTACACGATGGCCGATCCGCTGAAGACCCCGGCCCACATCGTTCCGGAATGGTATTACCTGCCGTTCTACGCGATGCTGCGCGCCATCACCTTCAACGTCGGCCCGATCGACTCCAAGCTCGGCGGCGTTCTGGTGATGTTCGGCTCGATCATCATTCTCTTCTTCCTGCCCTGGCTCGACACCTCCAAGGTCCGCTCGGCCGTCTACCGTCCGTGGTACAAGCTGTTCTTCTGGCTGTTCGTCGCCGACTGCATCCTGCTCGGCTGGCTCGGCTCGCGTCAGCCTTCGGACCTCTACACGCTGATGGCCCAGCTCGGCACGCTCTACTACTTCGGCTTCTTCATCGTGATCATGCCGCTGCTCGGCCTGTTCGAAAAGCCGCGCCGCGTTCCGAACTCGATCACCGAGGCGGTCCTCGAAAAGAGCGGCAAATCCGTCGCAACCCAGGCCTGAGTGCGCGAAAGAGGGATCATAAGATGAAAAAGCTTGTAACGAGCATCGCGCTGATCGCCGCCATGGCGGGCTTCGGCGCCTCTTCCGCGGTCGCGCAGGAAGCAACCGATGTGGCTGCGGCGGCAGAACACGCCGCGGCCGCCGGCCACTACCCGATCTTCAAGCCGAAGAATGTCGACTGGACCTTTGCCGGCCCGTTCGGCAAATACGACAAGGGCCAGCTTCAGCGCGGCCTGAAGATCTACAAGGAAGTCTGCTCGGCCTGTCACTCGATGAACCTGGTCTCGTTCCGCACGCTCGAGGACCTCGGCTACTCGGAAGAACAGGTCAAGGCGTTCGCCGCCGAGTACGAAGTCCAGGACGGCCCGAACGCCGATGGTGAGATGTTCACCCGCAAGGCTGTTCCGTCCGACCACTTCCCGTCGCCGTTCCCGAACAAGGAAGCGGCAGCCGCCGCCAACAACGGTGCTGCTCCGCCGGATATGTCGCTGCTCGCCAAGGCCCGCGGCATCGAACGCGGTTTCCCGACCTTCATCTTCGATATCTTCACCCAGTATCAGGAAGGTGGTCCGGACTACATCTACTCGCTGCTGACCGGCTACCAGGATGCCCCGGAAGGCGTCACCGTCGCCGACGGCACCTACTTCAACCCGCACTTCGCCGGTGCCGCAGCACTTGCCATGGCGCCGCCGATCAGCGACGACCAGGTGACCTATGACGACGGCACCCCGCAGACGCTCGACCAGTACGCCAAGGACGTCTCGGCCTTCCTGATGTGGGCTGCCGAGCCGCACCTCGAAGAGCGCAAGCACACCGGCTTCATGGTCATGGTGTTCCTCGCGATCTTCACTGCTTTGGTCTACCTGACGAAGAAGTCGGTCTACGCGAACAAGGAACACTGATCCTCGCGATCAGAGCTTCGAAAGGCGGCCTTCGGGCCGCCTTTTTTGTTGGTCGGAAAAGCCGGACTTGCTACTGTCCGGCGCAATCTTCCCGAAATGTGAATGACACTGGACAGACAATGAGCAACTTCGCGCTTGAGCTCGCATCCTCCATCCGCTCGATCCCCGATTATCCGAAGCCCGGCATCGTCTTTCGCGACATCACCACGCTGCTCGGCAACCCGCGGGCCTTCCGCCGGGCGGTCGATGCGCTCGTGCATCCCTATGCGGGCATGAAGATCGACAAGATCGCCGGCATGGAGGCGCGTGGCTTCATTCTCGGCGGCGCCGTCGCCCACCAGCTTTCCGCCGGTTTCGTGCCGATCCGCAAGAAGGGCAAGCTTCCCCACGACACGGTCAGGATCGCCTACAGCCTCGAATACGGCGTCGACGAGATGGAGATGCACGTGGATGCCGTCGAGCCCGGCGAGAAGGTGATCCTCGTCGACGACCTGATTGCGACCGGGGGCACGGCGGTCGGCGCGGTCCAGCTCCTGCGTCAGATCGGCGCCGACGTCGTTTCCGCCTGCTTCGTTATCGACCTGCCGGATCTCGGCGGGCGCAAGAAGCTCGAGGAGCTTGACGTCGAGGTACGGACGCTCGTCGAATTCTCCGGCCACTGAGCCCGGTGGGTTACCGCCTTCAGGCTCCGTCTTCCGGCACGAATTCGAGAATGTTGCTCTTGAACCGCAGCACCGGCTCGCCGTTCTGGTTCAAGCCTTCCGCAAGTCCGGTATTGAGGATGAGCCCTGGCCGGGAGGCCAGCGGCCGGCTGTCAAGACTTGTGAGCGAATAGCTGACGACATCGCCCACATAGACCGGCTTCAGCCATTGCAGCTCGGCGAACCCCGGGGAGGGGCCGAGATTCGGCGGCACGATGCCCTCGGCGACAAGGCGTTTCGTCTCGTTCCTCCAGAAGTCGATGAAGCATCGCATCCAGCAGGCGCAGGTATGCCAGCCGGAGGCGCAGAGCGCCCCGAAGACGTAATTCTTCGCCGCCTCCGGATCGACGTGGAAGGGTTGCGGGTCGAACTTTTCGGCAAAACGGACGATGTCTTCGGCGGAGAAGGTCGCCGAGCCGAGCGCGAAGCGCGTGCCGGCGGGGTAGAGGTCGAGCATCCTCATGCGGAGGCCTTTTCGGGGTTGCGCTGACGCACCATGATGGAATTGCGGGCGGAAAGGACGAGCTCTCCGCGCTGGTTGAAAAGCTCGTGGCCGAAGGTCACGATCCCGAGGCCGGGGCGCGAGCGCATCGGCCGGGCGGCCTCGACCGTCGAATGTCCGCTCAGCGTATCGCCGGCGAGAACCGGCTTTCGCCACTGCATGACGTCGATCCCCGGCGCCCCTTCCGAGGCCGTCGCCAGCACGTAGCTGTCGATCAACATGCGCATAAAGAGGCTGCTCGTGTGCCAGCCCGAGGCGGAGAGGCCGCCGAGAATGCTGGCTTTGCCGGCCTCCTCCGAGAGATGCATCGGCTGCGGATCGAATTCCTTCGCGAACTGGATGATCTCCGCGGCGGTCACCGTCCGAGGGCCGAGCTCGAAGCGTCGCCCGGGCGTGAAGTCCTCGTAGTGGAGCCGTTCGGCCTGCATCCGCTGTTTCCTCTGTCCGCCAAGTGTGCACAATGGAACTTATGCCCCGGAATCGCTGGAGGGTCCATGGCGGGTTGGGTTGATCAGGCAGGCTTTCTCCACACACTGGAGCCGGAGGTGCGCGCGCACCTCGACGGCCTGAAGCCGCAGCACGTGCCGGAGCGCACGACGCTCTTCCGGCCCGGCGACAGGGCCGAGGTCTTTCTCGTTCTGCTTTCCGGCCGGATCGGGGTTTACATGACCGGCCGCAACGGCCGCGAGCTTCTCCTCTATTCCGTTTGCCCCGGCGAGACCTGCGTGCAGACGACGCTCGGCGTGCTCGGCGGCGCGCCCTATACCGGCGAGGCGATTGCCGAGACGGATCTCGTGGCGGTCATGGTGCCTCCGCATATGTTCGACGAACTGCTCGCGACATCCGCTGCCTTTCGCGGCTTCGTTTTCCGCGCCTTCGCGAGCCGCCTTTCGGAACTGATGCTGCTTCTGGAGCAGGTGGCCTTCGTGAAGGTGGAGCGACGCCTCGCGAAGTCTCTGCTGGATCGATCGCGGCCCGAAGGGATCGTCGTCGCCACCCATCAGGAGCTTGCTGCGATGATCGGCTCGGCGCGCGAGGTGGTGTCGCGGCGGCTGGAGGAGCTTTCTGCGCGCGGCGTCGTCAGCAGCGAGCGTGGACAGATCCGCATCCTCGACCCCGTGCAACTCCGGCGGATGGCGTCGGCCGACTGACCGGCGAGCTTCGCTTCATATTTCGGACGACGTGACTAAGTCACTGACGCGGCGCGGCGTTCGGCTATGCTGCAATCTTGCGGAATGTCTTCCAACACGGAAAGGAAAGCCCATGTTCGCCAAGAATGTCGGAACGATCGACCGGATCGTTCGTATCGTCGTCGGCCTCGTGCTGCTGTCGCTGTTCTTCTACTATCCGGGCGCGTGGTGGCGCTATTACGCGCTGATCGGCATCGTACCCCTGCTGACGGGGCTCTTCGGAACCTGCCCGCTCTACTCGATGCTGGGCATCTCCTCCTGCCCGGCAAAGAAGGCGTAAGGCGTTCCCACTGCTCAAAAGAAAAAGGCATCGCCGCGGGGGTGGCGATGCCTCTTTTGTTGTGGGACCGGACCGGCTCCGCTCAGGTATTGAAGCGGAAGTGGATGACGTCGCCGTCGTTGACGACGTATTCCTTGCCTTCGTCGCGGGCCTTGCCGGCTTCCTTGGCACCGACTTCGCCGCCATAGCCGACGAAGTCGTCATAGCCGATGGTGAAGGCGCGGATGAAGCCGCGTTCGAAGTCGCTGTGGATGACGCCGGCGGCCTGCGGCGCCTTGGTGCCGCGGACGATCGTCCAGGCGCGGCATTCCTTCGGGCCGACGGTGAAGTAGGTGATCAGGTCGAGAAGGTGATAGCCGGCGCGGATCAGCCGGTCGAGACCGGCCTCTTCCAGACCGAGCGCGGCGAGGAACTCCTTCGATTCCTCTTCCGGAAGCTGGGCCACTTCCGCCTCGATGGCGGCCGAGATGATGACCGTTTCGGCGCCCTGTTCCTTCGCCATCTCAGCGACGGCTTCGGTGTACTTGTTGCCGGTCGAGGCGTCGGCTTCCGCGACGTTGCAGACGTAGAGGACCGGATGCGAGGTGAGGAGGTTCAGCTCCTTCAGGATCTGGATCTCGTCGGCACCGAGCGTCTTCAGCAGCAAGCGGGCGGGCTTGCCGTCCTGCAGCAGCTTGATGACCGCTTCCATGACCGGAAGCTGCGCGATCGACTCCTTGTCCTTGCCGGTCGCGCGCTTGCGGGTCTGGTCAACGCGCCGTTCCAGGCTTTCGAGGTCGGCGAGCATCAGCTCGGTCTCGATCGTGTCGGCATCGCCGACCGGATCGATGCGGCCTTCGACGTGGGTGATGTCCGGGTCTTCGAAGCAGCGCAGCACGTGCACGATGGCGTCCACTTCGCGGATGTTGGCGAGGAACTTGTTGCCGAGACCTTCACCCTTGGAGGCACCGCGCACCAGGCCGGCGATGTCGACGAAGGAGATGCGGGTGGGGATGATTTCCTTCGAGCCGGCGACCGCCGCGAGCTTCGGCATGCGCGGATCTGGAACGGCGACTTCGCCGGTGTTCGGCTCGATCGTGCAGAAGGGATAGTTGGCGGCTTGCGCCGCCGCCGTCTTGGTCAGCGCGTTGAAGAGGGTGGACTTGCCGACATTCGGCAGTCCGACGATACCGCATTTGAAGCCCATGGCTTGAATACCTGCTCAGCTTGAGAATTCCGTTGCTGCCTTTTGCGAAATGGGCGGGGCAAGGTCAAGGGCTGTCGTCACCGGAGCGCCGATCGGAAGGCCGTTCGGCGGGGTTGAATTGCTGTCCGCGGCGCATGGACGGCCCCGAAGACCTTGAACGGGGTCCGTCGGCGAGGCAATATCGTCCAGTCAGGCTTTGCCCATCTATCTGTCATCCGCGGGAGTGTTCCGATGAGTGACAATGATATTGCGGTCAAGGTGAAACCGGGCACCAAGCCCAGGATCGAACGGCCGAAACTCTACAAGGTCATCCTCGTCAACGACGACTACACGCCCCGCGAATTCGTTGTCGTCGTGCTGAAAGCGGTTTTCCGCATGAGCGAGGACATGTGCTACCGGGTGATGATCACGGCGCACCAGAAGGGAAGCTGCGTCGTCTGCGTCTATGCGCGCGACATCGCCGAGACAAAGGCCAAGGAAGGCACCGAGCTCGGCAAGCAGGCTGGCTTTCCGCTGATGTTCACGACCGAGCCGGAGGAGTAGGGGCGCGGCTCAGCGCGCCGGAATTCGGCGGATTTCAAGCCCGTGCTTGGTCGTATCGAAGCCGCAGCTTCTGTAGAAGTCGAGCGTACCCGGACGCTTGGCGCCCGTCATCAGCCGCACGGTGTAGCAACCGGCGTCAAAGGCAGCGTCGATGGCTGCCTGCATCGTTCGCCGTCCCAGGCCGCCACGGCGATGTCCGGCGTCGGTGACGACGTTCTCGATGAAGGCGTACGGCATGCCGCCGCGGGTGAGATTGGGCACCACGATCAGCGTGCAGGTGCTGGCAAGCGTGCCGTCGACGAAGGCGCCGAATACGGTGAGACCGTCGCGAGCGAGGATTTCGTCGAAGCGCATCTCGGCAAGTTCGGGCGCCAACGGCAGGTCGTTCTCGATCAATTGGCCGTAAAGTGCCAGAAGACCTTGAAGATCCGGCTTTCCGAGCGCCCGAACGTCGACCCGATTTGCCATCGGATCAGTCGCCCTTCTTCGAGAACATTCGTTTCAGCATCTCCGCCATCGGTCCCGTTTCGGGCAGCTTCTTCGGCTGGGCGCTGTTGCGGGCCTGGCGGATGTGCGACTGGCCGGCCGGTTTCTCCGTTTTCACTTTCGCCGTCTCCTCCTTGCCGCCGGTTGCGAGTGCGAGCTTGTTCATCAGCTTCGACTCGTCGGGCTGGAGCAGGAGGTCGGCATTGTCGGCGATCGCGTCGAGCAGCGGATCGAGCCAGGTGCGGTCGATCTTGGCGAAATCGCCGAGCACGTGGCCGTGCACGCGCTCCTTGTCGCCGGGATGACCGATGCCGAGCCGAAGCCGGCGGTAGTCCTTGCCGCAATGGGCGTCGAGGGACCTGAGCCCGTTGTGGCCGCCATGGCCGCCGCCGGTCTTCATCCGCGCCCTGCCGGCGGGAAGGTCGAGTTCGTCGTGGATCGCCACGATGTCGGCGGGCTTCAGCTTGTAGAAGCGCATGGCTTCACCCACGGCCTCACCGGAAAGGTTCATGAAGGTCTGCGGCTTCATCAGCAGCACCTTCTCGCCGGCAATCTCGCCTTCGGCGATCTCTGCCTTGAACTTCTTGCTCCACGGCGAGAAGCGGTGGCGGCGATGGATCGCATCCACAGCCATGAAGCCGATATTGTGCCGGTTCTCCGAATACTTGGCGCCCGGATTTCCGAGGCCGGCGATGATGAGCATGGGACGGTCCGCTTCCGTTATGGGTCTGCGATCCACCACCGCGAAACGACGCGGTTGTCAAGCCCTGCGGGGTATCTGCCTCAGTTGAGGACTTGCATTCCGTACTTGGTGAGGAGTGCGTTCTGGGTGCCGTCGGCAATCAGCTTGTCGAGGCCGGTCTGCATCTTCCGGATGATATCCTCGGGAAAATTCAGGTTGCAGGCAATGCTGAATTTCTGCTCCGTCAGCACGAAGCGCTTCTCGATCGGGTGGCCCTCTTCGCGCAGCTGGAGATAGTAGCGTTCGGAGATCGGCATCATGTCGATGCGGCCGCTCAGCAGCTTCTTCAGCGTCAGGTCGAGGTCGGTCGCAAGGTCGATCTTCGGAAAGCCGTTCCGCTCCAGCAACTGCTGGGTATAGTCGTTGCGCTGGGTCCCGACGACGTATTCGCGTGCCTCGGCGATGGTG
Organism: Ciceribacter thiooxidans; assembly: GCF_014126615.1. NCBI lineage: Bacteria > Pseudomonadati > Pseudomonadota > Alphaproteobacteria > Hyphomicrobiales > Rhizobiaceae > Ciceribacter > Ciceribacter thiooxidans. Next base: position 976,211 of record NZ_CP059896.1, read on the forward strand.
ACCGCCTTGATGCCGGCATCTGCTCTCGACACCATGACGTTACGGTCGATGGCGAGCGGTTCCACCCACTTGAAGCGACTGTTGCGTTCGGCGATGTGGGCGGTCGTGAACACGCAGTAGAGCGGTTCGCTTTCGGCAAGCGCGATCGCGCGGGCCCACGGCATCATCTCGATGGTGTAGTCGACGCCGGTTTCCTTCATCAGCGCGACCACCTGCTCGTAGCCGAGGCCGCGGTACTCGCCGTTTTCGCGGAAATTGTAGGGCGGGTAGTTCTCCGTCGTGAAATGGACAGTTTCGGCGTCGGCGGCCGGCGCGGTGCCGAGAAGCAGGAGTAATGCAAGCCTTTTCATGTCATGCCATCCTTGCTCGTTCTCGCCGCGGTTCAAGCGACGGAGTTGATCTTTCTGCCGGTGTCGGAGGCAGCGATCAACTGCTCGACGGGTTGCGGTCGCGCGAAAAGATAGCCCTGTCCGCAGTCGACGCCGAATTCCCGAAGGAGGTCGCGCTGATCCTTCGTCTCGACGCCTTCCGCCGTTACCAAGCATTCCATCTTGTGGGAAATTGCGGTGATGCCTTCCACGAGCATGCGGCTCTTGTGGCGCAATTCCGGTTCGTCGGAGGCGAGTGAACGGATGAAGGACTGATCGATCTTCACGATGTCGACGGGAAAACGGCTGAGATAGCTGAGCGACGAGTAGCCGGTGCCGAAGTCATCGAGCGCGATGCGGCAGCCGATGCGGCTGAACTCGTCGAGGACCATGCGGATCTGCGGGTTGTCGTGGAGAAGCGTCGCTTCGGTGATCTCGATGACGAGGCGTTGCGGATCGATGCCGTGGCGTGCGGTCAACGCCGTCAGCAGCATCGGCAGCGTCGGCTCGAGCTGGAGCGGCGAGAAATTGACCGCGAGATAGGTCTTGTCGTCGCCGGATGCCCGCGTCAACGCGACAAGATTGGCCAACGCCTTTTCGAACACACGGTTGCCGATACGGCCGATGGCGCCGGTTTCCTCCGCGATCCGGATGATGTCGGAGGGCGGCAGCAGTCCCTTCTGCGGATGCTTGAGGCGCATCAGGGACTCGTACCCGGTGACGTGCCCGTCGCCGAGATCGATGATCGGCTGGAAATAGGCCTCGAACCAGTCGTTTTCGAGCGCCTCCTCGATGTCCTGCTCGATCTCCGCCCTCTGGCGCGTGTTGTCCTGGAACAGCGGGTCGTAAAGCAGCGCGCCGTTCTTGCCGTCGCGCTTCTTCGTATACATCGCCATGTCCGACTTCTGCAGCAGTTCTGCCGCGTTATGGGCGTGGCGGGGATAAAGGGCGACGCCGATGCTGGCGCTCAGCCGCACCGTCGATCCGTTGACGAGCAAGGGCTGCTCCAGCATGCCGCAGAGGCGCTGGGCGAGGGCGAGGGCATCCGCTTCGGCATTGTCGGAGCCGAGCAGAATTGCGAATTCGTCGCCGCCAATGCGCGCGGCGACCGCCGCCGGCGGAAGCTGCGGCCCCATGAGCTCGACGAGCCGGCGCAGTACCGTATCGCCGGCCTGGTGGCCGAGATTGTCGTTGATCCACTTGAAGCGGTCGAGATCGACGAAGATGCAGGCGAGCTCGCTGCGGCGGGCATCCGCCTCGCGAATTTCGTCGTCGAGAGCACCTTCGAAGCCTTGCCGGTTCAACAGTCCGGTGAGGTGGTCGGTGACCGCCTGACGGCGGATCCTCGCTTCCGACCGCTTGAGATCCGTCACGTCGGTCATCACGCTCAGGGATAGGCCGGTCTCGCCATCGCGGGCGGCTTTGCCGCTCTCGACGATCAGCACGTCCATAATGTGTCCGTCCGCGCAGACGAATCTTGTGGTGCATTCCACAACCTTGCGGTCGCTCGGGCCTTCACGGTGAACCAGGTATTCGTCGCGCACTTGGGCTTCGACGAGATCTGCGAAGCGTCTGCCGATGACGTCGTCCCGCGCGTAGCCCGTCGCCAGAAGCCAATAGTCGCTGACGCCGGTGATCCGGTCGTCCTCGTCGATCGAGAACAGCATGGCAGGCGTCAGGTTGTAGATGTCCGTGGCTCGCCGATGGGCGATCTTGAGTTCCCGTTCCTCCTGCTCCAGCTGCGTCTGCATGGCGTTGAAGCTCTGCGCGAGCCGGCCCATCTCGTCGTTCGAATTCCAGTCGACGTGGTGACGCGATCCGAGCCTGCGGGTCGCCTCGATGGCCGCCGTCAGTTTCAGCAGCGGTTTGACGATCATGATACGGTTGCCGAGGATGGCCGCACCGACCATCGCAAGGATTGCGATGATGAAGATGCCGATGAAGATGCCTTCAGCTTCGCGGAGAGCCGAGAAGATGCCGAGCCGGTGGTAATAGACGGTGATGGTGCCGACGGTCTTCGGGCCGTCCAGCGTCTTGTAGATGATCGGACGATAACGAGACTGAACGCCGCCCTTCGGCCAGGACGGCATCGGCGGCATGGAGACGTTGATGCCGCCGGACACATCGCGGACCCGGACCTTGGTGATCGCCTCGTCGGAGACGATCGCCGCGGTAATCTGCTCGGCACTTTCGATATCGAAGTCCCAGAGCGGCTTTGCAAGCGCCTGGGCATTGGCGGCGAGGAGGATCTCGACGTGGTCGTCGAGCTCCTTCGCGGAGCGTTCCGACGACAGGGCGAGGAAGAGCCCGAGGAGCGGGATGACGAGGATGCCGACCGCGATTGCAATGATCGCGAGGAAACGGCTTTCGACCGACCGTGTCATGGCTTCTCGCAGCCAGGATATGGTTGATCGGATATCGCTTTCCTCACGGTGTCATGCCCCCCATACGCAACCTGTGCGGCAGGTAAGGCTGGCATGAAATCATTAAATCTCGCTAAAGCCCGTCTGATGACTTTCAGGCGACGGCGCGGCGTGTGTGTATCGAGGGCACAAACGAAAAATCCCGCCTCCTTTCGGAGACGGGATCAAAGCCGTCGGAACTGTCGGTCGCGTGATTACGCTTCGGCAGCTTCCTCGCCTTCGGAAACACCGCCGGCAGGAGCGACGATGGTCGCGATCGTAAAGTCGCGATCGCCGATGACCGGGGTCACGCCGTTCGGCAGCTTCACATGCGAGATGTGCAGGCTGTCGCCGATCTTGTGACCTGCGAGGTCGACCGTGATGAATTCCGGGATCGCATCGGCCGGGCAGTGCAGCTCGACGTCGTGGCGAACGACGTTCAGAACGCCGCCGATCTTGATTGCCGACTTCTCTTCGTTGATGAAGTGAACCGGAACCTGGACGGAAACCTGGCTGTTGGCCGAGACGCGCAGGAAGTCGACGTGCAGGACGAAGTCGCGGACCGGATCGAGCTGGTAGTCCTTCGGCAGGACATTGACCTTCTCGCCACCGACGTCGATCGTCGCAACCGTGGTCATGAAACCGCCGGCATGGATGCGCTTGGTGACTTCGTTCGTGTTGAGCACGATGGAAATGGGGGCCTGCTTGTCACCGTAGATGACAGCGGGAATGGAACCGTTGCGGCGAAGTTCACGGGAGGACCCCTTACCTACCCGTTCGCGTGCTACGGCCTTGAGCTCGTAAGAAGAGTGGCTCATGGCGTTATCCTTTCAAGGTTATTTGGAGAGTTCCGGGGGCAGGGCTAATGCATCTGCCGCACGAAACCGAGGCGTCTTGCGACGGCCTCATCCGCGTTGCCTCCAAGGGTGTCTACGCGGACCGGGGCGCTATAGACCAGAAGGCTGTGAAAGGCAAGCGCAGGCCAGCAATCGCAGGGCTTTTCGCGCCTGCGAGGGCACAATCGTTCGAGGTTCGCCTTGCCGGGTGGCAAGACGAGCCCCGAGAACATCCATATGTGTCTCAAAACTGCGACAGATGCGACAACCATCTTCGCGCCGGCCTTGTATCAGCGGATGGTGATTGAAAGATAGTCTGTGCGCAGGCATGATGACATGTGCTTTGGGAGGAGCAGATGCCTCGGCAACCCAACCACTCGGACTTGGTCTACCACACCGCGTCGCAGAGCTCGGCAGCAGCCAGTTCGCCGATCGTCGCTTCATGGCGTCGCTGCCTCGACCTCCATCAGCTCCAGCCGGAGGAAAGCCGCAAGCCGGAACGGGTCGAGGAGGCCGTCTTCCGCTCGGCACGGGAGCGGGCAGGTCATCTCGTCTCCGCCTGCAGCGAGGAGGTCGACCGCCTCTATCAGACCGTCGGTCGGTCGGGCTGCTGTATCCTTCTCTCCGACCGCGACGGCGTGGTCCTTGATCGCCGCGGTGCGGCGGGCGACGATGCGGACTTTCGTGAACTCGGGCTTTGGCCGCAGGCCGTCTGGAGCGAGGCGAGTGTCGGAACTAACGGCATCGGCACGGCTCTCGCCGACCAGCGGCCGGTCATGATCCATCGCGACCAGCATTTCTTGAGCGCGAACACGGAGCTCAGCTGCGTCACGGCTCCCATCCGTGATCATCTCGGGCGCGTGACCGCGGCGCTCGACATCTCGACCTGCCGCAACGACGTCACCGACATGGCGCTGGCGATCCTGTCGCAGGCGGTGCGCGATGCTGCCGTCCGCGTCGAGGCGACGCTCTTCAGGCTTGCCTTTCCGGGCGCCCGGATCGTCATGGTACCGGCGGCGAGCGCCGGTTCGGTCGCCCTTCTCGCAGTCGACGGCGACGACCTCGTCCTCGGGGCAACCCGGGCCGCGCGGCTCGCGCTCAAGCTCGACGACCAGCGGATCGCGCAAGGTTTGCCCGCCTCCGACGCGCTCTGCGAGGGCAGGGGCGAGGGTGCGGCCGATCTCGGCGAGGCGGAACGCGCCGCACTTCGCCGGGCACTCTCGCGCACCAACGGCAACGTTTCGCAGGCGGCCCAGGTGCTCGGCATCAGCCGCGCGACCCTGCACCGCAAAATGAAGCGTTTCGCGCTTCAGTGATGCCGTCGCAAGTGTCGCAGAACTGAAACAGTGTGCGCTGCGGTATGCCGTCCTCCCCCTATCCGTGAAGGGCTTTGCCGGCAATCATTCTCCCATCGGTCCTGAGGAGGGACCTCGACCCAGGGAGGATGATTTCATGAATATCCAAGTCCAGACCATTGCCCAGAGCCCGTTCAAGCTGCGCTACGGCAACTTCATCGGCGGCGAGTGGCGCGATCCGGTGAACGGTCGTTACTTCGACAACATTACGCCTGTGACCGGCGGCAAGCTCTGCGAGGTCGCCCGCTCCGACGAGCACGACATCAACCTCGCGCTCGATGCGGCACACGCCGCCAAGGACAAATGGGGCCGCACCTCGACCACCGAGCGCGCCAACATCCTGAACAAGGTTGCCGATCGCATGGAAGCCAATCTCGAGCTTCTTGCGCGCGCCGAGACCTGGGACAACGGCAAGCCGTTGCGCGAAACGATGGTCGCCGACATTCCGCTCGCCATCGATCACTTCCGCTATTTCGCGGCCTGCGTCCGCGCCCAGGAAGGTTCGATCGGCGAAGTCGACCACGACACCATCGCCTACCATTTCCATGAGCCGCTCGGCGTCGTCGGCCAGATCATCCCGTGGAACTTCCCGCTGCTGATGGCCGCATGGAAGGTCGCCCCGGCGCTCGCCGCCGGCAACTGCATCGTGCTGAAGCCGGCCGAGCAGACCCCGGCCTCGATCCTCGTCCTGATGGATCTCGTCGGTGATCTCCTGCCGCCCGGCGTGCTCAACGTCGTCAACGGCTTCGGCCTCGAAGCCGGCAAGCCGCTCGCGACCAGCCCGCGGATCGCCAAGATCGCCTTCACCGGCGAGACCTCGACCGGCCGGCTGATCATGCAGTATGCCTCGCAGAACCTGATCCCCGTCACGCTGGAGCTCGGCGGCAAGTCGCCGAACATCTTCTTCGAGGATGTTATGCGCGAAGACGACGACTACCTCGACAAGGCGCTCGAAGGTTTTGCAATGTTCGCGCTCAACCAGGGCGAGGTCTGCACCTGCCCGAGCCGCGCGCTGGTGCACGAGAAGATCTACGACCGCTTCATGGAGAAGGCGATCAAGCGCGTCGAAGCCGTCGTCCAGGGCGACCCGCTCGCCATGTCGACCATGATCGGTGCCCAGGCCTCTTCCGAGCAGCTCGAAAAGATCATGTCCTATATCGACATCGGCAAGCAGGAAGGTGCGGAAGTGCTGACCGGCGGCTACCGCAACCAGCTGCCGGGCGAGCTCTCCGGCGGCTACTACGTCAAGCCGACGGTCTTCAAGGGCAACAACAAGATGCGCGTCTTCCAGGAGGAAATCTTCGGGCCGGTCGTTTCGGTCACGACCTTCAAGGACGAGGCAGAAGCGCTCGAGATCGCCAACGACTCGCTCTACGGTCTCGGCGCCGGCGTGTGGAGCCGCGATGCGAACACCTGCTACCACTTCGGTCGCAACATCCAGGCCGGTCGCGTCTGGACCAACTGCTACCACGCCTATCCGGCCCATGCGGCCTTCGGTGGCTACAAGCAGTCCGGCATCGGTCGCGAGACCCACAAGATGATGCTCGACCACTACCAGCAGACCAAGAACATGCTGGTCAGCTACAGCCCGAAGGCACTCGGCTTCTTCTGATGCTCCACACCTCCCCCCTGAGGGGGGAGGTCGCAGCGAAGCTGCGGGTGGGGGTGATTGTTCTATCACCCAAAGGATCACCCCACCCCGGCACTGCGTGCCGACCCTCCCCCTCAAGGGGAGGGTTTCGCGCATCCGCAACGCCTTTGAAGGAGCTGTAATGACCGAAAATCCCGTCGCCGAACCACGGGTGATCGCCACCGAGGCGGCACTCGATTTTCTTGCAGAGATCCGGCAAGATCACCCCGACATCCTTTTCCATCAGTCCGGGGGATGTTGCGACGGCTCCTCGCCGATGTGCTATCCGGCGAGCGAATACCGGGTCGGCGAGACGGACGTGAAGCTCGGCGAGATCGGCGGCGTACCGTTCTATATCAGCGGCAGCCAATACGAAGTCTGGAAACACACCCAGCTCATCATCGACGTGGTGCCGGGCAGGGGCGGGATGTTTTCGCTCGACAACGGCCGGGAGCGGCGGTTCCTCACGCGGTCGCGGGTGTTCGGGAGCAACGAGGTCATGTGCAGCATTCCTACTTTGCCCCGACCCTGAATAAGAAAAGGCCCGCGGGCACGAGGCACCGCGGGCCTTCTTGTGGTCATCGGGTGTCTCAGGCCGCCTGGCGTCTTGCGGCCGCGCCCCGGTCGACGGTGAAGCGGTTTACCTGACCGGTAAGGCCGTCTGCCTCGCTTGCCAGAGCGAAGGCACTTGCCGTGGTTTCCTCGACCATCGCGGCATTCTGCTGTGTCACATGGTCGAGCGCATTGACCGAAGCGTTGATCTCAGAGAGCCGCATCGACTGCTCGCGGGAGGCCGCGGCAATCGCGCCGATCTGGTCGTTTATCGCTGCGATGTTCGTCTCGATCTGATGCAGGCTGTCGCCGGTCTTCAACACCAGTGCGACGCCGCCCTCGACGTCGGTGGTCGACGTGTTGATGAGCTGGCTGATATCGCGGGCCGCACCGGACGACCTCTGCGCCAGTTCGCGGACTTCCTGCGCGACGACGGCAAAACCCTTGCCGGCGTCGCCGGCCCGGGCCGCCTCGACGCCTGCATTGAGCGCAAGCAGGTTCGTCTGGAAGGCGATCTGGTCGATGACGTCAATGATCTGGCGGATCTTCGAGGAGGAGCCTTCGATACGCTCCATCGCGGTGATCGCTTCGCTGACGACCGAAGACGAGGTCTTCGCACCGGCAAGGCTTTCGGCCGCGACCTGCACCGCCGTCTCGCAACGCTTCAGGGCGTCATTGACCGAGCCGGTCATGTCGCCGAGGGCGGCGGCCGCTTCCTCGAGCGAAGCCGCCTGGCGTTCCGTCCGCTGCGCGAGGTCTTCCGACGCGGACTTGAGGCCGGCAGAACCGCCGCGGATCGTGTCGGCGCTTTCGCTGATCGCGCGGATCGCCTGTTCGAGATGTTCGAGCGACTGGTTGAAGTCGAGGCGGAGGTGATCGAGCGAGGACACGAAGGGCGTGTCGATCCGCACGTTCAATTTGCCTCCGGCGAGCTCCTGCAGGCCGCCGGCAAGCGCTGAAACCGCATCTTCGAGTTCCTGCGCGCTGCGTGCCTTTTCTGCTTCACGCTGACGGCGCTCCTGTTCGATCTCTGCGCCGCGTTCGACGGCTTCGGTCTCCATCCGGTCCTTTTCAAGCGCGCTGGTGCGGAACGCGTCCAGTGCGCGCGCCATCACGCCGATCTCATCCGGCCTGCCGGCGGCGCGGATCTCGATGTTCCGGTCGCCCTGGTTGAGGCGGTTCATCAGCTTGGCGAGTTCCGTCAGCGGGCGTGTAAGGCTCGAAGAGACCAGCGTTCCGACCAGTCCCATGATGGCGAGGACGGCGACGGTCGCGAGGAACGCCCATTTCGCGAGATCATTGGCCGAGGCCAGCACCTTTGTATCTTCCTGGCCGATGGCGAGGAGATGCCGTTGTCCGAAGAGGTCGACGGGGAGATAGGAGTAGAAGGACGTGCCGTTCGCCGAATTGGCGAAAGTCGCGCCGCTGGCGCCGGATTTCGCTGCGTCGACGAGTTCGGGCGCGACGACTGCGTCCTTGCCGCCGGTGATTGTGCCGCCCCGCAGGCTGCCGTCGTCACTGAGGAGGAAGGCGTCGTCGATCGTCGTGCCCAGGCCGTCGGGCTTCATCATCTGCGAGAGCTTTTCGGCGGAAACGCGGATGAAGACGGTTCCCTTCCGCTGTGTCTCGCCCCAGACGGAAATGGCGAGCGGCTGCGCGATGAAGGCCGAGGGAGTTCCTGCCTCGTAGGGGTAATCACCGAACGGCGAGAAATGGACGTCGCGGTCGCCGCCGGCCTTCACCCGTTCGGCGAGTTCCTTCAGGCGGGCGTTGGCCGGATCATCGAGCGTCGTCAGAAGTTCGCCACCCTTCGTCACGGTATAGACGATCGTGCCGTTGACGTCGGCAACCAGGATGTCGCTGACATTGGCGTTCTTCCACGTGCTCGAGAGCGTGCCGTGGATGGCGGCATGCCGCACGCCGTAGAGCAGTTTCTGCTTGCTGCCGTCGATTGCGATGCGCTGTTCGACGGTGGAGCCTTCGGGCTGGAAGACCTTCTTGATCGTCGGAGCCTCGACCGGAATGATGTTGACCATCATCTCCGTCGCTTCGCCGACCGCCGTGTTCTGCGCGATCTCGGCCAGCGACTGGCCTACGCGGTCGAGATAGGCGGTGACTTCCTTCGACTGGTTTGCTGCGACCGATTCCAGTCTGAGCTTGCTGGCCTCGATCAGGCCCACCTTGCCGATCTGGTAACTCAACAGGCCGACCGCCATGCAAGAGACCAGGGTGGCTCCGACGACGAGGCCGGCGAACTTCGCCTTGACGGACGACAGGGGACGGATTCTGTCCGTCTGGATACTGTTTCGCGACATCAAGTGTGCTCCTCCCGCAATAATGGTGCGCGGAAGTGTCGCGGAAATTGCTTACGGCAATCTTAAGTCAACACTGTTGAATGTTTGGGGCCGCGATAGCGCGGCTCCGATCTCTTGGGGAGGAGGCGAGCCTCAATCGAAGAGGCTCGAGACCGAGGCTTCCGCGCTCGTGCGGTTGATCGCCTCGCCCAGCAGGTTGGCGGTCGTCAGCACGCGGATGTTGTGGGCGGACTGGACGGCGGTCGTCGGCTGGATGGAGTCGGTGATCACCAGCTCGCGCAGCTTGGAAGAGGCGACGCGGGTCACCGCACCGCCCGAGAGCACGCCGTGGGTGATGTAGGCCGTCACGCTGGTCGCGCCGTTCTTCAGCAGGGCCTCGGCGGCGTTGCAGAGCGTGCCGCCCGAGTCGACGATGTCGTCGATCAGGATGCAATCCTTGCCGGTGACGTCGCCGATCACGTTCATGACTTCGGATTCACCCGGACGGTCGCGGCGCTTGTCGACGATCGCCAGCAGACAGTCGAGGCGCTTGGCGAGCGAGCGAGCACGCACGACGCCGCCGACGTCCGGCGAGACGACCATCACGTTCTTGAGGTCGTAGTGCTCCTTCACGTCGCGGGCGAGGATCGGCACGGCGTAGAGGTTGTCGGTCGGGATATCGAAGAAGCCCTGGATCTGACCGGCATGCAGGTCGAGGGTCAGTACGCGGTCGGCGCCGGCTTCGGTGATGAGGTTGGCGACCAGTTTCGCCGAGATCGGGGTGCGGGGCCCCGGTTTGCGGTCCTGGCGGGCATAGCCGAAATAGGGAAGCACGGCGGTGATGCGGCGCGCTGAGGATCGACGGAACGCATCGATCATGATCAGCAGTTCCATCAGGTGGTCGTTGGCAGGAAAGGACGTCGACTGGACGACGAAAACGTCCTCGCCGCGGACATTTTCCTGGATCTCTACGAAAATTTCCTGGTCCGCGAACCGCCGAACGGTGGCTTTCCCAAGAGGAACATTGAGATAATTGCAGATCGCCTCGGCCAACTGCCGGTTCGAATTCCCCGCGAAAACCTTCATTTTGGCCCGCCTGTTGTCATGCTGAATGGGCGCTTTTTAGCGTCCTTGAACCCGAATGCAAGAGGCCTTGCGGTCGCGGCCGGTGAAATTCGTGAAAAGTTTGTGACCAGCCGTCATCCACCGTGTGCGGCCAGCCAGCTGGTATATTCGTTGATTGTCTTGGTTGCGATCTGTTGCATGAGGGAAGCGGGGACGCCCGCCCAGGCCTCGGTCGCCGACGACGGGACGACTTCCTGGCCCTGAATACGATGAAGGCGACTTCCGCTCTGGTTGAGAACGTCCCAGACATAGACAATCGTGACTTGTCCGCCTTCGGCGAAGGCCGAGAAATAGCCCTTGAGGATGTGATCGGCCGCCGGGTCGTTCGAGCCCTTGATCACCAGCCCCCGGGCACGGGCTTCGGCCCCGAGCTGACGCGAAAGCGGCGTCACGGCCTGGATCGGCGCGCCGATGATCGGCAGGAAGCGGATCGTGCCCTTCGCAGGGGCGAGGGCCGCCGTCTGTGTCGGCGCCGGTGACGATGCTTGAGCGGCCGGCTGCTGCTGCGTCGTCACACCTCCGACCGGTGGGGGAGGCTGCATCGGCTGACTGCCGGCGGCGAGCGCCTGTGCCTGGGCTTCCAGCGTATTCTGCGGTGGCGTCGTATAGCCCTGACCGGCGAGCGGCTGCTGCCCTGCCGGGACGCCGGCCATCCGGTCGGTGTCGGATTGGGTGACGGGGGAGCTTGCCACCTGCATTCCGCCGCCGACATCGGCTTGTGGAGTCAGGGCATCGGTGGTGTTGCAGCCGGAGAGGGCAAGCGCCAGCATCAGCACTGTCGATGCAACTGCGATCCACTTCATCCGGCCATTTGCCCTTCCTGTTCGGTCAAGCCTTCGTCGGCATTGTTATCGGGTCCGGGGAGGGCCCTGTCAATTCCCCAGGATTTCACGAGGCCGCTCAGCGGACCAGAAGTTCCAGCGGATGCCTCGACAGCGCCCGCGGCGCATCCTCGGTCGTCAGGTAGGTATGGCCGAGGGTCATCGCTGTTTCCCGCTCCGAATCCATGACGATCATGTGCACGAAGAGCGACATGTCGGGCAGGATTTCCTGCGGGTTTCCGGCATGGAACATCTGGTGCTCCATCCAGGACGGCGAGAAGCGCGCGCCGAGGGAGTAGCCGCAGGCATTCAACCGGTGCCGGGTAAGGCCCCGTTCGTCCATGATGCGGGCGTGGGTGTCGAAGACATCACCGAAGGTGTTGCCGGGACGAAGGACCGCCTCGACCTCGCGGATCGCGGCCTCGCAGGCCGTGTAGAGCTCGCGGTGGCGTGCGGTGACGTCGCCGATGACGATCGTCCGCATCATCGCCGCGTGGTAATGGGCGTCGACGCCGGCCCATTCGAGCGTCAGTTGGTCCTTGTCGGAAAGCGTGCGACGGCCCGACTTGTAGCGGCAGAGCAGTGCATCGGCACCGGAACCGATGATGAATTCGTTGGCCGGATAGTCGCCGCCGCCGGCGAGGATGGCACCCTGCATCGCTGCGAGGATTTCCGCCTCGCTGCCGCCCGCCCTGACGAGTGGCAGGGCGGCATCCAGCGCATCGTCGGCCAGCGCTGCCGCACGCTCGACGTGGCCGATTTCGGCCGGGCTCTTCACCAGACGGAGATTGCTGACGAGGTAGGAGGCATCGACGATCTGGCCGAAGGTGGTCAGCTGGTTGTCGAGGAGACGCGCGACACGGCCGGTCATGCCGTGCGTGTCGTATTCGACGCCGATGCGGCGTCCGAGGAGGTCCATGTCGCTCAGCAGGTTGCGCAGGTCGACGGCCGGATCGGCGTTCACCCGGTCCACCCAGACGACGATGTTCTCTATCGTCGAGGTGTGGCGCGCCTGGCGCAGGTCGGCCGAGCGGGTGAGCAGGGTCATCGATCCGTCCGCTTTCACCACGAGCGACTGGAAGAAGCAGTAGCCGAAGGTGTCGTAGCCCGTCAGCCAGTACATGCTCTCCTGGGCAAAGAGCAGCAGGGCATCGAGCTTCTCTTCCGCCATGCGGGCCGTCAGGCGGTCGAGCCGGGCAGCGTATTCGCTCGCGTCGAAGTGCAGCGCCATGTCAGTCCTCCGTGATTGCGATTGCGGAAATCTGGCGGCCGTAATCCGGTTCTCCGGCATGCGTGGTCCGGCGATAGGAGAAGAAGGAACCGGGATCGGCATAGGTGCAGAGGCCGAGGCTTTCGGCCCTCAGGCCGGCGTCGGTGAGCCTCTTCAGGGTGAGGCCCTGCAGGTCGAACATTGCATGTCCCTCCCTTTCGGAAGGGGAGAAGAAGGCTTCGTAGGCCGGGTCCTGTTCGAGGAAGCGGGCGATGAATTCGGGGCCGACCTCGTAATTCTGCGCACTGATCGAGGGGCCGAGGCAGGCGACGATGCTTTCGCGAGCGGCACCGAGCTGTTCCATGGCGGCGACCGTGTTTTCCAGAACGCCGGTGAGGGCGCCCTTCCAGCCGGCATGGGCCGCGCCGATGACGCCGTTTTCCGGATCGGCGAAAAGGATCGGCCCGCAATCGGCGGTAAGGACGCCGAGGATGACGCCCGGCACCGAGGTCACCATGGCATCGGCCTGCGGGCGCGAGCCGTGATGATGTGCGTCGACCACCATCACGTCCGGCGAATGGACCTGGTGGACGGTCGCGAGCCGCTCCGGCGGCAGGCCGAACCAGCGGCTGACGCGGCTGCGGTTCTCGCGCACGCGCTCCGGCGCGTCGTTGGAACCGAGCCCGACGTTCAGGCCCTCATAGAGGCCTTCCGAGACGCCGCCCCGGCGGGTGAAGAAGCCGTGGCGGAAGCGGCCGTTCCCGTTCTCTGGGAGCAGCGTACTTTCGATCGGCTCTGGAGATGCTTGATTCTGCATGGCTTTCCGGTGTCCGCGTTTGGTGAGAGTGATGTTCGTCCACCTGCCGGGTCTTGTGAAAGAGACGGCGCCTTCTGGCCCTGCCGGATTCGGCGGGATGGTGACCCAAGCCCGCCGCCTCTGTCAATCCGCAGGCTTGAAGGGGGGAAGCGGTACGGCGGGGCTCGACAGTGCGAGAACCTTGAACAGCTCGCCCATCCGCCCTTCACCGGCGCCAGCCAGCCGCTCGACCGCCTGGACGATCTCCGTCTGGGTCTTGGCATCCTTACCCCGGCCGAGTGCGGATGCGCGTTCCTCGATGCCGAGGCCGACGAGAAAATCGCCCTGGTGCATGCAGCCGTTGACGTGCACGCCAGCGGCGCCTGCAGTCATCGCAAGCTGCTCGAAGTCGACATGGCTCGTCAGGTCGGCCATGCCGGGATGGGCGAGCGGTGGATCGAATTCATGGGCGAGCACCGCCTGCAGGGTGTCGCCGTAGGCCGTGGCCATATGGCCGTAGTCGATGATGAGCGCAGTTCCGCCGGAGGCGTGCAGCCTCCCGCACATCGTTTGCAGCACCGCCTGGCGGGCGGGCGCGATCTCGAAGATGGTGCCGTCCGGCGGCAGGTTGCCGGCCGTCGGCAAGAGAGCGGGGTCTATGCCCGAGACACCGACGGCGAAGGTCAGCTTGTCGTCGGCGTCGAGGCCGACCATGCGCTCGCGAAAGCCCGTGGGCGTCTTCACGAACTGGCGGATCGGGATCGCGTCGAAGAGTTCGTTGGCGGCGACGAGGACAAAGCCCGCGGGCACTTCGTCGAAGCTTTCATGCCACGTGATCTTGCCTTCGTAGCCGGCGAGAGTCTTCCGCTGCACATCGCGGAGCCGCCCGCTCGTCTCGACCAGATGGACGGTCGCCGCCTCGTAGAGCGCGGGGGCGATCCGGGCGATCACCCGCAGCATGTCCGACATCATCGTGCCGCGGCCGGGGCCGACCTCGACGAACCGCACGGGCTGCGGCTCGCCATGGCGGCGCCACGCGATGACCATGAAGACGCCGAGCATCTCGCCGAAGAGCTGGCTGACTTCGGGAGCCGTCACGAAATCGCCATCGGTGCCGAAGGGATTGCGGGTCTTGTAGTAGCCGTATTCGGGGTCCGCGAGGCAGATCGCGAAATAGTCGGTGACGCTGAGCGGGCCGTTGGCGCGGATGAGCGACTTGATCTTGGTGGCAAGCGGTGTGGTCACGGTCGTCGCCTCTCGTTGTCTCAACGGCCGCTCGCCCGGCGCGCGCGCAGGATCACCCAGAGCCCGGCTGCGAGCATCGGGAGGGACAGCACCATTCCCATGGTGAGCCAGTTGCCGGCGAGATAGCCGATCTGCACGTCCGGTTCGCGGAAGAACTCGACCGTGATGCGCGCCAGCGCATAGAGCGCGACGAAGGCGCCGGTCACCGTTCCCGGCCTGCGCAGCGCCTTGAAGGAGCGCGCGAGGATCTGCAGGATGACGAACAGCAGGAGCCCTTCGAGGGCCGCTTCGTAGAGCTGGCTCGGATGGCGCGGCATCGGGCCGCCGGTCGGAAAGACCATGGCCCAGGGCACGTCGGTTATGCGGCCCCAGAGCTCGCCGTTGATGAAATTCGCAAGCCGCCCGAAGAGGATGCCGATCGGGGCGACGCTCGCGACGATATCGAAGAGGCTCCAGAGCGGGATCGCATGGCGGCGGGAAAACAGGACCATCGCGATGGTGGCGCCGAGAAAGCCGCCGTGGAAGGACATGCCGCCGTTCCAGATCTGGATGGCGCGCACCGGTTCGGCGAGTACCGCGTCGAGATCGTAGAAGAGGATGTAGCCGATACGACCGCCGAGCACGATGCCGAGCGCGACCCAGACGAGGAAGTCGTCGAGGTGTGCGGGCGTGCAGGGGGGCGTGGCGTTCGGCCAGAGCGTCGTGTTGGCCAGCATGCGGCGCGCGACGAACCAGCCGAGCATGATGCCGGCGACATAGGCGAGGCCATACCAGCGGATCGCGATCGGCCCGATGGCGATGGCCACGGGATCGATTGCCGGAATGCTGATGATGGAAAGCAGGGCGGCGGCTGACTGCACGGTTGCACCTTCGTTATTGTCGGCGGAAAATGGCGTTCTGAAATGGGACGGTCAAGATGGATTCTGGACGGCAGGCAAGCTGCACGGCCGTCCCGGCAAGATTATGGCTTGCATCGCTCCCGGCAAATGCCTACCTCAAACCCCATGAACAAAGGCGCCGCTGACGGCGTCGACCGCGAAAGAGGAGCCGATCCCGATGTCCACCGGACCGAACCGCATTCTGGACGAATTCGCCAAGCTGATGACCGATGCGGCCGGCGCCGCCCAGGGCGTTCGCAAGGAAATGGAGACCGCTTTCCACGCGCAGGCCGAGCGCTGGCTGAACGGCATGGACGTGGTCAAACGCGAGGAATTCGAGGCGGTCCGCGAAATGGCGGTGAAGGCGCGCGAGGAAAACGACGCGCTGCTCGCCCGCATCGCCGCGCTCGAAGCACGGCTCGACGCCAAGGACAAGTGAGCCGCTCGGCTCCTTCACGACCGACGATCGACACCGCCGCCGAATCTCCGGAAGTCACCGAACTTCCAGCGGGATTCGGCGGCGGTCGCGTTTGCGGCGGGTGCTTTTGCTGAAAGAAACGCCGACGGCCGGATTCGCCTGTCGCTGCAAGCGAAAATAATCGTTCTCGTTGTCCACATGTGGACAGCGGCCGAAAAGCCAATCGACAGAGTCGCTTAAGGCTGGTTGCCAAGATTGTGGAATAGTGCCTGTCCACAGCCCCGTCGGCCGAAACGCATTTCTGGGCTGGTACTTCAACTTTGCCATTATACACTGATTTTAAATGATGATTCGAAACGGGCCATCACAAGTTTCGGACAGGGTGCGTATGGTGTCCTGATGGCTGCGGGGAATCATTCCCAGTGTTGCTTCCGGCAGAATGATGTCTGTTCGTTTGTGTGCCTCCACGCGAATTGTCGCCTTTCGCTCCGGTCAAGAAGGTGCTGCATGAGCCTTATGGAAATGGAATTTGAACGTCAGTCCAATCCGGTTGACATGATCGAGTTCGTTGCAGCGAACAACGACTGGTCGTTCGAGCGCTCCGGCGAAGACGAGATCGCCATGACGGTCGAGGGCCGCTGGGCGGACTACCACGTGTCGTTCTCGTGGATGGAAGAGTTCGAGGCGCTCCATCTCGCCAGCGCCTTCGACATCCGCATTCCGGATTCCCGCGTCAACGAGGTCATCCGGCTTCTCTCCTACATCAACGGTCAGGTGCTGATGGGGCATTTCGATCTCTGGCGGCAGGAGGATGTCATCATTTTCCGCCAGTCGCTGCTGCTCGCCGGCGGTGCCGAGCCGACCAACCGTCAGGTCGAGGTCCTGCTTTCGAGCGCGGTCGAAGCCTGCGAGGCCTATTTCCAGGCCTTCCAGTTCGTCGTCTGGTCGGGGATGGATGCCAAGAGCGCAATGGACGCGGTTCTCTTCGAAACCGCGGGAGAGGCCTGATCCATGGCTGCGACCAGCAACATCGTCCTCGTCGGCGCCGGCAACATGGGCGGCGCCATGCTGGCGGGGTGGCTGAAGAGCGGCATTCCGGGCTCATTGATCACGGTCATCGATCCGGGCCCGTCCGAAGCGATGCTGGCACGGATCCGGGAAGCAGGTGCCTGCTATACCAGCGAAGTGCCACAGGGGCTTTCGGTCGGCATCCTCTTCTTGGCGGTCAAGCCGCAGGTCATGGGCGCGGTTCTGTCGCCGCTGAAGCCGCTGGTCGGTCCCGGGACTGTCGTCGTCTCGGTGGCGGCCGGCAAGACGCTCTCGTTCATGGAAAGCCATCTCGGCGCCGCGCCGATGGTGCGCGCCATGCCGAACACGCCGGCCATGGTCGGCCGCGGCATCACCGGCGCTTTCGCCAATGCCCAGGTCATCGAGGCGCAGCGGCAGGTGGTCGACGGACTGCTGAAGGTTTCCGGCCCGGTCGAATGGGTATCCTCCGAAGCCGACATCAATGCCGTCACGGCATTGTCGGGCAGCGGCCCGGCCTATGTCTTCTATCTCGTGGAGTGCATGGCTGAGGCAGGCCGCAAAGCGGGCCTGCCGGCGGACCTCGCCATGCGCCTTGCACGGGAGACTGTCTCGGGGGCTGGTGAACTGCTTCACCAGTCCCCAGACGACGCTCAGCGTCTGAGGCAGAATGTGACCTCGCCGGGCGGCACGACGGCGGCCGCGCTTTCCGTCCTGATGGCCGAGGACGGCATGCAGCCGCTCTTCGACCGGGCGGTCGAGGCGGCCCGCAAACGCGCCGAGGAGCTCGCCGAATGAGCGAGGCGGGCGGAACCGGCGAAACGATCAGCTACGGCGATTTCGAGAAGGTCGATATCCGCGTCGGCACGATCATTGAGGTCGAGCCGTTTCCCGAAGCACGCAAGCCGGCCTGGAAGCTCAAGATCGATTTCGGTCCCGGGATCGGCGTGAAGAAGTCCTCCGCCCAGATCACCGTCCACTACGGCGCCGCCGAGCTCGTCGGACGCCAGGTGCTCGGTGTCGTCAATTTCCCGCCGCGCCAGATCGGACCTTTCCGGTCCGAAGTCCTGACGCTCGGCTTCGAGGACGAGAGCGGCGCCATCGTGCTCGCCGCCGTCGAGCGGCCGGTGCCGAACGGCCGCAAGCTGATGTGAGGCCGTCCGGCCTCAGTGGATGTCGCGGCTCAGCGGATCGGTGAGGACGAAGCGGTGAAAGGTGACCTCGAAGCCGGCTCTCTGCGGCGAGCAGGCGGTCACACCGACATCCAGCGATGCCAGTTCCGGCGGAAAATAGCCCAGCCGTGCCATTTTCCAGCGATCCGTTCCCGAAAGCCGGTACTGCACGAAGAGTGCATCCGCGAGGCGGGTGACGCGGGCTTCCACCGCACCATGTCCGTCGGGCAAGTCGAAGGCCGACCAGTCCGAACGGCCGGCAACGGTCACGACCGTGCTGAAATGGCGGTGGCCGTCGGTAAACTCGACGCCGCATTTCATCCAGTTTTCCGCGTCGTGGCGCAGCATCAGGCCAGCCTGATCGTATAAGGCCTCGTAACGGCCGGTGAAGGCGGTCTCCATGGTGAATTCGCCGTCGTGGCGGCGGTGGAGAAAATGGCCGTCGTCATGGCGGAAGCCGTAATAGGTCCGCTGCCAGAAATCAGTACGCTCGCCCGTTGCAAGCTTCAGTTCGCCGGCCGTGACCTCCAGCCGCGGAGGCGGATTGAACCAGTTCATGCCATTCCAGTGGCCGGTCGTCATGGATCTGTCCTCGTATTTTCTTATGCCGGAACCCGCACGGTGGCGCGCAAACCGCCGAGCGGGCTGTCTCCGAGCGTGATGTTGCCGCCGTGGCTGCGGGCGATGTCGAGGGCGATCGCAAGGCCGAGCCCCGTTCCCGAGGAGTCGAGATTGCGGGCACTGTCGAGCCGGAAGAAGGGTTTGAACACCTCCTCCCGCATCTCGGGGGCTATTCCCGGCCCGTCGTCATCGAAGGTGATCGTCAGCCATTTGGCGCTGTGCCTGGCCTCGATGGCGAGGCGGTTGGCGTAGCGGCTGGCGTTCGAGGCGAGATTGCCGACGAGGCGGGCGAAGGCGTTCGGACGTACGGTCACGTCGTCGTCGCCCTCGATTGAATAGGAGAGTTCCTTACCCTCGCGGGCGAAGTCGTTGCGCAATTTTTCAAACAGCGTGCTGAGCTGCAGCGAGCCGACGTCCTCCTCGGCTTCGCCGCGCGCGAAGGCCATGTAGCCTTCGAGCATCGACTGCATGTCCTCGACGTCCTTGTTCATGCTTTCGAGCTCAGGATTGTCGCCGGCGAGCGCAAGCTGCAGCTTGAAACGGGTGAGGATGGTGCGCAGGTCGTGGCTGACGCCGGTCAGCATGGCGGTGCGCTGCTCCATCTGGCGCTCGATGCGCTCGCGCATCAGGATGAAGGCGAGACCGGCCCGGCGCACCTCGTCGGCGCCGCGCGGAACGAAATTTTCCGCTTTCTGGCCCTTGCCGAAGCTTTCGGCGGCGCGGGCGAGCGCCAGGATCGGACGGATCTGCCCGCGCAGGAACAGGATCGAGATGACGATCAGCACCAGCGATGTCCCGACCATCCAGACGAGGAAGATGTGGGTGTTCGAGGCATAGGCCTGATTTCGTCGTGCGAAGATGCGCAGCGTGCGATCCTCGAGCTTGATGCGGATCTCGACAAGTCGGGAATCGCCGACGGTGTCGATCCAGAAGGGCCTCTTGATCTGGTGCTCGATCTGGTCGCTGAGGATCTGGTCGAGGATCGAGAAGAACGGTTTCGGCCGCGGTGCCGGCAGTTCGCCGCCTGGCTCCAGCGAGATG